>DAISYQ010000009.1:0-80583 GCA_036825195.1 Syntrophales bacterium
CAGCCATCGATACGGCCGTCTCCTCGCTCACGGCGCCCTTGTTCTCTATGGTTGACGCGGGCACACCGAGAAGTTCCACCTTCGAAGTATTGCTGTATGTTACGACGCCCCTCTCCAGGAATACCGAACTGCCCGGTACATTCGTCAGACGATCGGTTATCAAACCGCCGGTACACGATTCCGCGATCGAGATGGTCAATCCTCTATCGGTAAGGAGTGCCGCCACGAGCCCTTCCATGGTATCATCATCATAACCGAATATATGTCTTTGAAGTTGTTCTTCTATTCTCTCACAAGTAACCCGCAGGTTTTCTTCCACACGGTCCGCGCCGTCGCCTCTGGATGTGACGACCAGGCGTATCTCCGGAAACCAAGGATAGGACCCCACAGATACGCCGGGCACATTCAGGTCCACATGCGAAAGGGCCTCATCGATCCGAGATTCTGTCATTCCGAAGAGCTTTATCGTTCTCTTCACGATATGGTCATGGTATGCGAGCTTTTCTCTGAAGAGTGGGATTACACCTCTCTTCAGCATGTTCCGGGCCTCTCCGGGAACTCCCGGTATGACGGCAACAGGTTTCCCCTTTCGTTCCAGAAAAAAACCGCAGGCGGTGCCGAAGCTATTGTCTATGATACCGGCACCTTCGGGGAATATGGCCTGTTTTGCGTTATTTTCCGTCCACGGGAGTTTAAGGCTCGCAAATCGATCCTTGAGCCGCCTCAGAACGGCATCGTCGGAGTATAAACCAAGGTTGAAGGCACCGGCAATAGCGGCTGTCGTTATATCATCCTCTGTGGGACCGAGGCCCCCCGTAACGATGAGCGCATTGGAGATCCCCATGAGGTAATCAAGCCCCCCTTTGATGGCATGTTTATCATCACCTACGGCCATTATGGCGGATACTCCCCATCCCTGTGCGTGCAGTTCCTGCGCAATGAAGGAGGAATTGGTATCCTGTGTCATGCCGCTCGTCAATTCATTTCCGATAACCAGTATTCCGATATCCATGGTGGTCCATTCCCTTACATCACAAATCTGAGAAGCAGAAGCAAAACGATATTTGCGTATATGCCGGCAATTATGTCATCACCGACCACTCCATAGCCTCCCGGGAGACGTCTCTCACAGACACGTATGGGGAATGGTTTGATGATGTCAAAGGTTCTAAACAGTAAGAATCCCCCCAATACACTCCAGGCGGTCGGCGTAACCAGGAACATGGTGACCAGAAAGCCTGCGATTTCATCAATAACAATCCGTCCCGGATCCTTCTCGTGATATATTCTTTCCGCCTCCTGTGAGACATACACGGCAAAGAGTGAAAAAGCGACAACCGACAGGAGATACAGCGGCCACGACAAGCGGGAAAAGATCAAATAGACGGGTATGCCCACCAGGGTTCCTATCGTTCCGGGGGCAACGGGTGACAAGCCGCTTCCCAGACCCGTTGCCGCGATCCGTATGAATCTGTCATGCATAGTATTATGTCCCGCCCATTTCACTGGATACAGAAGTATACTGAGTGATTCCCCTTGTCAATGAATAACTGGGGTTTAGCGTTCGGCGAACTCACATCTTGCAGAATGCAGGGACTCGACATCTATACCGTGTCTGCACCGTCTTTGAAAGATATCCCTCAGAATGAAGGAAAACTGCCCACAATTAGGGAAAAGCCATCCGACAGATACTAAAAGCTATCGGATGGCATCATTAACCTCTTTAGTTTACAAATTTACCATCCTTAAATTGGCCTTCCTCTTTCCTTCCATCGGGATACAACAAGATCCCTTCTCCATCCATCTTGTTCCTATTAAAGTGCCCGGTGTATTTTCTTCCGTCAGGAAACGTCATAACCCCCTTGCCCTGTATGTTGTTACTCTCCACCTGCCCGACATATTTCTTGCCGTCGGGAAACGTAACCGTCCCCTGACCGTGAGGCCTTCCGTCCTTGAACTCTCCCTCATAAATGACGCCGTTGGGATTTGTCATAGTACCCTTGCCGCTCATGATACCGTCCTTGAACTGACCGACATATTTGCCGCCGGAGTAATAGGTCAATTCGCCATATCCGTCCCGCACGCCTTGCTTTACTTCTCCCACATATTCCTTACCCATGGGAAGACCCGTGATCCACGTCTTCCCGCCCATATTTATAGCCTTTGGTTGATATTTCTTACCCTCCGGATATGAAAAGGTTCCCTTTCCGTCAGGCTTGCCGTCTTTGAATTCACCCACATAGGTGGTCCCGTCAGCCTCGGTCAGTGTCTCCTGGCCTTGGATCTTTCCGTCCTTGGCTTCCCCCGCATAGCCCCCTCCCTGTTCTTCTTTGAGAGCCTGTGGTTCTTTCTTCTGCTCAACACTTGAATCCTCATTTGAGCACATACACAATACGAAAATCAGTGCGAAACAGAGCAGAAAAAGGGCCATCCGGCGTAATATACTCATCCTGTACGATCCTCCAACTAGTAACTATTATATTCTTTCTTACACTCTCACCATCCTGGCGGGAAGCAACCTTCTCGTCACGTGCAATCCCCGCACCTCAACCCCGACAACAGAATCATAACTAAAGACAGGGTATCAAATGGTTCAAACCGCTATGTGCTGGGAAGTCTAACGTATGTTAAAGAGAAATGCCATATCAAAAATAAACTTTTCTTTTCCTTGACACCTAACACCCTTTTTTATATAAAATTGACGTTGTATTTTCAAGCGATGTACATCACTGCACAGCAGGGGTAAAATCATCAATTTTTCTGAATTACTGGAGATTCTCCCTTACCCTGCCGATATAAAAGTTGAAACTTCCTACATACAGGGCTGCGAGGATCTTCAGTTGTACCATAAGATAGGAGCCGTTCTGAAACCACAGGGAACTCAGATAATAGCAGAATTCTTTAACTGCTCCCGGGATATACTCAATGACAGGGGATCGATCGAGCAGATCTTACGTGACGGTATCGACAGGTGCGACCTCGGTTTGGTAAGCCTCGACAGCCACTGTTACGATCCCATAGGGGTAACCGCCATCGCTATCATAAGCGAATCACATGTCGCCATACATACCTATCCCGAAGCGCGGCATGCGTCTCTGGACATCTATACCTGTTCCCGTAACCCCCAGGCGTCCCTCGATCTGATGGATTATTTCAAGGAAGAACTTTCTCCGGGAAGCACAAGAATTGCGGAGATTTCTCGGGGGAATCCCATCGAGGTCAACAATAAGAACTGGATAACGGATGATACCAATCAGAACGGTTTCGATATACGGTATCATATCGTTAAGGATGTATTCGGCAAAATCTCGAAGTATCAGAATATAAGGATTATAGACAACGAGGATTTCGGAAGGATGCTCTTCCTTGATAATGATCTGCAGATAGCCGAGAAGGACGCCTATCTTTACAATGAAAGTATGGTGTCTCCACTCATCGAGGCCGAGATCCCCCTGCACAATGTGGCAATTCTGGGAGGAGGCGATGGTGGTGTCCTCCACGAACTCCTGAAACACAACCCTCGAAAGGTCACGTTGATCGACATAGATGAGGAGGTCACAACGGCATGCAGAAGATACATGAAAGGTATCTGTCACGACGCCTTCGATGATGAAAGGGTTGAAGTTATCAACGATGATGTTTTCAGTTTTCTGGACACTCCCCGTCGCTTCGATGCCATCATCTACGATTTGACGATGCACCCGGAGGCCTTTATTGATATGGATCGGGATATTTTTCTAGACAATCTTTTCACAAGGATCAGTGCCAGTCTGAACCCATCCGGTATGATTACCGTCCAGTGCTGCTCGGATTACGACGAGGAAACCTTAAAGGTGGCAGAAGGACTCCTGACAAAATTTTTTTCAGATGTCAGGTTTACCAAAACATACATACCGTCCTATTGCACACCGTGGGTATTCGCCTCGGGTATCAGTAAGTAACACGGGACGCTTCAGGCCTCTGCATATTCCAAGGTTATATTATCCAGTTCCACCATATCGTGGTGTTCCGCCCTGCCGTAGAAATCAATCACGGCCTTGACCGGTCCGGATATCGTCCCCGCGGCCTTTATCTCATACTCATGCAGCGGAGCATACGCTTCCACTCCTTTGCCTTCCGGCAACAGGGTTTCTTTGGGTTGATAGTCCCGCATGTGGAGCCCCTCCTCCAAGTCACCAAAGAGGGTCATCAGTTCCTCTCCCAGTTCCTTCGTATATGCCCGGTAGCGAAAGTCGAAGGAAGCCCGGCTGATTTTTTTTTCGGATGTTATTTTCAGCGCAAGTTCCTCCTTGCGCCTCTTCAGGGCTTCTTCCAGGAGTTTGAAGAATTCTGTTTCGATAATAAGGTGAAAACGGTTTCCCCTTACGCCGATAAGACGCATCATCTGACCGAATCTGCTTTCGTTGGCCACATGGTGCTCCTCCTCGAAGATCGCCTCACCCTGTATCCCTTTCCCCTCAAGAAATCCGACCACAAATCCCCTGATGCGGTCAAGTGACCCTTCTATCACCACTTCAGAATACTCGTTGTTCATATCTTATGCACCTTTCTCTGCAACATTTGTCCCTCTCACTAAAAGAATATCAATGTTACAAGGATAAAGACAGGAATGAGAATAGGAATTGAGTATTTAATCATATATCCGAAGAAACTGGGCATGTTGACACCGGCCTCTTCCGCGATGGATTTTACCATAAAGTTGGGGGCATTACCTATATAGGTATTCGCTCCCATGAAGACCGCTCCGGCGGAGATGGCCTTCAGATACATAATAAACTCCGGATGTGCCGTCGCCGCTTTCGCCGTGAGCGCACCGGGCACCATAGCCTCTGTAATGCCGAGGTTGCCGAGGGCAAGATTGAAAAAGGTAAGGTAGGTGGGCGCGTTGTCGAGAAAAGATGATAAGGTGCCGGTAACCCAGAAGTAGTGGTAGGATTCTCGAATAACCGTCACAAGACCGGACATGGCACCTCCGCTGCCCGCCTTCAATATGGCCAGTGCCGGAATGATTGTCATAAAGATGCCTGCAAAGAGCTTTGTAACCTCCATGATGGGAAACCAGCTAAAATCATTCGCCTCTCTTAATCTCTTTGTTGTAAATACAAGAGAGAGAATCCCCATCGTTATGATACCGAGATCTCTCACCATATTCTGATATTCCAGGTGTATTCCGACGGCGCTGAAATGTCCCGCCTTCCAGTAACCACTCATAAACACGAAAATGATCACACCGGCAAGAAACACAAAGTTGATACTCCCCTCAACCTTAAGGGGAATCTTTTCTTCAACAGATTCCGTTTTGATCTGTCGCTTCTCCCTTCCATAATACAGTGTATCAACAATAAAAAAGAGTGCCAGCAATAGTACCGATGCGGTCAACATGTGCGGTAATAGGCCCATTGTAACCCAGAAGAATGGAACATTATGGAGAAACCCGAGAAAGAGGGGGGGGTCTCCCAGCGGCGTGAGTGAGCCTCCGATATTAGCCACAAGAAATATAAAAAAGCAGACGACATGCGTCCTCTTCATTCGTTCCTTATTCGCACGGAGAACAGGCCGTATCATGACCATGGCAGCCCCTGTCGTCCCTACGCACGAGGCTAATACCGTGCCGATCGCCAGCATTATCGTATTGAGAGCAGGGGTGCCCCTCAATGACCCTCTGATGACGATCCCTCCGGCTATGGTGAACAGACCCCACAGGAGTATGATGAAGGGGATATAGTCTATCAGGTAAATATGGAGTATATGATACAGGGCCACATCCCGGTAGAACAAGAGAAAGGGTACGGCAAAGAGCAGCGCCCAGAAGGCGGAGATCTTCCCGAAATGATTATGCCAGAAATAGGGAAGAAGGAGAGGACAGAGAGCTATGGATAAAAGGATTCCGGCAAAAGGAAGTGCCGTCCATACGGGTAGTTTTGTTCCGATGTCAAATATGTCAGGACCGGCAGTCTCTGCTGCAGCGGCAAGGGTAGCGAACACAAGATGGGGAAGCAGACAAACCGGAGCGTATATCAGGATATTCAGCAAGCGTTTCTGTGATTTCTCCATGAATCGATGCCTCCTCCACGGAAAAAACAAGCCAAGAGAGCAAGCTCTCTTGGCTCTTTCATATCTCTTGCCGTAACATGACGAATATACAGGATACTATACCGAAATCACACCTCTATATCTTCTCTGCAACCTTTATCCGTGCCTCGGCCATATCCAGAGCTTTCTTTACCTTCTCGTATTCGGGATCATCCTTGTTCAGACCCGACAGTTGCGCTTCCGCCGCTTCCTTGTCCTTCAGGGCCGTTTCCTTATTTATATACACCGCCTCTTCGATTGATTCAATAAGAACCGTTGCCTTGAGATTCGTTATTTCTGCGTATCCTTCTCCGGCAATAAAATAGGTTTTCTTATCGTCCTTCGTGTAGTTGAGTTCACCGTATTTTATGGAACTCAAGAGCGGTGCGTGACCGATCAACACCCCGAATTCTCCTTCGCTTCCTGATAATGTCACCTCTTCGACAACACCACTGAACGCGAGCCTTTCAGGTGTCACTATCTCTAACATCAGTTGATCGGCCATTTAACAATCCTCCAACCTATTCTTCCGTAAGTTTAGCTGCTTTTTCCTTGACGTCTTCTATGCCGCCGACCATGTAAAACGCCTGCTCCGGGAGGTCATCGTGAATTCCGTCGAGGATCTCCCTGAAGGCCTTGACCGTGTCCGCAACCGACACAAACTTGCCTTCCGTACCCGTAAACTGGGCGGCTACAAAGAAGGGTTGCGAGAGGAATCTCTGGATCTTTCTCGCCCTGCTGACCGTCACCCGGTCTTCCTCGGAAAGCTCATCCATCCCAAGGATGGCGATGATATCCTGAAGGTCTTTGTATTTCTGAAGGATAATCTGCACATCCCGTGCCGTTTGATAGTGATCTTCACCCAGGACATTGGGATCAAGGATGCGTGACGTTGAATCGAGGGGGTCAACAGCAGGATAAATACCGAGTTCCGCAATGGGACGTGAAAGAACGACTGTCCCATCAAGGTGTGCAAAGGTGGTAGCCGGTGCGGGGTCGGTCAGGTCATCGGCGGGCACATATACACACTGTACCGCCGTGATTGATCCCTTGTTCGTTGATGTGATCCGTTCCTGGAGTTCTCCGAGGTCGGTTGCCAGCGTCGGCTGATATCCGACCGCAGAGGGCATTCTTCCCAGGAGGGCCGAAACCTCGGAACCTGCCTGCGTAAATCTGAATATATTGTCGACGAAGAGGAGCACATCCTGTCCTTCTACATCTCTGAAGTATTCCGCCGCCGTAAGCGCCGTGAGTGCCACTCTGGCCCGGGCTCCCGGGGGCTCCGTCATCTGGCCGTAGACAAGGGCCGCCTTGTCGATAACCCCGGATTCTTTCATTTCGAGGTACAGGTCATTTCCCTCACGTGTTCGCTCACCGACACCCCCAAATACTGAGATACCGCCATGATGCATGGCGATGTTGTGAATCATCTCCATCATGACGACCGTCTTTCCGACTCCTGCGCCACCGAACATCCCCATCTTCCCGCCACGGGGAAAGGGAACGAGAAGGTCGATAACCTTGACGCCGGTTTCGAGGACGTGCACCGATGTGTCCTGTTCCAAAAACGAGGGTGCTTCACGGTGGATAGGCAGGGTTTTCTCCGAGCTTATCGGTCCCAAACCGTCCACTGGCTTTCCAATCACGTTGACGATCCTCCCCAGGCAGGCTTCACCGACGGGCACCGTAATGGGAGCCCCCGTATCTTTGGCCTTCATCCCTCTCACGAGACCATCCGTTATCTCCATGGCGATACATCTGACCACGTTATCACCAAGATGCTGGGCAACTTCCACGACAAGATTATCCTCTTCATCGTTGATGGCCGGATTCGTAATCGTGAGTGCGTTCATGATGTTGGGGAGATTCCCCTCTTCAAACTCCACATCGATTACGGGGCCGATAACCTGTACAATCCTTCCTGTATTCATTCCCATCTCCTTCAGTAGTTTATCCTTCCGTATACGGCTACCCCCTTGCCGCCAGTGCCTCCGTACCACCTACGATATCCATCAGTTCCGCAGTAATAGCCGCCTGCCGTGCCCGGTTAAACTGCTGGGTGAGGTGCTGTAACATTTCTTCACAGTTACTCGTTGCGTTGTCCATCGCGACCATCCTGGCGCCGTGCTCTCCGGCCGAAGTCTCCAGCAGTCCCCTGTAGATCAGTACCCTCAAATACATGGGGATGATATGGGCAAGGAGTTCTTCTTCGGATGGCTCATAAATGTAATCCACGGTATCCCCGGACTCATGATCCTCTTCGGTTGAATCGACGGATGCCGCGGGGAGCAGACGGACGATGGTAGATCTCTGCGAGCTTACGTTCCTGAATTCATTATAGCAGAGATACAGCTCATCATATTCCTCGGCGATAAAGGGGGTAATAACCTCTTCGGCAATGTGCGATGCCAGACTGATATCAAAACGATTCAACTGGTCGATATGTTCGCCCATTATGGGTACCTTCTTTTTGAAGGAATCCCTTCCCTTCTTGCCGACGGTGATCAACGACACATTCTTCCCCTCTGCCGTTTTCCCTTTTATGAATTTATCGACTTCTTTTATGATATTCGTATTAAATCCACCGCACAGGCCTCTGTCAGAGGTCATAAGAATCAGCCTGATCCTACCGGAATCACGCACGGCAAGCAGAGGATTCGAGGTCGATATGACCCTCCCGGCCAGGCTACTGAACACATCCATCAGCTTGCCTGCGTAGGGCCTGAAGTTTTCCATCTTCACCTGTGCCGCCTTCAGCTTCGACGCCGCCACCATATTCATGGCCCTGGTGATCTGTCGGGTCTTATCGACGGCGATAGATTGTCTCTTAATATCCTTTAGCGATGCGCCCATTAACAACCACTCCCCTGTACCATCTCCTGATTACACAACCGTACTCAGATTCTGTCTCTCTACTCGGAGGCAAATACCGAATCAAATTCCGTCAACATCTCTTTTATCTTTTTGTCCAGTTCAGGGTTGAGTTCCTGTTTCTCATCTATCTCACTCATAATATCCGGATATTTGGTTCCCACGAATCCCAGGAGTTCCTTCTCATAACTTTTGAGGCGTTCCACGGGATATTTATCCACAAATCCCCTGACTCCCGCATAGAGAACCACCACCTCCTGGGACAGTGACATGGGCTGATACTGGGGCTGTTTCAGAATCTCAACGAGTCTGACTCCCCGATCCAGCTGTGCCTGGGTCGCCTTGTCGAGGTCGCTTCCGAACTGCGAAAATGATGCAAGCTCTCGGTACTGCGCAAGGTCGAGCTTCAAGGTGCCGGCAACCTGCTTCATGGCCTTCACCTGTGCCGCCCCACCGACACGGGAAACCGATATACCGACGTTGATTGCGGGTCTGACTCCGGCATAGAAGAGGTCCGGCTCAAGGAAAACCTGCCCATCGGTAATGGAGATCACATTCGTGGGAATGAATGCGGAGACGTCGCCGGCCTGGGTCTCGATGATGGGAAGGGCCGTGAGAGAACCACCGCCCAACTCCTTGCTCACCCTGGCGGCACGTTCCAGCAGCCGTGAGTGGTTATAGAAGATATCTCCGGGGTATGCCTCACGCCCCGGGGGCCGTCTCAGGAGGAGCGATATCTGCCGGTAGGCCACGGCCTGTTTGGATAGATCGTCGTAGATGATCAGGGCGTCCTGACCTCTGTCCCTGAAGTATTCACCGATGCTGCATCCGGCAAAGGCGGCTATGTACTGCAACGTCCCCGGGTCGCTCGCGCAGGCAGAAACGACGCAGGTATAATCCATGGCCTCGTGTTTTCTCAAGGCCTCGACCACCTGTGCCACGGTTGATTTCTTCTGTCCGATGGCGACATAGATACACTTGATACCGGTATTCTTCTGCCTGATGATGGTATCGATACAGATTGCCGTCTTCCCGATCTGTCGATCTCCAATTACCAGTTCCCGCTGCCCTCTTCCGATGGGTGTCATGGCATCGATGGCCTTGAGTCCCGTATAGATCGGCTGATTGACCGGCTGTCTCTGGATCACACCGGGTGCGACAACCTCTATTCTGCTGTAGGTATCCGTCTCTATGGGTCCCTTTCCATCCAGAGGAGCTCCCGTGGCATCGATAACGCGTCCCAAAACCGCCTCTCCGACCGGGATCTGCGCGATCTTGCCCGTCCTCTTGACCACATCGCCCTCTTTGATATGTATATCTTCACCCAGGATAGCCACACCGACGTTGTCCCGTTCAAGGTTGAGCACCATTCCCAATATGCCACCGGGGAACTCGAGCAGTTCCATAGCCATGGCATTTTCCACGCCATACACTCTGGCGATACCATCACCTACCGACAGGACGGTACCTGTCTCACTGACATCCAGTTTTTTCTCATAATCCTTGATCTGCTTGGAAATTACCTGTGTTATTTCCTCTGCCCTGATTGCATCCATCCCTTACATATCCTCCTTTATGAGTTCCCTTATGCTGTCCAGTTGAGCTCGAACGCTGCCATCGTACAGAGTATCGCCGACTCCTATTACAATACCACCCAGCAGTGATGGATCTTCTTCAACAATCATCTCAACGTTCTTTCCGGTCATGCCTTCCATCTGTTCCTTAATCCTTGCAAACAGATTCTCTGACAGCGGGAATGCCGTTTTTACGTCAACCCGTACATTGTTCAAGACTTCATCCATATATTTCCTATAACACGTTTCGATCTGTTTCAGGGCATCGATTCTTCTCTTGTCAACCAGCAACTTCAGAAAATTAGATGTAGTGCCCGACATCTTGATCTTTTCCAGGATATTTCCCATAACGGCCGCCTTATCGGAGCTGTCAAATACTGGATTGGCAAAAAACTCAGCCAAGTCCGCACTCTGTGCCAACAGAGCGGAGAATTCTTTCAACTCGCCGTATATGACCTCTATGGTGCCTTCCTCACGTGCTATTTCAAACAGGGCCTTGGCATACCTTTTCGCAATATCGCTTCCAATCAATTTCGGCTCACCATCCTATCTAAGAAATCGTTAACCATATTCTCATGATCTTTTTCTTCAATGTTCTTCTTCAAGATCTCTTCCGCCATCGTAACCGAAAGTTCCGTAGCTTCCGATCTGAGTTGCTTAAGAATCCTTTTGAATTCCTGATCCATCCCGGTCTGAGCATCTTCCTTTATTTTCTCAGCGGCCCTTTTCGCTTCCTCAATAATCTTTTCTTTCTCGGCGAGCCCCTGTGCCTTTATCATATCGGCAATTTCCTGTATCTCCGCCGTTGCCTTATCCAGCCGTTCCGAATGTTCTCTGAGTCTCTTTTCCGCCTTTTCTCTTGCCGAAGCTGCCTCCTCCAGCGAAGCCTTTATGGATTCACGACCACCGACAAAGAAATTCCTGATAGCCTTCGCTGAAAGTTTGTAAAGAACAACGGCCAGTACGGTAAAGTTGAGTATTCTCCATCCTAGATTGATCAAACTCCCCTCGGCCGATTCTCCACCACCCGACGCATAAGCGAACAGGGGAATCAGGGTAAGAGCCAGAACGGTAAGAAGAAATCGTATCATTGAACACCCCTTCCCAGTATCTTTTCAGAAATATCTCCAGCTATCGTACGTGTTTGATCCCGTAGAGTTTCCCTTGCTTCATCCGCTTCTTTCTGCATCGTATCCTTAAAATTTTCCATACTTTTCGAGATCTCATCCTTCACCTTGTCAAGTATCTCTTTGGCCTGTCCCGTTCCCTCCCCCTTGATGGTGTTTCTCTGACCCGTTGCTTCCATCCGTGCCTGGTGCATCTTCTCCTCATACTGAGCAGACTTACTTTCGATAGCCTCATCGAGAGATCGAATCTCTTCCTTTGATTCTTCGATCTTTTTATTTCTTTTTTCGATGATTTTTAAAACAGGCTTATAAAGGAGAAAATTGAGAATAAGAATTAACACGAGGAAATTGGCCATCTGGACCCAGACTGTATAATTCAGTTCTACCATAACTACCCGCCACTCCTTGAGCTACAGCACTATATTTGAAATGTATGATGAGTAAAAGCATTGAAAAGAAAAAATTTTATTGAAGCCCCTGTTGAAAATCGCAAAGTACTAACCATAACTCAATAGCCTTGTCAAGTTTTTTTTGACCGTTAGTCAGAAAAAAACCGCGATTCTCACTCCGATGAAGACCTTTGATAGAAAAGAGAAAAAACCTGTTATTCTGACATGGTAGGCTAAAAATAAAAACCGGTTACGGGGACACCCGCAGCCGTCCATTTTATCCCTCATATGAATTAGTTGGAGGTTCTTCGTTATTCGTCTGTTGCAATCACGACATGGTCTCCCTTATCGGCATCCAACATCCTGCATGTACCATCAATGACGGCGCCCTCTTTCACCACAAGATTCGACGTCTTCATATTGCCCAGTAGTTTTCCTGTGGATGAAATCTCTGTCTTTCCCTTGATATCGAGGTTTCCTCTCACTTCACCGGATATGACGATACTGTCAACCGCGATATCTGCTTCGACACAGGCGCCTTCCCCGATGATCAATGTTCCGCTCCCCAATGCTTCGCCCTTGAACTCGCCATCGATCCTCACCAATCCATTCAGGACAAGCTTTCCGTTGAATTCCGCTCCTCTTCCTAAAAAAGCCATTATTTCCCCATTGTTGTCTTTCTTTTTGGTCATCATTTGAGATCTCCTCTCAGAGTTCCTCTCCACATGAGTGCCTTCGGAACTCGTAAAACGGTCACGATTGAAGGATAAACCTCCTCATACTCACATTCATGAGTAATCCAGCCCCTATCATCAGAACCATCATTGAAGAACCACCGTAGCTGAAAAAGGGGAGGGGTATACCCACAACAGGGAAGATACCGATAACCATGCCGACATTGATAAATATGCCCCAGAAGACAAATAGCGTCACTCCAAAGGACAGCAACGCCCCGGGTAAGTCCCTGGAATATCGTGTAATCTGAAGTCCCCAGAGTATCAAGAGAAGAAAGAGGAACATCAGGACACAGACCCCTCCAAATCCCCATTCTTCCGCAAAGACGGAAAAGGCGAAGTCCGTCTGTTGCTCGGGCAAAAATCTCAGTTGTGTCTGAGTTCCCCTCAGGAATCCCTTGCCCAAGATACCGCCGGACCCGATTGCGATAATGGATTGTATGATATGATACCCTGCTCCGAGGGGATCCCTTTCAGGGTTCAGAAAGGTAAGAATCCTTTCTCTCTGATAATCCTTCAGAAGAAACCAGCACAGCGGAGCTAATATCATACCGCTTAGGGAAAAGTATATCAGAAACTTTCTGCCCACTCCGACAAAAACCGCCATGGAACAAAACAGGATCATCAGAAACAGTGCGGTACCCAGATCCGGTTGCCGGGCTATCATAAAAAATGGCACTCCAACGATTGCCAGAAGGGTTATAATATTACCGAAATGATACCCTTTCTCTATGTTATCATTAAAGTACCTCACCAGAACAATGATAGTGGACAGCTTCATCAATTCCGACGGTTGAAAGGAAAATCCATACAGAATCAACCATCTCTGGGATCCATGGGTAATATTCCCGTAAAAAAAGACCAGCATCAGGAGAGAAAGCGTGACCACATAGATCACATAGGCATTCCGTATGATGAAATGATAATCGATGCTGAAGGTGACAACCATTACAAAAAGTCCCAGCAAGACCCAGTATATCTGTTTTATATAGAAAGGTTCTCCTCCCGAGTTTAAGTTATAACCGGCACTATAGAGATTCACAATGCCTATACCGCTTATCAGAAGCACCAGCCCCAGAAGGACCCAATCAAAATTGGCCAATAATCTGCGATCAATCTTCACATCTTCTGCCCGTTTCGCTTGAGATTAAAATATCCGTCAACAATCCTCCGCGCGATGGGACCGGAAACGGATCCACCATGTCCCCCATGCTCCACAACAACCAGGACCGCCATGACGGGATCTTTGTACGGCGCAAAACAGACAAAGAGGGCATGATCTCTGAATTTGTACGGTATCATCTCATCGTTTTCATCTTCTCCCATGCTTATAACCTGCGCCGTACCCGTCTTCCCGCATACATCCTGTTCAGCTCTCTTCAATAGACCACCCGTTCCGTGAGGTTCATTGACCGCTCCCCACAGGGCATACCGTAATATATCGATATTCTTTTTACTCACCGGGAGATATTTCTCTATTTCGGGAGGAAATTCTCTGACCGTCTGTTTGTCGGCTGTCTCAATCCTGCGTATTAGCAGTGGCTTATACAGAATGCCACCATTGGCTATGGCGCAATAGGCCCGTAGGAGTTGCATGGGTGTTACGAGGATAAATCCCTGCCCTATGGACAGTGAGGTCGTTTCACCTTTCTGCCAGGATTCCCCGTATCTTTTCAGCTTCCATCTTTTTGTAGGAACCAATCCCCTTTTTTCACCCGGCAGAGGGATATCGGTTGTATATCCAAAACCAAACTTTTCGGCATATTCCGCCAGTTTATCAACGCCAAGCATCTCTCCCAGATGATAGAAATAGACATCACACGACTCTACGATGGCACGGTGTAAATCTATTGAGCCGTGGCCATCCTTTTTCCAGCACCTGAAAACCCTATCCCCCATTCTGAATGTCCCGTCGCAGAATATCTTTGTCTTCTCCGTTATCAGTCCCTCCTCAAGCGCCGCGGCCGCAACCAGCAGTTTATAGGTGGAGCCGGGAGGGTATTGCCCCGAAACAGCCCTGTTTTGTAGAGGGCACAGGGGATTCGCCATCAGTTCTTTCCACTTCTCTCCCGATATTCCACGGTTAAAGAGGTTCGGTTCGAAGGACGGTTTGTTGATCAGCGCCATAACGGAACCGGTGCTTGGGTTCATAACGATCGCCGTTCCCGCCTTCTCTTGAAAGGCATCCCAACAAATCTTCTGAAGATCGGCATCAATGGTAAGGAGTACATTATTTCCGGAAACGGGTCTTGTCCTTCCCAGCACATTGAGTCTTCTTCCGGCGGCATCTACCTCTGTCTGTTCTCCCCCCCTTTCACCCTTGAGGTATCCATCCAGATATTGCTCTATCCCGTACTTTCCGACTATATCATCCGATCTGTAGCCCAAGTAGGCATCCCCGCTCAACTCGGAGGCACTTATCTCTCCGACATACCCAAGGATATGAGCCATCATTTCCCCGTGGATATATTCTCTGATCGGGACTACATCGACCACCACACCCGGCAGATCCATGGAGTGCGTCTCTACAATGGCCAGCTTATCCCTCTCTATATTTCTAACGATCTTGACAGGAATAAAAGGTTTACCGGATTTTAAAGAACCGTTTCCACAGGATATTGAGGATTTATCCCAACCACAAAGACGTGCCAACCTACCGATCACATCTCCTGTGTTCTTGGCTGCCTCCGGAATGACAGATATATCAAAAGAGGATTGATTGTCCACCAGGATACTTCCATGGGTGTCCATGATCAATCCCCTCAGAGGTTTTATCTCCCGGATGCGAATTCGGTTGTTCTCGGACCGTTGTCTCAGGGTATCTCCTTTAACAACCTGGAGATACCAAAGCCTTGAGATCAGGATAAAAAAGGCAAGAAAGACCAGCCAGATAATCAGTCGGATTTTTTCCCTGAATACTCCCGGATCATAGTTAGTCAGATGATCTTGCTTCCCAAACATTCAGCAAACCCTCAATATGATAAAACAGGACAAAAAAGGCAGGTGCGGATACACAGGTTACCAAAGCCTGAAAAAACGAGACACTCACGATATCATAAAACACGTTGATACCGTATAAGAACTCATACATCAACACGATTAACAGTTTACCGAGGAGGGCACAGAGAAACGTGAAGCCAATGGCGAAGATCATCCCCCCGGCATATACCTTGAGTGAAACCGCTTTTGAGATAAAAAATATGAGCATGTAATTCAGCACAAAGAAACCCGGCATGACACCGGTAATACAGTCCAAGAAAAATCCGATGACAAAAGACAGTATCCCGCCCCGGACAATGTTCAGGTAAAGGCCCGCATACACAACCAGTATCAATGATATTTCCAGACCAGCCTTTCCGAAGAACAGTATGTCAAAGACGGTTACCTGAATGGTAAGCACAAGCAGTGAAAAAAACGGTAACAGGAGATAATATGTCATCTGTCACCCTCCGCTTCCTTTACGATAACCAAGACCTCCTCCAGTTTGGCAACATCAAACGCCGGAGTCACCCTGATTCTCTGGAATAAAGCGGGCTCTTCTTTATCAACGAAGACAACTCTCCCGAGGACCAGCCCTTTGGGAAAGACTCCGGCGAGTCCGGAAGAGATGACAACATCTCCCTCCTTTACATCCTCTGATCTCTGGACATATTTCAATTCACACCCGGAGCGGCCATACCCCTGGAGTACCCCCTGACTCCTATTTCTCTGAACGAGGGCATCAATACTACTGTTATAATCCACAAGAAGAAGGACTTTTGATGCATTCCATGAAACCTCTATTACCCTTCCCACTACCCCGCCTGCAGCGATTACAGGAAAGTTGGTCTCTATCCCGTCGGCAGTTCCTCGATCGATCAGGACCGTTCTGAACACGGAAAGCCTGTTCCGCCCCACCACCCGGGCGGCGACTGTCGGGTACTTCATGGTATCCTTAATAGTTATGAGTTGTCTTAATCGCATACATTCAAGAGATATCTCACGATATTCGTTTATCTCCTGCATCAAAGACGCAACTTTTGCATTCAGGTCTCTGGTTTCGCTTTCCAGTCCTACCAGCAGCACATACCTTCCCCATGCTCCCCCGATTGAGTTGAAAACCGAACCGATTGCGTGCTCCAGAGGCACGACCATCTCCAACACAATCTTTTTGAAGAACCCTGGTTTTCCCGGTGATTTGAAATTCAGTGAAAAAAGTATCAGGGAGATAATGACAAGGACAAGAGTTGCAATAATCGTTGGATATTTTTTAGGAGATGTCATCTCTTGTCCTAAGCAGCACTACTACATTCCGAATGCCTCGAAGGGCCATCGGAACAAAAAGAAAACAGAAAAGAAAGAAGGGCCTCATGCCGATCAGTGTGTGCCTTTACAGTTTTCGGATCTTCGTGATTGAATGTTTGCGGTTTCTTCTTTGAGCCATCGCCGAGGATAGAATCCATATGTAACGGTATTCACAAGATCAGCAGACGAAAAATACCTCGACGTATCGGGGGAAGTCAGGGATCATGATAAGTCTGAATCGTTGATGCCTATAGCTGGATGGTTACCTCTTTCAGAATATCCAACTCATCCAGGGCCTTGCCGGCACCCCTTGCCACTACCGAGAGAGGTTCTTCTGCTATCGTTACAGGAAGGCCGGTCTCTTCCCTGAGGAGAACATCCAGATTTTTCAGGAGGGCTCCTCCCCCGCCTAACACAATACCTCTGTCAACAATATCGCCTGCCAGCTCCGGCGGAGCATTTTCCAAGGCATCCCTGATGGCATTGATGATAACACTTACCGGTTCCGACAGCGCATCCATCACCTCTTCGGAATTTATCTCTACAATCTTGGGAATACCCGATATGAGGTCCCGCCCCTTGACATCTACTGTCTTTATCTCGTTCTCCGGATATGCACACCCGATGGTGGTCTTGATCATCTCTCCGGTTCTTTCGCCTATGAGAAGGCTGTACTTCCTTTTTATGTACTGCACGATAGCGTTATCCATCTTGTCGCCCGCAACCCTTACGGACTTTGAATAGACAATACCAGCCAGCGAAATGACCGCGACCTCCGTCGTTCCCCCACCTATATCGACAACCATAGAACTCACCGGTTCCGTTATGGGAAGGCCGGCTCCTATCGCCGCAGCCATAGGTTCCTCGATAAGATATACCTCTCTTGCACCGGCCGACTCTGCGGTTTCCTTGACCGCTCTCCTCTCAACCGGCGTAATACCCGAAGGGATGGATATGATGATCCGCGGACGCACAAAGGTTCTTCTATTATGAACACGGAGGATAAAGTGCCGCAACATGGCTTCCGTAATCTCGAAATCAGCTATCACACCGTCTTTCATGGGTCGTATAGCCACAATGTTCCCCGGTGTCTTTCCCAGCATCCTTTTCGCATCAGCCCCCACAGCGAGGATCTTTTTCGTCCCCCTCAGGTCCCTGTGCACGGCGACAACCGATGGCTCATCCAGGACAATCCCCTTTCCCCTTACATATACTAAGGTGTTCGCTGTCCCCAGATCAATGGCCAAATCACTCGATATCAAACCAAGGATATAATCGAATAACAAGTTTCTAATCTCCCTTTATTAATCATGTTTGGCCTTTTCCTATACAGTATTTCAACAACCTAATCAATTAAAATGTGTCTTGAGGCCGACCCGTGATGTCTCTGTCAACAGTCGTGCAAGTTCATACCTGATACGCCGCAACCTTCTGTCTGCCATCCTTGAAAAAATCATTGCATTTTAGATGTTAGTATACTACTTATGCCACTCAGTCACGTTGGAGGTTTTGCGGACAGCCAAGACTGGACGGCACAGTGACACCGACATGCCGAGATTCACAAGGCCATCAAATTGAAAGGTAGAAACGTTTAGATATGCTTCAATTAATGCGGAAACATGCCAAGAACTGGCTCATGAAGGTCGTACTGGGTATCATCGTTATTGTTTTCGTCTTCTACTTCGGATCCATGCGGGGAAGACAGCAGACCGAAACCATCGCGGAGATCAACGGACTACGAATAGCGTACGCAGAATTCAGAACGGAGTATCAGAACCTGTTGGACTTCTACCGTCAGCGATATGGTGACAATCTGACCGATGATCTGCTGAAGAAAATGAACCCGAAACAACAGGCTTTCGACAGTCTGATCAATCGGGCTATCATCCTGTCGAAGGCCGATGAGCTGAAACTGGATGTAAGCGACGATGAATTGAAGGCATCCATTGTCGCATATCCGGCCTTCCAGAGAGACGGCGTCTTCGATAATTCCCTGTACCAGAGAGCCCTTCGATATCAGCGGATGACCCCGGAAGATTTTGAGGCTATCCAGAGACGGGCCTTAAAGACAGGAAAACTGGAAAGGCTTATCAGAGAGTCTGCAAAGGTATCAGACAAGGAAGTCCGTGACATTTACAATACGCAGAACAGAAAGATCAACATCGATTTCATAGCCCTGCCTTCGGATCTGGTCAAGGCCACAGGAAAGCCCTCAGAGACGGATCTTGAAGGGTATCTGAAAGAACATGGCGAGGAGTTCCGGGTATCTCAGGGCGCGGTGATTACATACCTAGTCTTCAAGGGCGCATCCTTTGCCGATGCAGCGGATATATCGGAAGAAGAGATAGAGGAATATTACAACTATCATACCGCTGAGTTCGAAGATAAGGGAACGACAAAACCTCTGCCGGAAGTAAGGGACACCATTGTCTCCGCCTTGAGATCGATAAAGGGTATGGATGCGGCATTCGAAGCGGCAAAGAAGGCCCACGACACGATCTACCAGGAGGAAAACTTCGAAGACTACGCCAAGGAAAAGGGATTGACTATAGAGACATCGGAATTATTCCGGGATACCCCTCTCCCCGATCAGTTGGCCGGCATTCAAGATCTGGGTGAACATGTATTCGATCTGGCAGAAGGAGACTTGGGGCGCGTCGTATCCGACAGCAAGGGATTCTATGTATTTAAACTCCTATCGCTGAAACCGTCATACATACCCGAGCTCAAAGACATTGTAACGAAAGTTCAAAAGCACTATACCGATAACGAGTCCATACGGTTAAGCAAAAAGAAGGCGGAAGAAATGCTCAACCGCCTGAAGACCGGAACGGATATGGCAAAGCTTTCCCAAGATGCCGGTCTCAAAGTGTTGGAAACCGGATTATTCCCGCTGATGAATCCCGACATACCAAAAATCGGCTACTCTCAGGAATTGCAGGAAGCCCTCATCAAGATGTCGGAGAAAGAGCCCTACCCCGATACCGTGTTCCTCGTCGACGGGAAGCATATTATCATGAAGTTTAAAGATGAGGGTAAGCTGGACGAAAAAGACTGGGAAGCACAGAAAGATTCCATAAAGAAATATCTCCTTCGGATGAAGGAAGAACGATACTTCATGTCATGGCTCGAGGGTGCAAAGGCGAACATGATCAGCAAGGGAAAGCTGAAAATACTTAAGAACGTGGAAGATCTGTAATAAATGAAAAAACATAGTATCGGGGTACTCCTCTGCGCAATGATTCTGTTTCTTTCGCAGGTATCCCTTGCCGCCGAAAAGACCTATCGTTTGAAAGTCTCGGGCTGCTGGGGATGATCGGGCAGGGCCAGGATAAGTTCTATCCTGAAGAAGACAGAAGGCATCCTCGATTTCAAGATGAACTCCACCACATCCACCATTACGGTAACGTTTGATGACGGTACGATAACCCTTGAAGAGATCATGCAGGAGATCAAAAAGAGGAAGTTTCAGGTAAGCGAACAGGTCGACGTGACAACCCCGGAAGGAAAACCCTCTGAAAAAACGGATCCTGTGGCGCCACCTCCCGCGGGATAGTGCTTTTGTCGTCATTGATTATACCCGACCCTGAAACTCAGTGCCGGGCCGCCGATCTTCCCGCGAGCCAGCCGGTGGAAAAGGCTGCCTGGAGATTGTAACCTCCGGTATCGGCATCGATATCCATCACCTCACCCGCAAAATAGAGTCCACCCACAAGACGTGACGCCATGGTGCGAGGATCTATTTCATTCGTATTGACTCCCCCCGCCGTGACAATGGCCTCGGTGAGCGGACGGGTTCCGGTCACCTCAAGGCGAAAGTTCTTGAGCCACACCAGCAGACGCCTTCGTTCCCGCGCGGTAATCTGATGACCTCTCCTGTCAGGGGGGATATCCGTAGCGGTTATACAGACCGGAATCAGTTTCGCGGGGAGCAGATCCCCAAGCAGCGTCCGAAACGTGCGTTTGCCATACGCGTCAAGATCGCGCAGCAGCCGTTCATCCAGCTTGTGTTCATCCAATGCGGGTTTCAGGTCAATGGATACTGCTACCCTTCCACCCAGATCCAATACATCCCTTATTCCGCCGCTCAGTGAAAGAATGACGGGTCCGGAAAGACCGAAATGGGTAAAGAGCATTTCTCCAAAGGCCTCATTTCGTTTTTTGCCGTCAACTAGGACACTGATATTCACGTTGCGCATACTCAGACCCTGCAGACGCGACGCCACATCCCCGGCAGTCTCAAGAGGAACCAGCGCTGGACGAACCGGCACGATAGAATGCCCTGCCGATTGGGCAAGCCGGTACCCATCACCGGTAGAACCGGTGGTGGGATACGATACGCCCCCCGTCGCGACGATTACGGCATCGGCGGCATAGGTATTTGCTTCCGTATCCCGCACGCCACAAACCTTTCCGCCTTTGATAAGCAGGCAATCTATCGACACATCCCGCCGTATCGTAACCCCCTGTCGACCGATCCATTCCATCAACGCATCAATCACATCACGTGCCTGTCCGCTTGCAGGAAATATCCGCCCACCTCGCTCGACAACAGTGGGAACGCCCAAATCCTCAAAGAACGCTACAAGATCATCATTCGAAAAACGGTGAAAGGCCTGTCTGAGAAAGATCCCGTTGGAACCGAAGTGAGAAATAAATTCCGTGAGTGATGCAACATTGGTGAGGTTGCACCGTCCCTTACCGGTGATACCGAGCTTTCGTCCGGGACGGTGCATCTTCTCAAGCAGGAGGGTCTTTGCACCCTGTCCTGAAGCCTGCCCGGAGGCCATCAACCCTGACGCTCCTCCTCCGACCACAATAACTGTCCGTTTTTCCATCTCCGAATATTACTCAGATCATTATATTGAGAGACTCAATAAATGCCGGGTCTTCTTTCTCCATGATCTCGATGATATGCTTATGCAGCCTCTTTTTATGCTGCTCGAATACTGCCCTCTTTTTGGTGAAGGTCCTCGCGAAGGCTATGGCATCTTCGAGAAGAGCCCCTTCATCCTCACATGCCTTCACGATGACGTGACTTTCTTCAAGCTCTTTCGCGGTCGCCCTCTTGCCGCTGTACACCAGTTCCTCAAGTTTGTAGTATGGAATCGCCTTCTTTATGATAGCGAGCATCGCCGGCAGAAAGGGGATGTTTATATCCACCTCAGGGAAACAGAAATATCCCCTGTCGGCTTTCATGAATCTGAAATCACAGGCACAGGCCATGATGCTTCCATCGCCGAAAACGTGTCCGTTCATGGACGCGATAACAGGCATCGGGAAATACAGAATCCGTGTAAATATCCTGTTCAGGCCATATAAAAAATCCTTGATCGCCTGGGTGTCCTTCTTACTCATGGCGTCCATCATCCACACGATATCGATACCCTGCGACCAATTCTTCGTATCGCTTGAGGTGATAACCACCGATGAAATGGTCTCGTCATGTTCGATTTCATCAAAGACGTTCAGGATAGCCCGAACAAAGTCAGGATTGTGCCTATTCTCGCCGTTGTTCATCTCCATGACCGCAACTGTCCCATCCTTTTTCCATTCGATAACTGCCATGCCTGCCCCCTTTATATTCTTTTTGTATCCCTCACGCCGCCCTGCCATGCACCCAGAAGCTTCGTCAAATCGATTCCCGTCTGATTGTCTGATTCCGTAAAATCCGCTGCCGTAACAGTGAGGTTCCTCGCAACAAGGTGCGGAACGTATGTTCACCATTCAACTAATGGGCCTCATCCCAGTTTTTTCCGGAAGCGATCTCCACCTTCAGCGGTACATTCAGATCTATCACCTGTTCCATTTCCCGTTTGACAAGGCTCATTACCGTCTCCTTTTCAGAGATGGGGACTTCAAAAACCAATTCGTCATGCACCTGCATAATCATAGATGCGGACAGATTCTTCTCCCTAATCCTTCCGGCGATATTCACCATCGCCACCTTGATCAGATCGGCCGCCGTTCCCTGTATGGGGGTGTTGATGGCCATCCGTTCCGCAAACTGGCGGACCTGTGTATTTGCACTGTTTATTTCGGGTATGTACCGTCGCCGGTTCAGAAGGGTGGTGACAAACCCGTTTTTTCTGGCACCTACCAGCGTTTCTTCCGTGTACCTGCGCACACCGGAGAATCGGGAGAAATATCCATCGATATACTCTTTCGCACGATTCAGGCTGATCCCCAGTTCTCTGGAAAGGCCGAAGGGACTCATCCCATAAATGACGCCGAAGTTTATCACCTTCGCCTGCCTGCGCATCTCCTCACTGACCATCCCGGGAAACACACCGAATATGTCGGATGCTGTCTTCGTATGTATATCCTCGCCTGACTCGAAGGCGCTCATAAGCAGTTCGTCCCCTGAGAGGTGAGCCAAGATGCGGAGCTCTATCTGGGAATAATCGGCCGAAACGAGTTCGCATCCTTCAGGTGCTATGAAGGCCTGACGTATCCTCTTCCCTTCGGCCGTTCTGATGGGGATGTTCTGGAGGTTGGGATTGCTGCTCGAGAGCCTCCCCGTAGCCGTAACCGTCTGGTTGTACGACGTATGCACCCTTCCCGTCTCCGGATTGACGAGGAGAGGAAGGGCATCGACGTAGGTCGATCTGAGTTTCATCAGACTCCGATAGGCGAGGATCTCAGCCGGAAGATCGTAGGATTTCGCTAAATTTGTCAACACATCCACGTCTGTCGAATATCCCGCCTTCGTCTTCCGCCCCCGGGGGAGATTCAGCTTATCGAAGAGGATCACCTGGAGCTGTTTCGGCGAATTGATATTGAACCGCTCCCCAGCCAAACGGTAGATCTTCTCCTCCGAGATCTCCAGGAGTTGTCCCAACTGGCTCGACATCTCCGCCAGCAGATCGCAATCGATGAGGACTCCCGCCGCCTCCATGGCGGTGAGCACCTCGACAAGCGGCATCTCCACGTCATCGAAAAGTTTCTTGAGTCCCGCCTCCTCCATCCGTTCGGAGAGAAGGGGGGCGAGCCTGAAGATGAAGTCCGCACACCGGCACGCATAGGGGACAACTTCCTCGATGGGCAGGGTGTCGACGGAGACCGCTCGCGCCCCGCTCCCCGTCAGATCCTTGAGAGCAGGTATGGCCCGGCCGTACAGCTCCTGGACCAGATCGGGCAGGTCGTATCCCCGTCGTGAGGGATCGAGGATATACGCGGCAAGCATGGTATCCGACACATCCCCCCTCAGCGGTATTCCCCTGCGCGCAAGGGCGAGAGCCGCAACCTTGGTATCGTGGCCGTATTTCTTCAATGTTTCGTCGGAAAAAACATCTTTCAGGGCCGCCAAGGCTGTGTCCGCATTGAGCTGTTCCCGTGCCCCAGTTCCCGTGTGGGCCAGGGGGATATAGCAGGCCTTCCCTTCGCCCGAGCAGAGAGCAGCACCCACGATTCCGGCCCTCACCGCGTCATCTCCCGTCAGTTGGAGATTGAAGGAAAAGGTGCCTGCATCACGCAGTTCATTAAGGAGAGAGGCAAGCTCCGCCCCCTGGGTTATAAGGCGGTAGTCAGCCGCTTCCGCTTCTCCCTTTCCTCCTTCTTCTCCCAGCCGTGTTATGAGGCCGGGAAACTCAAATTTCCTGAAGATCTCCTTCAGAACCTCCGCATCGGGCTCCCGGAAACGTAAATTATCCAGATCGAAGGGAACCGGTACATCCGTCCTGATGGTCACCAGGTCCCTGCTCATTCGCGCCTGATCGGCGAACTGTTTCAGCTTCTCACTCAGGCCCTTCCCCGTAACCTTTTCGGCGTTATCCAAGACATCTTCAAGAGAACCGAACCGGTCTACCAGCTTGAGGGCCGTCTTTTCCCCCACACCGGGGATCCCGGGAACGTTATCGGACGAGTCCCCCGCAAGCCCCAGGATATCGATCACCCGTTCGGGCCCTACGCCGAATCGGGCCCTGACACCTTCCACATCGTAGGACATATCTTTCATAGTGTCTACCATGAGGACATTGTCCGAGACGAGCTGCATCAGGTCCTTATCGCCGGAAGCGATGATCACCTGCATCCCCTCCGCCTCGTAGCGTCTCGCCAGTGTGCCGATGATATCGTCCGCCTCGATCCCCTGCTCTTCGATAACCGTTATGGAAAAACCGCGGACGATATCCTTGATGGGATCGATCTGGGGGCGGAGATCATCGGGCATCGCGCTGCGGTTCGCCTTGTACTGATCGTATGCCTCGTGTCTGAAGGTGGGACCCTTCGCATCAAAGGCAACGGCGATGTAATCCGGAGCCCAGTCGCGGCACAGCTTCATCAGCATGGTGGTAAATCCGTAGATCGCGTTGGTGGGAAATCCCCGTGAAGTGGAAAGCCCGTGGATCGCAAAAAACGCTCGGTAGATATAGTTTGTTCCGTCTACCAGGAACACTCTGGGTTGTGGTGCTTTCTCAGCCATGTCGCCGACGCTCCCCATTGCCTTATCATCAAAAAATCGCTGTGAATACGAATACTGTCCGATATAATCCCTATACCTAGTATTGCGGCGTGTACTCCGGAACGATACCATGGAGCTTCTTTTTTATGGCAGTCGCATCACGGGTGAGAGCGATGGAGAGAAGTTCATCGATATCGGTATTGAGCGCGTCTCTGTTAAACGAGTCTCCTCTGAGGACAAGGACCTTTTCGTGGTTTGTCGCCACAATCCCCTCTCCTTCCGTTATCAGTTCCTCATACAGCTTCTCCCCGGGGCGGAGGCCTATGAGCTGAATAGGGATATCCTTCTCAGGCTCCAGTCCGCTGAGACGAATCAGATCTTTTGCAAGATCCACAATGCGCACCGGTTTTCCCATATCCAGAATAAATATCTCACTTCCCTTTCCCATGGCACCGGCCTGGAGTATCAGTTGCGCCGCTTCCATGACGCTCATAAAATAACGGGTCATTTCCGGGTGGGTCACCGTAACGGGATACCCGCGCAGTATCTGTTCCCGGAATATCGGGATGGCCGATCCAGAGCTTCCGAGAACATTCCCGAAACGCACGGCCATAAAGCGCGTCTTGGTGCTCCCGTTCATGCATTCCACAAGCATCTCCCCCACACGCTTCGTGGCGCCCATGACACTGGACGGTCGAACCGCCTTATCCGTTGAGACAAGGACGAACCGCTCGACCTGGCTCTTCGATGCCTCCTCAACCAGATTCCTGGTGCCCTGTATATTGTTGCAAACCGCTTCCCACGGGCTGAGTTCCTGTATCGGAACATGTTTATAGGCGGCGGCATGGAACACAACATGAGGGGCAAACTCACTGAATACCTGTGAAACCGCCATACGGTCCCGTATGTCCATCAGGAATGCGGACACCTGAACGGAACCGAATCTCTGCGCACACTCGATTTCAAGGCGTGAGAGATTGCACTCATTGAAATCCAGAACAGCCACTGACTGCGGATGAAAACGGCATATCTGACGTACCAGCTCCGATCCTATCGAGCCTCCGCCTCCCGTGACCAGAATTCGCTTGTTATTCAGATACCGCATGATCTCTTCTTCATCGAGACGAACCTCTTCCCTCCCTAAAAGATCTTCAAGGGTTACATCACGGATCGCCTTTACCGACACTTTTCCCTCTATGATCTCCAGAATCCCCGGTACCGTACGGAATCTTTTTCCCGTTTTTTCACACAGGTCGACGATACGCCTCATCTGTTCGCCCCGCGCCGAAGGAACAGCAATCAGGATTTCATCAAATTTTGCCTGAAATTTTCCGATCTGGTCCACCGTTCCAAGTACCGGGATCCCATGTATGGCCTGTCCCTGTTTACTCAAATTATCGTCAAGAAACAGTATGGGCTCGAAATTGATACCCGGATTTTCCTGTATCTCCTTCAGTATCTTCTCCCCCGCATCTCCGGCTCCTATAATCAACACCTTTTTAACCGCAGGATTGACATGACGTTTGAATGTCCAAAAGAAGGGAAAACGGTTGGCAAGCACAAACCGTATGGTGATTCGTACCCCCCCGATGAGAAGAAAGGTAAACATCCAGTCGATAATATACACGGAACGGGAATACCCTTGGAAGTGATACAGATACAGAATGCTCAGGACTATGATCGCCGAAGAAAAGGTTGATGCCCTTAAGACATTTCTTAGATCGATAAAGCTCGTATACCGCCACATACCATTGTACAGACCGAGCATAAAGAAACAGACAAGCTTAAAGGGGATGATGAAGAGTATCGTGCCTTTCAGCTTCATAAAGTGATCCAGCGGTATATGACCGTCAAATCGCAGCAGAAACGAAAGCGTATAGGCCACCGCGACAAGGAGCGCATCTATAAGCAGCATCAAATAGAAATTTCTACGGTGCAGGATATGTATCACGTCAAAAACCGCCTTCTGAACAGTATATTGGCCAGGATAAATCCGCAGAGACAAACCGCCAGCCATAACGATGCACTAATAACACCAAATGGTCTGAGTATCAAGATTACGCTGCCAACGGCAAGCTGAAAGAGACCGTATCCGGCCGAAACCTTCCAGTGGGATACCTCTCCCTCGTTGGCCAGAATCTGATACAGATGCCTGCGGTGAGGTTTGAAAAGGTCGTCGCTGCTCTTCAGCCGTATCCCCATGGTGAGTATCTCATCCGCATAAAAGGGGAAGATAAAGGATATAAGACAGACAAAATCCAGTATGCTTCTTGAAAGCAGAACAACCATCTGAGCGAAGACGAAACCCAGCAGGATACTCCCCACATCACCCATGAAAACCCTGGCCTTTGGAATATTGAAGGGCAGAAAGCCGAAACATGACAGGGAAACGCACAGAGCGAGCGAAGCCAGCAAAGCGTTGTCCCCCCACTGTAACGCATACAAGGAGATAAATCCGAATCCGATCGCCCCCGTTATTCCGGCGATGCCGTTGATTCCGTCCATAAAGTTATAGAAATTCGCGGTGCCGGGAACAAAGATAATGAACAGCAACCAGGCCAGCAGAGGGTGCGGGAAGCCGGTCTGTGGCACCGCAAGACACAGAAACAGAACGGTCGCTCCAAATTGTGCGAAAAGACGCACCTTCGGGGAAAGGCCGAATCGGTCGCCATAGAGACTTACAAGGGAAACAACGGCGGCGAGCATCCAGATCCCAGGGGATATGCCGAGCAGGACCGATGCAAATACAAAAGCGGCAAGTATTCCGATACCTCCGCCTTTTGGAGTGGAGACTGTATGGGAACTCCTCTCCGTGGGCACATCTATAAAATGGTACCGGGGAGCACAGCGGGAAACGGCCCAGGCACCGGCGCCGCTCAGGAGGATGCTTGCAATATATGCAGCATTGGTTACCATGCTACTTCTCCACAAGAAAAATATTCTCAAGGGTATGGACAGGTCTGAACCCCGTCTTCAACATCCGTTCATTGCTGAAGACCAGATCCGAAGATGCCTTGTTGAAAGCGGAGCGAAACCAGGTCCTCCTTCGTCTCAGTATCCCCCCTCCCAGACGGGATGCACAACGCACCACAGGCAACGGGACAGGGACAACGGGTCGAGCGTGGTAGGACTCATTCTCCCTGAAGATTCGTATAATATCGTTAAACCGGTACGATTGCTCGTCGCATACATTCATGACAACATACCCTCCGGAAGGCACTTTCAAGATCCATGCCAAAAAATCCACCAGATTCGGTCTTGCAAGGGCGGATATCTGTTGCATACCCGTACCATACCGGATAAAGACCCCCGGTGCTCTGACACGTCGATCCAGGAGAAACGTTATGCCACGGTCATACACCGATGCCAGACGCAGCACGGTGACATTCCCGATAATACCCTTCGCAACCATCTCTTCAAGCCCGACCTCGGCGAGGCGCTTGCTCATGGCATAGTCGTCTGCGGGATTGCATGGGTGTTCTTCAGAGACCGGAACGGCTAGTCCTTCATCGCCATAGACCGACACGGAAGATATGAAGACAAAATGAACCGAAGGATTGCTCAGGGCGGCGGCCCGCGCGAGATGTTCCGTTGCCGCGCTGTTCACCCGCATATAGGTGTCGGCACCGACCGATCCGGTCTTCCGGTGCACCACTGCCGCGCAGTGAATGACAACATCGGGAGAATATTTCTTACACAATGCGGCAACTTCTGCCTGATTGACGACATCCAGCCTCTCCCAGGCTATTTCGAGCCTGTCAAGGGGTTTACTCGTACAGTATGTTCCTATTACCTCGCTTTCACACGCAATCCGTTCAGCCAGTGAGGAGCCGATAATCCCTGAAGCGCCTGTTATCAAAACCTTCATGATGATCTCTTGATTTCCTTCATGGTCACCCCACGATCCGATCTGTTTCCCAATAACTGTCTTCCAGCGGTCTTGCCCAGGGCGACCATGAGATGTACTATAATCCCGGTAACGACAATGGAAGATATATATGACGGGTAATGATCCGAAAGGTGTTTACGAAAAAAGACCCTCATTGCTTTGTGCATTGCGAACTCCTTCCTGAAAGGCGCGGCATGGACCCCCCCTTCACCTTTCAGGTGTATTACAGAGGATGCGGGGCAATACCACACCTCCCACCCAGCCTTACGGGCGCGAACACACCACTCGATATCCTCACCGAACCCGAATATATCTTCATCAATAAACCCTATCGTGGCATAAACCTCCCGTCGAGCCATCAGACAGCATCCCGAAACGGCGTCCACTTGATGTGCCTCATCTTCAGGCAGGTATCGCAGCAGGTATTGAGACAACCTTTTATTATCAGGCCATATTCTATCGATACCCAGAAAATATCCCAAGGCCGCATAGGGGGTCGGCAGTCCTCTTCTGCACTGTGGTTGAAAGGTCCCGTCACCGTTGAACACCTTTGGCCCGACGATGCCGGCAGACGGGTGACTCTCAAAAAAGTCAATCATGACATCCAGCAGATCATGAGCGATGATCGTGTCGCAGTTGAGCCAGAGGAGATACCTCCCACGACTCACCTGTAATGCCTGATTTGTTGCCTTTGAGAAACCTATATTTGTATTGTTCACGATAAGTTTTACATCAGGGAATAGGCTTCTCACCATGTTCACCGTCCCATCGGCAGAATCGTTGTCAACCAGTATGATTTCCCTGGTAACGGACGGGCTTGACGCATAGATGGATTCCAGACAATCGGCAAGAACCTTCTCCGAATTGAAAGAAACCATGCAGATGGATACATCCACCGATGATTCCTTTTTAATGGGCTGTCTCTTCATTATGATCGTACTATGAAACACCTTCCGCGGAATGTCTCATTATATATATGTTGAGAAAAAAGGGAATCCGTTCTGTTAGCATACGCTTAATTCTCCCTTTTTACTCCAAGTTATATACGTTTCCTCAACCGGTTGATCGCCCGTGACAGCAGTCGTTCCTTTTCGAACAGGTTCCACAGATACCTGTCGTCAACACTTTTTCTTCTCTGAATTTCATGCCGTTTTTTCAACAAACCTTTGATTCCGAAGAGTACAGCTCCTTTTGCCCTGACAAATTCCTTGCCCCGACCGGTCATCATAAAAAAGAGGAATGCCGTCAATCCATAGATGATATGCGGCACTATTGTCCGGGCCACCAGATGGGCGGGCATGTTTTTCAGATAGACCCATTCCACATTACGATGTCCGTAATAGACGGAAAGGGGAGAGTCACGCACCACGCTTCTGCTGATTTTATGGTATACAATTGCGTTCGGAACATACAGGCACCGATACCCCCTGAGCTGTGCCCTGAAGCTCAGATCCACATCTTCATAGAGCAGAAAAAAATCTTCATCAAAAAGGCCGATATCGCCTAACATATCGGTTCGATAAAGTGCGGCTCCGGCACAGGCGCCGAAAACCGGTTCACACCGGTTAAATCCGTCAGCAGTCATATCACGTCCGCGCATGAGTGCAACACCGGCATCCGTATATCCATCACCGGCCCTGTCGATCAGATGCCGCCGGTCGTAAAAGAGCATCTTTGATGCCGCAAACCCCACACCCGGATTCGCCTCCAGCGTTTCAACAAGTTCCTTCAGCCATGAGGGATGGGGGACGGCGTCATTATTGAGCAGTGCCACATAGCGGGTATCGACAGTTCTGATAGCTATATTGTTCGCAGCCGAGAAACCGACATTATCAGGCAAGCAAATCGTCTGTACATTGGGATAATAAGCATGAACAAATTCAACCGATCCGTCATCCGAGCCATTATCAACAAGAATTACCCTGAAACGGCGATACTCCTGCCGTTGAAGGCCCTCCAGACAGTCATGCAGCAGTTCCTTCCCATTCCAGTTTACCACTATGACGGTAGCGAATGTCAACGTATCATACCCGATAATGCTGAATTACCACTTTTTATTATAAAGACTTGCCCCGGGCCAATTTCCATGCGTTTGAATCTCGGTTGTTGCTGCGGTACCGTACTCCCCCTCTCTGGACTGGTAATCATATCGATGCCGAGTTCATCCACCAGTTCTTTAATAAAACCAACCATCCCAAAGTCATGACTGGGGAAACGTTTCTTGTATGTAATTTTTTTCACCTTACCTAAACATGAAAGAATCGTTTTTTTTATTCGACCACCCTTACAAGTGCTTTTTGTGAAATTCAGACACGAATCCGCAACGCCATGGAGAAACGGCCGTATCATGGCACTCTCTTTTGCCTTTTTGTATCGTACACCATCTATCCACCGCTCCCAATATCCGGTCCGCCAATCCTCGATCACGTAAATTCCGCCCGGCTTCAAATGATTTTCAAAGAGGTGCCAGAACGTTATCTTCGAGATATCTCCAATATGAGAAGCATCATCAATGATGATATCAAAGCCTTCCGGTGCGGTCTCTCGTGCAACGGTATCAAGAAAGTCCGTATCCTGCTGATATCCTGCAAACTCAAAGATCCTTGGGCTTTTATCTGCGACGCCAGATGTATGTATATCAACTCCGACAATCGTGCCATGTGAAAAGTAATTTTCCCACAGCAGTAACGATTCCCCTCGAAAGATACCCAATTCAAGAAGGGTTATCCTTTCATTCCGTATACCGGAAAAGAGTCTCTCGTAATTATCAAGGTAGACCTGATTTTTGTCTGTGCCGAATTTCCCGGCGATCAGTTTTCTCTCCATTCTTCCTCCCGGAAAAGATATCATATCCCTTTAAGTACATATTCCTTTTTCTGTTTTAAGGATTTAAACATCTTGTAGTTCTCATGGCGACCGGTGTAAATAATCGTTCAGAACAAACCATACCTATTTCTACTTTCAGTGCCCGATGGTGTTTCTCTCCATCATTGTCAGGCTGGGCCCTGTCGTTTTCCTGTCTTAGCCTTGCGTTACAGGATAGCACGGTATACTATATTTGTATCTTTTCAAGATAAACAACGGTATATTATCATTATTAATTTTTTATCATTTGCTATATCATCATTCTTTATAGCAAAATCAGGGACACTTTGTTACATTTTTTTGCCAATTGACTTGACAGAACAAACGCGCATCGGGTAGATAGGTTGCCGTTTCTTAGAAACAAAGAGGGGGGAATTATCAGCATGGATCTTCACTCCTCAAAAAGTGTCATTATGTGAGATGAGTCAAATCGAAGCTTTGCACCCAAACCGAACAAAGGTCTTATTCATCCCCTATAATTATCCCCCACGGGGGGGGGTTGCCGTGCTCCGTACGATCAAATTCCTCAAATATCTTACAAAGCTTGGCTGGAATCCCTCCGTCTTGACACTGAAAGCCTCCAGCTACATGATGAAAGATACAACCCTTGGCGGCGAAGTTCCTGATAGTGTAAGGGTTTACAGAGTCCGCCAATGCGGACGCCGTTTTATGCTGCTCCTTGCAAAGGCCGGATTGAACCATTGGATTCAATTCCCCGATAAAGAGGCCAGTTGGATTGTTACAGCCTTCCCGAAAGCGTTGGGGATCATTCAAAGAGAAAAAATACCGATTATATACACAACATCGCCCCCGCATTCCACGCATCTCGTAGGATATCTTTGCAAACTGGTGACAGGGGTCAAGTGGATTGCCGATTTCAGAGATTTATGGTGTGGGAATCCTTTCTTTGTACCGGATACGGGGAAAGAGAAACTTCTGCACGAAAAACTTGAAAAGAAGGTTGTTGCACGGGCTGATTTTGTATTGGCAAACACCCCTCAGGCCCTTTCTTACTTTACGGCGACATACCCTCTCATGGCACATAAATTCATTTGTCTTCCCAACGGATTTGATCCGGAAGATTTCGATCATATCCAGCCCAATAAAGTCAACAATAAGATGATATTCACCTACGTAGGAACCTATGGCGGAATGAGGCCCATGGATTACTTTTTCCAGGCGCTCAGGGAATTCTTTGATGAAACTCCGGGGGCAGAACAAGAAATCGAAGTTGTTTTCGTCGGAACACATTCCATGATCGTGCAAAGACTCGCGGAACGACTCGGTCTGGATACGGTCATACGCTTTAAAGGTCATGTATCCCATGAAGAAGCCATAAGGTCCATACGTGAGAGCGATGTCTTACTCTCCTTTCAATTCGAGGACCATGGAGGTTCTACCGCCCTCCCCAGTAAAATTTTTGAATATATGAAGGCAGGAAAAAGAATTTTTTCACAAACGTGTGAAGGACCTTCCACCGAAATAGTTCGTAACTATAAAGGCGGATATGTTGCAGATCCGAAAGACATCACACAGATCAAACAAATTCTGCATCAACTGTACGAAGATTATTCATCAGGCGTCTTTTCCGATATTGAAGATAGGGGAATAGAAAATTTTAATAGGATCAACCAGACCAAAACGCTCAGTGCCATAATGCTTCGGGCGTTAACGGGACAATAGGTATATCTCCTATCTTCGGTTCCCGTTTCTTTGCCTTTCAAATCTTCCACGTACCATCGACAACATTCTTTACGGTCGAGACAAAGCTATCAATCCAGATCCTGTAATCGTAATGCCTTGCAACAAAAGAACGCGCCTCGGCTCCCATCCTCTTTCTCAGAGAGATGTCCTCTATCAAAGAAGCAAGGGTATCCACCCACTCTTGATCATCGCTAGCAAAGAAACCGTTTTTGTTATTCTGAATGATACGAGCATTAACACCCACCGGTGAGATCACAGAAGGCAGTCCAGCCGCCATATATTCCAATATCTTGAACCCCCCCTTGCCTTTCGTATAGTTGTTTTCAGGCAAGGGCATGACACCTATGTCGAATGAAGAAATATACGCGGCCTCCGTACCCTTTTCCCAGCGTATAAAATCCACATCGATGCCGTCCATGGTAATCGATCGAGACGATATGATTCTCAGTTTTATCGGGTACTTCAAGGCAAGTTCGGCAAGAGGCTTTTCGATGGTTTTTAGAAAAATCAGGTTCCCCGGACCGCCGGTCCACCCTATAATAACTGGCCACGATACCTTGTGTTCACGAACCGGAAAATCTTCCACATCTACCAAGGTCGGAATGACCATTACATTCCCGTTGATCTTTTTCACATAAGCGGCAATATATTCCGTACTGACGATGACACCCATACTTAAGCGGACATTCCAGTAAAAACGCCATCTTGTAAGGGTATTCAAAATACGGCTCGAAGATCGGACCGAATGGGGGGGGAATATCCAGATAGCATCATCCACGTCGTAAATAATGTGCCTGTTCAGGAGCCACAGGGCAAAGATAAAAAAGGGGGGATCATAAAAGAACTCGCTCAGAAATTCTCGCTGTAAAAAAACAGCGTCGTATTCGGGGGAACGCCAGATTGCTCGAAAACGACACAGGAGAAGAAGTATAAAATAGCGATACTGTCCCCATTTTTCCCACGGAACAAAAAACCGTTGATAGATCGAAGGATCGGTTGGAGGAAAGATGTCGAATTTTATTTCTTTCTCAGTGATATGACGGACATATTTATACAGTCGGTGCCGTGCGCTGGCATTTTCCTCGTTCAGATAAGCAAGACAGAGCAGGCGAATCGGTTTTTCCTTGACGTGCGCGGGGGAAACAGCCCGTCTGAGCCATCGAAAAGGGAAGACAAAGACCATTCTTACCATACCTTTTATACATAATACTCCAAAAAGCAGAATGCCCAAGGGTAGAAAGGTTAGCCAATAAAGAACGCGCCATTTCCATGGAAGCATAGTATCTCCAAAACCCGTACAGGCTACACTGTATCCTGAGCCAATTCAGGTGAATTGGGTAAATCCACTGATTCAAACTTCTTCAATGTAAACTCGATTTTCTTGGAACTGTGGACCTTCTCTATAATCTTTAAAATATCTCCAGCCCTGTGCTCGAACGTATGTCCACTGATAACGATATCCCGCATCTTTTCACCGCAAGTCCTTCGTTTCTGATCGCTCAAGAGGAGATCGAACACGATATCTTTCAATTCACCAGCATTCTGATAGGTTGGTACAGCATCACCAAATAATGTCTCCATCCCTGAAGCATTGTCCGATACAATACAGGTGCCACAGGATCCCGCATCAAAGATGCGGTTTGATATAAAGCCCTTGTCTCCCATGGAGGGCCAGTGATCGTTGAGCAGAATTTTGCATCTGCTATAAAAGCAGCGCAAGCTCTGGTTTTTAATATAGGTTCCTCTAATGTATCTCTCGGGTATCAGACCTTCCCATAAGCTTCCGTAGACACTAAGGGGAAGATCACTATCGATCGCATCCTTGACAATTTTTCTGGTTTGCTTTCTTGAGTTGCCGACAAACAGAACGTCGTGCGCCGGCACGTCTTCCTTTGCATCCTGATAGAACAGATCCGTATCCGTACACTGCAACAGTGCGGTGACCGGTGTCATAATCATTTCCCGTAACACCTCTGCATAGATCTGTGATGCCACAAATACATGATCGTATGCCTCGTACTCTTGGGCAGTAATTGTATCGGGATGACTGATGTTCCACATAATATTGATGTGATCCGGTTTTGGAGTGTATCGGCTCAGACCCCGCAGGACAATAACCACATCGTCGGCAAATCCGAGCGGCGTTTCCCAGTCGGGCATCAGGTCAATCCTTACTGCATGCCCATATTTTACAAATGCACGTTTGAGCCCCAGCGCGAAGTGGTAATCCCCCCATTGTTCGGCCTCTTCTTTTCTGGGAACGGGGACCTTGATGCTGATTCGATACTTGTTCTCGTAAAATTCAGTCAGCATTGATCGCAACTGGAGGCTTCTCTTACGATAGGTATGCTTATCAAGAACCTCTGTTCGAAGTGCATGTACCTGTGCTTTCCGATGATTTTCATCTCCGAGAAAACGATTCAGCACCGTGTACAGCTCTTCTCGTGTCGAATACGTCGGTAATCGGTCACCGAACAATTCCTCCGTCCCTGCGGTATTATTGGTTATAACCAGCGCTCCCGATGCCAGGGCGTCAAAAACACGGCTGTTCATGGACCCCCATGGTTTGGTAATGCCGTTCACCGCATCATCGATAACCACCCTTGTGTTTGCATATATGGAGGCAAGTTCTCCATACGGTGCAAATCCCCTCCAGAACGCACCAAATGTATCGTGATCATCCCAATTATTTCCATAAACGGCAAATCGGTAATCAACTTCCGAGGGATTCAGCATTGCTTCGATATCACGCGTTACACTCCATTTATGCCCGGTAAAGCAATAATCGCACGGTTCCTCCTTGTGGCCAGCCTCCGGTCTGAACCGTTTCTCATTTGTCGCAATGGGGAAGAGATGAGCTTTTTTGCCTTTTCCTGTTATAAAATCAAGGCCTTTTCTACAAGAACACAGAAAGATGTCATACCCATCAAAGCTGTCCCTGTCGGCCCATCGATCAAACCAGTTTCTCATCCACGCGACCTTGATCAGACTAGGTTTTGGACTTCTCATTCTTGACAGGTCATATGCATCAACCATTACTATCAGCACATCAATATCTTCGAGGTCATACCAGTCCTCATTACGGGCCAGGAATTTTACACTCCAGCCGAGTTCCTCTTCACATGCACAGGCGAGTTCCATGGCCGTGTAATAATCGCCCGCCTTTGCATCTTTATGGGCATCGGTCACGGCAAAGGCAGCCTTCAGAGCGACTCCGGACCAGAACCGGTCACCTGCCACAAGATCTCGGTGAAACGCCCTTCGTATTCCATAGCCGTATCGTCTTTTAAGAACGTCCCAGTTCTTCTTTCGCATCTGAAACAATTCCTTGGGAGGACTCAGTTTCTGCGTGGCGCTCTCGTCGTGTACCAGAGATAGTTCGTCGGCGAAGACAATGGCCTTTTTCAGATACGACATATAGGTCAGACACAGATCAATATCTTCATTGCCATAGACATATTCCTCACAGAAACCGCCTGCACGCAGAAATTCTTCTCTCCTACACACCATCGCAGCCGCGGTAACGGCCGGAAATATACTTTTGGACCGGCCACCTTCATCAATGCCGTGAACACTCCCCAGGTTATATCCCCTATAGACGGCATTATGATCATCTTCAAAGAGGCGCACCCCTGCATGCTGCACCCTTTCCCGGGTATCACCGGTCGCATTCGGCTTCTTGAGAGAATCGTATCCCATAAAACGCTTCATTGCAGAGAAAATCCCGCTCCTTTGAGAGGGTGCGCTGAATTGCCCTTCTGGGTAGAGCAATTTGAGACCGACAATGCCAATACTCGAGTCACTTAGGTATTCAACAAGTCGGGGGATTGGATCAGATTCAAAGAGAATATCGTTATTGAGAAAAAACAGATAATCAGAAGTCGCCCTCTTTGCAGCAAGGTTGTTTGAAGACGAAAAACTGTTGTTTGAATCATACAGGATAATATCGATATCCGCCTTTTGGCGGTATGAAAGAAGGATCTCCACACTGTCGTCGGAAGACGCGTGGTCTACAACGATAAAGCTGACATTGGGGTAGGTATTGAAGGCCAGAAATGATTCAAACAGGCTTTTCAGATGGTGAGCACCATCCCGGTTCAACACTATAATGGTTACACCCTTCTCGGGCGATGAAATCCCCCTGCGGGTATCTGGATTATTGAGAATCAGATATTTTTTTTTTGCTGGTCTAAAGATGATTGACCATTATTATCGATTTTCTTTTTTAAGCCCTTCAATTCATCGGAAACCCCGTTCAACTGATCGGTAACGGCAGGACCACGAGGTCTTAGCAGCAGCCTTCCTCCTATGTTTCCTATCGTGTTCCCCAACCGCCAGCGCCGCGAATATATGACCGTTGAGCACAGGCTTAGCACCTTTTCACCCCACAGAATGAGACTCCGTAGATCATTTTCCCTGCGGCTCAACTGTTTGCCAAGATTCTCCACCTCTCCTCTGTGCGTTGAGGCTGCAAGGTCCATCTCTTTTTTATGTGTTGAGATCGCAAGGTCCATCTCTTTCCTGTGCGTTGAAACCGCAAGGTCCATCCGGGCCTGAAGATCCGCAATCTTTTCTTCGTACCCCGATATCCTAAGCTTATATTGTTCGCGAAGGCCCACCGCCTCTTCATTCTTCTCGCTCAGCAGTAGCTCCGTTTCCATCCTGACACGCTCAATCTCTTCAAAATATCCCCTCACCGAAGGGTCAAAATCAAAATCAACAAGGAAAGTAATGAGGGCATCCTTCTTATCCTTCAATCGGTGATCAACAAGGACACCAAGTCCGCTTAAACCGGGAAGCTTTAAAAACTCAACAGGATGTTCGGCCTCCTTAACAAAATCCTCTATAGCGGTCAGGACTCCGTTTTGAAGATTATTTTCGTATATCGAATTGTTGAGATGCTGATTCAGTCCACCCGATTCGAGAAGTTCCGTGGAATCGGGCCGGATGCCTTTTTGTTTATAGGGCTTCCGGAACTTGTCGGGTATGGTCTCGGGGTTGTAGTACAGATCCCGACGTCCGTAAGGCCAGCCTATATCATGAATCATTATGACGGGAAGGGGTCTTTCGGTATCAGCGGTGTGTTTTTCAATCAGTTTTAATTCATTGAAAACCGTGTACCAGTTATGATCCCCGTCGATGAGAAAAACGTCTGCGGCCTGTATCCGGGGAATAGCGTTAAGGCTCAGCGCCTTATGAAACACGAAATGACGACCATACTGTTTCCTCAAGGCATCAACGTCAAACTTCGGTAACGGGTCCACCGCGTGAAGAATCGCATTGTTTTCTTTACAAAAATCAAGCAGTCGTACCGTGTTCTTTCCCTGATCGGAACCGATTTCTACAACAACTTCGGGTCCAAGCATGGACAGAACGGGTTCGATAATAATATTCCAGAAACGGTGCATCTTTTTCTCTAGGCCCCTTTTAATTGCATTACAGAGATCTTATGCAGAATGCCGCGTAAGATCTTTTGCTTCCATGCGGAAAGCAGGTGAAGGTTTTCCTTTCTGCAAATCAGCACGCTATCTCGCCATGAATTGCTGAGATCCGCATACCGTGGGTCTGGTTCCCACTGGGTAAAAGCTTCTACCACCGTAAGTCTTGCAAACCGGCCCAGTGCGGCGAATCCATCCGAATAGAATCTCCAGCAGTCTACGGGATATCTGTGCTCAGATCCTCCCGAAGGGGCGATAATACAACATAATCCGCCAGGTCTCAAGACCCGTTCTATTTCAAGCATGGTAATCCAGAAGAATTCTATGTGTTCAAAAGCCTGGCCCGAAATCAGGACATCGACCGAATTCGATCGTATTGTTTTCCAATCGTAAGGATTGTTAAGGACAATATCCACATTCTCGCCCTCGGTCATATCAACTCCGCGATAGAGCCAGGGAGATATATCAAAAAATCCTCTGTACGAGCCATTTACGTCGAAACTGCCGAGATCAAGGATCAGCAAAGGCTCTTTGTCTCTGTTTTTCAGATACCTCTCTTTGAAATCCAGCATCTTATCCAGAGAACTTTTATGCATGCAGATGGTCTCCTACACTCTTTACTTTAAGTTATTAGTTATACCATGAAAAACACTAACAAGTACAAATTTTATTCTACAGGCATTTCATTTGTTTTGTGTGTTTCGTGGTTAAAAAAATATAAACAGACACATGAGAGATAATAAAAATTGATAGCGCGTAAGCACCACCCTATCCAGCATTCATAATTCTTATTTGATCTCCACCTTAATGGGCAGATACAACTTGCAATTTACTATCCTTCTTTCCATCGGAGGAAGCATTTCAAAAATACAGGCATTATCCTTCCAGTCATAAAAAACGGGCTGGTCCTGATCATATCTCACGGCTGCCGTAATGCTGTAGCTTCCTTTGAGCAGCGGCAGGCGAAGACTGAATTCAACGGATCGACATTGACCGGCTTCCAGCACGGGAAGATCCACTCCCTCGACACGGGTATTGGTTCCCAACAGATCGATGCCGTAGTAATCCCGTATAAAAATGCCCACCACCGCAGGATGGCAGCGAGTGACCGCTTTCAGCTTAACCGATACGCACACTTCCTGATTAAAGTCCACACTTTTCAACGAATTTCCGGTCTTATCCAGCAAAAAGACCCCTTCAATTCGGATATCTCCGTTACCTGCACTGGTTGTATTTGGCATTGAAGGTGTTATTGTTCCAGCCTTATCAAATGTACTGTCTACAGCGTCCTTTTTTTTCGCGGTTGCTTTTTCCTGTTCTTTCAGGGCAAGCCGTGCATGATAATCATTGGCCACATCCTCGGCGTTGCCGATCTTCACCACACGGCCATTTTCCAGGAGGATCCCTTCCTGGCACAGGCTTTTGATGGCGCCGATGCTGTGGCTGACAAAAAGGATGGTCACACCCTTTTTTTGAATCTGTTTAATCTTGTGTATGCACTTGTGCTGAAAGGCTGCATCCCCCACTGCAAGGGCCTCGTCAATCACCAGAATATCCGGGTCCGTGTTAATGGCGCAGGCAAAGGCCAGGCGCGCATACATGCCGCTGGAATAAAGACGCATGGGCTGGTCAAAGAAATCTCCAATATCGGCAAAGTTCTCCACCTCCGGCATTTTTTCCATAATATACGCCCGGGAAAGTCCCATGAGTCCCCCATATAACACCACATTTTCCCTGCCCGTAAACTCCCGGTTAAACCCGGTCCCCAGTTCGAGGATGGCCGATATCCGTCCCCGGACCCGGACCCCGCCGCTGGTGGACTGCAAATATCCGCAGATAATTTTAAGCAACGTACTTTTACCACTGCCGTTTATTCCGAGAATACCCATGGTAGAGCCCTTTTTCAGCGAAAAGGACACATTCTCCAAGGCTGTAAATTCTTTATGATAACATTTTTTACGAATGGATATTGATTCTTTGAACCGGTCTTTTGGCGTTTTGTAAATTTTGAATTTCTTCGATATGTTACTTACCTGGATTGCGATCTCGTCCATTATAATTTCCATTAATCGGTTTACAGAACCTCGGCAAACTGACCCTTCAGACGCCGGAAAGTCCATGCGCCGACAAACAGCAGAACCAGGGTAATGCAGAAAAAACAGATAAAATCTATTACGGCAATGCCCTGATGACTCAACAGGGCCCGGCGATATCCTTCAGTAATAAAGTACATGGGATTCAGCATCAGTAAAAATCGGTATTTCTCCGGGATAATGCTTGATGGATAGATAATCGGACAGAGGTAAAACCACATCTGGAGCAGCACCGTAATGGACTGGCTGACATCTTTAACAAATACATTAACCGAGGCCACAAGCCAGCTTAAGCCCAGAGAAAAAAGCATCAGGCACGGAAGATAGAAGAAGATCGTCATGGCATACCAACCCACTGTCTGCTTGCACAGCAAGAGCAGGGTTATCAGAACTCCCAACCCAACCAGATGGCCGGTGAGGGCCGATCCAATTACCACCATCGGAAGTATCTCGGAACGAAAAGGTGTTTTAGTGACAAGGTTTTTATTTTTTTCAATGACTCCGCAAGAATTTTTCACAATTTCACTAAACATGATCCAGGGCAATAAGGCACAGAACAACCACAGTGCAAAAGGGGTATCACCGATCTTACGCCCGAAGATCAGGGAAAATATCAAGGTATATACAAAAACCTGCATCAACGGCTGGAGAATCGCCCAGAAAAGACCGCCGAAAGATCCGACATATCGGGCTCTGAAATCCCTGTCTATCATCAACCATAGGGTATCTTTGTGCTGCCATATACGTGACAGAAAATTGGTAGTGGAAAATAGAAAGCTCAGGTGATGTATCCCCCTTTAAATAAAAATAACGAATGATGAATTCTGTCGATTAGATAAAGATCTATCATGCATCAATACGACCTTATTACGCATTTATAATGCCGATTTCGTATTTTCATATCTCCCTGCTGAAGTCAAGATTTAAAACAATTGCCAAGGCCCGGGTTTGTTGTTGTAACTACCTTGAATAACAAAGTTATATTTTTGGTATCTACTTTGAAGCAGGTCATACTATGATATATGGTTTACCTTGTAAATTAAAAATTTTCAACATCATAAAAGGCATTCCGTCTATTTGGTGGGCACAGCTCACCCTACGATGGTGTGACACCGAAACCTATCATCAGCCTGGAAACGGATCGAACAAGGTCTCTGCAATCAATACGTATCATCTTCATAATCTTTCTGAAGGCAAAACTAAACCACAGAGGTAGAACCGTCCACAAGCAGATCACGGGCATATACAATTCATCCCAAATCGTTCTGGGAGACTGCACACCCATGTGCCATTCCTGGGGTTGTATCATCATCCGAACCTTCGAAGCCATGGCCTGCGATGCCTGTGTCATTTCCGATGAAGTTTCCGGCCTCAAAGCTCTGTTCGGCGAGAGTATCGTAACCTGTGGAAAGTCGGAAGATCTAAACCGCATCATTACGCAGTTGCTTACCTATAACGCCCGGCGGGAAAAGATCGGAGCGCTGGCAAGGCATGGGGGTTAGTTGAAAAGAATTTGTTTGTATCGAATCTTTTACATCCCGGTATCGCATCGAGCATCATGCCGTCTGAAGAGGCATTGATCTGAAAACCGACGACCTCTCTATCCGAGGAAAGATCTGGCTACCCTAATCTTTGGGATTAATCTCTTCGCATAACACTTCCGGCCATAATTCGGAGATAATATTTCGATATAATACACACTCTTGATGGCCTCGTAAATTTTCATCTACTCCTAAAAAAATTTCCAGTAATAATCTACAATTAAAAGGAATAAAAACTTCATATGCAATATCTTGCTCTTGCTGGGCCATGGCAAGCCAATTTCCCGAGATGTTTTCCCATCGAAATAATTCCATAATGTTAATGTTGTTTTTTGAACAACAATCTATTGACCTATCAACCCATTTTTTAATATATTTTTGTGCGAAATAGACTTTATCCAATTGAAATATTCTCGCAATTGATTCACCGGATGCCGTGGATAGATCCATTTTATATCGATTTCCAATACGGGCAATTTCACTGATATTGCCCTTGATATGTACATGGTTGTCTGGAAAATTTTTAATTATTCCTTGAGCTATTCCGCCCCAATATTCATGAGCACAGCTTACATTATGTAAATATATTTCCGCGAATTCATTGTCCATGCTATCAGAACAGTCAATAATATGATGGTCTAAGTTAAGCCTCGCGAGAATCCGACCGGGTATATCAACATCCATATGTTCTCTAGTAACTTTATGATATAGAAGGGTGTAATAAAAAACTTTCTGGCTAATATCACGTGACGCAGCCAATAAAAGCCTACTATCCCAACCCGCGGTGACAGCTAAGGCCAGTGGGAATCTTAAATGAGCACTTTTTAAAAGACCGGTCAGTATTTCCGCACCTTTTTCGACCCCATCATTCAATGAAACTTTCTCTATTTTTTTACTCGGCCAAAATCTACATACTTTACAATTGGTTAAATCTAAATAGTGATTGGGTAATAAGTGCCTGATTGCCCGATACAAACTCCTGTCATCCGGCCACCAATATTCTTCTACTCTTTGATGGTTCACCCAATCCATAAAATCAACTGCCTCGGGATCAGGTTTTATTTTCAACTCTTCGGCCAGTAATCCCGGCTGTGATGCACACCAAGTAAATTGATTTGTGTCCTGGAAATAAAATACTTGCCTCAGCCCCGCGGCATCAGAAAACATCATTTTTTGTTTTTTACTGATTACGATTAATATCCACCTGCCGCCATACTGGACCAAATTATTAAATAATTCAGATAGATTTTTGCGATTTTGATCTGCAATTGTATTTAATATCTGTTGATTTGTCGCCTCAACATGATAGGGATCAAGTATATACCCAATAAGGACAAAGGTCATATCGCCTGAACAAACTTTTGTTACTTCGAGTTCCGGATGACTTGATAAATATAGGTCGTCGCATATTTTCACATTATTCCATCTTTCAAACTTTTTTATCCAATATGGCCCCAAAACAAATTGTCTTTTATACAACCCCTTTTTTAGAGATAACTCAAAGCTATCGTCAACGTTATTGAATAAATGTGTTTGGATTATCTTCTTGATGTTATTGAATAAATTCATTTGAATGATGCCTTTTTATATGAATTTCAGGAATGCACCTCACAGAAAAAGATCCTGCCGGTTTACTGGTAGGAGGCTCATGCCGCATCACTGTCCTTGTTGCAGCACAGGCGGCGGCAGATCAGACTCCTACCGGACTCCCAAACGGTAAAAAATCTGCTTTTTCGAGAAGTATATGTCAAAATTACGATGGGTTGTCAAGAAACAATCCGCACAACTTCTTGTAACTATTGTGAAAGAGAGCCGCAGCAGCATAAGGGGTTTGCGAACACTGAGTATTAATCCTGATATTCAGGGCCCCTTCGGCAAGCATACCCGAAAATTTTTTCTGATCTAACTGATGCCATACCTGTTTCCATCCAAAAACATGGAATTTTATGGGCGCCCAATTTTTGAAAAAATGATATTCTACTCAAAAACAGACAAGGAATAAGGCGTGCTTCGCAGAAGAATATAGAAAAGTACTGTAAGATCGATTTTTGATGCACGTGTCCTGTTGGGTACCCTTATTCAATTTCAAAGCGGGATATGACTGCTGGGTAATGTCGCCAACGGCCGTTACATTATTCTGTCAGAGGGGACGTTACACTCAGTGAATATCACCAAGCCCGTCACCTGGAATTTTGTCGAAGCAACCGGGTCCAGAAGCTGCTGAGCGCTCCTGGCGTAGCCGATAACCCTGCGGGTCACCTTGAGCCCTCATACAGGAGCAGTCGTTGTTTTTCTCCCTTGGCATACTGGATGCCGGTCATTCATTTTTTCGCACGGCGCGCTGGTGGTCTGAAAACAGGACCTTGACCCCCATTTATCGTCTTTCGAATCGTTTCTTGAAACTCACCATCTTATATTGTATGTTTTACAGGCTATTATGAAAACTATCTTTCTGGACATCAGAACGTGATGAAGCAGATACGATCAAAACTTGCCCCGTGCAAAGCCTACCTGAAGGGAAAACTCGGCAACCCGTTTATCTATCCTATCTATCAGCTCATACGGAAACATCTTTTGAGAAACCGGATCTTCATCCTGTACAAGCGAATCCAGTGGAAAAGAAAAGGATATGTAAGCCCTCATCCCTCCATAGATATCGGGACTAATCAGATGATCGGCACGGGTAAATGCTCTGATCGTACTCTCATGCTGCTCAAAGATGCGAAAGCAGACGTTCCACTGACAATAGGGTTTATTATTACAGAGAACCATCCAGCAACCATATATGGTGATTATTTCACCGCCCACGGTCTCGGTGATGAGCTGGAAAAATTCGGCTATCGGGTTGTCTATCTGCCCGAACGCCCCCGATATGAATGGCACCTCCTGTCATCCATTGACATACTGGTGGTCATGCGGCATTCCTTCGACCCGTTTCTGCTCAGACAGTATCCCGGAATAACCAGCGTGGCCTGGATAAGAGGTTATGTGGACGAGTGGTGCCGAGCCCCCTGGTTTAAAGAATATGATGTCATCCTGACAACATCTGAAATCGCCCTCCACTACGCCAAGCGGTTCACCGACCCCGAAAAATGCCTCGCTGTCCTGAGGCTGGCGGCCGATATAGACACATTTAAGCCCGGCCCTCGTCAACCCGAATATGTATCCGATATCTCCTTCGTTGGAAATATCTTCGAAGCGCCCCGCGAATTCACCCGCAAGCTTGCTATTGAACCCGGAATCACCTTCAGCATCTACGGGCAGATGACGGATAAGAACCACCGGTTCTGGAAGTACCATCGCGGCAAAGTCTCTCACGGGGATATTCAGAAGATCTATAATTCCTCCCGGATCGTGCTGGAAGACTGCACCCCCATGTGCCAGCCATGGGGGTGTATCAACAGCCGAACATTCGAGGCGATGGCCTGCGGGGCTTGTGTCGTCTCCAACGAGGTCCCCGGGCTGAAGGAGCTGTTCGGCGATGCGATAGTGACATACAAAAGCCAAACAGACCTGCATTACAGGATATCGTGGCTGCTTGAAAATGAAACAACAAGAGAGAGAATCGGAGTAAGAGCGAGAGAAGAGATCATACAGAGCCACACATACAAACACCGGGCGAAGGAGTTCAGGGATGTATTATTCACGTTCTTTTCCTGAAGAAATAATGCTTCGCCCAAGATTACGGCATACTATCACATGCTGCTCAAGGCATGCATGAACCGGCTGGCATACCATCTATGTATGTTATACACTCAAGCAACTCACCATCTTCATGGAAGGTTCGAGCATCACCATTTAACTTCCCATTTTCATAAGGCCACATGTCTCTTATTGCGCCATCTTCATAGTACGCTTGATACATACCTTCTTTTTTACCATTTACATAAGGCATTTCAGCAGCCAATCTGCCGCTTTCATAATACCATCTTTCTGGTCCAACAATGAAATAAAAACCGGTCCCATATGGTATTTCATGTTTTACATGGCCGCTTTCATAATATTCTCTATACATGCCTATTGGCACCTCGTCAACATAAGGTGTTTCGGTCTTCAGTTGCCCGCTTTCATAGTACTCCCTTTGCATGCCGTTCTTCTTGTCATCGACATAGGGTGTCTCATATCGCAGATGACCGGTTTCATAGTACTCCTTCATAATGCCATTGTAATTGGAATCTTCAAAGAGCGTTTCATATTTTAGATATCCATTATCATGATAGGTGCACGTTACTAAATCTGGTTCTCCACTGGGATCTGTAATGCGTGTCACACATCCTGCTGGTCCTGTTGTGGGACACCATTGCGGAGCAGGCCACCCGGGCCAGGACGGTGACGAATTGATGGTAATCACGCATGTTGCCGTCACTTCGTTGGTGGTGGTTGCCGTTATGGTGGATGTTCCGCCCGGTGGTGCTGAAGCGGGGGCTGTATAAACAACGGATGCGACGCCGCTCGCATTGGTTTCAGCGCTGCCCGCCGAAAGGCTGCCACTGTCGGTTGTAAAGTTGACGGTCTCGCCCTCAACGGGATTTCCTACGTCATCGGTGACGGTTGCCGTGATAGTGCTGGTACTTGTACCGTCTGCGTCCAGTGCGTTAGGCGATGCAGAGAGGCTCATGGCCGCCGCGATGGACTCAATCAAAATATCCAGTTTGATCTGTTTTGTATTGGTATAGGGTTCAGAAAAATTCGAATTGGTAACCATAACCAAAAGATTATATCCGGTATCGGTCAATGAACGAAGATCCTTGTGGGTTAGCATTTTTGTGGTTGAATGAGAGATGTATTCAATCCGAGCACCGTAGTTCTCGACTTTAAACAGGGTAATATCACAATTATCCTGGTCAATTGCAAAACTGATGGCCTTTGCAGGGCTGATATCCGGGTAATTCAGCCCGATTATGAACAGTTTTGCAGAAAGATCCGGATAGATCTCAGTAAATGCTTTTGAACGGTCAGCATCTGACATGATCCTGAAAGGCGCTGTAATAATCTCTATAAATCCTGCTTTTGGCACATTGTATATATTCCCTTGGACATACTTCCTCAAGAAAAGCTCCCATCTCAAAGGCAGGTTGTAGTTAATTGTAAGGTTTATTGCCTGGACAGGGTGTTGTTGATTTAATATCTCGAGATAAATATCACGAACAATGGATTCACCATATTCGGATACGAGATATTTGACAAATGCGGACATGCCATAGCCGTGCTCGCCTGCATCCTTTATATTTCCTGCAGTTCCAGCCTCCACACCTCTGAATGGTGCCATTTCGCACTCTGAACGTATGGGGGAGACATAATTAGGGGTGTCGGTGAATTTCTCCTCCGCCCATACTGCAGTTGCCTCATTTAACCAGTGGAGGGATATGCTGAATGCATTATCGTGATTTCTTGAAAAGTTGTTTCGAGAGTCATAGAGATACTGGATAAAATGAAAGAATTCATGGCCTGCGGTAGTACGAAGCTGAGGCAGACTGCCAAGCTTGTTCTGGTTGAATTGCAGTGTTGACGAGTTATTGCCCCACACGGATTTACAGAAGAACCCATAGGTATCAGAGGCCATGTTCATGACCGTTGCCGTAATCGGCCAACTGGTCCTGCCCCCGTAGCTGAAACCCATGTTCTCGTAAGTAGTATATGCCTCTTCAAGGTATTGAAACAGGGGATCCAGATCGGTCCTGCTTACAAAATACGTTGGATATCTAATTAAAAAATGTCCCTGATCGCCATTAGTTCTCAGGTTATCATCGGTTCTATAGGTAGCCCAGCCGGTAATTCCGAAAAAGTCCAGGAATCTGGTAGAAACAGTACCTTCTGACCGAACCGGAGGAACCTCTTCCCTAAAAGATTGGATATCCGTGGCAGCCATTTCCGTTACAGCGGTTAAAATACCTGAATCCGGGGCTGCAGGGAACAGGTGGTATGCCATAGTGGGGACAGGTTGGCTTGAAATAAGGACCTCTTCGCCCACTACAATGTAACTTTCGTCAGTCAATGTTCCGGTGTATCTCAAATCCAGCAAAAGCGTCTCAGGAAATTCATCCGGGATGCCGGTCACTCTGAAGGTATCAGTGCATATATCCGGGCCAAAAGAATCACTGTTATTTATTTTGTAAAGTTTCAGTTCAACCGGGGCGGTAAGGACTCCCGGTGGAATCGTTAAAGAAAAATCATCAAAAGCCAGCGTTCCTCCCTGGTCATCAATGGTTTTGGCAGTCAGGAATTCTGCAGTAGCCGTTTCAAAAGTAGCAGCAGGCAGTGCATCGAGCATCATGCCATTAGAAGAGGCGTTGAGCTGAAAACCGACAACCTCCCTGTCCGATGCATAGGTTACATACGTGGCATTACTGATGTCATCTCCGCTAAATATGACTTCCGCTATAGCTACTACTTTCTCATGAGCATTCAGATTGATCCCCTTGGTGGCTATCACGGATCCACTGTCGTCATATGCGGTCAATGCAACGGCCGCCGGACTATCTTCAATGTTTACAAAGGCAATCCCCGTCCAGCCGTCCTTTTCCAGCTTGGCAAAGGCACCTTCTCTCCCGCTGATCCCTACTCCGGTATACCCTGCCAGCTGTTTTCCGTTCTGAGTGGCAAACAGCTCAAAGCCCGTCACAGGGCTGGTCGCATCGATCTGCAGCCAGGCCGTATCAACAGGCAGATCAAGGCCCGCAACCGTCCCGATATATTTCCCCTTACCGCTGATCGCAAGAACCTTGGGGGTCAAGGAAGTTCCCTCCTTGCTATAGGGAGTTATGGTTATGGTGGTATCTGATACCGACGGGTTATAGGCCACGATACCGGTCCACCAGGTGGTACTGCTGGCAATGTGAGGATAGTATATGGTAGAGGTGGTAGCATCTTTCAACAGGATGCCGCTCAGCTGCCTGGCCTTGCCCATACTGCTGAACAGTTCCAATCCGACAACTCCGCTGCCTCCCTTGATGACGGCAGAACCGATACCCGGCTGTGCCTGTCCGGCAAACAGGCTTCTTATCGTGAAGGCGCTGTGTGCATAAGCCGCCAACTCTTTTGTCTTGATCGCCCCATTGTTGAATTCAATGGTTAATGTCTTCGGCGATGAGGTCGTGTTGAGGAGGCTTACGCCGGTCCACCATGCATTACTCGAGGCTATGTGAGAGACATATATATCACCGGTGTTGACCTTGGAGGTGGCCGGAATCGCGACACGATACTCTCCCCCCGTGTAGAACTTCGTGTACCCCACAACAGTATCCACATCCGACTCAAATACCACGTAGCCGATATTGGCCGGATCGGCAAATTCATACCCCACCGTAATCTCCCTCCGGCTATGAGGGGCAAGCGTTACCGCTATGTCTTCAGAAACATGGACGCCGGCATTGTTATACGCCTTGAACGTCCCGTTCACGGCCTCGCCGTTACTGGTGTTGATGACGCAGAGCTCTGTCTCCCACGTGCCATCACTGTCAACATGGGGGAAGTAGAGCGTATCGGAAGAAGGTGTCTCTGCGTTAACAATATAGCCGTATACACCGAAACTCAATACCACTGCGAATACTATTACTGTAGAAACAAGACGCATCATCCTCATGTTCATGCACCTCCCGTGGGGTCCAATATATTATTTTAAAAAGCGATTCCCGGTCTTGTTTTCACATTCCGGGCAGTGCATCGAGCATCATGCCATTAGAAGAGGCGTTGAGCTGAAAACCGACAACCTCCCTGTCTGATGAATAGGTGATATACGTAGCAGCAGTAATGTCATCTCCGGTAAAGATACCATCCGGATTACCTACTATTTTTTCATGCCCATCCAGATCGATCCCCTTTGCGGCTATCACGGTGCCGCTGTCATCATAGGCGGTCAAGGCAACGGTCGCCGGATCGTCCTCGGTATTTACAAAGGCAATCCCGGTCCAGCCGTCTTTCTCCAGCTTGGCAAAGACCCCTTCTTTCCCGCTGATATCGACACCGGTATATCCCGCCATCCGATTCCCGTCCTGGGTGGCAAACAGTTCGAAACCCGTCACCGGGCTCGTCGCATCGATCTGAAGCCAGGCCGTATCAACCGGCAGATCGAGACCGGCAACCGTTCCAATATATTTCGCCTGGCCGTCAATTTCAAGAGACCGGGGGATTAGGGAAATACCCTCTTCGTTGTAGGGGGTTATGGTTATGGTGGTATTTGCAACGGAGGGATTGTAGGCCACGATACCGGTCCACCAAGTGGCATTGCTGGCAACGTGGGGATAATATATGGTCGAGCAGGTCTTATCTTTCAACAGGATACCGCTCAGTTGCCTGGCCTTGCCCATACTGCCGAACAACTCCAATCCAACGACTCCGCTGCCTCCCGTGATAACGGCAGAAGCAATATCCGTCTGAGACAGCCCGTCAAAGATGCTTCTGATCGTGAAGGCGCTATGTTCGTAAGCTGCCAACTCTTTCGTCATAATCGTTCCGTTATCAAACTCTATGGTCAGGGTTTTGGGCGATGAGGTCGTGTTGAGGAGGCTTACGCCGGTCCACCATGCATTACTCGAGGCTATGTGAGAGACATATATATCACCGGTGTTGACCTCGGAGGTGGCCGGAATCGCGACACGATACTGCCCTTCTCTATAGAACTTCGTATATCCCGAAACAGTACCGCGATCCGATTCGAAGATTATATACCCTATACCGGCCGGACCGGTGAATTCATCACCGACGGTGATCTCTCTTCTGCCGTGAGGGGTGAGGGTTACAGCCACATCTTCAGAAACATGAACGCCGGCATTATTATAAGCCTTGAAGGTTCCTGTCAACGACTGAGAATCGCTGGTATTGATGACGCAGAGCTCCGTCTCCCAAACGGTGGTACTGGCAACGTGGGGGAAGTAGAGTTTCGTGGAACTATCAGACGGATCCCATCCGGCGATCCTGGCCATCATCCACCAGAAAGCCCGTCCTTTCAAGACACAGTTCAATCGCTGGGAATGAGCGCATTCATCGCACCTGCCAGCGACCTGGGCCAGATCACTGCCGGGGTTGGCGGCAATCCATCCATCCGCCCAGTTTGTATCTCTTGATCCATCCCTGTCGCTGTCGTAATCACAATTATCGTCTGCCATACGTTGCATGTAATTAGTGACCCCGTCCGGATCATAGCTTTCGATATCGGCAAAATCGAACAGTATCTTGTTGTTGTCACGGCAATAGGTTCGAATTCGCTCATTCATCCTATGCAGGTTGCCACTCGCTCCTGTGCCGTCCACATGTCCTGTCATATAGATAAAGGTTATGTCGGGATAGTCTCGTTCGAGCTGATTCATGGCATCAAGGTAGTCATCGATTCCTTCCTCCGTATTGTCGCTGACTCCGTCACACCATGACCACATAACCACATTTCGGTCATTATCAGGGTTGTCAAGCATGGTCACCGTTGCGCCGTACCACTCCAGATCACCCGAATGGCCGAGATCGTCCGCATATTCGTTCGCCCAGTAGTCATTCAGAAAGAGACCCGTGTTTGCCCCCCAATCGGAAGATGTGTAATCATATGTCGATCCTTCGATTCCCTTGAAAGCCGATATTCCCGTAACAAGCTGACTGCCGTGGGAGGTATGGGAATATCCGATCCGAAGGTCGCTTTTCGCCTTCTGGACCCATGCGTCGGGTATGTTCGAGATGTCCGTGCAATGATGATTGATAATGAAGCCGCGTCCATAATTCACTTCCTTATTGAACCACTCGGCGTTTTCAGGGGTTATGTACACATGCTCTTGATTTTCAGAGGAAAAATATATTTCATCAAAGGGGGTTTTATCAACAATCCTGCTGTCACCGGCGATATCGTAAAACAGATCGGATGTATCGATGTCGAGGGCGCTGATTATCGGTACAAAGCAATGATCCGGTCGCTGGGTCGAGATGTCACCGTAACCAGGATCGACTTCGGCCAGTTCCCGGTTGGTACTCCGGGTACCGCCGGGGGCATTATCAATAGGCTGTGTTCCGGAGACAATCGTAATACCGGTATCTTCCAGAACTTTCCCCTCAAAGATCATGGTTTCCGGCGAGTCATCAGGAACAGACCAGACATTCCCGGTAATTTCCACGAAGACCTTGATACCCAAGAACTTAACCCACCCGCGATATTCATATTCGATCAACTGGTCTCCCGGATTGAAGGGAAGACCCAGACCGTATCCGCTGCCGTTGGAGATGGCGACCTTTCTCACATTATGGGGATAGCCACCAAGGTCCGCCATCTCATTGGCAAAGACGGTGTGCAAAGGATCACAGGCGGCCCGACCTTCACTAGTCTGCAGGCAGTGATATACGAGCATCTGCCGGGATGCCGGAGCTTTGAGCATGTCAAGCATTTCATCTGCTTCCGCGCTATGGGCTGCGAAAAAAGTGACCCAGTGTTGCAGGCCGAGCGGAACGTTGGCACCTTGATGGGGGGCGTCAAACGATATAAAGGTCCGGGTATTGTGCTCAATCCCGTTTTTCTCCATATACGCCAGCGCGTATCTGACCACAAGGCCGCCCATGGAGGGTCCAACAATTACCAGGGGTGTATCACCGGACTGCTCTTCATGTATCCGCTCGATTAGTCGTGTCAACACAAAGGCATTCCGTTGCATATAGTCCAAGGAATCGTCAAAATCGAGAAAGACCAGGTCAAAGCCCTGGCTTCTCAGGTTTTCAAGCATGCCTTCCTGGTTCATTAATCCATAGAACTCATCCCAACCCCTGGTGTTGAACATATCGAAACCGTCTGTGACAATGACAGGATTCATCAAAACAGTGTGGCCCTCGGCGCGATAGATATACGCCCGTCCCGAGGCTGTCCTTCCCTCATAGGGAATGACACCCTGGATGTCCCAGACTTCATGGGGGTCGGGTGTAGTTAACGATGGCACATCAAGTATAAAACTGCTTTCCAGCGGGTTTTCATCTTCATCAACGGCCATCAAGCTGATAACTTTCTCTCCGGTCGTTGCATAATGGACAGATATCTCCTGGTCAAAGGTCACTTTTTGTGGACCCTGTCCATCATCGAAATCGATCTCGATGGAACGGAGCTGTTGGTCACGGTTGGAAAAATAACAAGCAGAATCAAGGACAAAGGTGACATTACCTCCTCTTCGGGTTGTCGAATCCAGAATGGAGGCAGCAAAGACCTGCTCTTCGTTAAAATCGACTACCGAAGATTGTCTCATTTTCTCATCGGTGTCATCCGTAATACCGTAGGTAGAACTCTCCGGAATTTCCTTCTTTATGGTGTTGTATTTCAAATCAAGAAGGGCAATTGGAAAGACGCCCCTTGAATGGTATTTTTGTTTCGCCCGCGTATCGACGGATTTCACGGTCGGCAGGAAAGGCTGGTTGATCGAACTTTGACGCAATTCAAAGAGAATCTGTTTCCATCGTTTCAAGTCCAGTGGTTTCGACTCCGGCCTTCCGTCAAAGAGATGGATTTCCGAAAGGGGAATAACGGTATCATACAATAAACCGGTAGGAACGTTTTGAGTCTTGATAGAATCATGAAGGGGTCTGCTATTCTGGCTGATTATTTGCTGTTTTTCTCCTGCATCTTCATCTCCTCCCACTGAGGGGACGGCAAGAGATAACAGCAAGAGGATGATACAACTGATACGAACAGATTGAGGGAATAAGCGATCTATTGTTCTCATGACATCTCCGAATCCTGTTTTTTCACCGTTACATTCATAATAATCCTGCTTAAAGTCCTGTCGATGTTTTGAGTTAAGAAGGGGAGAGTATGGAAACCATGTGGGACGAGACGAATTTTATACAAACGAATTTTATACAAACGAATTTTCCAGGGCTCACGCACTTGAGAAACCAAGAACTGTAACCGCCGGGGAGATCATCTTCTTCATCACCTGTTATAATCCGTTTTCCGTCATGGCCGCCTTTCCAGGCAAGCCGACCTGTCCCGAAACAATTGTTAGTTTGTATTCATAAAGGGAAGTCTCATAACGGAGGGACTGAGGTTCAGACACCACTTTCCACCTTCCCAAATCCATTCTTCTCTGGAGGTCATATTAAAGACATACCCCATCTGATTGGTTTGATACTTGACTATGGCAAGGGCTTTTTTACCGGGTTCAATTATCTCGATCTCTTCGATAGAAAACTCCTCCACCTGAAGATTGCATCGTTTGATAAAATTATTTCTGGGAATCGCATCCTTAAAGGCCTTTGCGCATAAGTCGTAGACGGCGCCCCAATCATTTCCAACTTTGGCATCCCATTCCAGTTGCACCTGCTTTTGCACAGTATCCTCGTCCGTATGACCAACGGGAAGATGGGCACAGGAAACAAACAGCAACAACGTATACAGGCATACAATCAACCTTGAAATGTGCATCCTCATTTTTCACCTCTGACCTTGGATTGTCTTTCACGTTCCAATTTAATAAATTCCTCGGGAGACAAATCACGATATTTCTCTATTTCTCTCTCAATGTCCATGCGGTTCTGGGCCGCCTTTTCCTTATATGCTTTTAATGTCGCCTGCTCGATTTCGGCCATTTTCTTGTATATATTTTCTCCGGTGATGGCAAGGATCTCTTCATTTGCTGCTGTTGATTGGTTGATGGGTATCATTTTGGTCTGCTGATCCACGATCCGACCGGCCTCATTCAGAGTCAAGCGGACATATCCGAGGCTACGACCCTTTGAGGCGGCCTGCAGCAACAGTATTTTTTCTCCCCTGGTATGATCCTCTGCCAGGTCCTCCTCATTGCTCCCGCACGAGGCCTCTCTCCTTCCGAGGTCTCCCTCGCCAGTGATGGCCAGATCGATACCATCCACTGTATCAACGATTGAACGCGTAGTTTCAAGACCGCACTGAGAAAGCAGAATGATAATACCCGCCTCCTTTCTAACCGCTGGGATCAGATTCGAAAGAACCTCTCGAGGTGGGAGGATATCAAGCAGATCCCGGGTTTCGGATGCTGTCACACTGTCAAACGCACCTTCGGGGACAATGCCGAGTATTCCCACGTTGATATTTTGTACCTTTACGACAGCGTAGGCACGGCCAAAGGGAGACAGGTCTTTCCTGTAGACAATATTTGAAGTAATCGCCGGGAAGGTAACATTGGCAGAGAGTCCTTTTATAAAACCGGGTCCGAAGAAAAAATCTTCTTTCCCCAGGTTCATGGCGGCATACCCCATCTTCTCCATTGCCTGCATACCGAGCCCTGCACTCATCTTTTTCGTAAGATCACTCTGTTTGCCCGTTGGTAATAGCGAACCGCAATCCACCAATAATACTCCCTTGTCCTCGCTTCGTATCGAGTTCACCACGGTTGCTATTCCGGCAAGACCGCCGGAAGTGCGTCCGCCTCACGAATGTCTCGGTGTAATCTGGCCCAACAGATCACCGGTAAAAAGGATGGTAACCGTCCGGTTCTTCCCGGCATGAGCGGGGGAAAAGGACAGCACCATTGCAAGCAATACCACAAGCATGAGGATCGCTTTTTTCATCATCAAGGTCCTTTCAAATCGGGTCTATTTCAGTAAAAACCGATGGTATCTCCCATGAGCAAGAATCCATTGCATGAACCGAACAGATAAATACCGTTTAAGGGAAGTCCTTCTGATGATTCGATCTTGAGATATCGCGCCGCTGCGGTAAAATCATCGCCAAACAGATTTCTTACGGTAATAGCCATTCGCTCATTGGCTTCGAGATACCGATTTTTTTGACTCAGAAGGGTTCTTTGCTGGTCGAAGAGTGTAAACGTGATGTCGGTTCCCGCATCGTTGGGGTTCAGAAGACCAATGCCGGTCCACCATGTGCCGGAACAGGCGAGATGTGGAAGGCACAGTTCAGCCGAACCGCCGTCATACAAAGGCATCCCGGCGAGCTGAAGGCCATGTTGCGAGCCGTATGATAAAACTCCGCACAACGGTTGTCTGTCTTCGGATTTGATGCGCACGGAGGCAATCTCTCTCGATGTAACATCTGGGAATAGTTCTGATATCTCAGCTGCAATAATTTGTTTTTCAGCCAATCGCTGCTCAGCACTATCAATCAGGTCTCCTGCAGCATTATAGGCCCGAAGACGGACATTGGAGGGGGCATCACCGGTATTCATGACTGCAATGTCCGTTACCCAGTATCCGCCGGAGGCGACATGGGGAACCACCAGCGAAGTGCTTCCCTTTCCGAGAAGAGGAATTAGACACCTCCCTGCCGATGAGGGGTTATAGAACTTGAGATAGCCGATCAGGCTTTCCCTGCCGCTTTCCGTGAAGGCCCTCAGGGTCTGTGCACCCTCCAGAGCCGGTGTATAGGCGGCATCATATTCGATCTTCTCGCCTGCCGCCAGTGATATGGTATCCGTATCTTGAAGTTCACCGGCCGTATCATACGATTCTAACTGAGCCGTTTCACTTTCACCTCCGACATTGATCAAACCCCAGTATGTTTTCCATCCGGATGACACGGCAAAATAGGGAAAGAATACCTCCTCGCTGGAATTTTCTCGCGGGATCATATTCGATCCCATGAGGAGGGAATTTCCTGAGGCAACGGCCTGAAGACCGCTCATGGGCGAGTCGGAATCGACCAACAGATATCCTTTTGACGCGCAGCTGAGTCCGAATGTATGCGCATGCCCCACGATATGACACACACCTGACGGAATCGACCAGCCGCCCTGTATAGCACCATCGCGATCCATCTGGGAAACAATGGTCTTACCGTCACGACCATCCGGATGTAACAGCGCCAATCCGTTGACCCAGGAACCCGAGGGATCGAGTACAAAGATGCCCTGATAGGCAAGTTCCTCCCGCAGGTACAGATCATAAGCGGGTTCCGCTTTGGTCTGAGCCGCAGGTGCGATTTCTATGGTACATGCTCCTGAAAAATCGACCGGTATGGTCTGTTCTCCGCTGCCGCCCCCCTCTATCTCGGTTTCCCGCAGCAATTGTTGGTCGGGATCATAAGTTCGCAGGATAAGCCTCAAACCCGTTTCCAGTGCATCCACCCGGACGAACAGGGTATTGCCCGGATTCATATCGACCTTGAAGTAATCGCTTTCGGTGATCCAGTTCGAGGTGGAACCTTCCGCCAGTTCCGTACTTAATATCAGAGAATAATGGCCACTCGTCAGCTCCGCGGCTTTCTCAAAAGAGTTATTGCCGTTATAGGCATCGCCGTCCGTGGTTACGATTTTCATCACCTCGTCAAGGTCGAGGCCCGGGTTTCTTCCACCGCTGCCCTCTGTGTAGGGGTACGGTTCCTTCGCATCTTGCGGGTGAGTGGAGATGCTTTCACCTTCCCAGCCGCTGCCCGTGATTTCCTCTCCGTTCAGAATAAAATAATATGAAAAAGTTTTTTGTAATACCTTGGACCCCACATAGTCGGGATCGACCTGATCGGACACGTACCAGATCGTTGTTGTGTAATGCCGTGTATCGGCGTCCTGGGTGTACTGCGTCTCATACTTGTACACCGGGTGATTCCAGACTTCTCCGTCCGTACCCAGGTCCATGATGACAGGGACCTTTTCAGATCCGATATAATCCGTTAATATCTTATGAAACTCCTCTGGTGTGCCGATGGCATATACATCATAAAGCACCCCGTCATAGGCCGCCGTCAGGAGTCCCTTTTTATCCCCCACATCAAAGATCGTGCCCTTGTATATACCCCTGTGGGCAGGTTCCTCTTCGAGGATAGATGCCGCGGACCAAGCAAAACAAAGACCGTACCAGTCCGAGGCATCGGCGTCATAGTACTTGTTCCAGCCGTATTGCGAGGCGGGGCCGCTGTAGGTGCCGCTTGTAACATAATCGTATTTTTCCAGAGGAGCCGGACGCCCGTTATATCCTTCTCCGGTAACAAGTCCCCCTTCGAAAAAGGGCCACCACCAGCCCGACCACGGGAGCCAGTCGGCCTCATACTCCGAGCATTTCGCCGTTGTCGCCTGACCGAAGGAGAGCAGGATGAGTACTATTACAATAAGATATTTGTATCTTCTCATTCCCGCACCAGCCAGTATTTCATGTTTGTATTTTTACCGTACACGGGCCAGGGAAAGGAACTGCCCCACCATTGTGTAAAAACCGTCTCTTGTGTTCCGATACATGTAACCTCGAGCAATCCCTCACCGGGCACCTGTCCCGGCAGTTCATCCACCGTGGATGTTCGGACCTCCTGCCGTATGGTCCGGAGCGCTTTGAGACCGTCTATGTGCCGTGTTACCGTAAAATCGACGGATGATGGGCATATGAGAGGAAAAACAGGCGTATCATAGGGGGTTAGTGTTTGTTCCGTTACAGCCGGAGCTGTCTCTTCGCGGGTGAGGACCCTGACTGACTCTTTACCGTGGCGCAGTTTGGTTATCTCCACACTGGCCAGGGAAAGGTTTTCGACACGGTATAGAAGCCGTGACGATAGGTTCAGCAGTCCGTCTCTATCACGTATCTCCATAATGAGATATTCCGCATCGCCCTTTTTGATGCGATCCATGATCTCGTATTCCCAGAAAACCGGCTGTGACCATTCGTCCTGTTCCGGACTCGTCCGGTAAACAGCCTGCACCGTCCAATGATCGCCAACGTTCCACTCCGGGATGAAGGATTCCGCAGCTCCTGCCGTTCCGCCGAACAGAGTCGAAACGCACAAAAGGAGTGACAGTACAAGAACCAGGATTAAATGTTTTCTCATCATGTTTGTCCCCTGAAAGACCCCCGTACAAAAATGAGCGGGATCGAAAGAAGGATCCCGCTCATTCACGTTACATCACGTGCCGCGACCATTGTATGAATTCGCAACGGTCGATACGGCAACTATTCATTTGTTACTTAAACGAACCTAAATCAAGACCACCGGTGAAATCGGTCGGAAGACCGAATGCCGTCGCATACTGCTCGTAGACCTGGAGCAGCGAAGACCACAGACGCGGCAGGGTACCCAGTCCGAATACCGTGTTTTCAATGTAGCAGTATCCGTCCACGAGGAAGTTGGTCTGGACTTCCAGCCACCACGGACCGGCTGCGGGTGTCCCGTCGAACTCGTCAAGGATGGAACCCAGATCGAAGGCCCAGTTGGTCGTCGTGAAATCGGTCTTTACGTAGGTGAATTTGTCGCCGTTCTTATCGGTCAGGATCAAGGTCGCTTCCATGGCCGCGGGTGCTACTGTAGCCTCCGCCCAGGGCAGCAGTGAACCGATATTATTGATGACGATTCCCGTATTCCAACTCCCACCGTCGGTCACGTAGGGGAAGTACATACCGAACTGACTCGGCAGCGGAATCGCCTCGGAATCACAGCAGACAACCGCTACGTCGATCGTGCACTCGCATACTGAAGTACAGTCGGCGCAGATTCCGCCCGATTCCTGGTTGAGGAGCTCGATCTTAACGGAGATAACATCACCCTTGGTTACCGTCAGGTCGGTGCGGATAGGAGCGATATCGATCTTCCAGTGACTCAGCTTGTTCAGCTCGTCAGCCGCTGTAATCGTGTATCCCTGATCTATGTCGGTTACTATCACGGTAGCCTGGCTGGCCCAGGGAACCGTACAGTCCGGATCGTCCACAAGCACTGCCGGGGAGATTACTACCTTGTCAGAGTAACGTACAAAGGTTCCGTCACCGAAATTTTTGTCCAGTGATCCGGCGCAGGCAAGCGCCTCGGTGGCATACATACCGAACGCTACATTCGCGCTCGCACCGTATGCCCAGTACGCACCGTTTTCGCCGGCTTCGCCGTTGACCAGGATCGTCATCTTGACACCGATCGTCTGACCCTCGACAAAGTCGTTCGGGTCTTCACAGTTACAGATGTTGAAGATCAGGTGGCAGGGCTGGTCCGTATCGGTACCTTCCGTGTCACAATAGCCATATCTGGCATCCCAATCAAAGGCATAGCAGCTTGACTGCTCACCCGGACAGGGGATATTTTCCAGCTCACAGGTCTCTCCATACTTGCCGCCAGTCGGGCAGGTCGTACAGATCGGATCTCCCCATGCGGAAAAGGCGCCGGTGGTGAAACCGAACACCGCTACCATCACGGTAAATACAACAAATAATTTCTTCATTTCTATAATTTCCTCCTCATTCTAAATATATTATTACCAAAAACTTACCTACCTAACCAAAAAAACTTATAACCCTCCCGTATCACCTCCTCTCGTTTTTCACTGACCGTTATAAACAATCATTTTGTGCTCATACTAAAAGGTTCAAGGATTGTCAACCCTTATTCAGCATTCGCCCCTGTTTCTGATACATCATCTTCCTCAGAAAGGGGTTGTACACCGAACTGGATCATCCTGTTTTCCTCTCCAACCTCGATATTAACATCCTCGACCATCTCATACCCGTCCGCTTTTACCGAAATCCGGTAGGCACCGGGGGTAACGGGAAGACCGAAACCGCCCGCCTCGCCGGTGTACAGATTGTATGGGCGTGACGTATCATCACCGCTCAGGTCTTCCACCGAAACGGCAACCTGGCTGATACCCTCACCCGGCGTGTACAGGGTATCCTGGTCCAGATCCGAATAGACAACTCCTTCGATACAGGGAAGATTTTCTGCAATACTCGCGCCAAAATCAGCCACCATAAAAAGCAGGTTATCCCCGCATATACCGCCCAGTTCGCTCGACGTTCCCGTAATGATACCAACGCCAACTTCCTTCAAGGCGGGATTGAGTATGGTTCTCTCTTCCGTGTCGGGCTGTAACTCAGATACAAAGAGCTTCTTGAACATGATGAATACCAGGCGATCCACCTGATCCACCAGGATTTCGGGCTCTTCTAAAGCAGCATCGGACCCCATGCACTGAAGTCCCATAATTTCTCCCATTGCCGTCGGATCATACCCTGTTTCCCGAATACGGTCCTCATAGGTTCGTCCGTCCGGAGAATCGTGCAGATAATAACCGTTTTCCAGCATATCCTCTACGTGAGCCCGGGCCGCTTTATAGAGATCGGCATTGAAGGTAAGGGGAGGGAGCCCCGCTTTCAAGGTATCCTGTAATTCGGGAAGATCCGCAAGGATCTGCTCCGGATCCATACCGAGAGAGGTCGCCACATCGAGAGGCCTGAGACGCGCCTGATTGATCAGTTGAATAAGATGCATCCCCGCCCTGTCCAGACTCCGGCCGAAATCACAGGTGACGATATAGGCATTAAAGGTGTATCCTCCCAGGTTCAATGTGCCCGCACCCAGAGCTATTCCCACATGGGTAAGATCCGGATCAAGGATAGTCCATTGCTCTCCAGCCGTCGGATCAAGCTGGTCTCGGAACATACGCTCAAACATGGTTCTTGCCGACTCGGCAGGATCAATAAAATTCGAGAATCCCGATAATCCTAAAGATTCACTACTCGCCACAGCGATATACCCTGTTTCTCGAATCCGATCCCCATAGGTACGGCCGTCCAAGGAATCATATCCGTAGTAACCCTCTTCGAGCATTTCCTCCGTATGGACCCTGGCCGCTTCGTAGAGGTTCTTATCGGCCGTAAGTGAGGGAAGTCCCTCAGTGATAATATCGCGCCTCTCGGGAAAGTCCAGGACTATCCGGTTTGGATCCATCCCCATGGAGGCCGCAACTGCCAGTGGATTTTCCCGTGCCGCGTTGATCATATCAAGAAAGGCGGTTTCATATTCCGATGGGCCGATATCTTCCGCCCACACGCTCGGAGCGAACCACAGCACCAGAATTATTACCGCTATTATATGGATTCCTTTTACTTTCATGACTTCAAAAATAAGCAAGAGCTATGCCACTCTTCCGAAATTGGCACGAAGGTTTCGAGACAATGCATTGCCCCCGTCGGATACCGATAATTTATATCTCTTTCATATATATCTGACAATTTTTAGAGGGCTCTACTATCCCTCGGCAACATCCCGAGTTATGGGAATGGTCAAAGATGATCAGGATTGGTCAAATACAACCAGGAGTAGCTTACTCTCGACACTAATCCCCGCCTATCGCACTGTGATTTCTGAGCAGAGATTGGTAGTATGGGGTTCCTCTAATATTTTCCAGATCCGCATCAGAGGCAAGGAATTCCCATTTATCGAACCCCTCTTCAACAGCTCTTTTAAGCCAGGTAATGGATTCTTCCCTCTTGTTCTGACGTGCGTAGGCGCAGGCAATATTATAGCAAACAGGGGCGGAATCATCGGGGTGCAGTCTGACCGCTTCAGATAGGTGAAGGATCGCCTCGTCGAGGCGCCCTTTGATCGCAAGCAGGTTTCCGAGATCATAGTGGGTCTTTGCATTGTCTGGACCGATGCGTACCGCCTCGGATAGGTGGTAAATCGCGCCGTCCGGATCACCTTTGAGCGCCAGAGCAGTCCCCAAATTGTAATGAGCGTCCGTATAGTCGGGCCTGATTTCGATTGCCTCTGAAAAACTTCGGGCCGCCCCCGTAAGATCGCCTCTTATCATGAGAATGCTCCCGAGATTGTTGAGCGCCATCTCATTCCGGGGTTCCAGCCGGACGGCCTCGCGCAGATGTCCGAGAGCGCCGTCCAGATCGCCCATACGGGACAAGATCACACCCAGATTGGTATGAGCCTTAACGTTGCCGGAATCTATCTCCAACACCCTCGAATAGTGTCGTGCAGCACCTTTAAGATCTCCGCACTCTTCCAAAATCTTGCCCAGATTATAGTGAGCGTCCTCATAGTCGGGATCGATGTCCAGCGTTTTCCGATAATAGGAGACGGCCTTGTCGGTATCGCCTTTCTTTCCCAGTATAACCCCCATGTTATTGTTTGCCTTGGCGCTGTCGGGCTTGCGTTTCAGTACACGACTATAGCATTTCAGGGCCTCGTCGTAACGTTCCTCTGAGACAAGGGCATTACCGAGATTCATGCATGCCCTGATGTTGTGAGGAGATTTTGCCACAACATCGGTCCACAGTGTCACCTTGTCCTGCCACACACCGTTCCTCAGATATGTAGCCACTCCCAGCAATATGATAATCGCGATACAGACAAGAACGGCGTACGTACGTCTCTTCGGCAGAAGCCGGAAGGGCAGCCAGGCGGCAAAAAGGGCGAACCCGAAGAGAGGAAGGTAGAGCCTGTGTTCAAAGAGTGCATCGCTGATGGGTATGATGCTGGATTCTACTGAGAGAGTGATGAAGAACCAGAAAATAGAGATCGTGACAACGGGATATCTCTTCCTCACCCATACCGCCAGTATGGCAAGTCCAGCCAGGAAGATGAAGGCGATCGGCGTAAGACCGTCAAAGAAACCCTCCTTGAAGGGGTACAGGTAATCCATGTTCTGCCCAACGGGGAAAAAGAGGAGCCTAACATATATGATCAAAACGGTGAACTGGGTGCACAGATAACTCCATCTACTTACCAGTTCTGTTTCACGCGCCCGTTCAGCTACATCCTCCAGCACATTTCCTACCTCCCCTCCCCTGAATATACCCATGGCGAACAGGATAAACACCGCAAACAGAATGAAGACGGGAATAACCCACAGGAATTTTCGTGCACGGTTCCTCCAGGTACCGCCGAAGCAGATCCACTCAATTAAAATGATGGCACCGGGTAAACTGGCCGCGTTCTGTTTGCTCATAAAGGCCAGCAGACCGCAGATAATGGAGAGGGCATAAAAGGCTAACGGTGAGTGCTTTGTGGCACTTCGAACCGTGGCATTCGACCTTTGACTCACCACCCTTCCCTGAAGATAGAACCACACCGAACTCATGTAGAAGAAGGCCGCCAGGGAAGCGTAGCGCTGTACTATATAGGTGACTGCCTGAGTCTGTATCGGATGGACAACGAAAATGAGGGCCGTGAAGAGCGATATCGCAGGAATTGCGGATTGGAGATCGAAGATCGGTCGTTGCGGTGCCGAATTCGCTACCTCTTTCTGGTTGCCTTTCCCTCTTCCTCTCTGATCCTGAAGCTTTGCAATGGGTGATTCCCCATCTGCACCGGGAGGCCGCATAAGCAGCCTCAGAATCGTACGTGCAAGGAAGTACACAATAAAACCGTTTACGATATGTATCAGGATATTGACCAGGTGATACCCGAAGAGGTCGAGTGTACCGAATCGATAATTGAGGGCAAAGGTGAAATCGACAACAGCTCGAGGTTTTAAAAATCTCTCCCAAGATGAAAAGGTTGACAGATCCCTGATTCCGGCATTCTCTACGATACTGGTATTGTCGTCGAATACGAAGGGAGACTCGAAGGTGTTGCTGTAAACAAGAAGGGCCGCAAGGGCTATGATCATCAAACCAGACCACGGCGACACAAGGATCTTTTCCAACTTTGAGCCGTTCATAATTGCCGTCCGTCCTTCAGGAGAGGCATCGTATTCAGGACATGAAACCGAAGATCGATTTCCGGTTGTGCGCACATTGAAACCTTTTGTATCGGTTGAGGCTTCTGTTCTTGAGATCGGGGAACAGGGTATCGGGAAGCGGCAAATCCGGGGTTGTAGGAAGACAATCTCCCCGAATTTTACAAGGCAGGGCCGTTACAGCCCTGCCTTGCGGTGATTTTTACCTGCGGTATTACATACCTTGCAGTGCATCGAGCATCATCTCATCGGATGAACTGTTCAGCTGGAAACCAACAACCTCCCTATCAGATGCATAGGTGATATAGGTGGCGCCGCCGATATCGTGGGTAAACAGATCTTGTGCCTGGTCCACCATCTTCGCATGACCCTCAAGACCGACTGTTTCCGTAGCTATCTCCGTTCCACTGTCGTCATATGCGGTCAGAGTGACGGTCGTTGGATCGCTCTCCAGATTGACGAAGGCAATCCCCGTCCAGCCGTCTCGCTCCAGTTTGGCAAAGACACCCTTGGTACCGCTGATGCCGACTCCGGTATATCCCGCCAGTTGCATATTGTTTCGGGTTCCGAACAGCTCAAAGCCGGTTATGGGACTTTCCGCATCGATCTGCATCCAGGCCGCATCAACCGGCAGATCGAGTGCGTCAGCTGTTCCGATATATTTCTCCCGACCACCAATATCAACAGACTGAGGAGTCAGAGGAACACCGTCAGCACAGTAGGGGGTTATCGTTATGGTGGTATCCGATACTGACGGGTTATAGGCCACAATACCGGTCCACCAGTAGCTGCCGTTGGCAATATGAGGATAATATATGGTGGAACTGGTATGATCCGTCAACAGGACGCCGCTCAGTTGCCTGGTGTCGTCGATACTGCTGAACAGTTCCAGGCCGACCACGCCGTTGGCACCCGTAATGACAGCGGAACCGATATCCGGTTGGGGATCACCGCCGAAGATATCCCTGATCTTGAAGGTGGTGTGCCCGTTAGCATACAGTCTTCTCGTCGTCGTCGCCCCGTTGTCGAATTCAATGGTCACGTCCTGTTCCGATTGGGTCGTGTTGATGAGACTTACCTCCGTCAGCCACATATCGCTCGAGGCGATATGTGAGATGTATATGTCGCCGGTATTGATCTCCGAGACGGCGGGAACGGCCACACGGTACTCTCCCCGTCCTTCCGGGGAGAAGGATGAGAACTTTGCATACCCCTCCACGGTATCCAGATCCGATTCGAATACGATATAGCCGATAAGATTTGGTTTGGTAAATTCATTACCTACCGTTACTTCTCTCCTCCCATGAGGATCCAAGGTGACTGATATGGGATCTATCTTGGTAATGAGGTAACCCGCGTTGTTGTACGCCCTGAAGACCCCGTTCAGCGTCTCGCTGTCGCTCGTATTGATGACGCAGATCTCCGTCTCCCAGGTGTATTCCTGTCCTGTATCATCACTGGTCGAGACGATATGGGGAAAATACAGGGTGTGTGCCGATGATCCCAGGGATGAGGTAAAGGTTCTGTCCCTCCCGTACGTTGTCCCTGCGATGTTTGTGGCGGCAAGCCGGTAATGGTAGACCGTGTTCGGTTCAAGGTCGTTTATGACGGCACTGACGGACACGGCGCTTGTCCCGGAACCCAAGCTCGTTGTTGCGGTTGACGACCCGTACTCCGCGCTTGTCCCATACTCGAAATGACTGGTTGTATAGAAACCATTGGGATTGACGGTACCGTTCAAGGTAGCCGCCTCACCTGTTTCGGATGTGGCTCCACCGGTCGCTACCGCGGGAGCGACTGCCTGGCCTCCCCCTGGATTGGTGCTGTACCGTACATAAAAATTTTCATACCTGCCGGCAGCTTCCATCCCCGGGTATTGAAGGCCGATTTTGCCGGTGGCATTTTCAATACCTGCAACCATGGCATCATAAATACTACCATCTCCGTAAGAGGTTACACCGCTATAGTTGACCTGGATATCATTTGACCCTTCGTACAACACATATTGGTATGTATTGCCTTCATCGTCTCTGTGATACAGATAGGGCACATTCGAAAACTGGACTACAAATTCTCTGTTTGGCGAACTCCCCCGGAGTTCGTAGCGTACGCTGGCCTGTCAAGCGCCCGGATGGAGATATGCCCACATCCCGGCTATGAAGTTAGCCGTCTTATTGGTACTCGCCGTTGGGATCGGTTCCACGCTACATGATGCCAGCCGGGGTCCGTCGTTAAAGGTGAGATAGCCATATTTGGAGATGTAAAGCTGGGTATACTCGTTTCCGTAGAAGGTAAAGGTGAACCCTATATCGATCGGATGAGATAAGATAGCCTCTTCTCCGCCTTCTTTGGCCACAGATTGAAATTCAGGTACTACCACACTGGTTTTGCTATTGAGTATACTTTCCCATACAAAGGGGATCACGCCCTCTTCATGGCTGTCATAATATACATACCCGCCGGCATCAGGCCCGTCCGTTAAGGCCATCAAGGCAGGTGGTACAAGCGTCGAAAAAACGATCATTCCGATCAACAGGATCAAACTTCTTTTGAACATATGGTACTTCTCCTCAACATCTCATTTGTAACAACTGCCCTTTTCACTGTCCGGTGACAGTGAGTCTCACCCGCGGCAGAAGTGTAGAAGAACTCCCCTTGCGAGTCAAGGGGAAAGGTATAGGATTCAAATCTCAGATACAAACTGTTTGCTTCCCTCTTTTACCTCCTTTTTTAAGAACGCTACGCATTAGCACCTTACCGTTGATTTTAACGCATTATGCGTCAATATCACATCTAAAGCATCACGTGCTCTATACTGATCTTTGGATACACCATAGTTTCTATGGTAACGGATTGTCTTGCTCAGGAATCCAAGAATCCGTGACAGCGCACCCTAATACATTTGTTGCCGTTGATACCGATCCATTCGACAATATTACCGGTTTGGCTATTGCCGCATCCGGAGAACACGCATTCATCGTACCGCAAATATACTTAATATTATTAGCATATTAAATAAGCAATATCACGTACAACCCGTGAAATCTATCACACAGCAACTCATTCTATGCACGAAAATTAAGCAAATAGCATGCCAGACATAAATAACTCTCAAGGAGCGCCGAACAATATTTTCACAACTTCACGAACAATCGAGCAGAACTAAGAATTATTCTTATCGAATGTCTTTCTACCCAAAATACCGAGAACGGAACGGAGTGCCTCTTTGTCCTGTTTGTTAAAGCCTTTCAGGATAAAAAGGACAATGGCATACCAGACGCATCCCGTTATCACGATGCACCAAACTGGCAGAAATTGTATTGTTTCAACAAGAGCACCCATAATCACGGCGGCGAGAGCCGGCCTCCATACCAGAAGCAAGGGGTTGAACCTCAAAAAATATCTCCCGATGCAGCTATAGACCAGCGCGAAGATGGCCAGTTCACAGATCAGGGTCGCAGCGGCGGCGCCGATATGATGGTAACTCGGGATGAGAAGTAGGTTCAATATTATATTAAAAAGCACCGTCACGCCGATAATAACGGTATAATGCTTCTGTCTGTCAATCATGTTCAGCAGGTGTCCCCCCAGGTAGTTGAGAAAGACAAAGACTTCCGCCCAGATCAATATCCGCAAGGCAGGCGTCGCATTCTCAAAACCTTCTCCGAAGACAAACAGTATCAACCTCGGGGCAAGCAGAAACATCCCGACACCTATGGGAAGGGCCAGCATGGCGAGGTACCTGAACGACCGCGTGAAGATGTCGGTAAGGACCTCTGTGTTTTCTCTCGAATACTGAGCCATGGGAGGCAGGATCGCCAATACCAGCAGGTAGGGGATATAATGGATAACGTCAATCAAGCGATAGGCCGCATTGTACCATCCCGTCACCTGATCACCGATCATCAATGAGAGCATAACGGTGTCAATCCTGTGATATATATAGAGAAATGAGATACTGAGAGCAAAGGGAACTGATCGGACAAAGAGTCTCTTCCACAACCCAAAGTCGAATCCAAACCTGGGAATAAAATACCTTCTTGCAAAGAAGAAGTACAAAAACTGTCTGACCAGATTGGAAATGAGGAGTGCCAAAACCAGGTACAGAAGCGATCTGGTTACATAGAGGAGTACCACGCCGGCAAAGAGTGCCGTCGCCCGTTCTATGACGTCAATCAACGCCGTCAGGTCCATTCTTTCATTAGCGTTAAGGATGGTTCCAAAGACCGATCCTACGGTACCAATACCGTAAATTACCGCCACGATCATGAAACTCTTGATAATCAGAACATCATCCCTGATAGACGCAAGAAGAAGAAACGAGACAACGACCGAAACAACCGCAAGTATCGCTTTCATTGACAGGAGGTTAGTTCCGTATCGGGTAGTAATATCCTTGTTCGCCGGTACATCCTTGGTGATGAGATATTCCATACCGGGATTGCACAGAATCGTTATAAGATATCCAAAGGCAAAGAGGAATGAATACTGTCCGACCCCCACATCACCCAGAGTTCTCGCTATACAGACCATAAGGAGGAAGGAAAAGACATACCCCACCGCAGTCCCAGCGAATAGTGCAAGGGTGTTTTTGATTATCCTATCCTTCGTCATCATTGCCATTTCGGATTATTTATAACTCCAGGAAAAACCATTCTGTACCTGATTATCGGAATGATTTCTTGAGACGCATCAGTTTCTTTATCGTTTGTACGGACACGGGTTCTCTCTGCATAAGCAGACGAGGGAGCCTCACCATTCCGGCAATGGAACCTTTCAGCGTAAATCGAAGGGCGTGCTTCTCGGCACCGGTCACATTCCAGACAAAGATTTTCCAGAGACATGCCAGAGGCATGATCGCCAGAGGGTACCTCCTGATTACGGTGAAGATCTCATTCCGGCATCCATAAAACATGTACAGCTTTTCGTCTCTGTTGATCAACGCCCTTTCGTGATATATTACTGCCTTGTTGTACAAAAGGACTGAGTACCCCGCCTCGACAATCCGCAGGGTCATATCGGTCGATTCGGCCTGCCGGAAGAAATCGTGAGGGAAATACCCTACTTTATCAATAACCTCTCGTTTCACTGCAAACCCTCCTTCAGGAAAGAAAAAGGTGTGGCCTTCTTTCAGATCGGGATCGCTTCCCGACTCAATAACCCGGCAGGCAATGACTCCCAGACTCTCATCCGTTAAAAGTCGCTCAACACAGAACGCCAAGGTGGTCGGCAGTATTCGGGCATCATCATCCAGAGAGAACAGTATATCTCCCCGGCAACTTGCCAGAGCTATATTTCTTCCCTCCACGGCACCGAGATTTCTGTTGAGCCGTATGACACGTACTTCCGGATAGGTTGTCCGAACGGCTTTTACGGTTCCGTCGTTAGAAGCGGAATCCACGACAACGACTTCAATGGGACGATAGGGTTGTCGCAGCACGGAATCAATCGCTTTGAGGACATACCGGCGGCGATTCCATGTGAGGATGGCTACACTGACAAGCGGATTTGCTGCTTCATGCATCATAATTATGAACTGACCGTTTCTCCCTTCAAACATTTTTATGGGGTCATTACCTGCAAGGTTGCATATACTATGGCCCCCAGATGTTTTTCAATGGTATCGGATAGTGTACCTCAGGGAGTAACCCAAACAGGCCGTACGCCGTTTTGATATCACTATCGTTTAACGGTATTGTAGCCCGCTCTTTTCAAACCGTCGGCGATCTTCGGCAACAACATGGGAGTGTTACAGTATCGCGACACCCCGGTGTATATAACCGTCGAAGTTGGTGGTCTCTGGAAAGCACTTCTCTTCAGTAACGGGTTTCAGTTCCTCTTTCGACAGCACCAGGAGAAGACGATTCCTCCTATCCAAAGCAGGCGCAACTTTATCCATCGCAACAAACGCCTGGCGCTCATGACGACGCCGTTCGGTACCGGGTTGTTGAACACCGGCGAATCCTTCCAGGGAGTATGGAGGAGGTACCGTTCAAACAGATCCCCCCACGGGCATAAGCTGTATGCCCCTCCCGGCTTCTCTCCGGTTGTAAAGTGGACGATTGCCGGATCGGAAAGGGCCGAACGGGTGTCTGTTCGTTTCTTTAAATTCCTTATCACTCCGGGCCAATACATGGGTGTCTGAACGTTCCATTTGGGATGGAGGCGAACAAAATCTCCCAAGAGACAGGCATTCAGACCATCCTGATCGCAGTATCGTGCCCTGTCGGCATTCTTCTCCAACCAAGACATGCACCGTCGAAAGAGGTCTTCGCGTTGCATCCTTTCAAGATTGAGGAGCATTACTCCGGAATTGAAATAAGAGAAATCGGTATCGCCATGCAAGCGGCGCTTATGCGTACAAGATGAAAAAGGAAGATAATCGATAAGGTCGGGTACCGCTGCCAGGCAGGCATTCGATACGTCATAGGCCAAGAGTTCGGCCAGAGAACGACGCACGATCACATCGCAATCCAGGTAGATCACCGTATCCAGGGTCGATAAGATTTCCGGAAGAAGGAGACGATAAAACATTTCAGCGGCACATCCCTTCTTGAGACGGAATCCTTCAAGCAGTTCAAGATTCGGCTCAAAGAAACACAGCGAAAAATCCTTTATCCGTTTCAATGAAGCGATCTTCTCCCGATTTTCCGCGGTGATCCCCGAGGTGACGATATATATATGCAGCTTTTCATCGATCCCTGCGTTGAGCAGGATGGATGCAAGAGAAACCCCGAGATAGGGGGCGTAACCGTTATCTGCACAATATGCAACGTGAATTTCCTTCATAACCCCATCGATACGACCCTCATGGTATCTCAGATCTCAAATGTCTCAATTCCGAAACGGTTTTGATGCTTATGATTCCACCATAAACGACCGTTCGATCCGTTATGTATCAGCCCCTGAAGAAACTGATTCGCTCTACCAGCGAAGCAATGCTGAACCTTGATATGATTTTTATGCCCCTTTTTTTCATCGCCTCCAGCCTGCTCTCTGACGATACAAGCTGCTCAAGGGCTTCAACCAGCGGCTCCGGTTTTCCTCCCTCAACAATGATGCCGTTGTCCTGGATAAGATCTTTGGAACAGCCGCATCTGTCCGAAACAATAACGGCGCAACCGCATGCCATGGCTTCGTTTACAACCAGCCCCCACGGTTCGCTGATTGAGGGCAGAACCAGAATGTCCGAAATACCATATATCATGGGAATCTCGCCAATCCCTCTATGGCCGAGGAAATGGATGTGACTGCTGCTACCTGCCAGTTTTTGTAATCTACGTTCCTCAGGCCCGTAGCCGACGATCAACAATTCAATGTCTTCAAATTTCTCTCGTACACGGAGAAAGGCCTGTATCAACAGATCCACACACTTAATGGCAACCAATCGACCGGAAAAGATAATGACCTTGGAGTTGTCGCTGATACCATATTTCTTCCGTACCATCCGTCTTGTTTGAGGGGAAAGCAGCCCCTGTTTCGAAAAATGCCCCACATCGACGGGATTATAAAAATTCTCGACATTCCTTCTGACTCCCAGAGTCCTCAGATACTCTGCGGCCGCCGTCCCGCCGCTGATAAAACCATCGAAAAACCGCATGATGAATTTGACGTATGGTAATGAAACCGTTCTGATGAAACTGTTCTCATGGATCGTACTGTCGGTCCATAAAACAATTTCCCTGTCATGCCTCTTTGCATAGACGATAGCGGCCAGGGTGGCGAAGCTGTCCCATCCCGCGACAATGATACGATCGGGATTATACCGTCTGATATCCTGATAGATCGTATAGTTTATGTTACATACAAAAGCCGTATTAGCGGAGACGGGGACACCGATATTCTTCAGAAATACCATGTTATAGGAAGAATCGACTACCTTCTCATCCCATTTTCGATACTTTACGGACGAGTTCTGAAAGAAAACGGTCAGTTCCGTGTCTCTGAGATTTTTGGCGATAGCAACAAATCTGGCGTGACTGTAAGGACTCCAGATACCGTGAATAATCAACAGCTTTTTCATAATCTACCCTGCCACCTCATATACTACTCCCGTAGCGGTATCGTGCGATACTCTTCATCAAGAAGCCCTGAAAGAGATGATTCTTTGAACTGCATTCATAACATCCTCAACCGATATCTGATCCATACACCAATGATCCTGATATCGACACCTTCGCTGGTCACAGGGATGGTAGGGACAATCACCCTTCATCAACACGATATTTGTATCGCTCCTATATCCGAATTTTTCCGGCTCTCCCGGTCCAAAGAGTTGAATCATGGGTGTCTTGACGGCAGCAGCAATGTGCATCAAGCCGCTGTCATTTCCGATAAACAGAGATGACCGTTTGATCAGCGCGGCCACCTGGCTCAAGGTTAGCTCCCCTGAGCTGTTGATAATGGTAGGTCCGGCCAGAGAACGAATCGCATCCAGCATGTAACGGTCTTCCCGGCTGCCCAACAGGATTACCGCACAATTGTCGTTTTCAGCTAACAGTGCGGCCACCCGGGCAAATTTTTCCGGTGGCCAAGCTCTCCATCGATACAGGGCAGATGGGGCTATGACGATAACGGAATCTTTATCCTCTATCCCCTTTTCGACCAGATACTCTTCAATATACTGGACATCTTTTACGGGAATGGTCAGTTCCGTTTCTCTATCGGCCACCGCCACTCCAAGGGTTTCCACGAGCCGCAGCGGTTCATCCTTTGCGTGCCCGCATCCTCCGTTTATTGGGTGGGTCAACAAAAAACCTCCCCCCCTCGTATCCTTTGCGAACCTGAAGCTGGCTGCCGACAAGAAGAGAGGGATGATACTGAGCAGATCACCCCTCAGATCGATCCCTATATCATAGCGACCACTTCGTAATGTTTTAATGAAATCGAGTTCTTCATTCAGATTTGTCCTTCTGTTTCCACGGAAAACACTGAACAGAAAATGATCGTGAACTATCAGACGATCATAAAAAGGGATACAGTCGGCAATGCCAGCGGACCACGGGCCTACGACCAGGGTTATCTCGGCCTTTGGAAAACCTTTTCTGATTTCCCGCAGGGCAGCGGTGGAAAGGATCAAATCTCCAAGACCGTCCAGTCGAAAGATAAGAATCCTTCGTATATTTTCCGGATCGTACTTTTCGTATCCACTACGAAACAGCTTTGCCACGGAAAATATGAATCCACCCACCATATCGATGAGAAAGAGCAGAATCCTCACCCTCAATTTCACTGACACATATCTATGGGACAAAAAACTTCTTTTCATACGTAATCGACGATCACACCCTACATACCCGTCTTTGATGTTACCTCTTGATCATTAATTCTTCGCTACTGACAAAAAGGTCTCTACCCGTTACCCGTATCCCCGCATCACGACGCACAAGGGTCCCCGATACAGCTCCGCTCTTTCGATTACATGTTCAACGTTCCCCTGTCCCCCGCAACCGATCTGTTATATATGTACAATCAAAAACTATATGCTGACAACAGAGGCCTGCAATCATGTACAGTCATGCATATTCTTATTTTTTTCTCGCCTCCCAGATAAGGAGAAGCGGCTGCTTCCGTAATTTCGGCACCATCTCTTCGAATTCCTTCTTACTGAAAACAAGTGATCTGATTTTTCGTTTGATATACTGTTCGGTCTTCCTGCTCAGATCGTTGAGATGGTGTTGATCGACATTGCCGACCAGAACGATGTCTATTATTCCGGTATCTTTTCCTTCGGCATAATCATCGATAAGATATGCATCTTCAAGATCACCCAATCTATGGATAACGCTATCCAATATCTGATCAATTCCCGTAACTTTACTGACCATGGATGTAATTTCGGGAAAGAGGGGATGGTTCGTGTTGGCCTTATACAATATGGTACGGCCTTTTTTTTCCGTCTCAAGGAGTGCCGTTTTGGTTAACTGATTGAGCTCTTCCCGTACTGCGTTGGTAGATACATTGAACTCCTTTGCAAGTTCACGCAGATAGGCCTTTGCTTCCGGATTAAGGAAGAAACGGATCAGCAATTTTATTCGGGTCTTCGAAGATATCAAGCCTGAAAATAAGCTATCCATTGCATTCCCTTTAATGAGTAATATTTCTACTCATAACACAATACGAAACCAAGTCAAGGGAAAAGCTTCTTCTTGGTTGTCAGTCTGTGAAGGGATTGTATGGAAAGACTGATTGGGACAGTTGGTATGCACCTTTTCCGGGACAGACCTGCATCCGCTTCCTATTCGGTCACTTTCTTATGACGACACCCTCGTATGGTGCTGCACAAAGAAACCAGTATACCATACTTAAAGTTACGTAGTGTATGTAATGCCTCAGTATCTGATATCCGTCTCCGTTGGTTGCATGCTTCTTCGCGACAAGGTATGCCTCATGAGCCGATTTTCTATAGTTAGCACCGTTCTTTGAATGTTCGTGCCATCTGAAGTTTGCCAGAAACCTCTCAATATAAAGGGGGGTAAATTTCTTGCCAATCCTCAGCCAGTAGTCATAATCCATCGTGTATTCAAGATCGAGATCGAGTGGCCCCACTTCCTGAAATACCCTTCTCGAAAAGAACACGGCCGGTTGCGATATAAAATCCTTTGACAGCAGACGCCGTAACGAATAACGCCGGCTTTCAAAGATCTTATATCGTGTAATCAGTCTGCGTATCTCTCGATCATTCTCATCGATGTTTCGACAGTTGCCGAAACACCATTCACAGGCATGGTTCTTGAATCTCTCAACCACTTCGGACAGCGCACCCGGTTCATAGGTATCATCCGAATTCAGCCAAGCGAGAATAGTACCGGATGCCATCCTGAATCCCTTGTTTATGGCCTCGGACTGACCCCGGTCCCTTCCGGAAACCAGGGTAAGCCTGTCTTCATATTTTCTCACAATCTCCAGAGTATCGTCGGTGGAACCTCCGTCAACAATGATATACTCCAGTTCAAAATTCCCATGCTGGTTTAGGACACTCAGAATGGTTCTTTCTATGAATTGTCCCTGGTTCAGTGAAGGTGTGATTATTGATATCTTCATATGATTCAGTCTATAGAGCTACATTCTACCCTGTTGCGCCCGCAATGTTTTGCTTTGTAGAGGGCCGTATCGGCCGCTTTGATACAGTCATCCAGCGGTTGATCTGGCCTGAAAGCTGCCACACCTATGCTCAGGGTAATGTGTATGTTTTTCCCGTACGTAACATAGGGCTCATCCGCAATATGGCCCCGTACTTTTTCTGCGGCCATCAAGCCGCCCTCCAGACCGGTATCCGGCAGTAATATGAGGAACTCCTCCCCGCCCCAGCGAGCTACGGTATCCTGACCGCGGATAATGTTCTTGAACCTCGTTGCCGTTTCTATGAGCACACGGTCCCCAACATCATGACCGTATGTATCGTTAATATCTTTAAAATGATCCATGTCCGCAAGGAGGATGACAAAGTTTGTGTTATCTCGCTGGTTGCGGGCTATTTCACGTCCGAGATATCCCATCATGGCCCGCCGATTCAGTATCCCCGTAAGAGGATCGGTCATCGCCGCCTCTTCAAGGGCCTTTTCTGCATGGATACGTTCGGCAATCTCTTTGCTTAACTTACCGTTCGTCTCTTCGAGATCCTGAGTTCTCTGCTGTACCCGTACTTCCAGCTCATCCCGTGCCTTTCTCAGGGCTTCGTAGGCATCAATCTTCTTCTTTTCAGACGATTCCAATTGTGTTGACATGGAGTTAAAGGCTACTATAAGATTATCCAGTTCATCGTTTGTCCGAAATGCCACGTGGTCATCCAACCGGCCTTCGGCAATGAATCTGCATCGGGCAATCAGCAGATTAATCGGAACGGTAAAGCGGGAAGCAAGGTAACGGCTGAACAGAAGAGCAAGGAGAACGGAACATATCAGCGAGATTATACCGGAGAGGCGCAGTTTGCCGAATTTTTCCTGAACTTCCAATGCCCGCATATCAATACCGACCAGGAACTCGCCCATGCCGTTTTTGATGGGTGAATAGCCCGACAGAAAGGCTCCCCACTGATCGGTATAGATAGTATCATCTACGGAAAGACCCGTGAACCCTTGCAGGAGCGTCGGCACGAGATCGGTATATTCCTGTCCCGGCAGTGCCTGATCCTCCGTCTCGTCTGAGTCAATGACAAACAACACCTTTTCACCGATACGGCGCATTATGTACAGGTAGGCAATATCCGGATTCATCCGGCGGAAGTCTCGTAGCTTCTTCAGATTACGCACATATGCAGGACTGGATATATCGGATTCGGCATGGATATCCTTCAATTCCGTTGCATCGATGGTCCGGCTGATGAACGCAGCACTGTACTTCAGCCGATCTTGCAGCCCGGTCAATACGCTCTGCGATGCATTGAAGTAAAAATAGCTTCCGATACTTCCCGACACAAGTAATACCGCAAGGAAGTGACTCAAGAATAATTTTCTTCCTATTGTCATGCGAAATGCCATGAGGTATCAGCCTCCTGTTTAAGAGTTACGATGGAACCTTCTTTACAGAATCTTTTATTCTCTTCACATGGCCGCGACCCAATCCCTTGACCTCACATCCAAGTTGAAAATACCGTTTGATATTCTCGTCGTCGAGGATACCGAAACAATCGATGACAGCCAACGGATTGCCTGCCATTTCAACGATTTCATCGGGCTTCAGTGACATGTATTCATGGTGTCTGACTGCCAGCACCACCGCGTCCGCTCCTTTCAGCGTGCTCGGCAGATCCTGCTGTATACGCAGCCCGGTAAGGTTTTCCTGGTTGCGGAAGAAGCGAGCCCAGGAGTGACCGGGCGCGGGATAGGTGTCCTGTTTCTCAAATTCCCACCAGTGCTTGACATAGGGATCGTGGACGGACACCTCACCCCCCATTTCGGTCAGCTTCCTGACAATAACCTCCGAACCGCTGTAGCGGGTATCTCCCACATCCTCACGATAGGAGGCACCCAGAAGGGCGATCCGGGATGCGGCAACTATCTTACCCATGTTTCTGAGGGCGTCACGAACGAGTTCCGTCACATGGAGTGACCGGGTGTCGTTGATATCAATGGCGAGGGGTGTGATTTTAAATATGTCATCATCAAAGCCCATGAGCGTATGGTAAGACCAGACCCCCAGACCGCCGTCTTTGGGGAGACAGTACCCTCCGATTCCCGGACCGGGAAAGATCATGTTCGAGTGGGTGGGGCGCACCTTGATCGCATTGATTACCTTGATGAGATCCACCCCGTTACGTTCGGCAAAGAGGCTCCATTCATGGAGATAGGCAAGGATAGCAGCTCGGTACGAATTTTCCACGACCTTGCACGTCTCACTTTCAATCGGCCGGTCGAGCACGGTAAGGGGGTATTCGTCCACGTTGAGCACCGCCGATAGGAACGCCACAACACGGTCACGAGCCTTCTGATTAATCCCGCTGCACACACGCCAGAAATCGCGAATAGAGACGACATATTCCCTCCCCGGCATGACCCGTTCGAAGGAATGGGCAAGGAGCGGTTCCTCATCTCCGAGGCCCCTCTTTTCAAAGGCCTTTTTTATTATGGGATAGGCGATGTATTCCGTGGTTCCCGGAGGAACGGTGGTCTCTATCAGGACAAGGCATTCCGGCCGGATTTTCTCACCGATGACTTTCAGCCCCTCTTCCAAGGCGGCGATCTCCGCCCTCCCCTCTCTGACATCTCCAAAGGTTTCCTTGTAATAATCACACTGGACATCGACAACCACGCAATCGGCAAGAGAGAGGGCGTCATAGGTATAGGTAGCCATGAGAGTCTTCTTGTCAAGAACACAACGACTGATAAGCGGGGCAACCTCCGGATCCTCGGCCTCGACCGGAGCGATTCCCCTGTTGATATAGGGAATCTTCCAGTATGAACGTTCCGAAGGTCGCTGGACGCCGATGACGAACTTTGCCGGTTTGCCGGTCGCTTTATCTTCAGAATCTGCAATGACACCGGCCATAACCGCACCGACAAAACCGACGCCCATGACGACGACTATTTCGCGGCCCAGTTCGCGCTGCTGCTTTACGATACGTTTCAGGTGTTCGATTTCTCTTTCATAATCTTCGTATGATGGAAGAGGAAAGGTTTCACCTGAGGGGGCTGTGGAGATCTGATCTCTTTCATCCGTTCGCTTCATTCTCTTGCTTTACTCCTCTCTTCTCTTTCAGCAGGCCGATCTCTTGGGTGAGGGTTTTAACCCGTTCGGTCAGTCCTGATATGGCTATGGAGAAATGTATCAATATCGATATAATGCAGATTATAAGAATAAGAAAGATAGCCGCAGGGGCGTAAGCAATTCCAAGGAAGGATGCGATAACGTCAAGGCTTTTCCGCCATATGGACAAGGCGAGAAAAACGGACCCGAAAACGAGCCACAAGATCGAGAATTCCTCCCGTAGCTTTCTTCTGCTGATGAGAAACAGAACGGAAGCGATAAAGACGATGCTTCCCATGATCGCGATATACTGGATAATATGTATATTGATACCTTCGGCCATCATCGCACTAATCCTTTATCTCTCTCGGACGAATACAACACACCAGCAATGCCAGAAGCACCTTTACCATGTAATAGAGGGATCCGCTTCCCGATATCGAAGAATGCCCTCCTCCTCGCTTACGCATGAGTACGGGCACTTCCCGCAATCTGAATCCGTTTTTACCCAGAATGAGAATCGCTTCCGGCTCCGGGTAATCCATTGGATAGTTACGGGCAAGAAAGCGTATCGCCCTCCGATTGTACGCCCTGAACCCGGAGGTATTATCCGTGATTTTCTGTTTGATCAGAAGTGAGTTGACAATCTCGAAGACCTTTATCCCCAGACGCCTGGAAGGTGATGACCGGTATCCCCCGCCATCACCACAGAATCTCGAACCGATCACAACATCGGCTTCTTCGTTCCTTACCGGGGCGAGTATCTTTTCTATTTCCGAAGCAATATGCTGGCCGTCACCATCGAACTGGAAGGCGATATCGTACCCCTCTCGCTGTGCAAAGATGAATCCGGTCTGTACCGCACCTCCTATGCCGAGATTACAGGGGAGGTTCACCACCCGTGCGAGCCCCGAAGACCGAGCGACCGCACCGGTCCTGTCATTCGAACCGTCGTTGACGACAAGGATATCTATGAGAGAGTTCTCTTTCGTTATCGATTCTATAACGCCCGCGATATTTTCCTCTTCGTTAAATGACGGCACTATGGCAAGTATCTTCACATCACCACCGTCTTCGCAGTGTCACCGATATCGT
>DAISYQ010000010.1:0-73359 GCA_036825195.1 Syntrophales bacterium
CACCGGACTCCAAATCCGGGTGTTGGGGGTTCGAATCCCTCCTGGCCTGCCATTATGTTTTTACTGGGTCTGTTGCAATGGAAAAGATCAAGTTGATATTCAATAAGGTGAGACGCTTCCTGAGGGACGCGAGGGTTGAGCTGAAAAAGGTAACGTGGCCAACTCCTAAGGAGGCGCTTGCCTCCACGTCTGTCGTTATTGTTGTGGTTATTGTCCTATCCATCTTTCTCGGCATTGTAGATCTTGGTCTTACCAGAATAATCAGATTGGTTTTGGGCTAAACATATGGCTTTTAACTGGTATGTTGTTCATACTTACTCGGGTTTTGAGAACAGGGTGAAACTCTCTCTGGAGGAGCGGGTGGCCACCTTTGGTATGCAGGATTACTTTGCCGATATCCTGATACCGGAGGAGGATGTGGTCGAGCTGAAAAAGGGTGAGAAAAAGACCTCAAAAAGAAAGTTTTTCCCCGGGTACATCCTCGTCAAGATGGAATTGAACGATGATACATGGCACATAGTAAAGGACACTCCCAAGGTTACTGGTTTCATAGGGATGAGAGATAAACCCTCGCCTATATCTGATGAATCTGTCCAACAACTAAAAACCAAGATAGATGAGGGCACATTAAAGCCTAGCCCGAAGTTTAAATTCGAACTCGGAGATCATGTAAGGATTGTGGATGGTCCCTTTACGAATTTTGACGGAGTGGTTGATGAAGTAAAACCTGAAAAGGGTAAGTTAAGAGTTATAGTCAGTATCTTTGGTAGATCAACGCCTGTGGAGTTGGATTTTATACAGGTTGTCCAAAACTAGAGAAACCGTAAGAGAATTTTGAGAAGAGAAATCACTAAAGGGGAATCTAATGGCTAAGAAGGTTATTGCGAGTATAAAGCTTCAGGTTCAGGCCGGTAAGGCCACGCCATCACCACCGATTGGTCCTGCTTTGGGCCAACACGGGGTTAATATAATGGAATTCTGTAAGGCCTATAACGCCCTCACGCAGAAGCAGGAGGGTATGATAATACCGGTTGTGATAACCGTATATGCAGATAAATCGTTTACCTTTATTACCAAAACGCCGCCGACATCCGTTTTGTTGAAACAGGCAGCAAAGATTGCGAAGGGTGCCGGAGATCCCAAGAGAGATAAAGTGGGGACCATAACACCCAAGCAGTTACGGGAAATCGCTGAGATAAAATACGAGGATTTAAATGCCATAGATATGAAGGGTGCTATGGCTACAGTAGAAGGGACTGCAAGGTCCATGGGTATTGAGATTACCAACTAAATCTACTTTGGAGTTTTGTGGAGATGTCTAACAAGGGTAAGGGATTTTTAGAAATGAGAGACAAGGTAGAGGCTGGGAAGCGCTATACATTGGGTGAGGCTGTTGAGCTTGCGGTATCAACCGCACGGGCGAAATTCGACGAGACTACCGATGTTGCCATTAAACTGGGCGTAAATCCCAAACACGCAGACCAGATGATACGAGGGAGTGTTGTTCTGCCCAATGGTCTCGGAAAGTCCGTGAGAGTGCTTGTTTTTGCCAAAGGAGAAAAGGAAAGAGAAGCCCTTGAAGCAGGAGCGGATTATGCCGGTTCGGATGACCTTGTTGAAAAAATTAAGGGCGGATGGTTGGAGTTCGACAGGGTCGTTGCCACCCCGGATATGATGGGCAGTGTCGGAAAACTGGGAAAAGTTCTCGGCCCGCGCGGTTTGATGCCCAATCCCAAAGTTGGCACGGTGACTTTCGACATCAAACACGCAGTTGAAGAACTGAAAGCGGGTAAGGTTGAGTTCAGAGTGGAGAAAACAGGAATTGTCCACAGCCCCGTAGGGAAAGTTTCGTTTGGATCAAATAAGCTGACAGAAAATATCTTGGCATTGGTAGAATCCATAATGAAGCTCAAACCTGCATCCAGCAAAGGAACATATCTGAAAGCCATCTCACTCTCCACAACGATGGGCCCCGGGATTAAGGTAGATCCCGTGGATGTTAGGAATGCCTTAAAGGCTTAATAATAAACGAATAAGAAGTCAGAGACAGCAGGTACAAATGTTTAATCGAGCATACGGTCGGCCTGCCGAGACTATGGGGAAGTTTACGTTGTATCTTTTCCTGTATAGCGGTCTGACTTTCAGAGAATCTTGATCGTCTCCGGGCGACAGGATGTTTTGAAATTCGAACATTGAAAGGAGGCCATGTATTGAATAGAAGTACTAAGGAACGTGTTGTTGCCGAGCTTCATAAAAAGTTGCAAGATGTGAATCTGGCGATTCTTTCGGATTATAGTGGCATCAAGGTTAAGGATATCACCGATCTGAGAAATAACCTGCGTAAGGCAGACAGTGAACTGAAGGTGGTGAAGAATAATCTTTTAAGTATCGCTCTCAAGGACACGAACTTTACGCTGTTGGATGAGCATCTCAAGGGCCCCAAGGCTCTTATGATGAACTTTGGAGATGTGGTTGAACCGACGAAGATACTTGTTGAGTTTGCCAAAAAGAATGAGAAGCTTGAGATAAAAGCCGGTGTTCTGGACGGTAAACTGTTAACCAAGGAACAGATATCGGCTCTGGCCGAATTGCCGAGCAGGGATGTTCTGTTAGGGAAACTCCTTTCTGTCTTGGTAGGAGTTCAAACACAACTTGTTACGGTTTTGAGCGCAGTTCCCCGAGGGCTCGTGCAGGTGCTTGAGGCACATAGAATTAATAAAGAAAAAAATTAGATATACAGGAAAGGATAGGGCAAAAGATGGCTACAGCAAAAAAATTAACAAAAGAAGAAGTTGTCAGTTTTCTCGAGAATATGACGGTTCTTGAATTGTCGGAACTTGTGAAGGAATTAGAGGAAAAATTTGGTGTCTCCGCAGCTGCTCCGGTGGCAGCTGTAGCGGCGGCCGGACCGGCAGCGGCGGCAGCCCCGGCAGAAGAAAAGACTGAGTTTGATGTTATCCTCACCGGATTCGGTGATCAAAAAATTCAAGTTATCAAGGTTGCCAGGGCTATAACAGGATTGGGCCTCAAGGAAGCGAAGGACCTTGTTGAGGGTGTTCCCAAACCGGTGAAAGAGGGAGTATCTAAGGAAGAAGCTCAAGAGATTAAAGCCAAGCTGGAAGAAGTAGGCGCTACTGCGGAGATTAAATAAGAATACCACGAAGTCACTAAAAAACAATAATGGGATTCGATAGTATGGGTCCGGAAGCCAGAGGTCAGAAAGAAATTAAAGAATGTTTTTTTCTATTCTGGCTTCTCTATTTTATGAAGGATAATTCATTATAAGGATCATCATGGGTACTTATAGAAAAAGTTTCAGCCGCATAAAGAAGATCGTTGAGATACCCGATCTTATAGAAATTCAGAAAAAATCATATGAGAAATTTCTCCAGGCCGATGTCAAGCCTGAAGAGAGGGAAAACTACGGGCTGCAGGGGGCCTTTAAAAGCGTCTTCCCCATCGTTGATTTTGGGGGAAAATGTTCTCTGGAATTTGTCAGTTATAAGATAGGAAATGCCAGATATGACGTCAGGGAATGTACGCAGAAGGGGTTGACCTTCAATGCCCCGCTAAGGGTTGTGATTCGGCTTGTTGTATTCGACAATAACGGACGAAGCGGTGAACAGAAAACTATAAGGGATATAAAGGAGCAGGAGATATATTTCGGCGAGATTCCCTTGATGACCGATAAGGGTACCTTTAATATTAATGGTACCGAGCGGGTGATCGTCAGTCAACTACATCGGTCGCCGGGTATCTTCTTTGACCACGACAAGGGAAAGACCCATGTGAGTGGAAAGCTCATCTATTCGGCGAGAATAATACCCATCCGAGGATCATGGCTTGATCTTGAGTTTGATCCGAAGGATCTCCTCTATGCCAGAATAGATAGAAGAAGGAAAATGCCGGTCACGGTACTCCTCAAAGCTATGGGATATTCCAACGAAGAGCTGATGGAGTACTTCTATGATATTGAGAGGGTTTTCCTGAATGGCGATAACATCTCCATTATGGTGGAGGACAGCCTCATTGGTGAAAGGGTGCCGGAAGATATTAAGGATACGCAAACCGGTGAGGTGTTGCTCAAAAAGGGAAGGAAGATTACAAAGGCTTCTCTGAAAAAGATGACTGATGCAGGCATGGAGTACATGGAGGTGAGTGCGGACTACATTGTGGGGAAGATCCTCGCTTCCGATGTCGTCGATCCTGAGACCGGTGAAGTCTTTCTCAAATGTGCCGATGATCTGGACAAAGATGGCGTGGAATTGCTGCGCGAAAAAAATATTACGGAAGTCAGGTTTATCCGGCTCGATGAAGAAGGGACGAATGCCTATATCAGAAATACCATGCTCATGGATAAGATAGAGAGTGAAGAGGATGGAATTGTGGATGTATACAGACGATTACGTCCATCTAATCCGCCCTCCTTGGAAACCGCTCGCAGATTTTTCAACAGTCTTTTTTTCACTAACGACAGTTATGATCTGTCTGATGTGGGACGCGTCAAGATGAATTACAAACTTCGCATGGATGTCCCATCCAACGTGACGGTGCTCCGTCGAGAGGATATCATGGAATCTGTGAGGTATCTTATCAACCTGAAGAATGGCGTCCCCGATTACAGTGTTGATGATATCGATCACCTCGGAAACAGAAGGATCCGGTCCGTTGGAGAATTGATAGAAAACCAGTACCGGATTGGACTGGTGAGAATGGAGCGCGCCATCAAGGAGAAGATGAGCCTTCTTGATATAGAAACCATGATGCCCCACGATCTGATCAATGCCAAACCTGCTACCGCTGTCGTGAATGAGTTTTTCGGGAGCAGCCAGCTGTCTCAGTTCATGGATCAGACCAATCCCCTTTCGGAAATTACGCATAAGAGGAGATTGTCGGCCCTCGGTCCCGGCGGTCTTACGCGCGAGCGGGCAGGTTTTGAGGTGCGGGATGTGCATAATACACACTATGGGCGTGTGTGTCCCGTCGAGACGCCGGAAGGCCCGAATATCGGTCTGATCATATCTCTGAGTACCTATGCCCGTGTTAATGATTTCGGTTTCATAGAGACTCCGTACCGGGTTGTGGAAGGAGGAAGGGTCCTTGATAAGATACGGTATCTTACCGCTACGGAAGAAGAGGATTATATCATAGCGCAGGCAAATGTGCCCCTTGACGCAGCAGATAGATTTACTCAGGAGCTTATTACGGCAAGAAAGGGAGGGAATTACATAATCGCAAGCCCAGGGGAAATAAACCTGATGGATGTGTCTCCCAATCAGCTTGTTTCGGTTGCTGCCGGATTGATCCCATTCCTGGAGCACGATGATGCCAACCGGGCCCTGATGGGGTCAAATATGCAACGACAGGCCGTTCCGCTGTTGAAACCGGAGGCGCCCCTTGTGGGAACGGGCATGGGAGCGGTTGTCGCCAGGGATTCTGGAGCCGTTATCGTGGCAAAGGGATCCGGTGTCGTTGAGGATGTTGATGCAGCGAGGATTGTGATCAAACGTGATACCGAAGAGGGAGGAGATGAATCCGATATCGGGGTCGATATATATAATCTCATTAAGTATCAGCGTTCCAACCAGAATACCTGCTTTAACCATAAGCCAATCGTGGAGAAGGGGAACAGGGTAAAGAAGGGGGACATCATAGCCGATGGTCCGGCTACCGATAACGGTGAACTGGCACTGGGCAGAAACATTATGGTTGCCTTCATGCCGTGGGGTGGATACAACTACGAGGATTCCATTTTGATCAGTGAGAGAGTCGTAAAGGATGATATCTATACCTCCGTGCATATCGAAGAATTTGAGACGGTGGCCAGGGATACGAAACTGGGCAAAGAAGAGATTACACGGGATATCCCCAATGTGGGGGAAGACGCCCTGAGAAACCTGGATGGAAGCGGTATCGTCAGTATGGGAGTCTCGGTAAAAGCGGGCGATATCCTTGTAGGAAAGGTTACCCCGAAGGGCGAAACCCAGTTGTCACCGGAAGAAAAGCTCCTCCGTGCCATATTCGGAGAAAAGGCTGGTGACGTCAGGGATACATCCCTGAGAGTGCCACCCGGTGTTGAGGGAGTGGTTATTGATGCCAAGATATTTACCCGTAAAGGTGCCGAAAAAGACAGCCGGTCTCAAACGATAGAAGATGAAGCGATCGATAATCTCTTAAAGGACAGGGATGATGAGATCAGAATTATTACCCATCATGTGAAGAACAAGATTTCCCAATTGCTTGCAGGAAAAATTTCCGCTTCTAAGCTGGCCGATCCGGATAGCAAGAAAGTATTTCTGAAGAAGTCGGAAACGATACCCGACGGTATCCTCGATCTTATCCCCTTCAGGTTCTGGAAAGATATAACGATAGATGATTACAAGACTGAAGAGAAGGTGAGATCCTTATTGGGTGGTCTCGATAAGAGAATAGAATCCATCGAAACGTTCTTTGCGGAAAAGATTGAAACGGTACGGACGGGCGATGAACTGCCCCCCGGTGTGATCAAACTGGTAAAGGTCTATGTAGCCATAAAGAGAAAACTCTCTGTCGGCGACAAGATGGCGGGTAGGCACGGTAATAAAGGAGTGCTGTCCCGAATCCTTCCAGAAGCCGACATGCCTTTCTTTGAAGATGGGACACCCGTCGATATCGTATTGAATCCTCTTGGTGTACCCTCTCGTATGAATGTAGGCCAGATTCTCGAGACCCATCTCGGATGGGCGGCAAAGGGGCTGGGCGAAAAGATACGGGACCTTGCGGAAAGAGTCGGCATGAGTGCGGTAAAAAATGAACTGAAGGAGATATATGCTTCTCACGAAATCAATGATTTTGTGGATGGAGCCACCCCCGATGAACTCGGTAAATTAGTTCAAAGATTGCAGAAGGGAATCCCGCTGGCCACTCCGGTTTTTGACGGCGCCCATGAGGATGAAATACGAGATCTGCTCCGATCTGCGGGTCTGCCGGAAACGGGCCAGACACAACTGTACGATGGCCGAACGGGGGAGCCTTTTGATCAGAAGGTAACGGTGGGGATGATCTATATGTTGAAGCTTCACCATCTCGTCGATGATAAGATTCATGCGAGATCCATAGGACCCTATTCTCTGGTGACGCAACAACCGCTTGGTGGAAAAGCACAATTTGGCGGTCAGCGATTAGGTGAAATGGAGGTATGGGCGATTGAGGCTTATGGCGCAGCCTATGCATTGCAGGAATTTCTTACGGTCAAATCGGATGATGTGGCGGGTAGGACGAGAATGTATGAGGCTATAGTCAAGGGGGAACATACCTTGGAGCCCGGTCTGCCGGAGTCCTTTAACGTACTGATAAAGGAATTGCAGGGCTTGGCTATTGATGTGGAATTATTAGAGGATTTGGACTAATTCCTCCATCGAGGAACTTAACAAAAAAGGGAGCTGTATCCAGTGGAAGATATCTACGGTTTTTTCGAGAAACCTAAAGACCCTATCAGATTTAATGCCATCAAGGTGTCGCTGGCTTCACCGGAAGCTATAATCTCGTGGTCGAAGGGAGAGGTTAAAAAGCCTGAAACTATAAATTACAGAACGTTTAAGCCGGAACGGGACGGTCTGTTCTGTGCGAAAATCTTTGGACCAGTCAAGGATTACGAATGTCTTTGCGGTCGCTATAAGAGAATGAAACACCGGGGTATGGTGTGTGAAAAATGCGGAGTTGAGGTTATCCAGTCGAAGGTACGCAGGGAAAGAATGGGACATATCGTTCTTGCCGCACCTGTCGCCCATATCTGGTTTCTCAAGAGTCTACCCAGCAGGATCGGCAATGTCCTGGACCTGACGCTCAAGGAATTAGAGAGGGTATTGTATTTCGAGTCGTGGATAGTCATCGATCCAAAGAACACTCCCCTAGCAAAGAAAGAGCTTCTTTCTGAAGATAGATATTGGGAAGCGCAGGAAGAATACGGCGCAGAGTCCTTCGAAGCGGGTATCGGCGCTGAGGCCATACGGAAGCTTCTGGAAGAGATTGATCTGGATCAGCTGAGTGATGAACTCCGGACCGAGCTGAAGGACGCTACTTCGGTGACGAAAAAGACAAAACTCACAAAAAGGCTGAAGGTTGTAGAATCATTGAAAAGCTCAGGCAACAGGCCTGAATGGATGACCCTTACCGTGTTGCCGGTAATTCCACCGGACTTGAGACCCCTGGTTCCACTGGATGGCGGACGGTTTGCCACGTCTGATCTGAATGATCTTTACCGGAGGGTCATCAACAGGAACAACCGGTTAAAACGCCTCCTCGAGTTGAATGCGCCGGAAATTATTGTCCGGAATGAAAAGAGAATGCTCCAGGAAGCCGTTGACTGTCTGTTTGACAACGGCAGGCGCGGTCGAGCGGTTACGGGTTCAAACAAGCGACCCTTGAGATCTCTGTCGGATATGCTCAAAGGTAAGCAGGGAAGATTCAGACAGAATCTGCTCGGAAAGAGGGTTGATTATTCAGGAAGATCCGTGATCACGGTGGGGCCCGATCTCAGACTGCACCAGTGCGGGCTTCCCAAAAAGATGGCGCTGGAATTGTTCAAGCCCTTTATTTACAACAAACTTGAAGAAAAGGGATATGTTACGACCGTAAAAAGTGCGAAGAAGATGGTCGAAAAAGAGGTCTCGGAAGTATGGGATGTCTTGGATGAGGTCGTGCAGGAGTACCCCGTAATGCTGAACCGTGCTCCAACACTCCATCGACTCGGTATCCAGGCCTTTGAGCCGGTCCTTATCGAAGGGAAGGCCTTACAGCTTCACCCTCTCGTTTGCGCTGCATTTAATGCGGATTTTGATGGTGACCAGATGGCGGTGCATGTACCGCTGTCGGTAGAGGCCCAGGTGGAGGCACGGTGCCTCATGATGTCCACCAATAACATACTCTCACCGGCAAACGGCAAGCCTATCATTGTTCCCAGTCAGGATATGGTCCTCGGCATTTATTATATGACCAGATCGGGGGAGTTCGTCAAAGGGGAAGGGATGATTTTCTCCGACCCCGGTGAGGTGAGATGCGCCTATGATGCGAATGCGGTTGATCTTCATGCACGGGTAAAGGTTCGGATGGACGGGCACACGGTTGACACCACCGTGGGCAGAATGTTGCTCTATGAGATTATTCCCGACGGGATCCCCTTTGATCTTATTAACAGGGTGATGAACAAAAAACAGATAGCCGGCCTGATCGACTATGCATACAGGCATTCCGGGGCGAAAACGACGGTTATCTTGGCGGACCGGTTAAAAGATCTCGGGTACAAGTACGCCACCTTATCCGGTTTGTCGATCGCCATCGGCGATCTGGTCATTCCGGACAGCAAGAACGATATCGTTGGAACAGCACAGAAAGATGTCGTGGAAATACAAAAGCAGTATATGGACGGCCTGATAACGGACGGTGAAAGGTATAATAAGGTTATTGATATCTGGGCACATGCCACTGAAAATGTTGCCAATGACATGTTGCGTGGTATCGGAACCGAAGAATTGGAAGGGTCTGATGGAGAGAATCACAAGGTCGAGAGTTTCAATTCGATTTATATGATGGCCGATTCCGGTGCCCGTGGAAGTGCGGCTCAGACGAGACAGCTTGCCGGTATGAGAGGGCTGATGGCAAAACCGTCGGGGGAGATCATAGAGACACCCATTACCGCCAATTTCAGGGAGGGCCTTACGGTCCTGCAGTACTTTATCTCTACCCATGGTGCCAGAAAGGGTCTTGCCGATACGGCACTTAAGACGGCAAATTCAGGATATCTCACGAGGAGGCTTGTTGATGTGGCGCAGGACAGTATTATTATGGAAAAGGATTGCGGCACTCTTGATGGGATCTATGTTTCAGCACTGGCCGAAGGTGGAGAAATAATAGAAACAGTGGGCGAACGTATCCTTGGACGGGTTGCCTTGGAAGATATAGAAGATCCCTTTACCGGAGAAATCCTGGTGAAGGCGAATCAGGAGATTGACGAAACACTTGCGGAAAATATCGATAAAGCGGGGTTGGAAAAAGTACTGATACGGTCCCCTCTGACCTGCAAATCGAAGTACGGCATCTGCATGCGGTGTTACGGAAGAGACCTGGCCCATGGACACCTGGTGAATATAGGTGAGGCCGTTGGCATCATCGCGGCGCAATCCATCGGTGAACCCGGAACACAGTTGACCATGAGAACGTTCCACATAGGTGGTACGGCTAAATTTGAAGAACATTCCACGCTGGAGGCACGGCATGACGGGGTACTCAAATTCGTTGATCTCCATGTGGCTGTTAACAAGGATCGTGAAACCGTAGTGATGAGCAGAAATGGAGAAGTGCATGTCCTGGATGCAGAAGGCAGAAACCGTGGTAAATACCCTGTTCCCTATGGGGCTCACTTACGGATTGCTGAAGGGGATGCGATACAGGCAGGTACCTTGATTGCTCAATGGGACCCCTATTCGATTCCGATTCTCTCCGAGGTTGATGGGACGATTAAATTTGGAGATATTGTTGAAGGGAAAACGATGCAGGAGCAGGTTGATGAGGTTACCGGCCTTTCGAGAAAGGTAATTGTGGAATACAAGGCTGCTGACCTGCGTCCCAGAGTTTCAGTAAAGGACAAAGATGGAAAAACGGCAAGGGTTCCGGGCTCGCATACAATTGCACGACATCTGTTGCCGATAGGGGCGAACATCAGCGTTGCGGAGGGCGATGAGATAAGTGCAGGAGATATCATTGCCAAGATCCCCAGAGAAACCACAAAAACGAAGGATATTACAGGAGGTCTCCCCCGTGTTGCGGAACTCTTTGAGGCCAGGAAACCGAAAGAGTTTGCCGTCATAGCCGAGATCGATGGGGAAATCTCATACGGTGAGGATGTAAAGGGGAAGAGAAGAATAATAGTCACGCCTGATGTCGGTGAACCCAAGGAATACCTGATCACCAAGGGTAAGCATGTCAGTGTCCAGGAAGGTGACAGGGTTGTTGCAGGTCAGGCCCTGATGGATGGCTCCAGTAATCCCCATGATATTCTGAATATCAAAGGTGAGAAGGAACTGGCAAGCTATCTGGTGGACGAGGTGCAGGAGGTCTACCGTTTGCAAGGGGTGAAAATCAATGACAAGCACATAGAGATTATCGTGCGACAGATGCTCAGAAAAGTACGAATAACCGATGCCGGTGACACCACATTTCTCGTGGATGCGCAGGTTGATAAAAACGAATTTGAAGAGGAAAACGAGATAACAATCCGACGGGACGGAAGACCGGCCACAGCCGTACCTGTGCTCCTCGGTATTACCAAGGCATCACTTCATACCGACAGTTTTATCTCGGCGGCATCTTTCCAGGAGACGACCCGCGTACTTACCGAGGCGGCCCTGTCCGGGAAAGTTGATTATTTAAGGGGACTTAAAGAAAATGTAATTATGGGAAGACTGGTCCCTGCCGGTACGGGACTTCCCATGTACAAGAAACTGGGAATCGATGTGAGGAATGCGGATCAAATTTCTGAAAATCAGCAAATAAATGAAGAAAATATGGAGAAAAACCTTGACAGTCAAGTGGCGAATTGATACTAATCGTTCCTTTGTTGTGAGTCGTGTGAAAAAGACAGAAATGGAGAGAGTTTTGGAGGTACAATGCCTACGATAAACCAGTTGATACGCAAGGGTAGATCAAAGATAAAGAAGAAAACATCTGCCCCGGCACTTGCCAGTTGTCCCCAGCGAAGAGGAGTTTGTGTGAGGGTGTATACCACTACTCCCAAGAAACCTAATTCCGCCCTTAGAAAGGTGGCAAGGGTGCGTCTTACCAGTGGCTATGAAATTACCTCGTATATACCGGGGATAGGGCATAATCTTCAGGAACATTCTGTTGTTCTCGTAAGGGGCGGAAGAGTTAAAGACCTTCCGGGAGTCAGATATCATATCGTGAGGGGCTCTCTGGACGCTGTCGGGGTTCAGGACAGGAAAAAGGGCAGGTCGAAATACGGCTCCAAAAGACCTAAATAGACAGGAATAGTGATATGCCGCGCAGAAGAGTAGTAGCAAAGAGAAAGATACAGGCAGATCCCAAGTACAACAGCACCCTTGTGGCGAGGTTTATTAATAACCTGCTGAAGGAGGGGAAAAAGAGTGTTGCAGAGTCCATACTGTATGGGGCTTTTGACACGATAGAACATAAGGTAAACGGATCGCCCCTTGAAGTGTTTGAAAAGGCTATGGAAAACGTGAAGCCTATTCTTGAAGTTAAATCGAGACGTATCGGAGGTGCCACCTATCAGGTTCCCACAGAGGTGTTGCCGGACAGGCGAATAGCCCTTGCGATCCGGTGGTTGATAGGGAATGCCAATGCGCGTGTCGGTAAGAGTATGAAAGAAAAGTTGGCGGCTGAATTGATGGATGCGGCAGCAGGCAGGGGCGCATCTGTCAAGAAGAGAGAAGACACTCACAAAATGGCTGAAGCGAACAAGGCATTTGCCCATTACAGATTTTAGGGCACGCTTTCGATTTGAGATTCCGGCTGGTTTCTGCGAGTGTACATAAGACGAAACGGGAAATCTTACGGGGATAGACAATTAAAATACAGTTTGTGATTAGAGAATCAATTAACCATTTTTAATTATAAGGACATAAGGAGGTAATGGTTATGGCGAAGAAAAAATTTGAAAGAACAAAACCACATTTGAATATTGGAACCATCGGACATGTCGATCATGGAAAAACTACATTGACTGCGGCTATAACAAAGCACCTGGCCTCTAAAGGCCTTGCCGAATTTATGCCCTTTGACTCAATCGATAACGCTCCTGAAGAGAAGGAGAGAGGCGTTACGATCAATATCGCTCATGTTGAGTATCAAACTGAGAAAAGGCATTATGCTCATGTCGACTGTCCGGGCCATGCCGACTATATCAAGAATATGATATCTGGCGCCGCCCACATGGATGGTACCATACTGGTTGTGGCTGCTTCGGACGGCCCCATGCCGCAGACAAGAGAGCACATACTCTTGGCCCGACAAGTGCAGGTTCCCTATATTGTTGTATACATGAATAAGGTTGATCTGGTTGATGATCCGGAACTCCTTGATCTCGTCGAACTTGAGCTGAGAGAGCTTCTGACCGATTATGAATTCCCCGGTGACGATCTCCCGATTATACGCGGTTCGGCCTTGAAGGCACTGGAGAGCGATGATCCGAATTCTGAAGATGTTAAGAGTATTTGGGAACTCATGGATGCCGTTGATGAGTATATCCCGGAGCCCGTTCGTGACCTCGAGAAACCCTTCCTGATGCCGGTTGGAGACGTCTTTACCATCTCCGGGCGTGGAACGGTTGTTACCGGTCGTGTTGACAGGGGTATCATAAAGACGGGTGAGGAAGTTGAAATAGTGGGAATCAGGCCCACCTTTAAAACGGTATGTACCGGTGTGGAAATGTTCCGTAAAACCCTCGATGAAGGACGGGCCGGTGACGATATCGGTATCCTTCTGAGGGGTACCAAACGGGAAGACGTTGAAAGAGGGCAGGTTGTGGCGAAACCTGGTTCAATCACCCCGCACACCAAATTTAAGGCGCAAGTGTACGTTCTTACGAAGGAAGAGGGTGGTAGACATACCCCGTTCTTCAACGGGTATCGGCCGCAGTTTTATTTCAGGACAACGGATGTGACGGGAGTTGCCTCGCTGCCCGAAGGGACGGAAATGGTAATGCCGGGAGACAACGTAGAGATTACGGCTGAACTGATAACCCCCATTGCTATGGAGGAGCAGTTGAGATTTGCTATCCGTGAGGGTGGTAGAACCGTTGGAGCTGGTGTCGTCAGCGAGATTATTGAATAAAGAGCTGAAGGCTTGTACTTGACAGAGGATTAGATGGAAAATCAAAAGATAAGAATTCGTCTCAAGGCTTATGATTATAAGTTGCTTGACAGGTCTGCGCAGGACATTGTGGAGTCTGCAAAGAGGACGGGTGCGCGTGTTGCAGGTCCCATTCCTCTCCCGACGGTGATTAATAAATATTGCGTGAACAGATCTCCCAATGTTGATAAAAAATCTAGGGAGCAATTTGAAATCAGAACGCATAAGCGACTTATCGATATTGTGGAACCGACGCAGGCGACCGTAGATACGTTAATGAAACTTGATCTTTCGGCCGGTGTCGACGTAGAGATTAAGTTATAGTCTTGGAAATTGTGAGGAGATGACCGATAGGCTCCATCTCCTCATTTTTTGTCAAGAAATTGCATGGGAAATCGTAGATGTCATGAAAAAGGGATTAATAGGCAAAAAATTGGGTATGACGCAGGTATTCTGGGATGACGGTTCCGTTATTCCTGTTACTGCCATTGAAGCTGGACCATGTGTTGTCATACAGAAGAAAACCAGTAAAGTGGACGGATATGATGCCCTGCAACTCGGGTTTGATCGGGTCAAGGAGAAGGCGGTCAATAAACCCCTCAAGGGACATTTCAAAGGAGCCGATAAGGGATGTTTCAGGGTTTTGAGGGAGTTTAGGCTTGAATCTACCGACGATTACGAAGTTGGCTCGGAACTAAAGGCTGACCTCTTCGACGTGGGAGAATATGTAGATGTTGTCGGGACGACCAGAGGCCGAGGATTCGCGGGTGTAGTCAAGAGGCACGGATTCAAGGGTGGTAGGGCAACCCATGGTTCGATGTTTCACAGGGCGCCGGGATCGATAGGGGCAAGTGCGTGGCCTTCCCGAGTTTTCAAGGGGAAGAGATTGCCGGGGCATATGGGTAATCGCCGACAGACGGTACAGAATTTAATGGTTGTCGGTATACGGCCGGAGCAAAATCTTATTCTGGTAAAAGGATCTGTCCCAAGCAGTAAGAATGGCTTTGTCTTGATCAAGAATTCTATTAAAATATAAGGAAAGTAAGTGGTAAAATGCCGGTTCTCAACGTATATGATATAGAAAAAACTAAGATAGCCGAATTGGAGCTCAGCGATCTTGTATTTGGCGCCGACGTAAATGAGCACATCCTGTATGAAGTTGTGAAGATGCAGCTTGCGAGCAGGAGGGCGGGTGGAGCCTCTACAAAGGGCAGAAGTGAAGTGCGCGGTGGCGGAAAGAAACCGTGGCGCCAGAAGGGTACGGGAAGAGCGAGATCTGGAACGTCGCGATCACCAGTCTGGAGGGGTGGCGGAATTGTCTTTGGTCCAAAACCCAGGGATTTTTCTTACAAGATTCCCAAAAAGGTGAGGAAGGCCGCGCTGAAGTCCGCTTTGAGTATGAAGGTAAAAGAGGATCGGGTGATTATACTCAGGGACTTTCCCATGGATGAGATAAAAACAAAGAAATTCAAAGAAGTTCTTGACAGGTTTGAACTGGGAAAAACCCTCTTTGTGTTGGATGAAAAGAATACCATTCTGGAAAAATCATCAAAGAACATCAAAGATGTAAAAATGTTGAGATCAGAGGGTATCAATGTCTATGACCTGCTCAAGTATGATGATCTTGTTCTTCTGGAGCCCTCCGTGAAAAAGATAGAAGGAGTATTATTGTCATAATGGATATATATTCCGTCATAAGAAAACCGCTTGTTACAGAGAAAAGTACGATTGCCAGAGATGAAGAAAATAAATATTTCTTCGAGGTGGATCGAAAGGCAACAAAGATAGATGTACGCAATGCCGTAGAAAAGATATTCAAAGTAAAAGTGGTTGATATACATACGATAAATGTAGCCGGTAAAAAGAAGAGAATGGGAAGAATTATCGGCAGGAAACGCGACTCGAAAAAGGCTATCATCACCCTCGCCCCTGGCAATACCATAGAAGTTCACGAGGGAGTTTAACAAGAAGAGGTTTTAGAGAGATATGGCACTGAAGGCATATAAACCGACATCTCCGGGTAAGAGATTTCAAACATGCTCTACCTTTGAGGAAATAACAAAAACGAAGCCTGAGAAGGGCCTTGTAAAGTCCTTAACAAAATCCGGCGGGCGTAACAATCTGGGGCGGATGACAAGCAGGCATATCGGCGGAGGGCATAAGAGAAAATTCAGGGTCATAGATTTCCGGCGCGATAAGCTGGATATTCCCGCCAAGGTTGCCGCTATCGAATATGATCCGAATCGTTCTTCGAGAATAGCGTTGCTTCATTACAGAGATGGGGAAAAGAGGTATATTCTCGCTCCGCTAGGCCTTGCAGTGGGAGATACGGTTATCAGCGGTGAAAATGAGGATATAAAGACAGGAAACACAATTCCGCTGAGAAATATACCGCTGGGTTCTTTAATACATAACTTGGAACTCAAAATGGGTAAGGGGGGACAGCTGATTCGTAGTGCCGGTTCCTATGGACAGCTTATGGCAAAGGAAGGTTCCTATGCTCAGGTTCGTCTACCGTCAGGAGAGGTCAGGAGGGTTCTGATGGGATGTAGGGCGACGATAGGGCAAATCGGTAATATCGATCATGAGAATATGAGTATTGGAAAAGCGGGTCGCGCACGATGGCTGGGCAGGAGACCAAAGGTTCGAGGCGTCGTTATGAATCCCGTTGACCATCCGATGGGTGGTGGTGAGGGCAGGTCGTCCGGCGGCAGACATCCCTGTACACCGTGGGGTATTCCAACGAAAGGTTACAAGACCAGAAAGAATAAAAATTCTGATAAGTATATTGTGAAGAAAAGAGGTTAGAGTGTGGCGCGTTCAATAAAAAAAGGTCCATATATTAATGAGAAGCTTCTAAAAAAGGTGCAGTCGGCGGAGTCTGCAGGAAGCAGGGCGGTGATAAAGACATGGTCCCGCCGTTCCATGATTATTCCCGATCTTGTAGGCCATACGTTTGCGGTACATAATGGAAAAAAATTCGTCCCTGTATATGTGACTGAAGATATGGTTGGACATAAACTGGGTGAATTTGCGCCAACGAGGACCTTTTACAGTCATGCCGGTGACAGAAAAACAAAGCTGAAAAAGAGATAAACAGAATCAGCATGTGGAGTTTTGTGACGAATGGAAACTAAAGCAGTTGTGAAACATGTTCGTATATCACCACAGAAGGCACGGTTGGTGGTTGATCTGATACGAGGGAAAAAGGCTGAAGAAGCGGATACGATGCTCGGTTTTACCCGTAAAAAAGCCGCGCTCATTGTCCGGAAGGTATTGAAGTCCGCGATGGCAAACGCAGCCCAAAATCCCAATATAGATGAAAAGATACTGTATGTGAAACAGGTATATGTCGACCAGGGCCCGACAATGAAGCGATGGAGGGCACGGGCACAAGGAAGAGCAGCTCCTATACGAAAAAGAACAAGTCATATTACGGTTGTGCTTGGTGAAGGGTAATCTATAAGGAGGTGGAGGTTTGGGACAAAAAGTAAATCCCATTGGATTCAGGTTGGGTGTCAATAAAACATGGAGCTCGAAGTGGTTCGCAGAACGGAATTACAGTGAGTTGCTTCATGAAGATATACGGATCAGAAAACATATACGGAATAAATTTTTCCATGCGGGTATATCCAAGATAGAGATTGAAAGAGCTTCCGACAAGGCAAAAGTTAACATATATACAGCACGTCCCGGGATCATCATCGGTAGGAAGGGCACAGAGATTGAGAAGGTAAAGAAAGACATCGAAAAGATCATGACGGGTGATGTCATTATCAATATTCTGGAAGTACGCAAGCCCGAGACGGACGCACAGCTTGTCGCGGAGAATATCGCCCTGCAGTTGGTACGAAGGGTAAGCTTCAGAAGGGCCATGAAACGAGGTGTGACCACCGCCATGAAGTTCGGCGTCAAAGGTGTAAGAGTAGCCTGCGCCGGGAGATTGGGCGGAGCCGAGATGGCCAGGAGAGAATGGTACAGAGAGGGTCGGGTTCCTCTGCATACCTTGAGGGCGGATATCGATTATGGCTTTGCCGAGGCCCGTACGACTTATGGAATCATAGGAGTCAAGGTATTGATATTTAATGGCGAGGTTTTGCCGGACAGGAAAATAAGTCAGGGATAGAATCGTTATGTTAGCACCTAAGAGAGTAAAATACAGAAAGCTGCAGAAGGGACGCATTAAGGGTGAAGCCCATAAGGGAATTGCGGTGGCCTTCGGTGAATATGGACTCCAGGCAACGGAGAGTGGCCGGATTACCTCACGGCAAATAGAATCCGCTCGTATTGCAATAACCCGTCATGTGAAACGTGGCGGTAAGATATGGATTCGCATCTTCCCCCATAAATCAGTGACGAAAAAACCTGCCGAGACTCGTATGGGAAAAGGGAAGGGGTCTCCAGAAGAGTGGGTTGCCATAGTCAAAAAGGGTACGGTTCTCTATGAGATGGAAGGTGTTCCGAAGGATGTTGCTCGCGAAGCACTGAGATTGGCATCGTATAAGCTTCCTGTGGCGACCAAGTTTCTTTCCAGGGAGATATTTGATGAAAATTAAGGAAATCAGAGACCTGAGCGTTGACGAGTTAAAAGAAAAGGAAAAGAGTTTCGTTGAAGAGCTCTTCAAGCTTCGTATTAGGTTTGCAACGGGGCAACTAGAGTCTTCCGCTGCCATGAAGGGTGTTAAAAAGGACGTAGCCCGTGTAAAAACCGTTCTCAGAGAAAGAGGAGTCTCAAGGTAAGATGGATAACAGGGGTAACAAGAGAAGCATACAGGGGATGGTGGTAAGCGACAAAATGGATAAGACGGTTGTTGTCCTGACCGAACGTCTGGTAAAACATCCTAAATTTCATAAGTATATAAAGAGACACGCCAAATACAAGGCCCACGATGAAGGGAATATCTGTGGCGTGGGAGATAAGGTAATGATTGTAGAATCGCGCCCCTTAAGCAAAGATAAGAGATGGCGGGTATCTGAGATTTTGGAGAAGGCGAAGTAACAGAAATTTATAGCTGTGGGGTTTTGTTATGATACAAATGCAAACCTTTTTAAAGGTGGCGGATAATTCTGGAGCCAGGAAGGTCTGCTGTATAAAGGTTCTTGGCGGTTCGAGGCGGAGATATGCCAGTGTGGGAGATGTTATCGTGGTCTCCGTTAAGGAAGCTATTCCCAATTCGAAGGTAAAAAAGGGAGACGTGCTGAAGGCCGTCGTTGTGAGAACAAGAAAGGAAATCGGTCGGAATGATGGTTCATACCTCAGATTCGACGAAAACTCCGCAGTCCTCATAAATGATCAGCATGAGCCGCTTGGAACAAGAATATTCGGACCGGTTGCCAGGGAACTTCGGGCAAAACAGTTTATGAAGATCGTATCCCTAGCTCCGGAAGTGATATAAGAAATAAGCATTTTTTGAGCTTTTGATGGAGTTGCAGCGAATGCATATAAAGAAAAATGATATGGTAAAAGTAATCGCCGGCAGGGAGAAGGGAAAGACCGGTAAGGTGCTTAAAGTTATCAGGGAAAAAAATCGCATCGTAATAGAAAAGACAAACCTGATAAAAAAACACCAGAGACCCACTGCAAGTGGTAAGGGCGGAATAGTAGAAAAGGAAGCCCCTCTTCATGTATCCAATGTCATGCTTGTTTGTAGCAAATGTAATGACGGTGTAAAAGTTGGATACAAGGTGTTGGAGGATGGTAAAAAGGTGCGTATCTGTAATAAATGCCAAGAGCTATTGGATGAGTAACCTGGGGAAAACAGATGGCAAGATTAAAAAAATATTACTATGAAGAAGTGGCTCCTGCCTTAATCAAGGAGAATGGATATAAAAATCCCATGCAGGTACCCAAGCTTGAAAAGATAGTAGTCAACATGGGCTTGGGTGAGGCTATACAGAATATCAAGATACTCGACAGTGCCGTTGAGGAACTTGCAATGATCGTAGGTCAGAAACCGGTGATCACAAAGGCGCGAAAATCGATTGCTACCTTCAAACTGCGTCAGGGTATGTCAATAGGATGTATGGTGACCTTGAGAAGTGATAGGATGTACGAATTTCTGGACAGGCTTGTCAATGTAGCTATTCCAAGGATAAGGGATTTTAGGGGTATTTCACCACGGTCATTTGATGGCAGGGGGAATTTCTCTATGGGGATTAATGAACATTACATCTTCACCGAAATAGATTATGACAAGATTGATAAGGTAAAAGGGTTGAATGTTACTATTGTCACGACGTCACAGACAGACGACGAGGCAAGACAATTATTAAAGTTAATGGGAATTCCATTTCGTAATTAGGGAGGAATGGGTGTGGCGAAGAAATCCTTGATAGCAAAAGCCAAGGCTAAGAAAAAATTTTCTGTTATGGAATACAATCGTTGTCCGTTGTGCGGAAGGCCGCGCGCCTATTATAGGAAATTTGATATGTGCAGGATATGTCTGAGGAAGCGTTCCCTGAACGGAGAACTCCCGGGCGTCGTTAAATCAAGCTGGTAAAGGAGATGCACAATGGGAATGACCGATCCTGTTGCCGATATGCTGACAAGAATCAGAAACGCGAATCGCATGAAGTTTAAAAATGTAGACGTGTTGCTGTCGCGAATGAATTTGAACCTTGCGAAGGTGTTAAAGGACACCGGATATATCAATGGGTTTGATGTCAGGAAGGGTGATAAAAAGACACATGGTATGCTGAGGATACATCTAAGATATACCGGTGCGAAGGGGAGTGTAATAACCGGAATAGAAAGAGTGAGTAAGCCAGGCAGAAGGATATACTCGGGCAGTCAGGATATTCCAAAGGTTTTAAATGGATATGGAGTGGCTATCATTTCGACTTCCAAGGGGATCATGACCGACAAGCAGGCACAGACCTTAAATGTGGGTGGTGAAATTCTCTGCAATGTGTGGTGAGCGTAGATTTGTATAGCTGATAAGATAAGGCAGGAGAGTTATTCATGTCGAGAATTGGCAAGAAACCGATAGAAATTCCTGATGGTGTAAAGATCAGACAGGATGGTTCTTTGATGATAACGGAGGGCCCCAAAGGAGTTCTCTCCAGGGAAATCCCTGAGGGAATTGAGGTTGCCGTGGAGGGGAATCTAGCCTTGGTAAATGCAGTGGCTGATACGAGGAAGGGAAATTCCCTGCACGGACTTTCGAGGACACTAATTTCCAATATGGTAACGGGTGTAAGCACGGGATTCAAAAAGTCCCTGGAAATAGTCGGAGTCGGATACCGTGGGGAAATCGCCGGTAATGTCCTGAAGTTGCTTATAGGATATTCCAATCCGGTGGAATATGCGATACCCGAAGGGATAACCATCAGTGTCGACAAGCAGGTAAACATAATGGTTTCAGGTATCGATAAGGAACTTGTTGGTCGGACTGCTGCAGAAATACGAGATTTGAAGAGACCCGAACCTTATAAGGGGAAGGGAATCAGATATGCAGGCGAGTACGTGAGGAAGAAGGTAGGGAAGTCAGCGGGGACATAAGTCGAATCTTGAGTTACTATACTGTAGTTAAAATTATTGTAGGGGAGCTGTTGTGGCATCACTAAAGAGATTGAAAAAGATACGCGAAAGGCGCGAGAAGAGGGTCAGGAGAAAGATATGTGGCACTGAAGAACGGCCGCGTCTTTCGGTCTTTCGTAGTTCCAGGTATATTTATGTCCAGGCAATTGCCGACGATGTAGGGAAAACTCTGGCTCAGGCATCGACGTTGGATAAAGAAATTAAGGGTCAACTGATCGGTCTTAAGAAGGTTGAGGCGGCAAGAGAAGTCGGAAAACTGATGGCGCAAAACCTGTTGTCAAAAGGAATTAAGGAAGCCGTCTTTGACCGGGGCAGGTTTCTATATCATGGAAGAGTAAAGTCCCTTGCCGAGGGTGTGAGGGAATCGGGTGTCAAATTATAAATCTTGGATTTGGATAAGGGAAACATGGAAGAAACAGAACTTCTTGACAAGGTAATAAAGATCAAAAGAACTGCCAAGGTGGTTAAGGGCGGCAGGAGATTTAGATTCAGTGCCGTGGTGGCGGTTGGTGATGGAAACGGTTCTGTTGGCGTAGGATTGGGAAAGGCCCATGAAGTTCCTGAAGCTATCAGAAAAGGTATGGAGATGGCCAAGCGAAGTATTGTCAAGGTCTCCATTACGGAAGGTACGATACCCCATGAGATAATAGGACATTTTGGGGCTGGAAGAGTTCTGTTAAAACCTGCCACCAAAGGAACGGGCCTTATAGCCGGGGGTGCGGTACGGGCCATTTTGGAAGTGGCAGGAGTCCAAAATGTTTTGACAAAATGCTTGGGTTCACATAATCCCCATAATCTTGTGCGAGCAACTATGGACGGACTGAGGAACTTGAGAAATCCAGAACAGATAGCCGCATTACGGGGAAAAGAGATAACCGAACTTTAACGATATACGATATACTATTGAGGAATGGGTCGTGAAACAGCTTAAGATCAAACTTGTCAGAAGTCCTATAGGGAGACCGGAAAAACAAAGAAAGGTACTTCGCGGAATGGGGCTTGAAAAGTTGAATAAAACGGTTTACCTGAAGGACACTCCGGAAATTCGAGGCATGGTCAGAAAGGTTTCCCATCTGGTTGCTGCGGAAGAATGTGAGATGGACATATGAAGTTAAACGAATTGAGACCTGCAGTCGGGTCAACTAAGACAAGAAAAAGAGTCGGACGTGGTGATGGTTCGGGTCATGGAGGAACTTCATGCAGGGGCTCTAAAGGACAGAACGCTCGTTCCGGCGGGGGCGTCAGGCCGGGATTTGAAGGCGGACAGATGCCTCTTACGAGAAGGTTGCCGAAGAGAGGATTTTTTAACCGATTCGGAAAAAAGATGGCTGTTGTCAATATCGACCAGTTGAATGTATTTTCGAAGGATTCTATTGTGGATGTGGATGTCCTGTTGACAGAAGGCATTGTCAAGAGCATCGGTGATGGGATCAAACTGCTTGGTAAGGGGAGCATAGACTATCCATTGACGGTAAAGGTGAATGGCATAAGTCGTAGTGCACGGGAAAAGATTGAGGCTTCAGGTGGCACGGTAGAGGTTGTCTCATGCTAGGTGGTTTTAAAAACATAACGAAGATTCCGGAGCTGCAAAAGAAGATTCTGTTTACGTTCTTGCTTCTTGCCGTTTACAGGATAGGCGCACATGTACCCACGCCTGGTATAGACACGCAGGCCCTTGCCGCATTTTTTGACCAGGCGAGGAATTCTCTTCTCGGACTCTTCGACATGTTTGCAGGGGGTGCTCTGAGCAGACTCTCTGTTTTTGCACTGGGAATTATGCCGTATATCAGTGCATCCATCATCCTTCAGTTGCTTACGGTTGCCGTCCCCCACCTCGAGAAATTGTCGAAAGAGGGGGAAGCAGGCAGACGAAAAATAACCCAGTATACGAGGTATGGTACGGTTCTTCTGAGTATCATACAGGGGTTTGGTATAGCTGTAGGTCTGGAGAATATGGCGGGCCCATCGGGCCTGTCCGTTGTTATTGCTCCTGGCTGGGGTTTTCGTCTGATGACGGTTATTACGCTGACAGCTGGTACGTCCTTCATCATGTGGCTGGGAGAAACAATCACTGAAAAAGGGATCGGTAACGGAATATCACTGATCATCTTTGCAGGTATCGTATGCAGGGGACCTGCCGCTGTTGTAAATACTTTCCGCCTCTTATCAACGGGTGAGATGGGTATATTCTTTGTCGTGATCCTCTTTGTGCTGATGATTGCTGTTGTCGGTGTCATTGTGTTTGTCGAGAGCGCACAGAGGCGGATACCCGTACAGTACGCAAAGAGGGTTATCGGAAGAAAGATGTATGGTGGGCAGACGACCCATCTCCCATTAAAGGTAAATACCGCCGGTGTTATTCCACCGATATTTGCCTCATCCATAATCATGTTTCCCGCGACTATCGCCAATTTTATCCCTCATCCGTGGATGAAATCGATGGCGGGATTCCTGATGCCCGGGAGATTGGTATATGAGTTGTTATATGTGGTACTGATAATATTCTTCTGTTATTTTTATACGGCAGTCACATTCAACCCTGCGAATGTGGCCGACAATATGAAAAAGAATGGCGGATATGTCCCGGGGATACGACCGGGTAAGAAGACTGCCGAGTATATAGACAGTGTCCTGACGAAACTGACCTTCAGTGGCGCCATATATGTATCTGCAGTATGCGTCCTGCCGAGCATCCTGATAAGCCAGTTTAATGTTCCATTTTATTTCGGAGGCACGGCTCTCCTGATCGTAGTCGGCGTCGCCCTTGACACGGCCGGTCAAATAGAGACCCACCTGCTTACCAGGCAATATGAAGGGTTTATGAAAAAAGGCAGGATAGGCAGAAGGCGTTAATGGATATCTCGTGCTCGAGGACACGCGTGTGAGGCAAGATACCAGATGATCATTCTGAAATCTCCCGAAGAAGTGAAAACAATGGGAGAGTGCAATGCTATTGTAGCCGAGGTATTAGCGAGTTTAAAAGAACAAATACAACCTGGCGTAACGACGTTGTATTTAAATGAGTGCGCTGAGGATATTACGCAAAAAAGGGGAGCGAAACCGGCATTCAAGGGGTACGGAGGCTTTCCCTTTGCACTCTGTGCTTCGGTAAACTCTGAGGTTGTGCACGGTTTTCCTTCGGAACGGTCTTTGGAAGAGGGAGACATTATAAGTCTTGATTATGGTGTGCATTACAAGGGGTATTATGGAGATTCCGCTATTACCGTTGCGGTAGGCAAAGTATCAGAATCTGCATCGAGGTTGATAAAGGTTACAGAAGAATCTCTGTATCGCGGTATAGAAAAGGCCAGGGAGGGAAACCGGCTCGGCGATATATCCTTTGCGGTACAAAGGCATGTTGAGAATGCCGGTTACTCGGTAGTGCGCGATTATGTCGGCCACGGGATAGGGAAAGACCTTCACGAGGATCCTCCGGTTCCCAATTTCGGGGTGCATGGCCGGGGGGTAAAATTGAAAGCCGGTATGGTTATAGCCATAGAACCCATGGTGAATGAGGGATCGTACAGGGTAAAAACAAAACCGGATGGTTGGACTGTAGTAACAGAGGACGGTAGCCTATCAGCCCACTTTGAACATACAATAGCCGTCACTGAAAAGGGACCTGTAATATTAAGCGGCAGGATATAGGAGGGTGAAGTACCCTCGGGCTCTTATGGAGTGATGATCGAATGGCTAAAGAAGAAGCTATAGTTGTTGAAGGTACGGTGTTGGAACCACTACCGAATGCGATGTTTCGCGTGGAACTCGATAATGGTCACCGGGTTCTGGCCCACATATCTGGTAAGATGAGAATGCATTTTATCAAAATATTACCGGGGGACAAGGTGACGATAGAATTATCGCCCTATGATCTGACCCGAGGCAGGATTACATATCGTTCAAAATAAAGCGGAAATGGAGTGTGTACGCCGTGAAAGTAAGGGCATCTGTAAAGAAAATATGTGTTAAGTGTAAGGTCATAAAGAGACGTGGTGTTCTCAGAGTGATATGCGAAAACCCAAAGCATAAACAGCGCCAAGGATAATCAGCGGGAGGTTGTAAGGTGGCACGAATCGCAGGAGTTGATTTACCCAAAAATAAAAGGATGGAAATTGCCCTGACGTATATATACGGGATAGGAAGAACGAAGTCTAAGATGATCCTTGAAGAGGCCGGGATAGATTTTGATACAAAGACCGACAACCTTCTCGATGAGCAGGTAGCTGCAATAAGGGACATTATAGATAAGGAATACAAGGTTGAAGGTGATCTCAAGAGAGAGGTCACCATGTCTATAAAACGTCTCATGGATATAGGAACTTACAGAGGACTCCGGCACAGAAAGGGCCTTCCTGTGAGGGGTCAGAGAACAGGTACCAATGCACGAACAAGAAAAGGTCCGAGAAAAGCTGTTGGTGGAAAAAGGAAAAAATAATATCGTAGTCTGTCATTATGACAGATGCTGTATCTGGAGGAAAGATGGCTCGACCAACAAGGAAGAATGTAAAGAAAAAGGAAAAAAAGAATATATCCGATGGGATTGCACATATTCAGTCGACTTTTAATAATACCATAGTAACGATTACTGATTTGAGCGGCAATGTTATATCCTGGGCGTCCGGTGGAGGACAGGGATTCAAGGGATCGAGGAAAAGTACCCCCTTTGCAGCACAGCTAACCGCTACGGATGCCGTAAAAAAGGCAAAGATACATGGACTGCGAAACGTTCAAGTATTTTTAAAGGGACCGGGATCGGGGAGAGAATCGGCGCTCAGGGCGCTGCAGGCTGCGGGTTTAACCATTAGTCTTATCAAAGACGTGACACCGATTCCCCATAACGGTTGCCGTCCACCGAAAAGAAGAAGAGTTTAAGAGATCATATCCGAGAAGGATTATATAGTAGGGAGGAGTATTTTGGCACGATATAGAGAATCTTTATGCAGGTTATGCAGGTCTGAGGGTGCGAAGCTGTTCCTGAAGGGAGACAGATGTTATAGCGATAAATGCTCCTTTGAACGAAGGAGTTACATACCCGGGGAACATGGCCAGATTAAATTTAGAAGAAAGGCATCGGATTACGGCACCCAGTTGCGAGAAAAACAAAAACTCAAAAGGACGTTTGGTCTTTTAGAGAAATCGTTTAAGGGCTATTTCGAAAAAGCTGAGAGACAAAAGGGTGTAACAGGTACGAATCTGCTGCTTCTTCTGGAGAGAAGACTGGACAATATGGTGTACCGGTTGGGCTTCGCGAGTTCCAGGGGTGAGGCCCGGCAACTCGTACGGCACAATCATTTTCTGGTGAATGATAAAAAGGTCAACATCCCTTCGTATCTGGTGAAGATGGGGGACAAGATACAAGTTAAAGAAAAAAGCAGGACGGTTGCCACGATAGTCGATGCGGTAGAAACCGTTGCAAGGCGTGGTGTACCCGAATGGTTGGATTTGGATAAAGATAATTTTGCCGGTATTGTAAAAGCGCTGCCCACGCGGGAAGAGTTAACTATGCCTATCCAAGAACAATTGGTGGTTGAGTTTTACTCTAAGTAACAATGTAGTATATGAGGGACAAATAATATGGAGAAAAACTGGAGCAGCCTTATAAAACCAAGACGAATCGAAGTTGATGAAAAGACCCATACATCAGAGTATGGTGAATTTACCTGCCAGCCCCTGGAAAAAGGGTTTGGTATTACGCTGGGGAATTCTCTGAGAAGAGTGCTCCTATCTTCCATTTACGGTGCTGCCATTACGTCAGTTAATATTGAAGGGGCTCTTCACGAATTTTCGGCTCTCAGCGGTATCAAGGAGGATGTTTCTGATATCATCTTAAACATAAAGGGGGTCCGGCTGAAATTATACGGAGATGGTCCTCGGACGCTCAATATAGATGTATCAGATGAAGGACCCGTTACGGCAGGTGATATTATCACTGATGAAACGGTTGAGATCCTCAATCCAGAACATCATTTGGCTACTCTCTCAGACAATGCGGTTTTCAAGGCCGAGCTTGTTGCAAACGTCGGGAGGGGGTATGTACCCGCAAAAAGAGAGACCGATCAGATTCAGGCTGAGGGCACTATCAACATCGATGCCCTGTTCTCCCCTATCAAGAAGGTTGCCTATACGGTTTCCAATGCGCGGGTCGGTCAGATAACGGATTACGACAAACTGGTTCTTGAGATATGGACGGACGGGAGTGTTCTTCCTGAAGAAGCCGTTGCCTATGCGGCTAAAATCTTAAAGGAACAGATGAATGTGTTTATCAACTTTGATGAACGCGAGGTAGTTGAAGAGTCGAAAGAGCCGGAAGAAATAGATCATATTAATGAAAACCTTATGAAAGGGGTCGATGATCTGGAGCTATCCGTGCGGTCGGCTAATTGTCTGAAGAATGCCGGTATTCGGTACATAGGTGAACTGGTACAGAAGACGGAAGCGGAGATGCTCAAGACACAGAACTTCGGTAGAAAATCTTTGAATGAGATAAAAGAGATACTTTCCGAAATGGGGCTCAGTCTTGGGAGCAAGGTGGATTTTCATCCTCCCACCACGGATGATGAAGATGGAAAAGAATAACATTTGAAGGGATAATGCTCAATGCGTCACAGGAAAGCCGGAAGAAAACTTGGCAGGACTTCAAGCCACAGGAAGGCTATGATGAGAAATCTAGTCACTTCTCTCTTGGAGCATGAAAAAGTCACCACAACCGATGCGAAGGCGAAGGAATTACGGGGTGTTGCCGATAAGATGATTACGCTGGGCAAGAGGGGAACTCTCCATGCGCGGAGGCAGGCCCTGTCTTTTATCAGGGATAATAGTGTTACGAAGAAAGTATTTGAGGAGTTATCACCTCGGTATACCGAAAGAGAAGGAGGGTATACGCGGGTAGTTAAGATAGGAAACCGTGTGGGCGATAACGCACCTCTTTCCATTATAGAGTTGATACCGGAAGAGAAGAAAAAAAGTGTCAAGAAGAAAAAAGCTGCCAATTAGAGGCAATGAAATACGATTATCTGGGGCAGGGTTTTACCCTGCCCTTTTTTATCGCTTGATTTTTTCGCGGGAAGGATTATAATCATTTACGTTATATACGGTAACAATCTTTATTAGTCCGGTTCCTACACGGTTGGCGAGGAGGTTGTGAATTATGGGAGAAGAGAAAATTGGCGAAGTAATGAAATTTTTTGCGAAACCCAGTGTTGCGGCAGTTAAGATTACGTCGGGAGAATTGCATGTAGGTGATACCGTAAAATTTACCGGCCATACCACGGATTTTGAAGACACGATAAACTCGATGGAAATTGATAATAAGCAGATCGAGAAGGCGACGGTAGGCGACTATATCGGTATCAAAACTTCGGAGCGGGTTCGTCCCGGAGATGAGATGTTCAAGGTTGTCCCTGAGTAATCATCGTGATCTAAGAAAGAGCATTTTTCGATCGGGCATGGATCGACATTTCCGGTAATTGATCTATGCGATAAAAAGTTGTGAAAGCCATAGGGTGTAGTATGCATCTTGTGGCTTTTTTGTTTGAAGTGAGCCCATGCGTGATCCACTTGTATATCTAGAAAGTTTGAAACAGAAGGGAATTCATCTCGATCTTGGACCCGTATCCAGACTTCTCACCCGTCTCGGAAATCCTCAGAATGAATTCGACACGATTCTCATAGGAGGAACCAATGGTAAGGGATCTACAGCGGCAATTCTTTCTTCCATATTCGCCAAGGAGGGAATGAAGGTAGGTCTCTATACATCGCCCCATTTGTGCGATTTCAGGGAACGGATACGGGTGAATCATCAGATGATTCCTACGGATACGCTTTGTTCGCTCATAGAGCAGATCGCAGAGGAGATCAGGGAAGACGTCACCTATTTCGAATTCGCAACGGCCCTTGCATTCCTGTATTTCGCTCGGTGCAAGGTGGAGATGGGGATTATTGAAGTGGGCATGGGGGGGAGACTCGATGCTACCAATATTGTAGCACCAAAACTTTCCATAATAACAAATATCTCCATGGAACATCAGCAATACCTGGGTACCGATCTGCAATCAATTGCAAGGGAAAAAGGAGGAATCATAAAGGAAGGGGGCATGTGCATAACGGCAGCCAGAGACCGTAAAGTGATCGATACTCTTGCGGAAATATGCTGTCAGCGAGAAGCGGCGTTGTATAGATTAGGCAAGGATATAAAAATCAGGCGGTCCGGAAAGGGAACGTTTTCCTACCAAGGTATTAATAAGCAATACAACGGTCTCGCCCTTTCTCTTACCGGCAGACATCAAACTGAAAATGCAGCGCTGGCCATTGCGGCCGTTGATCTGCTGTCGACAAAAGGTATGACCATTGATGACAATTCCATCATTGAAGGGTTACGGGATGTCAGATGGGAGGGACGACTGGATCTAATTTCCCGTGATCCCCGGATTGTCTTGGATGGGGCGCATAATCCTGCCGGGATCTCGTCTCTGTGCAATGCCCTGGTGAAAGACTTTTCTTACCGAAGATTGATAGTTGTATTCGGTGTGCTTCGTGATAAGAACTATCCCGGGATGTTGAAGAGATTGCTTCCCTTGGCGGACATACTCATCTTAACGCAACCGAACGAGGAGAGGGCCGCCTCTCTCGAGGATGTATTGCCGATAGCCGAACTGCATCATGGACATATCGAGGTCGTAGACGATCCGGGCAAGGCCCTAGCAAGGGCCCGTTCCCTGGCCGGTGCCGATGACCTTGTGTGCATAACCGGTTCGCTCTATCTCGTGGGGGAGATAAAAAAGATCTGAGTTTTGATCTTCCGAAAAACAGGTTTGTGTGATAGTAACTACAACCTGTTGGCATGGGAGATCATATCAGAGGGATGCTTTGTGCGAAAAGTATGTATGCTGCTTTCTATCTTGTTCTGTTGGTTGATCTGCGGGGATCTTGCCGGTGCCTCTATGCGGAAGGATATGCCGGAACGGGTGGATATTGAAGCGGACAGACTAGCGTATGACAGCGATACCAAAACATATCGGGCCAACGGCAATGTTGTTATCACCATCGATAGCGGTTACCTTAAGGCCGATGATGTCACCGTGGATACAGTAACGAATGAAGCCGCAGCAGAGGGGCATGTCTTTATCAAGAGTGGAAAGGATATTCTCGAAGGGGAAAAAGTGCATTTTAATCTTACCGACGATACGGGGACCGTATCCGAAGGCACGGTTTTTTTTGACAGGAATCACCTCTACCTGCGCGGTGCAACCATTGAGAAGAGAGGCGAGGCGACCTATTTCCTGAAGAGCGGCCAGGCAACGACATGTGACGGTGAAGATCCCGACTGGAAATTTACCGGCAGAGAATTAGAAGTTACCATCGGTGGATACGGAACCGTTAAAGACGGGACCTTTCAGGTAAAAGGTCTCCCGATCCTCTATATCCCCTATCTCATATTCCCCGCCAAAACTACGCGACAGACGGGATTCCTGTTCCCCCGCATCGCCTATTCGAGTGATAAGCTGGGATGGGATGTGGGAATTCCGTTTTACTGGGCTATTTCTGAAAATATGGATGCAACCTTTTATCAACGCTATATGGATAAACGGGGGTTTCAGGAAGGAGCGGAACTGCGGTATCTTGCCGGTAAAGATTCCTACGGCATGCTCTATGGGGATTATCTCCGCGATACCATGGACGCATCGGATTCCGAAGAAGATGACTTTCTGCCCCGGGACTGGAACGATAATAATAATCGGTGGTCGTATTATCTGGCTTACATGAAGACATTCAGCCCGGGGTTTTATCTGAAGACAGACATCCGAAAGGTGTCTGACCGGTGGTATTTCAAGGATTTCGATTCATACAATTATTATAAGGAACAGTATGGAGAAAGCAGTACCCGAACATTCAACGGAGTGTCGTTCGATGCCGATAAATCTCTGACCTCACTGAACTCAACGGTTCGTCTTGTAAAGGAGTGGAGTCTCTTTAACACAACAGCCCTCATGGAATATACGGATAATTTCCAGAGTTATTCCAATGATGAGACACTGCAAAAATATCCTGAAGTTACATTGACGGGTATACGGCAGCCGATTCTGGATTCTCCGTTTGATTTTGAACTTGAATCTTCGTATGGCTACTACTACAGAACAACGGGATACAAGGGACATCTCTTTGATCTGTATCCGATATTTTCACTGCCCTTGAGGTTCGGAGATTTTCTTGAGTTTACTCCATCTCTCGGTCTGCGGGAGATAGGGTGGAGCAGTTCATATAACGGTGATACCGTGGATGAGATGGATGAACATGGAAGCCGCGAACTCTATACCATAGGGGCTACCCTTTCCAGTGAGGTGTACAGAGTATTTGATGTAGGAGGGAGCGTTGTAGACAAGATACGTCACGGCATCAAACCGGAATTGGCATATACGTATATTCCGTATGTAGATCAGGAAGAGGTGCCAGATTTTTTTAGCAGTATACCGGAAACGAATAGTGTGACCTGCTCGCTCACCAATGTATTCACTGCCAGATTGAAGGATGAGAGTGGCAATATTTCCTATAGGGAATTCCTCAAGCTGAAATTGAGTCAGTCTTACAATATCAGGGAAGCGAGAAGAGACAGCGGCGGATCTTCAGACAAAAGGAGACCCTTCGGCACTGTCAGCGCCGAACTTGATTTTATTCCTTTCCGGTATTTCTCTCTTGATGCCGACGCACAGTTTGATGTTAATGCTGGAGAATGGAAAAAACTAAATTCCTGTTTCGATATAAAGGATTATCGTGGTGATGCTCTGACCGCCGAATACCGGTATACGCAAGATTCTGTGGAAGAAATAAATCTTTCTTTGAGGGGGAAAGCAACAGAGCGGCTTGATCTGATCTATGCCTTGAAGAAGAATAGACTTGATAATCAAACACTTGAAACTACGTATGCCATAGATTATCACAAGCAGTGCTGGGGCGCGGAGTTCAGTTACTCGGATTCTCCTGACGACAGGAGGTTTATGGTGATCTTTTCTCTCTATGGCCTTGGTAAGGTCGGGAATGTGACAGGCAGGTTGCCGTAATAGTGATTATTTGTTTTTATTTTTCCTTGACAATTACATCATAATTACATAATCTCCACCTCTTTGAGTTTACGATTATAGGTGAATATATGAAGACATATAGTACCAAGAAGGAAAGCGTTGTAAGAGACTGGTATCTTGTTAATGCCGACGGTAAAGTGCTGGGCAGGCTTGCCGCCGAGATAGCAAGACGTTTGCGAGGGAAGCACAAACCGGTCTATACCCCGCATATTGATACCGGTGATTTTATCGTTGTGGTAAATGCCGATAAAATTGCCGTTACGGGGAAGAAACTTACCGATAAGATCTACTATCATCACAGTGGTTATCCGGGAGGACTGAAATCAGCGACAGCGAGCAAGATGCTGGCGGAGAAGCCGGAAGAGCTGTTACGCATCGCCGTCAGAGGAATGCTTCCGAAAAACAATCTGGGGAGACAGATGCTGACGAAACTTAAAGTGTATAAGGGTGATACGCACCCACATAAGGCCCAGATGGCCATACCGCTGGAAGTATAGACCAGGAGAGAGAAATGTCAGTAAAAAGCTATTATGCTACAGGCAAGAGGAAGACCTCGATAGCACGAGTGTGGATGAAAGAGGGAAGCGGGGCCTTTGTAGTCAATAAAAGGACTTTTGATGATTATTTTACCCGTGATATATTAAAAAGATTGATCCTGCAACCTCTCTATATGACCGATAAAGCAGATAAGTTCGATTTCTATATCAATGTCAACGGAGGGGGGAACACCGGCCAGGCGGGAGCAATCAGACATGGTATATCGAAAGCCCTCGTTGAGTATGATGAAGAATTAAAGTCTGTTCTCAAGAAAGCCGGGTTTCTGACACGAGATGCCCGGGTAAAGGAGAGGAAAAAATACGGCCAGCCCGGTGCGAGAAAGAGATTCCAATATTCAAAGAGATAACATCAGCAATACACGAAGGGGGCTATGGCCCCCTTTTTTTATTCGGAGGCGGTTTTCATGGTAAGGGTGGGTATATATGGGGCAAGCGGCTATACCGGCCAAGAACTGTTACGGCTTTTAATCAATCATCCCGATACGGACGTCGTAGCCGTCACATCGAGGAAATACCAAGACGTTGCAGTCGCTGACGTATATCCGGTATTTGCCGGTATCACGGATCTGAAATTTATGGACTCGTCTCCTGAGAACCTTATTGCTTCCTGTGATGTCGTATTTCTGGCGCTTCCCCATGGAGAGGCTATGAAGGTAGCACCGGCATTTATCGAAGCCGGAATACGGGTCATCGATCTGGGAGCCGATTTTCGACTGAGAGATGTGTCGGTATATGAGAAGTGGTACATACGGCACACGGCTTCCGATCTCATCCAACAGGCCGTCTACGGTCTTCCCGAATTGTACCGAAATGATCTGAAGGATGCGGTTCTCGTTGCAAATCCCGGATGTTACCCCACGAGTATCATTCTCGGAATCGCCCCTCTGCTGCGAGAGAAAATCATTGCTTCTTCCTCGATCATAGCGGATTCAAAATCGGGTGTAAGTGGTGCCGGGCGGGATCTGCAACTCGGTTCACTCTTCTGCGAAGTGAATGAGGGGTTCAAGGCGTATAAGGTCGGATCGCACCGTCACACTCCGGAGATAGAACAGGAACTTGGACGTATTGCGGGGACGGAGGTAATCATTTCTTTTACCCCGCATCTTGTGCCGGTCAACAGGGGGATTCTGAGCACGATCTATGCGGATCTGAATGCGGAGATAACCGCTTCAGCCCTGTTCGATCTCTATGAGAGTTTCTACGGTAATGAACAATTTGTTCGCATATGCAAGCCGGGGACCCTGCCGAATATCTCTTCGGTCAGTGGTTCCAACAACTGTGATATCGGAATCGTCGTTGACGGACGTACCGGCAGGGTGATCATTGTGTCGGCTATAGACAACTTGGTGAAGGGGGCTTCGGGTCAGGCGGTACAGAATATGAATATCATGTGCGGACTTCCGGAAGGTGCCGGCCTGAATCATATATCACTGTTTCCCTAAAGAACCGGTGCATGTTCCCGTGGAATCTGACTGCCTGTAGCGCATTGGAAGAGGGTACTATGAGCTTGAGACTGTATAATACACTGACAAAAAAGAAAGAGGAATTCGTTCCCATCAAAGAGGGTGAAGTAAGTATGTATGTCTGTGGGATCACGGCGTATGATGTGTGCCATATAGGACATGCCCGATCGGCGGTGGTCTTCGACGTGATATACAGATATCTGAAATATAGGGGCTACGATGTAACCTATGTAAAGAATTTTACCGATGTTGATGATAAAATTATCGCAAAGGCTAATGCCGAAGGGACCGATATATATGATATATCGGAACGCTTTATGAGGGAGCATAACGATGATATGGATCACCTCGGAGTGGCGAGACCAACAGTCGCACCGAGGGCAACCGATAACATAAAGGGGATGATCCGGCTTATCGACGCCCTTATGGAAAAGGGATTGGCCTATGTAGTCGATGGTGATGTGTATTATTCGGTTGAAAAGTTTAATGGATACGGCAAACTATCGGGCAGGAGTCTGGATGATATGCTTGCCGGCGCCAGGATCGACGTGGACGAAAAGAAGAGAAATCCCTTCGATTTTGTGCTGTGGAAATCCAGTAAGGAGGGAGAACCCTGGTGGAACAGCCCGTGGGGAAGGGGCAGACCGGGGTGGCATATCGAATGTTCCGTTATGAGTCAGAGGTTCCTTGGTGATACCTTTGATATACATGGTGGTGGCGAAGACCTGATTTTCCCCCATCACGAGAATGAAATAGCCCAGTCTGAAGGTGCCACGGGAAAACCCTTTGCGAACTATTGGATACACAACGGATTTATAAAGATAAACAGCGAGAAGATGTCAAAATCTCTTGGAAACACCCTTACCATAAAAGAGATATTAACTGCTTATCACCCGGAAGTAGTGCGATTTTTTATCCTTCAGAGTCACTATAAAAGTTATATAGATTTCTCGGATGCCTCCATTGCCGAGGCACGGTTGGGCTTGGAGAGATTTTACGCCACGCTGAAAGGGATAAAGGATGCGCTTGCTGAAGCAGCTGATTTATCGGGTATTTCCGAAAAAGATCTTTCCGAAGAAAGCGGGGAGGTATGGGAGAAAGTCAATACCCTTCCCGACAGATTCAAAGAGGCCATGGATGACGATTTTAACACGGCAATGGCTATCGGATACCTGTTCGACACGGTTCGCATGATAAACGGATATCTCTCACAGACTGCTCCCCCCACCCGAGGATCCCTTTTTGTCCTGAATGAGGCGAGGAGACATATCAGAGAGGTCGGTAAGGTGCTGGGGTTGTTCCTGGAAGATCCGGATGAATACTTCGAAAAAGACAAAGAGAGAGAAGTTAAAAAGCTGGGTCTGGATGTGAAAGAAGTGGAGCAATTGATTGCGGAAAGGAAACAGGCTCGGGAAGCCAAAGACTGGGGCCGAGCCGATGCCGTAAGAGACCAGTTGGCCGCCAGAGGAATCGTCCTCAGTGATACACCAACATCCACTACCTGGAAGGTGGGTTAAAGAGATCGAACCGCATATCATCAATTCCCTCAGTTTGTGTCATCTTCCTTCCCATGAGATTCGTATAGGCAGATGTTTCATTCTACGGATATATCAACGATCTCAAACTCTCTGATGCCTCCCGGAGTTGTGGCCCTCACTTCGTCCCCCACTTCTTTTCTGAGAAGCGCTTTCCCTATGGGGGAGGTAATGGATATATGGTTTTGGCTCATGTCAGACTCAAAGGGCCCTACGAGCTTATAGCGGGTCACTTCTCCCGTGTTTGCATCTTCTATGGTAACCGTTGATCCGAAGACGACCATCTCATCGGTAAGATCTTTCAGATCGACGATAGTTGAGTTTGCCAGGTTGTTTTCTATCTCCTGAACCTTCCCCTGGATAAAGGACTGCCTTTCTTTGGCCGCAGCGTATTCGGCGTTTTCCGATAGATCACCATGACCCCTGGCTTCTTCGATATCCTTTATGTTTGCGGGTACTTCAACCTTTTTCAGATGGGCCAACTCATTTTTTAATCGCTCAAATCCTGCGCGTGTTATAGGAAACTTGCTCATTCGTCTCACCCTTGGGCTTTCGATCACTGCGCCCTGTAATAAAATAACAATGCACAGAGTCGATACGCTCAACCCTATGCATTGACGTTCTTTTTACACTATCTCTCCCATTTTTTCAATGTATTTGAATGATGTTTATTATTCGCCCATATATTGCACAAAGCTGATATTCCGGTAAAGATGTCGTCACATTTGGAGTATTCATGCTGATAAGTAAAATATTCCATGAGAGTTTTTCCCCGAGCGTATGCGGCCGCGAGCCAAGGTCTCTCCGTGTTTTAGCTGTTGTGATGGCATCATCATGGAAAAGAGGTACATCTGTTCAATTTCCCCCATACTTTCGAGATGTGTGTATTTCGTAGATTGCTATTTCACCGTTTTCATATTAAACTTAGACGAAATCGGCCAGGGGTGATGAGGTGAGAATCCGGGTAACTCCGGCCGTTCCTCGCCATGAAAAAAGACAGTCAAAACCGGTATCCCGTTCCAATCCGTGAATGGTCGGAAGACGACCAGCCTCGTGAAAAGCTCCTCAAATACGGGGAGCATGCGCTCAGCAATGCGGAACTACTGGCTATCTTGATCAGGACAGGGATGCCCGGCAGGAGTGCCGTCGATATCGGTAGAGAACTGCTGCACCGGTTCAAATCGCTCCGTGCCATGAGCAGTGTCGACCTTTCAGAATTCCAGAAGATCAAGGGTCTTAAAAATGCGAAAATCGCACAGATCAAGGCCGCCATCGAACTGGGCAGGCGCATGATCAGCGAGGAGAAGACACTCTCGGATCCTGTCAGACATTCCTCGGACGTGGCGGATCTTCTGATGCCGCTGATGAGAGACTTGAAAAAGGAACGCTTTGTCCTGCTGCTCCTTGACGGCAGAAACGCTGTGTCGGATATGATAGATATTGATTACGGCACCGTCGACAGGGCGAATCCCTATATCCGAGATATCATTCAAACGGCTATCCGGCATAACGCACCATCGATCATCGTCGCCCACAACCACCCCTCCGGCGCTACAATTCCGAGTGAAAACGACAAGGCATTTACGAGAAGCCTGATGATGGCCGCGAAAGCAACAGGTATCAGTTTCTTTGACCACATTATTATCGGAAACGACAACTATTTCAGCTTCGCAGATAAGGGATATATGGGAGAGTACGAAACAAAAGCCATTCGAGAGCTGTAATCGGTTCATGCAGAGTAGGATTCGCGTGTAACATGAAAACCGCCTCCGATGAGCAGTCTGATCCTTATATTCCGTTTATAGAGCGGTTGACAGATACTGGTCATCTCCTCCCGTGAGAGGATACAGGCGCTATGGGTGATCCGTGGTACATGCACGCTGGTGGGTAAGAGATATATCGGATACATTCCTAAGGAGTTGCGTGTCTCGTATTTCGGAGTACATACTTTCAGTATACTTTATATTACATGTAACTAGTTATAATTATAAATATAATTCTTAAAGGTTTCCTTTTATTCCTAATAGTAAATAATTTCTTGACAATTAGATGGGTGCTCCTTATAAAAATAAACAGGTAATATCTTCTCAAAACAAAGATGGTTTGAAGCCATACTTGCTACGTACACGGGGTTTAAGGGCATGTAAATTTCACCGGTAACATTACTGAACCTATCATTGATCGGACTTGCAGGACTTTTAAGTAGTTGTCTTACATGTCAAGGAAACGGTGCAAATGAAAGAAATAGATATTTGCCAGCGAATCAAGCAATTACGATCAAGAAAAAAGATGACTATCAAAGAATTGGGGAGTAAGACCCAATTAACCCAAGGCTATTTATCAAGAATCGAAAACAGCAACAATCCGCCACCAATCCCAACATTACTCAAAATCAGTGAGGCTTTAGGCGTCCATATTTCTTATTTCTTTGGAGATGAAAATTCTCAGAATGGGATGTTCATCACGAAGAATAATGAAAGAAAAAAAATTATCAGAGACGCCTCTTCCTTAGGGTACATCTTTGAAACGCTGGCTCATAAGAAAAACGATAAGGTTATGGAGCCGCTTATTTTAACATTACCCCAAAAGTTGGATCCCGATACATTACCGTACATGTGTCACGGCGGGGAGGAATTCCTGTATGTATTGAAGGGCGAAATGATCTTTTTCTATGACGATGAGGAATATCGTGTCAACGAAGGAGATTGTATGTATTTTGATCCTTCAATCCCCCATAAAGGTGTGTGCTCAACCGAAAATAGTGAGGTCAAGTTACTCATGGTTCTTTCTCCCTATACGACAAAGAACCTGAAAGATATTCTCATAAGTTAATAACGAGTACCATACTGACATACAATACACGCTCAAACACATCTGATCCCATTACATCTCCGGCGAATCATCTGAATAGGTAAGCAACTAAGGCTTGTGAGAAAAACAGTGCTCAATCTATCTCGACAGGAGGTATTGCGGTGTTAGATCCAAAGGTGACTCGAGAACTGAGAGGGATAGTCGGTGAGAAAAACTATCTGGACACTCCCGAAGACTTGATGAACTATTCATATGATGGATATGTCCCGGAGTCTAAGCCTGATGCCGTACTGTTCCCCGTAAGCACGCAACAGGTTTCAGACATCATGAAGGTGGCCTATCGAGAAGAAATTCCGGTTACTCCCCGGGGAGCAGGAACAAACATCTGTGGTGGCTCGGTTCCCATGAGGGGGGGGATAGTCCTCGCCTTTACCCGCATGAATCGCATACTCGAGATAAACAAAGAGGATCGCCTTGCAGTGGTGGAGCCGGGGGTTATCAATGCGGAATTACAGGCAGAGGTAGAGGCGCGAGGTCTCTTCTATCCCCCGGACCCGGCTTCCATGAGCGTGTGTACCATTGCCGGGAATGTGGCCCTGAATGCCGGCGGGCCCCGGGGGGTCAAGTACGGGGTCACAAGGGATTATATTCTCGGTCTCACCGTCGTGCTCCCAGATGGACAGATTATTCATGTAGGGGGGCGCACGGCAAAAAATGTTACCGGTATAGACCTCGTTAGCTTATTTACCGGATCGGAGGGGACTCTGGGACTCATCACGGAGATTACCTGTAAGTTATTGCCGAAGCCGGAAGCCAAACAGACTATGCAGGCGATTTTCAATGATCTCGATCTGGCAGGAAAGGCCGTCGCGAAGATCATGGGCGAGGGGATGCTGCCGGTGGCGCTGGAACTGATGGATTCGGTGGTTGTCAATCTGGTTGAAGATTCGGCCCACGTCGGCCTACCCAGAGAAGCAGAGGGGGTCCTACTGATAATGATGGACGGGCCTCGGGAAAGTGTAAAACGGGAGGTGGAAATCATTGCACAGCTATGCCGGAATCAGGGGGCCACAGAGGTACGGGTAGCGAAAAATCAGGAAGAAGAAGACGCCCTCTGGTTTGCACGCAGGAGTGCCTTTGGGGTTATGGCCCGTTCGAGGCCGAATTGCATCGTCGAAGATGTTACCGTACCGGTGAGCAAGGTTCCGGCAATGATACGGGAAATCGTCAGCATTGCCCGTACATACAACGTTGTCATTGGTGTCTTGGCCCATGCGGGAGATGGAAACATGCACCCCCTTCTCCTTACCGATCAGCGGGAGACGGAAGAGTGGGAACGGGCCCAGAGTGCTATCCGAGATATCGTTTTGAAGGCGGCGGAACTCGGCGGAACCCTTTCGGGAGAGCACGGAATAGGAATGGCCAAGGCCGAATTTCTGGACTTGGTGATGGATACGGAAACCCTTCAGTTCATGGGGGTGATAAAAAGGGCTGTGGACCCCAAGGGAATATTAAATCCGGGCAAGTTTCTATAGGCTGCTCGTATACTATCGGGAAGGTTCGGATCGTTATGACGGAAAGGGTATCACTGAGCGATATTACCACGGAGAATCTCTATCACTGCAACAAGTGCGGTTTATGCCTGCAGGCCTGCCCGGTATACAAGGAACTCCTCGTCGAATCCGCCAGTCCCCGTGGCAAGGTTCAGCTCTGCAAACATGTCTTGGAAGGTGACATGGATCTCTCGGAAAAGACGAATGCCATCCTATTCTCTCAGTGTCTGCTGTGCGGTTCATGTACGGTAGCCTGTCCGAGCGGCGTGCACCAGGATGTGCTGTTCTCCGGATTACGTTGGCGGGCAACACAGCATTACGGCATCGACTGGTCGAAGAAGCTGTTATTCAAAACACTTTCGACCCCATGGATCATGCACGGTTCCACATGGTTTGCACGATGGGCCAGGAAGATATTCGGCGGGTCATGGATAGAGAGTAAAATAAAGTTGGGCAATCTTCCCATGGATGGAATCCCGCCCTTTAATGCCAAGCCCTTCAATGGCGAGGTTACGGAGATCGTCAAACCCGACGGGACGCCGAAGGCCCGTGTCCTGTATTTCCACGGATGCGCCACAAACTATGTTTTCGGCGATATCGGCCGGGCGGTCGTCACCGTCCTGAACAGGATGGGAGTGGAGGTTGTAATACCACGGGATCAGGGTTGCTGCGGTCTTCCCATCTTCCTTTCGGGAGACCGTGCGACATCGCTGAAATGCATACAGGAAACCCTGAAGCTATTTGCACGGGAAGATGTCGATGCCGTTGTCGTTGATTGTGCCACATGCGGATCGGCACTGAAAAAAGAATACCCGCAGATACTGAGGGAACTTCGCGATCTGGGGGAAGATATCGAAGAAAAACTGGTGAGGGATGCCGAATTGCTGGCATCGAAGACCGTGGATGTCTCGGAGTATATCGGTGACCATATGGACTGGTTGCCCACGCTGTCCGCGACGGGCGGATCGCGGATCCGGGTGACCTATCATGATCCCTGCCACCTGCTCAAAGGACAAAGCGTCGGACTCCAGCCGCGGCGCATTCTCAGGGCATTGCCGAATGTCGACTTTATAGAGATGGGGGGGCCAGACACCTGCTGCGGGGGCGGAGGGGAGTTTCAAATAGAGTGTCCCGAAACATCGGCGGCTATAACGAACCGCAAGATACGAAACATTCATCGCAGTGGAGCCGGGATAGTGGCCACCGGTTGCCCCGGATGTAATGTGACGATCAGGTCACATATGGATAAGAATAAAGAGATCAAGGTGTTTCATACGGCACAGCTTGTCGCGATGGCTTTGGAGAATCATGATCTTGTATCGTAGATCAGTCAACAGGCACGGTCTTCCGTTCCGGGATGTGTGGCTTTTCGGGATACGGGAACGGAACACGATTATGGAGGCGAATGATGGTTGAGATACGGTTTCACGGGCGTGGCGGTCAGGGTGCGGTGATTGGTTCCGAGGTGCTGGCCCGGGCCTTTTTCAATGAGGGCAAGTATGTGCAGTCATTTCCGGCATTCGGCGTGGAACGGCGTGGGGCCCCGCTGATGGCATTTTGCCGTGTTGACGATCGTCATATCAATCTGCGGAATCAGATCTATGAACCCGATCATATCGTGGTGCTGGACCCCACGCTGATTGAGACAGGGGGTGTTACGCAAGGGTTGAAAACGGGTGGTTCAATTGTAGTTAATTGCAGGCGGGATTCGGACTGTTTTCGGGGGCTGATCGGTACCGATTTCCGATTATATACGGTTGATGCTTTCTCCATAGCCAGAGATTACCGGCTAGGGTCGGCTTCCAACCCCATCGTAAATACCTCCATACTGGGGGCCTTTGCAAAGGCGACCGGTCTGGTTAAGATTGAATCTGTGGAGCAGGCTATTGGAGAATATATACCGATCAAGAGAGAAGAGAACAAAAAAGCCGCCCGCACAGCCTATGAACAGACCGTCAGAAAATAGTCGGTCATAGAAAGGGATATCGTTATGGCTGTCAAAAAGCACAGAGATGTATCCGTGATCTACGATATTAAGACGTGGCGCGACATTACACCGATGAACACATCCGCGGGAACGATGCTTCATAACAAGACGGGAAACTGGCGAACGATAAAGCCTGTCTTTGAAAATAAAACACCGGCCTGTCAGGATGCATGTCCCGCCGGTAACGACATTGAAGGCTGGATACGGCTGCTCCAGAAGGGAGAGTACGAGAAGGCCTACTGGCATCTGAAACGCGAAGAGCCGTTCCCCTCCGTTCTCGGCCGGGTCTGTTTCAGATTCTGCGAGGAGGCCTGTAATCGAAATCCCTTGGATGAATGTGTCGGCATCGGAGCGCTGGAGCGATTTATTGGTGATTATGGTGCTTCATGTGGTCCTCACCCCGATCTGCCCGAATACAACGGCAAGAGCTTGGCCGTCGTCGGTTCCGGTCCGGCAGGCATGTCGGCCGCATACTTCGGACGACTACTCGGATTCAGGGTTGTCATCTTTGAAGCACTTCCGGTGATGGGAGGTATCCTGCGGGTAGGTATCCCCGGCTACCGCCTGCCCCGTGAGGTAGTTGCGGCTGAATTTGAGAAACTGGCTGCTATGGGTATCGAATTGCAACCCGGAACCGCCGTAGGAGAAGACATCTCTTTTAAAGAGATCGGTAACCGGTATGATTACATCTTTCTTGCCACCGGCGCCCATGGAAGTAAAAAACTCGGCATAGACGGTGAAGATGAAAGCCGCCGGATCATGAGCGGCCTGGAACTGTTGCGGAACGTGGCCTTGGGCGAGGACGTCACATGCGGTAAGCGTGTAGCGGTTATCGGCGGAGGCAACACCGCCATTGATGTGGCAAGAACGGTCCTTCGCATGGGCAGTGACGTGACGCTTATCTACCGCCGTTCAGAGGAGGAGATGCCAGCGAATCCGGAGGAAGTTATGGAGGCGCGCGAAGAGGGCATCCAGTTCCGATTCCTGGCAGCCCCCGAGAAGGTTGAACTGCACGATGACGGCTCTATCAGAAAATTGATATGCTGCGAAATGGAACTGGGTCCCATCGATGAGAGTGGTCGAAGAAGGCCGGTCAGAAAGGACGGAGCCTTGTTCGATGTTGAAACGGACAGCATCCTGACCGCTATCGGCGAAGTGCCGGTCCTTGATTACCTGAACGGGATCGCAGCAGCAGGGAATACATCTGTAGCGGTGGATGATACCCTGACGGCCGGTATCGGAAAGAACGGGAACATCTTTGCAGGTGGCGATATCACCGATATCCCTCGAACCGTCGTCAATGCCGTTGCATCCGGAAAGAGGGCGGCCATCGCCATCGACTGTGAGTATAAGGGGATCGATTTCGGCGATGTGGTCAAAGAAAATTCCGTCGGCAATGGATCGGCGCTGAGTTTTTCACGGTATATGCACTGGGAGCCGGCTGTCCCGTGGAACATCCATCAGGTCGTTGATTCCGAGAAGATCGTCTATGACTATTTTATAAAGGCGCCCCGCATTGAGGAGAAGACCGAAGATGCAGGAGAACGGAAGGCTTCTTTTAATGCATACCGGGAAACCTATACGGAAGATGACGCTCAGCAGGAGGCCTCCCGCTGCATGCACTGTGGCCGCTGCATCGAGTGCGATAACTGTCTGATCTTCTGTCCGGACAGCTCCGTTCTGCTGCAGGATGACGATCGGTTCGGGTATGCGTTTGATTACGACTACTGTAAGGGGTGTGGAGTATGTTTCACCGAATGTCCGCGGTACGTTATAACGATGGTAAGTGAAGAGGAGGGTGATAAGTGAGACAGCTACTGAAAGGAAATTACGCTGTAGCCGAGGGGGCGAGACTGTGTCGTGTCAACGTTGTTTCGGCCTATCCGATCACACCACAGACCACCATTGTGGAGAGATTGTCCGAGATGTGCGCGAGCGGAGATCTGGATGCGAAGTTTATAAAGGTAGAAAGCGAACATTCGGCAATGGCAACACTGGTAGGCGCATCTTCGGCCGGCGTTCGGGTATTCACGGCCACCAGCAGCAACGGACTGCTGTTGATGCACGAAGTGCTCCACTGGGTTGCCGGTGCCCGGCTGCCCGTCGTCATGGCGAATGTCAACAGGGCTGTCAGCGGCGGATGGAACATATGGGCGGATCAGACCGATGCCATATCCCAGCGTGATACCGGCTGGGTTCAAATCTATTGCGAATCCAGTCAGGAGGTGCTTGACAGTGTTATCATGGCCTACCGTTTGGCCGAAAAGATATCGATGCCCGTCATGCTCACCTATGATGCCTTCTTTTTGAGTCATACCACGGAGACAGTTGACGTGCCCGACATTGAACGGGTCGATGCGTTTCTGCCTCCCTACCGGCCAGAATTCAAGATCGACATAGACAATCCTCGTATGTTCGGCGGCCTGATACCGCCGGAATATTTCTATGAACATAGGTATGCCGTTCATCGGGCATCTCTTGAGACGCTGGACTGGTACCCGGAAATATGCAGGGGGTTCAGGGATATGTTCGGGCGAGAGTATGGTATCACCGAAGAGTATCGAACGGATGATGCTGAGGTTGTCGTGGTTACTGCCGGAACAATCACATCCGTTGTACGTATCACCATTGACAGGATGCGGGAAGCAGGCATCAAGGTCGGGTTGGTGAAATTGCGTCTCTTCAGGCCGGTACCGGTCGAACGATGGCGAACGGTTCTCGGAGCTATCGGGAAAGTGGTGGTGATCGACAGAAACCTTTCGCCGGGTCTGGCAGGTGTTTTCGCTAGTGAGATCCAGGCCACCCTGTATCCGCTTGAAAACAGACCGGCAATCTATCCGGTTGTCGCGGGCCTTGGCGGACGGGATGTGACACCGGAGGATATTGAAGGCATTATCAACCATGCCCTGTCCAGTGATGACCCGGCGGGTATTCCCCTCTTCTGGGGTCTGAAACAATAAGAGGTGCGTTATGGAGAGTACGACTCAAAGAATAATAGACATACCGCGAGATGTGATGACCAATGAGGAATTATGGCAGCCGGGAGGATTGTCGTGTCAGGGCTGTGGCGCTTCACTGGCGATGAAACTAGCCCTGAAGGGTCTGGGTCGACGTACGGTTGTCGTGCTGCCTGCCTGCTGTATGGCGATCATTGTCGGCTCCTATCCCTCGTCGATCTCACAAGTGCCGTTACTCCATGTTCCCTTTGAAACGGCCGCGGCCGCTGCATCGGGTGTCCGTGCTGCCCTCGACGCCAGGGGAGAAGAAGATGTAGTTGTCATGGCGTGGGCCGGGGACGGTGGAACGTTTGATATCGGACTGCAGTCCCTCTCGGGTGCCGCGGAACGGAACGACGACATCCTTTATGTCTGTTATGACAATGAGGCGTACATGAATACCGGCATACAGCGGTCCGGTGCGACGCCTCCCGGGGCATGGACAACCACAACACCCGGCGAAGCTGTCAAGGAAGAACCGAAAAAGGATATCGTGCGAATTATGCTGAGTCATGGTATTCCCTATGTCGCGACGGCATCGGTAGCCTATCCTGATGATCTGTATGCCAAGTTCAGAAAGAGCCGCTATATCAAAGGAACAAAGTTTATCCACATACTGTCACCGTGCCCGCCCGGCTGGCAGATCGATCCTGCCGATTCAGTCAAGATCTCCCGCATGGCCACACAGGCAAAGATCTTCCCCATCTACGAAGTAGAAAACGGAACGTATACCATCAACATTTATCCCGAAAGAGACGTTACGGTACAGGAATACATGAAGACTCAGGGACGGTTCCGGTATATGACCGATGATGCCGTCAATGAGACCCAGAAATGGACCGACCGGCGATGGAAAGACCTCAGGACAATGGCCGACAGGATATGATAATCGCACGGAAATGGAAAACCAACCCGGAGAAAGGAGGAGCATAGAATATAGTAATAGGGGGCGGGCAGTATAGACAGCTGTATTTGCAGTGTCAGGATACAGGTAAGGCCGGTTCATGTTGACTTAAACGACTACCGGCTATGGAGCAAGTAAAAAAGGAGGAAGGACCAATGAAAAGGAAAAGGTTGGTGGTATTATGCATGGTAGTGGCGCTCGGTGTTGGTTTTGTATTCGGTGCTGCAGACTCTAACGCGGCAGAGAAAGCAATTAACTGGAAATACAATTCATTGTGGCCTGTCGGCTTGGCATTATATCAGGGTGATAAATACTTCTGCGATACCGTTAACAAGTTGGCTAATGGCAGGCTGACCATCAAACTCTATCCGGCGGGACAGTTGCTGCCGGCGTATCAGAATCTCGATGCCGTCAAGAAGGGGACCGTCCAGTGTGCGGGTGATTTCGGACCCTACTGGTCCGGGAAAAACACAGCCTTTGATCTCCTGGGTACCACCCCCATGGGAATGACATGGATAGACTATATGCTCTGGATCTATCATGGCGGCGGACAGAAGGTCTACGACGAGATGTATGGAAAATATGGCTGTAAATGGCTTCTGCAGAACTTCACTCCCGTAGAGGCCGGTTTCCGGACCCATGTGCCCATTTCCTCGATCGATGACTTTAAGGGTCTGAAACTCAGGATGGGGAGTTTGTTTGGGCAGAAGATCTTGAGGAAACTCGGTGCCTCCCCCACATTACTTGACAGCAGCGAAATTTATGAATCGGTGGCACGGAACGTCGTGGACGGTGCGGAATTCAGCATTCCCGTCGTTGACTGGACTGTGGGATTCCAGAAAATTACCGAATACTGGTGCGCACCGGCCTGGTACCAGACCGCAATAGTGCTGGGTGTCATCATAAACAACGAGGCGTGGAATGCACTCCCCGCTGACCTGAAAGAGGTGGTCGAGCAAGCGGGAAGGGCCACCGTTGCCTATATGAGTTCCTGGTTCGAATACGGGAACATCAAGGCGACGGACGACTTCATTAAGGCGGGGATAAAGATGACGCACCTGGACGATCAGTCAATGGCAAAGTTGCGGGTCATCATCAACGAAGTCTTATCGGAAGAGGCGGCAGCAAATCCGGACTTCGCCATGGTCTTGAACTCACAAATACAATACATGAAGGGCTTTGCACCGGTGAGATCATATGAATCCCCCTATTCTTTCGGATTTAATCCGGAGAATTTCCCCACCTTACCGTAACCGCTGAAGCGGAAGGTATTTGTCGTTATTCATTTCCCGGGGGCACCCTTCTCCCGGGAAATGACTACGATACGCGGTTGATCTCTTATAACTACTCGGGTGTCGGGTCATAGGGTTTGTCATATGCCGGGATAGAATGTGTGGTCCCAAAGAAAGGCAGGATTTGTACATGGTATGGATGAAAAAACTGTCAAAGGTATTGGATGCCGTCAGCGAATGGACGGGTACCATATGTGTTTGGATAGTCGTTCCCCTTATGCTTGTCATGGTTTATGAAGTTGTAACGAGGCGTTTTTTTAACAGGCCTGGCGTGTGGGCCTTCGAAACGGCTATTCAGATATATGCCTTTCACTTTATGATACTGGCTTCCTATACCCTTCTGAAAAAGAAACATATTTCGGTGGATATTGTTGTGACTCGATGGTCACCGAAAACGCGTGCAATCCTTGAGATGATAACTTCCCTTGTCCTTTTTTTCCCTTTTATGGTGGTCATTCTCATTGAGGGGACCTATTATGCACAGGAGTCTTGGGCTATCAAAGAGGTCAGTTATACCGTCTTTGCACCCCCCATCTATCCGATCAAGACTCTTATCCCTCTGACTGCTCTGTTGTTGTTGATTCAAGGAGTATCAGATTTTCTGAAAAACATGCTTTTTATTTCAAAGGGGGAACAATCATGACATTCAGTATGGTATTGGCGGTTTTGATGTTTGTCCTCCTTGTTACCGCATTAGTTCTGGGTGCACCGCTCGCGTTTACGTTAGGAGGTATTGCGGTAATATTCGGATATTTCGGATGGGGCCCTGAGTGCTTCGGCATGTTCATAAATCGCATCTATATGACGGTTATGAACAATTACGTTCTTGTTGCGGTCCCGCTCTTTGTTCTCATGGCGAACATTCTGGATAAATCGGGCATCATGGATGGCCTCTTTAATTCGATGCGCCAGTTATTCGGCCCTGTCAGAGGAGGAATGGCGATAGCGGTTGTGGTTGTTGCGACGATCTTCGCAGCCTGTACCGGAGTTGTCGGCGCCTCCGTTGTTACGATAGGGTTGCTGGCGACCCCTCATCTGCTCCGTTACGGGTATAAAAAAGAATTGATAGCGGGGACAATCTGCGCCGGCGGTACACTCGGGATCCTCATACCTCCGAGTATCATGCTGGTCCTCATGGGATCTTATGCCGGAATATCCGTGGGTCAGCTTTTTATGGCCGGGATCATCCCCGGGTTGATCTTATCCGGCCTGTACATTCTCTACATCGGGGTGGTTTGTCTGCTGAAGCCCGATTGGGGACCGGCTATGACGGTCAATGAGAGGGCCTCGACACAGTTCGGTAAGATTCTTATTGATTGTCTCAAGAACCTTGTTCCTCCTTCCATACTGATCGTTGCGGTCCTCGGATCTATCTTTGCCGGTATTGCCACACCGACTGAAGCCGCCGGTATGGGTGCATTCGTTGCTCTGCTGATGATGATTGCCTACCGCCGGTTCAGTTGGGAGGCAATCAGAGGATCGGTCATAGCAACCGGCACGGTTACCTCAATGGTGTTGATGATAGTTGTTGGTGCCACCTGCTTTACCGGGGTCTTTATCGGGCTGGGCGGTGACGAGGTAGTATCCAAACTGGTACTGGGCTTCAACAACAAGTGGGGGGGCTTCTGGATAATGATGCTCATTGTCTTGATCCTGGGAATGTTCATCGATTGGATCGGGATTACCATGGTCTGCCTTCCGCTGTTTGTTCCCATAGCAACGGATCTCGGATTTAATCCGCTGTGGTTTGTTATGATGATAGCGATTAATCTGCAGGCATCATTTTTGACACCGCCGCTCGGTTATTCCTTTTTCTACTTTAAAGGGGCCGGGGGGGCAGCGGAACACATCAGTATGGTGGAAATTTACCGTGGCATTACGCCTTTTATCATACTGATGATAATCGGTCTGATTGTCTGTGTGTACGCTCCTCAGACAACGTTGTGGCTCCCCAGCTTTATGGATTAGCGAAGAATGAAGGATCACGTTCGTATGGTAGGGTATGCGTATGCCTTGAAAGGAGATATCCTGAATCTGCAAACTGCCGTGCATCTGAGGTTTGCGGAGTGCCGGGTTACGGAAAGAGCATAATGGTACCCGTATGAATAATGCTACGTCTGTTTCCATCCTTTCAGGGCGTCGACGAATGGATTACCCGACGTTTTACCGGCCGTCTGGGGCCGCTCGGCCCTTCCGCCGGTCTTCTTTTTCCTGTGATCCTCTCTGTCGCGGGGTTTCATCGGATGGGACCGCATGGAAAGGGAGATGCGGTTTCGCTTCATGTCAACATCAATCACCGTCACCTCGACCCTCTGGTTTACCTTGATGACATCGTGGGGATTACGGACAAACCTGTCGGCCAGCGCGCTGATATGCACGAGCCCGTCCTGGTGCACTCCGATATCCACGAAGGCGCCGAATTCGGTCACGTTTGTTACGATACCCGGCAGTTTCATCCCCACCTCCAGATCAGCGATCGAACTGACACCATCGGTAAAGGTCAACAGTTCAAACTGCTCGCGCGGGTCGCGGCCGGGTTTCGCGAGTTCGCTCATGATATCGGTAAGCGTCGGCATGCCCGTAGTGTCGCTCACATACTGTTCCAGTATGATCTTCTTGCGCAGATCCGGGCCGGTCATCAGATCTGAAATGCTGCATCCGAGATCGCGCGCCATCGATTCGACGACCGGATAGCTTTCGGGATGAACCGCCGAACTGTCGAGAAGGTTTCCCCCACCTCGTATTCTCAGGAATCCGGCCGCCTGTTCGAAGGTTTTCGCACCCATCCCCGGGACCTTCATCAGTTCGGCGCGCGAGGGAAAAGCCCCATGTTCATTGCGGTAGGAGATGATAGTGCCGCTCAGTTTTTCCGAGAGGCCCGACACATAGCTCAGCAGTTGTTTGCTCGCCGTGTTCACCTCGACGCCGACCGCGTTCACGCAACTCGTCACGACATCATCCAGGGATTTTTTCAGGGCCTTCTGGTCCACATCGTGCTGGTACTGTCCGACACCGATGGCCTTGGGGTCGATCTTCACCAGCTCCGACAGGGGATCCATGAGACGTCTCCCGATCGATACCGCACCGCGAACGGTCAGATCATGGTCGGGAAATTCCTCGCGGGCCACTTCCGAGGCGGAATAAACCGATGCGCCGCTTTCGCTGACCGTAACCACGGCAACGGGTCTGCCGAAATCTATGCCCCTGCAGAAGGTTTCCGTCTCGCGTCCTCCCGTGCCGTTGCCGATGGCGATGGCCTCGATATCGAAGGTCTTCGCCAGTCTCTGTAAGGTTTCTTCCGATTCCTTCACGCGGTTGTGTGGTTGAAGCGGAAAGATTGTTTCGTTGTGCAGAAGCTTTCCCTGTGGATCGAGGCAGACAACCTTGCACCCCGTTCGCAGACCGGGGTCAATGGCAAGGACCCTTTTTTGACCGAGCGGAGGCGCAAGAAGCAGATTTCTGACATTCTGCGCGAATACCGTGATAGCCTCTCCGTCCGCCCTGTTTTTGCTTTCGAGACGGGTCTCCGTTTCCATGGATGTTGAAAGAAGGCGTTTGTAGCTGTCCTTCACCGCAAGCCGCACCTCTTGTGCCGCGGCAGTGTCACCCTTAACGAAATGCCGCTCCAGGATGTCGATCGTTTTTTCTTCATCCGGGAGAACGCGGAAGATGAGGAATCCCTCGGCAGCCCCCCGGCGAATAGCAAGAACACGGTGCGAAGGTGCCATAGCGACGGGTTCCTGCCAGTCGAAATAATCTCTGTATTTTGCCCCCTCTTCTTCTTTATCCTTTGCGACCTTTGAGTATAAGACGGCCTTTTTGGAGAACAGCTCCCGCAGGGCCTTTCTGACTCCCCCATCCTCGTTTATCCACTCCGCAATGATATCCCGTGCGCCGGCAAGGGCATCTTCGATGGTCTCCACACCCTTTTCGGGATCCAGAAACGCGAGTGCCTCGGCTTTCGTGTTGATGTCACTCTGCTCAAATATCCGTGCGGCGAGGGGCTCAAGTCCGCGTTCCTTAGCCATCATCCCTCGGGTGCGCCGTTTCGGTCTATAGGGCAGATAGATGTCTTCCAGAATTGCCAGGGTCTCGGCGGACATTACCGTGTGTCTCAGATCGTCGGTCAGCTTACCCTGTTCCTCCAGTGATTTGAGAACGGTTTCTCTTCGTTTGTCCAGCGTGGCGAGCTGCTCGAGCCGATCCCGAATGGATATGACATTGACCTCGTCCATTCCGCCGGTTGCTTCTTTGCGGTACCGGGCGATAAACGGAACCGTAGCCCCTTCTTCTAGAAGCAGCGCAACCGTTTGCACTTGCTTTTCCGTCAATTGCAGTTCCTGCGCGATCTTTGTAGTGTGTTCTTCTATCATCCGAAAAATCCGACTCCCTGAATATTATTTCATCCTCACGAAGAGATCTGACAAAGCTGGCAGGATAGTTCAGGGGTAGCGGCACCTGAAGGAATCCTGACGCCGTAGCGAAGTTTTTTGGGGGGAAACGTTCTTAGCTGAAGGGCATGACATATCGGTACATCATCCAGAAATGCGAAAAGGTTCCCATCATGACGAAGAGATGGAAGATTTCATGAAACCCGAAGATGCGGGGCCACGGATTGGGTCGTTTGATGGCGTAGATCACTGCTCCTGCCGTATATAAAAGGCCGCCAATGAACATCCATGTTATTCCCCCGATGTTCAGAGCCTTGATTAATGGCCATATGGCCACAACGGCCAGCCATCCGGTAGCGACATAAATAAAGGTGTACAGCCATCGCGGGGCCTGAAGCCAGAATATTTTCATCAGTATGCCGGCAGCCGTTACTCCCCATATCACTCCGAAGAGACTCCATCCCCAGGCGCCTCTCAGGGGGATAAGGCATATGGGTGTATAGGTGGCAGCGATCAGTATAAAGATCATCATGTGATCGATCTTTCGCAGACGCAAAGCGATCTTTTCCGAAACGGGCAGCCAGTGATAGAGGGTGCTCGCTGTGTAGAGCAGGATCATGCCTGCCCCGAAGACGGAGAAAGCCACGATATGAATGGGGCGGACGGGATGGGTAGAACCCCATAGCAGGAATATCAGTCCGGTAATGGCAAGGATGATACCAATGCAGTGTGTGAGCCCGCTAACAGGATCTTTCAATCGTATCATATCTCATCTACTTTCCTTTTTAGGTTGCATATATGCGCAGTCCTCAGGATAACGACGCGTAGTATTGTTCGATAATCGATACCTGATTCTGAATTGCTTGCGGTAGCGACGGAAGTCGATACTATTGTATTTTCGGTTAGATTGTCAAATGCAAATATGTTCACTCATAGGGGATGTTTTTGATAGGATCAATCCAATGGTACCCTTTCAACGATACCGGCCGCCATACGATTCCTATGTTTCTTGATGTGTTCCGTACAATAATAAGATTCGGGCATACGGCTTGATATTGACATTCATGTGGAGTATGGCTTCATATGCGGATGTACCTGTCATAAAAATGGATTTTACGATACCTTGAAAATAGGACAGAAGGTGAATCATGAAAATAACACTTGCATTACGCTCCTATTGTTGTAGAAGTATCAAAACGGAAATAATTACTCAATCAAGGAAGGAAAAATACAATATGAGAATAATGCAACAGAAGTGGTTTTACGTACCGGTTGTTATTATAGTAGTGGCCTTTTTTGCACTGCAGGCGTGCAAAAAAGAAGAAGAAATAAAGATACCTGAAGGCGCAATAGCCATAGTAAACGGAGAGGTTATCACGCAGGACGAACTCGATAAGGAACTGGCCATGGCGCAACAGCAGTTTGCCGAGCAGGAACAACCAAGCGATGAGAAGCTTGCGGAGATCAAGAACAATCTCATAGAGAGTCTGATCTCACGCAAGGTGCTCTATCAGGAAAGTCAGAAAAAAGGAATAACCATTGACGATGCGGCCATTGATGACCGCCTTGCAAAGATAAAAGCACAATTTCCCAAGGAAGATGATTTTAAGGCGATGCTCGATACGATGAAACTCGATGAAGCTCTCCTGAAAGCTCAATTGCGTGAAGGAATGGCAATCCAGAAACTCGCAGAAGAGGAAATTATAAACAAAATAGAGGTGTCGGACCAGGAAACGAAGGAGTATTATGATGGTCACCAGGATCTCTTCAAACAACCCGAACAGGTCCAGGCAAGTCATATCCTTGTTAAAGTTGATGATGGTGCTGAGGAGTCCGTTAAGACCGATGCCCGCAAGAAGATCGAAGAGGTACAGAAAAAACTGAAAGAGGGCGGGGATTTTGCGGCACTCGCCAAGGAATATTCGGATTGCCCGAGCGGGGCCAATGGCGGCGATCTCGGGTATTTCGGGCGGGGGCAGATGGTAAAACCCTTTGAAGATGCGGCCTTTGCCATGCAACCGGGGGAGATAAGCGATATAGTCGAGACCCAATTCGGCTATCACCTGATAAAAGCCGGTGATAAGAAACCCGGGGGGACAATCGATTACGATGCGATCAAGGAACGGCTCGCCCAATATCTGAAACAGACGAAAACGGGGGAAGAGGTAAAGAAATATGTCGAAAAGCTGAAGGGACAGTCAACAATAGAAAAATTTGTCCCTGAAACGGAAAAAAAGGAATCAGCTGGATAGCCCCCAATATTCGGGATAGCAGGATTATCTTCGTACCAATAAGGCCCGGCTTTCAAAGCCGGGCCTTTTTTCGGACTGATCTATTGTCGGGAAAAGCGATCATGCGTACGACCGAAAATACGAAAACGGGTGACAGTCCTTATATGCCTTTTAGATTTGTGAAGAGTGTGAATCATGCCATATAGGAACTCATGCACTGTGGTGGCGGTGGTCCAAAGAGACCTTTCCCGGGGTCGGATGTATTTGTTTCACCGCAGTACCCTGCACAGGATATAATTTTCATAGTGATTTGATATGTGACATGAGCGGAAAAATAATGGACAGAAAGAAAGCTCTCAGTGAGCTGTACATGCGCCGCGAAAGAGTAGAACGCATGGGCGGTGAGGAAGAGATAAAGGCGCAACATGAACGTGGCAGGCTTACCGCTCGGGAACGGGTGGACAAGCTTCTCGATAAGGGTAGCTTCTGGGAAGTAGGGATGCAGAATCACTCGGATGTTCCCGGAATGGAGGAGGCGTCTCCTGCCGATGGTAAGGTATGCGGGATCGGTACGATAGACGGCAGAAGAGTTGCGGTGGATGCCGATGACCGCACCACGCTCGGTGGCAGCACAGGACGGATCGGTATTCAGAAATTCGCGAGGCTGCACCGTATGGCTACCGAAAAGGGGTACCCCATCATAGGCCTGGGCGATTGCTCCGGTGGAATCCGTCTGCCTGACAGAATGGGTTCGGCCGGACTTGCTGAAGGGACCTGTCGATGGAGAGGCCCCGCGGACTACTGGTTTCAACTGCCGCGTCAAACGCCACGGATAGAAGCGATTATGGGGGAGTGTTTCGGCATGCCGAGCTGGCACGCCGCCCGTGCTGATTTTGTGGCGATGGTAAAAGGATCGGCAATGGGAGCCGCCGGACCGAGGATAGTGGAAAAGGCAATCGGACAGAGAATCACTCCGCAGCAATTGTGCGGCTGGGAACTCCATGCCCATGTAACGGGCCAGGTCGATGCCTTTGCCGAGAATGATGAGGAATGCCTGGCGATTATCAGGGAGTTTTTAAGCTATATGCCCTCACATAACGGTGAAGAACCGCCATTTCTTCCCACGCAGGATAGTCCGGACAGAAGGCTGAAGGATGCTGAAAAGATTGTCCCCCTTCAGTTAACCCGGAGTTACGATATGCACCGTTTGATCAAGGTTATCGTGGATGACGGGAACTATTTTCCCCTGAAAGCCCAGTTCGGCAAGGCCCTCATAACCTGCCTGGCCAGGATTGCCGGTAAGGTTGTCGGTATTATAGCCAACAATCCGATGCATAATGCGGGAGCACCCGATGTCCCGTCTATCGATAAGGCGATCAGCTTTATCTGTCTTTGTGATTCATTTAACATTCCCCTCATTTTTCTGGCCGATATCCCCGGTATGTATCCGGGTATGGAATCTGAGAGGCAGAAGATCCCCACCAAGATAGTGGTTATGATCGAAGCGCAAGAGTTGGCAACGGTTCCGAAAATCCATATCTTGGTTCGGAAAGCCTACGGGATCGGCTGGCGGTGCATGTGTGGGGGACAGCAGGACATCATCGCCGCCTGGCCGACGGCTTCAATCAGCTTTGTCGACCCGGAGATAGGGATCGAGGTGGTGCACGGCCGCAGACTGGCTGAGGATCAAAATTCCGAGGCTGAAAGGAAGCGGTTGCTGGAGGAATGGTCGGTGGAGAGCTCCCCCTGGGGAGGGGCAGGCATCACGCCACTTGAGATAATCGATCCCGCGGATACCAGAAAGTTTATAGCCACGTCTCTGGATATACTCAGAGGAAACAGAAGCGGTGGTATCGGCGAACACAAGTTGGCTAACTGGCCCACCGGTTTTTAGGTTCAGTCGCTCCTTTTTTATCCGCCTATGAAAGATTAAGGAGATGCGTATGAATCAGGGCACATCGGAACTCATTCTGCTCAATACCAGGGATAATGTGGCAGTGGCCCGAACGGCCCTTTCCCGAGGCCGGGTGATTCGTTCCCATGTCTTAACCTGTACAAGCGATATACCCGCTGGCCACAAGGTGGCCCTCACGCCCATTGCAAAAGACGGCCCGGTCTATAAATACGGCGCCCTGATCGGGTATGCCGCACAAGAGATTCAGAAAGGCGACCATGTCCATTCCCATAACCTGTATATGAGAGATGTTTCACGGGAATATTCAGTGGGGACCGATACGGTTGACACCTACGTTACAGACCCGTCCTGCCGCCCGACCTTCGAGGGCTATGTCCGTGAAAATGGCAGGGTCGGCACCAGAAATTATATCGGCGTCTTGTCAACGGTCAATTGTTCCGCCAGCGTCAGCCATTTTATTGCCGAAGCCGCAAACAAGAGGTTGTCGGACCGGTTTGATACGATCGACGGCGTCGTGGGGCTAAGCCACGGCGCCGGCTGCTGCATGACCATCGGCGGAGAAGGCCTCGACATCCTGCAGAAAACCATGGCCGGATTTGCCAGAAACCCCAATTTCGGCGGCATCCTGGTGGTGGGACTCGGGTGTGAAGTCAACCTTGTCTCAACCTTCATGGAAGCAACGCGACTTTCAGAAAGCACCCTTTTCAAAACCCTGGACATCCAGAATCTTGGCGGAACGAGACAGACGGTTGCCAGGGCCCTTGAAATAATTGAAGCCATGCTGCCCCCGGTGGCTTCCGCCAGGAGGGAACCCGTGTCGGCGGAACATCTTGTCCTGGGGCTTGAGTGCGGAGGATCGGACGCCTATTCCGGTATTACGGCCAACCCCGCCCTTGGGGCTGCCGCGGATCTTGTTGTCCGTAACGGCGGTACGGTTATCCTGTCGGAAACCCCTGAAATATACGGGGCGGAGCATCTGCTCATCCGGCGGGCCGTCAGCCGGAAGGTGGCAGACAAACTCATCGACAAAATCAGGTGGTGGGAAGCCTACACAAAGAAACACGATGCCGAGATCAACAACAACCCGACCCCGGGCAACAAGGAAGGGGGGCTTACCACCATTCTGGAAAAATCGCTGGGAGCCGTGGCCAAGGCCGGCACCACCAATTTAAATGATGTGTTCTCCTATGCCGAGCCTGTCACGACGAAGGGCATGGTATTCATGGACACGCCGGGATATGACATCGTCTCCATTACCGGCATGATCGCCGGCGGCGCGAATATGATCTGTTTTACCACAGGCCGGGGTACGGTGGTCGGTTTCAAACCCGTTCCGACCCTGAAACTTTCCTCAAATAAGGCCGTCTACAATCAGTTGCGTGATGACATCGACATCAACTGCGGCCCGATCATTGACGAGGGGATTCCGGTACGGGAACTGGGAGAACAAATCTTTGCATCCATCCTTGAGATTGCTTCGGGAAAGAAAAGCCGAAGCGAGGTCCACGGGTTTGGAGACCATGAATTTGTTCCCTGGCACATCGGTGCGGTATTGTAAGGGAAGGGGTATCCGGGTGGCTGCTATCGTTATCTTGTCTTGATCAGCAGGGCCGCCAGATAGCTTTCGGGCATGCGCCCGCTCCCGCGAAAATCCCTATCCTGCCCGAGCGGCTTGAGCGATTTCACCCGTTCTCCATGACTGGCAGCCACCATCTCCTCCAGCACCCGATGCGAAAGCCCGCTGAAGTTTGTCGCCGCCAGCAGCACGCCGCCGGGTTCCAGGACCTTCATCGCCGCGTCGATCAGGACGGGAAAATCTTTTTTAACGCTGAATATCTTTCGATCATGCCGTGCGAAAGAGGGCGGATCGAGGATCACGCACTCAAAGCGATTGCCCTTCTTGAGCGCCAGCTTCATATAGGTCAGAGCGTCAGCCCGAACAAATTCATTCTCGGCCCACTCCAGCCGGTTCAGTTCGTAGTTTTCGCGGCCGCGCTCCAGGCTCTTGCGGCTGATGTCCACATTGATGACGCTCGATGCGCCGAAGGCCCGGGCGTACACGCCAAAGGAGCAGGTATAGGCGAAACAGTTCAGCACTCTGATCCCCTTTGTCAATCCGGCAACGATCTTTCTGTTGCGGCGCATATCCAGAAACAGGCCGCTGTTCAACCCGTCATTCAGATCGACACCGAAGGAAAGATCATTCTCCCGGACCGCCGTCCGGGACGGGGCCTGATCGAGCCAGACGCTCGCGTTGATCCGCTCCGACGTGAGCGCCTGCGGATCGAGCCTCTCTTTGATAATCAGGTAACTGGCACCGAGACGGCTTGCAACATACTCCGCCAGGGTTTCCTTGCGGGCGATCCATCGCGTATCGAACAGGTGAATCACACAGCGGTCATCATACTGCTCGAGCACGAAACCGGGCAACCCGTCACCGAGCCCGTTGACGAGCCGCAGGGCATTCGTTATCTTTCTCAAAGGCTTCCTCCTGCTAATGGCCGCTTCGATATGGTCGATCGTTTCTTTATCCATTGTTAACCGATCCTGACGGTACAGGTACTGAGCCGTTTTCGTATTCCCGGAGTGTCAACGCTACATCTCCGTACATGCCTCCAGTGAAAGCCGGAAGAGTATATCCCGTGCCGGTATCTTCCGCCCGAATTCGCGACGATCCCACTCGAATCCGCTGACATCGTCTCCTCCGTGCAAGATCAGCCCCACCTGTATCCCTCGAAACTCGGCCACTGCAAAGAGCGCGGCAGCCTCCATTTCAACGGTAAGACATCCTTCGGCGCGGCGTCTTGTCACTCTGTCGGGTGTCTCCCGGTAGAAACCGTCCGTTGTCCACGTCTTGCCCTTCACATACCGACACCCGCGGCGATCAAGAACGCGAGTAATTGCTTCGACCGCCTGTGGAGACGGATGCGCTTCTCTGTCGGGCGGCAGATAGTGATACGATGTGCCTTCATCCCGGACAGCTGAAGTGGGAACGACAACATCACCACTGGCGATTGAACTGTCAAGCACACCGGCTCCTCCACAGACAATGAACTTGCGGCCGCCTCTCGCGATGATTGCCTCGAAGATGATGGCGGCCAGAGGTGCGCCGACCATGGCGGGCACAATCCCTATCGAGTGTCCGTTGAATACCGCGGAATACACGGGTAGTGGCCCCATATCGGACTTAAGCGGGCGCAGAGGAGTCAAGCCGATTTTCTTCGCAACATCGTCGATGGCTTCCCTGAAAAAGCAGAATACACAGCGTTCCGGCACGTCACGAAGTGTGATCACCTTGGCAGGTTCAATAATTGCTTCTCGTGCCGGGTCAAATTCCAGCAGTGGGATGGAGTGCTTCATTTGTATTCTTCACCTATCGTCTACAATCAAAGATTTGGAAATCTTTCTATGATGACTCGCTTTCTTAATTCTATAACAATGTACAATGCAACCGCTTCCCATGCGCTTGAAGGATAACAGTAGAGGCGGTCAATTTAGAAACACCTATAGATTCAAAAAAGGAGATGAATGACTGCCAAGAAGAAGATAGCATAAAAAAGGCTCACATTGCCACAGTTAGTCGAGAGAGTGCAGAATGTATCTCAAAGTTGTTGATACTGTGAGGTGTCCAGGCTTTTAGTCTTGGGGATATAAAGGTTTGAAATGAATCATTACCTGAACATCTATGAAGCTTGATTATTTTCGTCTTACTGATAACTGCGGTGGTGATTGCATCAAAGAAGAGAAGAGCATGCAGGATTGGGTGTAACAAGGGCAGAAAGAATCGGGGCGAGTATTGTTAATCAGTTCATTACCGATATAGTATGAAATGATTGATGTATCGATTGAAACATCTGGTGATAATATCCCTTGACAATACATCATTATGAAGATATTAGGTTGCAAACCCTGCCAATATTTGACGTATTGTGAATATTATCGAATAGTTAAAATCGCCCAAAAGGGTGATGACATGATCGTTTGTATCCTGTCTCTCAAAAAGGATAGGGTACTTTATTTGTTGTGAAAAATTTGTTCGGACTGGGGAAAATATGTGATAACAATACTCACCCCTGATAACGAGAGGAGGTCAACAATCAAAATTATTTTTATATGTAACGCACCAAAGGAGTGAATATTATGGCACAGTAGGCGTAAATCATCTCCTGAGACAGTTCGTATTCTCACAGAAATTGGAAGCTATTTGGATCAGAAATTCTTTTTCGACTCTACATATTCAGGAGGCGTCATGTCGCAAACAAGAGATACCGATTCCGACAGTCAACTTTCATTGTTTACAATTCAAGATTGCCAGGACGTTGAGAATAACAACGGACCTGAACCAACCGAAAAGACATTACAGGATACAGAATATATACGCCAATCTTTCTTTGATGCCGTTCAAGAAAGCATAGTGCTGATCGACTCCGATGGAAATATCCTTTTATTGAACACCACGGCTGCCGAAAGATTAGGCAAGAGTGTGGGGGAACTCAAGGGAACGTACATTTATGATTATTTTCCACTAACGATCAAGGAACTGAGGCAGAAACAGGTCGATATGGTATTCTCCACAGGAAAACCTGGTTCTTTTAATGACTCCCGCTCTGAAAGATTTTTCGAACATCGGCTGTATCCCGTCTTTTGTAATGATAAAACGGTATCCAGCGTAGCCGTATTTACTCAGGACATCACCGAACACAAGCGGATGATGGATGAGCTGAGAAGAGGTGAAAAACGATATCGTAAATTTTTCGCCACATCCAGAGATTGCATGTTTATCGCATCGAAGAGGGAAGGTTGGATCGACTTTAACGATGTTGCACTGAAAATGCTTAACTATGATAGCCGGGAGGACCTGCTTGAAACCCCGCTCTCCTGTTTATATGTAACCCCTGAAGAACGGTCTTCATTACTGTCCCTTATCGAGCAGAACGGGTATGTCGGGGAATACCCTCTTCAACTGAGACGGAAAGATGGAGTGATCATCGACACCCTCGTTACGGCGGAGATGACCCATAGTGAACATGACTCAGGAGTAGAATATTACGGAACAATTCATGACATAACCGAACAAAAGAAGGTGGAAAAGGCACGAAGAATAGCCGAGTCCAACTACCTTTCCATTTTTCAAAACGCTGTAGAAGGTATCTTCCAGAGTACGCTCGAAGGGCGATACCTCACCGCCAACCCGGCCATGGCCAGGATTTATGGATACGACTCCCCCGCGGAATTGATGGAAACCATCACCGACATAGAGTCACAGATCTTTGTTAAACCCGGCGACCGCAAAACACTACTGCGCCGTATGGCCGAAGACGGTACCGTCTCGGGTTTTGAAACAAAACACCGCCGGAAAGACGGTTCAATTATCTGGGTAAATCTATATTCCCGGATTGTCAGGGATAACGCCGGTACGATCCTCTTTGTGGAAGGTATGGTAGCCGATATCACGGACCGTAGAAAAGCACAAGTTGCTTGCAAGGAAAATGTTCTGAAACTGCAACAAGCATTAGATGCTACCATTCATGCAATATTGGCTACTGTGGAAGCGAAAGATCCCTACACGACCGGTCACCAGCGCAGAGTGGCAGACCTTGCACGAGCCATTGCAACGGAAATGGGCTTATCGCAAGATCAAATCGATGGAATATACATGGCTGCCATAGTGCATGACATAGGCAAGATATCAATTCCTTCCGAAATCCTCAGCAAACCAAGCAACCTGGTAGATGTTGAGCTCGATCTTATCAAAACTCATGTCCAATCAGGCTATACCATATTAAAGAACATCGTTTTCCCACAACCAGTTGCGCGAATGGTTCTTGAGCATCATGAGCGGATAAACGGTTCCGGTTATCCCAACGGGTTAATGGGGGACAATCTTCTCATCGAATCAAGGATTCTCGCTGTCGCAGATGTTGTGGAAGCCATGGTTTCGTACCGTCCCTATCGATCGGCACTTGGCATTGAAGCCGCACTCGAGGAAATTGAGAAATTCAGCGGAATTCTCTACGATTCTGATGTGGTCTCGGTATGTCTTAGAATATTTAAACAGAAACAATTTACGCTATCGTAGGGCGACTATACGACTGTGAAGGTATGTAACAGAATGTTCACAATAATGAGACACTTTTCCTACACCGCGAAAGGAGTTTTTCTAACGGATAATGAAGGTTGGTACATGCCTTGCATGGGCGGGGTAGAATGTGAACTGGACAAAGAAACCTGGCTTCCCGATCAACCATTGTTTCGCTCTCACCCCGCTGATGCAACCGAACTCATTTGATAACACGGCATTCTTTATCAAGAACTGTACGATCTTTACGAGAGGCACCTTGCCTTTATATCCCATGCGTTATTATTCCTTTGTGTTTCCTGTTCATTCCTTGCCAACGGGCAGAAATAATTAATGATATCAGCTCATTACCTGTTTTGGATTCTATAATGGAATGGATGAATTGACATCAGAAGAGAATTTACTTACCTGTTTATATCTCGAAAAAGCTGTAGACACCGGTATATTTTCTTACATTTTCACATAATATAAAGGAGTTATGATTTATATCATAACTCCTTTATATTATTATGGTAGTCCCACCGGGAATCGAACCCGGGTTTCCGGCGTGAGAGGCCAGCGTCCTGACCGCTAGACGATGGGACCATGACCATGGCTGGGGGACCAGGATTCGAACCTGGGTAGCAGATTCCAGAGACCTGAGTCCTACCGCTAGACGATCCCCCAGTGGAATAGCCTTGAACTCGCGGTTATTAGACAAATAATGACTAAAAGTCAAGAGGTTTATTTTGTGATTAGTGGTTGGATTGTGCTGTTCTATAGCTTTTCTTACAGGGGAAATTATAGAATTTTCTTGACATGAGATCAAAATTGTAATTATCTTTCATTCTTTTTTTATATATGTCTTTAACAGGATAAGTTTTGCAGATCAACATCTCAAATATTCCGGCAGAGGGGTTGAATCTCCGGTTCTCTCACAGTGGGGAGTGGTTCCACCGGTCCATGCCGATGGGTGATGAGTGCGGTTTTTGCGTTGACGGGATTGACGTGCAATGCTTTGTAGAGAAGGTGTTACGGGATGTGTCAATCAAAGGCAGAATCAAGGCCGGTGTTGAACTTGAGTGTTGCAGATGTCTGGAGAAATTTGACTTTCCAATAGAAACTGAATTCAACTATGTCTTCATGCCCGCTGACAATCTGAAGAAGGACGATCTGGAACTGACATATGAAGACTTGGAACAGAGTTATTATGAAGGCGATGTAATAGATCTGGATCAGATTATCATTGAACAGCTAGTACTGCAGATTCCGTTTAAACCACTGTGCGATAACTCCTGCAAGGGAATCTGTCCTGTCTGCGGGATAAATCTCAATATAGAGAAATGTGACCATAAGACGCAACAGATAAGCAGTCCGTTTGCTGCGTTAAAAAATTTTAAGATAAAGAAGGAAAGGTAATTGTACCATGGCAAATCCAACAAATAGACACTCGAGAACAAGAAGAAACAAGAGAAGGTCTCACGATGCCCTCAAGGCTGTAACCACCTCTGTGTGTTCACAGTGCAATGAACCGAAATTGCCCCACCGCGCATGTCCCCATTGTGGTTTCTACAATGGGCGTGAAGTTATTTCTGTCGAATAAAAAAACCCAGAAGTCTGTGCTCTGAGGGTAAGAGTTATGGATGATTTAGGCATAGTCTTTCCCGGTCAGGGCTCACAATACGTAGGTATGGGGAGAGAACTGTACGAACGGTTTAGAGAAACAAGAGAAACGTTCGAAGAAGCGGAAGAAGCACTCAATGTCAACATCACGAGACTTTGTTTTGAGGGACCGCAGGATCTCCTCGATCTGACGCCAAACACACAGGCGGCAGTATTGACCGCGGCTATCGCTTTCTACCGGGTATTCGAAAAAGAAATAGACATCGAACCGGGGGTGATGGCGGGACACAGCTTAGGGGAATATGCCGCCCTCTGCGCCTCAGGAGCCATAAATTTTTCCGATGCCGTTAAACTCGTATACGCACGGGGACGATACCAGCAGGAGGCAGTGCCACCGGGTGAGGGATGCATGGCGGCCATTATTGGCCTTGACAGGGGACTTGTTGAAGATATATGCCACACTATAACCAAAGACCATGAAGTGGTCGCACTGGTGAATATCAACAGTCCGGGTCAGTATGTTATATCCGGTACTACGGGAGCGGTCGAAAAGGCCGTAGACCTGGCGAAGGTAAAAGGCGCCCGTATGGGTATAAAACTCCCCATCAGCGTTCCCTGTCATTGCAGACTTTTGGACGAAGCGGCTAAACGGCTGGGAAAAGATCTCGATACTGTCGGGATACGAGACAGTAGCGTAAAAGTAATATCCAACTTTGATCCGGAGGTTCTGCATTCGAAAGAAACTACCAGAAAACTCTTGGTCTGGCAGTTGAATTCCCCCGTCAGATGGCAAGAGACGGTAGAGCGGATGTACCGAATGGGAATACGAACTGTAGTCGAGATAGGACCGAAGAGGACTCTGTCAAGTCTCATAAAGAGGATAGATAAACGCATTAAAACCCTTAACATAGAGAATGTGACTTCTCTTAAGGCAACGATCGATTTCCTGAACGGTAACGAAGCGGCATAGGCTTTCTTTAATGACCGGTTTGGGAAGTATTTTGTAGGTGGTCGGCTTTGTCTCGCAAGAAGATAGATAGCGCTAGGATGGCGGTGGAAATCAATCTGGAAAAGATGTAAGGTACCTATGGAAGGACCAAGCGGCAAATCCCTGGAAGGGAAGATAGCGCTGGTAACGGGAGGTTCGAGAGGGATAGGAAGAGCTGTCGCGGTGGAACTTGCCCGCGCGGGGGCTTTTACTTTCATAAACTATGTTCGCAATGAAGATGCGGCCACTGAAACACTGAAGATTTTGGAAAATCAGGGGGGGAGAGGCAGATTGCTGCGGTTTGATGTGGCTGATTCCAATGCCGTCCAGGATTCCATACGAGGCATAACGGAAGAAAAGGGAAGAATCGACATCCTGATCAATAACGCCGGCATAACCCTGAACAATATCTTTGTAAGAACGGCGCCTGAAACATGGGACAGAGTCATGGATATCAATCTTAAGGGGGTTTTCAACTGCTGTCGATCCGCGACAAAGTACATGATGAAACAGAAATGGGGGCGTATCATCAATATGACCTCGGTGGTTGCGACATCGGGGAATGTCGGACAGGTGTGTTACTCGGCATCCAAGGCTGGAATTATAGGATTGACAAAATCCCTGGCCAGGGAATTGGGTCCCCGGAATGTATGTGTCAATGCTGTCGCCCCGGGATTCATTGAAACCGATATGACGATCTCGATCGATGAAGCAGGCAGGGGAAAAGTAACCGATCAGATACCACTGAGAAGGACGGGAACACCCGATGATGTGGCAGGTGTTGTGGCGTTTCTGGTATCTTGGAAAGCAGATTACATTACCGGACAGGTAATTCATGTTAATGGCGGACTGTATATGTAATCCCGGCTCGGCGGGACTGCTGTATGATATGGATATTAGAGAAATTGAGATATAGCGAGGAGGATCTACATGACGATGAATGTTGAAGAAAAGGTAAAAGAGGTTATCATTGAACAGTTAAATATAACGGAAGAAGAGTGTGTGCCGGAAGCCGCATTTATCGATGATCTCGGGGCTGATTCTCTTGACATAGTGGAACTGATCATGGCTTTGGAAGATAATTTCGGTATGGATATATCGGATGACGATCTGGCGAAGATACGCACAGTCCAGGATATTATTACGTATATTAAAGAAAGATTATCACAGGAATGATGTCGAAGAAAAGGGTTGTGATAACCGGGCTCGGTATTGTGAGCCCCCTGGGCAATTGCCTGAACGATACCTGGGAAGGGATATGTTCAGGAAGATCGGGTATTGCAGAGATCACCAGGTTCGATACAACCGAATTCAAGACAAAGATAGCCGGCGAACTAAAGAATTTTGATCCCTTGACGTTTATCAGTCCCAAGGAGCAACGCAGGCTGGACGATTTCATTATCTATGCGCTGGCGGCCTCGGAAATGGCAGTGAACGATTCCGGTCTGATCATCGATAACGGAAACAGGGAGCGGGTAGGTGTTATATTGGGTTCCGCAATCGGGGGGCTGTCCACCATGGAAAGGGAAAGGGGGATCTTGCTCGAACAGGGGCCCAAAAAGGTGTCTCCTTTTGCGGTCCCGGCGGTGTTGGCAAACCTAGCTCCTGGACATGTCTCCATACGATTTGGTGCCAAGGGGCCCATCAGCTGTGTCGTGACGGCGTGTTCCTCGGGAAACAATGCCATTAGCGACGCCTTTCGGACAATATCCTGCGGCTATGCGGATGTTGTGATAACGGGAGGCACCGAGGCGGCTGTGACCCCTCTGTCGATAGGGGGATTCAACGCCATGAGGGCGCTGTCGGTCCGAAACGATGAACCGGGAAGGGCGAGCAGACCATTCGAACGGGACAGAGATGGTTTTATCGTGAGTGAAGGATGCGGTATCATAATCCTGGAAGAGATGTCGTATGCCCTCGATCGGGGTGCGCGGATATATGCCGAGGTCGCGGGGACCGGATCGACCAGCGATGCTTTTCACATGGCGGCTCCTCCTCCGGGACATGAAGGTGCCGTCCGGTGCATGCGGCTTGCCCTGCAGGATGCGGGTATGAATCCCACAGAAATCGACTACATAAACGCGCACGGCACATCAACCCCTCTTAACGACACCTATGAAACGGAGGCAATTAAAGCGGTCTTCGGAGACCACTGCGGAGAACTTTCCATCAGCTCGACAAAGTCCATGACGGGTCACATGTTGGGCGCCGCGGGCGGTGCGGAGGCCATTTTCTCCGTCAAGGCCATAGAGGAAGGGATTGTCCCTCCGACGATCAATCTGGACAACCCGGATCCGACATGTGATCTGAATTATACGCCACACAGGGCGCAACACAGGGAAATCAAGGCTGCCATGTCAAATACCTTCGGATTTGGCGGTGTTAATTCTGTCGTTGTCTATAAGAAATTTGAGAACTAGGGGGGATGGGATTCTGAAAATTATTATAGGTTCAGATCATGCCGGCTTTGATCTGAAAGAAGCACTCAAAGATTCCATAAGCGGAATGACGGATATTGGAACGTACAGTAATGAACCGGTAGATTACCCCGATTTTGCTTCCAAGGTTGCCCGCGCTGTTTCCGCGGGAGAGTTTGAAAAGGGCATCCTGATCTGCGGTTCCGGTGTGGGCATGTCGATCGTTGCGAACAGGTTTCCCGGTGTGAGGGCTGCCCTGTGCACAGATACGGAAACGGCCCGTTTGAGCAGGATGCATAACGATGCCAATGTCTTGGTCCTTGCCGGAAGGCGCACGGATACAGAGACGGCTTTGGCCATTGTGACCGTGTGGTTGAATACCGAATTTGAGGGTGGGCGTCACAGGAAGCGGCTCGACAAGATAAACACTATTGAGGAGGAAGAACTATAATGTCCGTATTGTGGAATACAGACCCGGAGATAGCCCGGGCTATACGTAATGAAACAAAAAGGCAGTCCGGCAAACTTGAACTCATCGCCTCGGAAAATTTCGTGAGTGAGGCGGTGCTTGAAGCCCAAGGCTCCATTATGACGAATAAATATGCGGAAGGATACCCCGGCAAGAGATATTACGGAGGATGCGAGTATGTCGATGTCGCGGAAAACCTTGCCATAGAGCGGGCAAAAAAACTTTTCGGTGCCGATCATGTCAATGTTCAGCCTCACTCTGGAAGTCAGGCGAACATGGCTGTTTATTTCGCCACGCTCCAGCCGGGCGATACCGTCCTCGGGATGAATCTCTCCCATGGCGGACACCTGACCCATGGGAGCCCGGTCAACTTTTCAGGGAGGCTCTACAACGTCGTTTCATACGGAGTGGACAGAGAGACGGAAACCATAGATTTCAATGAGGTCGAAGATCAGGCAAAGAAGCATAATCCCAAAATGATTGTCGTTGGGGCAAGCGCCTATCCCCGAACTATCGATTTCGAGGCATTCAGAGCGATAGCGGATAAGACGGGAGCCGTTATCATGGCGGATATCGCCCATATAGCAGGTCTCATCGCGGCGGACCTGCACCCCTCGCCCGTTCCGGTTTGTGAATTTGTCACGTCGACGACCCACAAAACACTGCGTGGTCCGCGGGGAGGGCTCATCATGTGCAAGGAAGGATTCGCCAAGGTATTGAACAGCCGCGTCTTCCCGGGCAGCCAGGGTGGCCCTCTGATGCATGTCATCGCTGCCAAGGCGGTGGCATTCAAGGAGGCCCTTGAACCGGAATTCAAAGAATATCAGCTTCAGATTATCAAAAACGCTGCGGCCCTGGCAGAAGCCTTGAAGGAAAGGGGACTGCGCCTCGTTTCCGGAGGCACGGATAATCACCTCATACTGATCGACCTGACCCCAAAGGGGGTTACGGGAAAGGATGCCGAAGCCGCGCTCGACAGGGCAGGGATAACCACAAATAAAAACGGCATACCCTTTGACACGCAGGGCCCGATGATCACAAGTGGCATACGAATCGGCACACCCGCTCTGACGACACGGGGGATGAAAGAAGAGGAGATGAGGAAGATAGCGCATCTGATTTCTTACATTATCGATGATGTTGATAATGAGGAGCACATCAATGAAGTCAGAAAAGAGGTTGACTCCCTGTGTGAAGCCTTTCCGCTCTATGAGAATAGACTGAAGTCCGAAGAGTGTTAGCTCTCGCGCGACTATGATTGTCACCTGTTCTGGTTGAGAGAGACCTGAGGAAACGGGAAAGATGAAATTCGAAACGCAGATCGAACGCCCCTCCTGGGATCAGTATTTTATGGATATCGTTGATCTTGTATCAAGGCGTTCCACATGCCTGCGCCGAAAGGTCGGAGCTGTTCTGGTACGGGATAAACGAATGCTGGCCACAGGGTATAATGGACCGCCCGCCGGTGTACCACACTGTTCGGAGATCGGGTGTCTGAGAGACCAGATGCATATCCCGTCGGGTGAACGGCATGAACTGTGCAGGGGACTTCACGCCGAACAGAACGCTATCATCCAGGCCGCTCTTCATGGCGTGAGTACAAAGGGTGCAACGATTTACTGCACCAATCACCCGTGTATCATCTGTTCCAAGATGATCATAAACTCTGGAATAGTCTCTGTCGTCTATACAGAGGACTATCAGGATGAACTTGCCGCAAGGATGCTCAAAGAGGCCGGTGTTGGAGCGAGAAAACCATGAACTGTCCGTTCTGTGCCAACGGAGAAAACAAGGTTATTGATTCACGGATCAGCAGAGACGGAACCGCCATACGAAGGCGGAGAGAGTGTCTGAACTGCAAAAAGCGATTCACGACCTACGAGTACGTTGAGGATGTTCTTCCCGTAGTGGTAAAGAAAGACGGCAGGAGAGAATCTTTCGACAGAAATAAGATCTTTGCAGGGATAAAAAAGGCCTGTGAGAAACGTCCGATCAGCATGGAAGTGATAGAAGAAACCGTTGACAGGATCGAACAGGAATGTCAGGAATTTGCCTTGAAGGAGATACCTACCCGCGTGATAGGCGAAAAGATTATGGAAGAGCTCCATACCCTCGATGGCGTGGCCTATGTCAGGTTTGCGTCCGTCTACCGGGAGTTCAGAGATGTGAATGAGTTTATCGATGAACTGAAGGGATTTCTCAAGAAGGAAAGGTAATGTTTACCGGTATTATTGAAGGTGTGGGCATTGTAAAGAGGACGGCTAGACGGGGAGAGGATATCCTCCTGAGTATCGCCACATCGATGAGTCTCGATGATGTCTCGATCGGTGACAGCGTGGCGGTGAGTGGCGTCTGTCTGACCGTTGTCGAAGTCATGGAGGGCACCTTTAGCGCGGATGTATCGGCAGAAACCTTGGCAAAGACAACCTTACGCGAGCTGAGGATCGGAGGCCGGGTCAACCTGGAAAAGGCCCTTACGTTACAATCTCATCTGGGCGGGCATTTTGTCCTTGGCCATGTCGATTGTGTCGGAGATATTAGAGAGAGAAGGGAACGGTCAAACTCCATCATATTCGGCGTGGAGGTAGGTGAAGAGACGAGCCGGTACATTGTTCAGAAGGGGTCAGTCGCGGTGGACGGTATCAGCCTTACCGTTAACGAATATGAAAAAAACAGATTTTATGTTAACATCATTCCTCATACCGCCAGGGAGACGACGCTGGGATTCAAAAGGGTAGGTGACCGGGTGAATGTTGAAACGGACATCCTGGGTAAGTATGTGGAACGATTCGTCCATCCCGACAAGGGAATCGATACGGATTTTCTGTCGAAGCATGGATTTTTTTAATAATGCTGTAAGAAAAAATAGATGAGGATAGAAGGAACATCATGGTTAGTACAATACAAGAGGCCATTGAAGATATAAAGAATGGCAAGATGGTAATTCTGGTTGATGATGAAGACAGGGAAAACGAGGGTGATCTATGTATGGCTGCACAGCATGTCACTCCGGAAGCTATCAATTTCATGGCCAAATACGGCAGGGGATTGATATGTCTTTCAATGGCGGATGAACTTGCGGATAAACTGCATCTCCCCCTGATGACCACCAATAATGAATCTCGATTCGGTACGGCTTTTACCGTTTCCATCGAGGCACGGAAGGGAGTGACCACGGGGATCTCCGCGAAGGACAGGGCTACGACCATACTGGCGGCGGTTGCAGATGATGCAAAACCCGACGATCTGGTCAGTCCGGGACATGTCTTCCCCATACGGGCGCGCAAGGGGGGTGTCCTGGTTCGAACGGGACAGACCGAAGGATCCGTCGATCTGTCCAGATTGGCATATCTGAAGCCCGCAGGTGTTATCTGTGAGGTCATGAAAGAAGACGGTACCATGGCGAGGATGCCTGATCTTGAACTGTTTGCAAAGGAGCATAATATCAAGATCGTTACCGTTGCCGACCTGATAGATTTCAGGATGCAACATGAGCGACTCATAAAGAGAGTTGCCGAGGCAAGCCTCCCCACCAAATACGGCGGAGAATTCAAGATCATTATCTATGAAAACGACGTGGACGATATGAAACATATAGCCCTCGTCAAGGGCAACATACAGCCCGACGACGAGGTGCTTGTCAGGGTGCATTCCGAGTGCGTAACAGGGGATCTTTTCGGGTCACTTCGCTGTGATTGTGGTGAACAGCTCCACAAGGCCATGGAGATGGTTGATCAGGAAGGAAAGGGTGTCATCGTGTATATGCACCAGGAGGGGAGAGGAATCGGACTCGCGAACAAGATACGGGCCTATGAGCTGCAGGAGAAGGGAAGGGATACCGTTGAGGCGAATTTGGAACTGGGATTTAAAGAAGACCTCAGGGATTATGGGATAGGGGCACAGATCCTTGTCGATCTCGGTGTCAAGAAGATGCGTTTGATGACAAACAATCCCAAGAAGATTGTGGGTGTTGAGGGCTACGGTGTTGAAGTGGTAGAGAGGGTTCCCATCGAGATCGAACCGAACACGAATAGCGTTCATTATCTGAAAACGAAGAAGGATAAGATGGGACATCTATTGCATATATAACGATGGCGATTTCGCTCTATTATGAAATTGTCAGTAAAGAATGGAGAACCGAACATGCCGAAAATCATCGAGGGAAAGATCACAGCGAAAGGACTACGGTTTGGCATCGTAGCCAGCCGGTTTAATGATTTCATCTGTGGAAAGATCATTGAAGGGGCTCTGGATGCCCTGAAACGGTCAGGTGCGGATGAAAAAGACATCACCGTCGTGAGAGTCCCCGGCGCTTTTGAGATACCGCTTGCAGCAAAGAAACTAGCGAAAAGCAATAACTTTGATGCGGTAATATGCCTTGGGGCCGTGATACGGGGTGCCACGCCGCATTTCGAGTATGTGAGTGCCGAAGTGTCCAAAGGCATTGCGCTCGTGACGCTGGAAACGGAAATACCGGTTGCTTTCGGTATCATTACGGCCGATACGATAGAACAGGCCATTGAGAGGGCGGGAACGAAATCGGGCAATAAGGGATGGGATGCCGCCATATCAGCCATTGAAATGGCCAATCTTTTCAAATTATTATAATTAGGGACATTAATGGGTCATAGACGGAAGGCCAGAGAAATTGCCCTGCAGGTTCTCTATCAGATAGATGTTTCGCAGATCGATGTTGATGAAGCAATTGAACTCTTTCGGGATAACTTCGGAATGCCGCAGGAGTCGGTTGACTTCTCCACGCAGTTGATAACGTGTACCCGGGAACATATCACGGAAATAGATGATCTGATAAAAACATGTTCCGAGCACTGGTCGCTGGAACGTATGTCGACAGTGGATAAGAATATCCTCAGAATGGCGGTGTACGAATTTTTGTATTGTGATGATATTCCCCCAAAGGTGACCTTGAACGAAGCGATTGATATCGGGAAACATTATGGTTCGGACAATTCGGGTTCTTTTATAAATGGCATTCTTGATGCCATGTATTCGAAACTCTGGGCAAAAAATGAAGATTAACGTATCTTCAGAATCGTTGGATGTAGCGGCATATGACGGTCTTGTCTTGGGATTTTTCTCTGATGAGCGACCTCCAAGGGGGTATTGCGGTTTTGCGGATTGGCGCCTGAACGGTCTGATATCAAAACTGATAGTGGAGGGGAAGATTACCGGCGCTTTCATGGAAAAGACCCTTATATTTCCCAATCATCGGATACCCTCCTCAAAGTTATTTCTTGTGGGTCTCGGAGACTCAAATTACTTGACATATGAAAAGTTATATACGGCAGGCTCCACTATTTCCCGGACGCTCAGCGATGCGGAGTGCACCGACGTAGCCTTTGATATTCCCGGTTCAAGCAGATGTAAACTGGATGTATCCAAGATGGCGGTGGCAATCGTATCCGGTCTGTTCGATTGTGGTGATCGCAAACAGGGACATCAGATATCCGAAGTAGTCGTATTGAGTGACAAACGTTATTGTGATGAAGTTGTCTTGGGGATGCACGAGTTTAAAGTAAGTATGAAAAACAGGATTGCGGTTGATGTCATCAATACGACCGCGTCCATGAGGATGTAAGAAACATGGTAGTTATCGTCATAGGAGCCGGAGAAGTCGGGTATAATATCGCAGATATCCTCTCTAAAGAGGGGAATGATATCATCCTTATC
>DAISYQ010000011.1:0-72897 GCA_036825195.1 Syntrophales bacterium
CGGTCCGCCGCTTCGGCGTTCTCCTTCGCTACCTCTAGCTCCGCCGTCCGATCCGCGACTAACTCCTCGAGGTGCTCATGATATACCGCTAACTCCCGTTCTGCCTTTTGGCGATCCGTAATATCCTCAACCATCCCTTCATAATAGAGAAGACGGCCGTTGTCATCGTGAACAGCCTTTCCGGTGACGGACAGCCATAATTGTGATCCGTCAAGGCGTCTGAATTCCGCCTCAAACCCGGTAACAACACCCTGCTCAACGAACAGTTTCTGAATTTTATCTCGTTCCTCGGGATGAACATAAAAATCTTTTTGGATATCGTGATTACTTTCAATCAATGCTTCCGGGGTCTCATATCCGAACAATGTTGCAAAGGCGGGATTTACGCTCCGAAACCTCCCCTCGGGAGTGGTTTGGTAAATGCCCATGGGGGCGTTTTCAAAGATATCACGGTACTTTTTCTCCGAACTGCTCAAAGCTTCTTCCGTTTGACTGATGGTATCCAACATCCGGTTGTACGAGCGTGCCAGCGATCCGATCTCGTCGTGAGAATGGATATCGATACGGTGATCGAGATCCGATGTCTCGATAATGGAGTCCGTTTCTTTGGTGAACTTTATTAACGGTCTTACGACATATATGTCGAGACCGATTAAGGTGAGAATGCTGAGCAGCACAATACCGATTGATAACCCCGAGATTGCCAATGCAATCTGATCGGTGACGCGCTTTTCAATGTTTTCCGAAGGGATGAGAGTAGCGATCTTCCAGTTGTGCTCGGTCGAGTCGATACATAAGGCGTAGTGTCTCTTATTTTGAATAGTTACGGATGCGATCTCCGGTTTGGATTTTGCGAATATTCGCGAAAGGTCCGAAGAATACTCCCGTATATTCTTAAACAGCATGTCATTGTCCAGATCGGCAAGAATCAGGCCTTTGCCGTCTATGAGGAGTACCTTTCCCGGGGGGTTGGTCTTAAACGTTGTAACATAGGTTGTCAATTGCTCCAGGGTCACGTCAAGGCCCACGGCTCCGTAAAAGAGACCCTGTTCATCGACAAGGGCCTTTGAAAGGCCGATCTTGACATCGGGAGTCGATATCGCCCTGTATGCATCGATAGTAACAATTCTGTCCGGATTTTTTTTTGCAAGAATATACCATGGACGTTCCCTCGGATCATAGCGGGGAGGGCGTTTTTTCTTGTGAGATCGAATGAAACTGCCATTTTCTCTTCCCATGTATGCCGTGTTGACGTAGGGATGCGTAACGCAAAAGGTGTAGAGGATATCGATTACTTTTTGCTCGCGCTTTCCGATGTGATATTCAAAGAGCGTCCCGTCGGCGGTGAGGAAGTTGGTGAAATCATGATCGTCGCGTGAACGGATCACTTCGTTTGCCACCAGGGCGTTGATGTCGTTTTCCACCTCTGTAAAGAATGTGTTCACATACCTGTCGGTTTGATAAAGATCAGTTATGATATCTTTCTGAACCGTACGCAGGTTTTTTTCCCACAGTCTGGAATAGAGGATTTCCCCGAAAATAATCAGGATAACGACCGTACTGATGGCATACAGGATTAGTAATTTTGCCTGCAGTTTCATTCCGGATTGTCCTCCCTTTATTGCCCGTTTACCTGTTTTTACTACACAGTGTCCGATTTTGGTTTACCGTAGTTATCGTCTTACGTTCAAAGAAATACTGGTTATCGAGGAAGATAGTCAAAGATTGCGGTGACGAATTTAATCGTGAACTGTTAATAACCATATATGGAGAATATAAAAGCCCTCTCTCGTTTCGAGAAACAGGGCTTAAATGCTCATACTGTAATTCACCTCTGGTTACATCTGATCAAATCCACATACGATGTGCTCAATATAACTAAACTATATGGCGTATGCTAACCTCATAATGCTATTGTGTCAAGGGGTTTATACTGCTGAAGATACATGCCGGGGATAGATATTTTTCACCTTCATATACATGTGAAAATACAATAAAGAATCGTAGTCTGAAGGTGGTTTATCGGTTCGTTCTATTTCATGTTGCTGCTATTATTCCATTGACTCATAAAGCTTTGACTATTATTCCATTGACTCATACGGCTGTTTTTCTTATACTCTCATAAAACTAAGAAAGTTCCATCGGGTATCGTAATGAGAATACGGCATAAAATTTGGTTTGAACAAGACGGAAAGGTATTGTTCGGTACTGGTCGTTACGAACTGTTCAAGGCTATTGATGAAACCCACAGTCTGAATGCAGCGGCAAAGAAACTGAACATGTCATACCGGGCAGCCTGGGGACGGTTGAAGGCGTCCGAAGAACGGATGGGAATGAAACTTGTGGAGCGCTCCAAGGGAAGGGGTATGTATTTAACAACCGGAGCTACGATGCTCCTCAAACAATTTGATCAGCTGGAAAGTGCAATGGGGACCTTTTTGCAGAAAACTGGTCAGATACTCTCATCGTCAATTGAGGGCAAGGGCGAAAACCGTTCGGTTGAGAAACATGCAAATAATTTCGACTCCGGAGACTAAACTGGTCAATGTGCGAATAATAGCATTTTTCTTTATAGCCGTGAACGCTCGCGGTTTGTTGGTTAAAAATTATAGCCAACCTTAACTTTTCCCCCTTTTCATCCTTTCTGTATTAACTTTTTGATCATAGGGAATATCCGGTTCAGAATAGGGCTAGCCTGTTATCCATTTCTATGATCTTGTCTGTCAACAAGATCGGAATAGAGACCATGAGGAACCGTTCTATCCGTCCGGGGGAGATTAATGGAATAATTCTTTTTGTTGACATTATGTCAAAAATGACATAATGTCAAATTAACAACACTGCCAGTCACTTTCGGTTTCTATGAACGATATTATATGATTTTCCGTTCTCGGTGTTACCACATAATTTTCTACTGAAAAAGGCGGTTGTTTCTCTTCCATTGGATAGTAGTACTGGGGGTAAAACGTTTCGGTATCACTGTTCTGATGGGATTATGTAATCTTTATCACCACCGGGTGGGGCCTGTGGGGTTCTCCCACGTTATTCCGAACGGTCTGGGGTTCCTATTCGGAAGGCTCCACCTGGTCTTCAGCTAGATCCGGATCATTTTTTGTCCTTATTCATATCTTCTTTCACATATACATGTTTGATACTGTAAAGGCAATGTTTTTCCATGGAAAAATACCCATGAGGAAGAGAAAGATATGACACCTCTCTGGGTGAAAAATGAAATTATAGAATTAAGTGAGGGTTGGTCGGAGAATAGAAGGGGGTTTGTTTGCGGGTGAATAAGCATTCGAAGCAATCTAATGGTTTGAAAAGAGGCCGGTCCGTTCTCGAAAGAGTTGATTGATACTTTTAATGTTCCTTTGCATGAGTGTAGCCAAGTGTCGATTGAGGTATTATCGGTCAAAAGGACCTCATCTGTTCACCGGGATCACCAGAGTAACAAAAAATTAGATCGGACACGAAAAAAAGCACTCTTTACTGTTGATATTAAGTAACAAATAACATATGAAAGCCGCGGGGTAATTGTATCGAGGAAAGCCATTGCCTTTCCTTACAGGGGAGGCAGTTAAAAACAGGAACTTGAAACGATTCTGCAGAACTAAAGGAGTGTGTGAGTATGGCTTTGGTAACGGTAACGATAGACAACAGAACGATAGAGATCGAAGAAGGAAGCACCGTCTTGGAGGCGGCGCGAAAAGCGGGCATCAAGATACCGACCTTATGTGCACTGCCGGAGATTGAGCATACCCCCGGTGCCTGTCGGGTTTGTGTGACGGAGGTTGAGGGACAAAGAAACCTGGTTGCCTCATGTGTATTTCCCATTAGCGAAGGGATGGTCATTCATACCAATACTGACCGGGTCCGTACGGCCCGCAAAATGGTTGTTGAACTACTCCTCGCAAGTCATCCCCCTGAGTGTACGACCTGTGTCAGGAGCGGAGGGTGTGAACTTCAAGCAGTGGCCGAGCAGGTCGGCGTGAGAGAGGTTCGTTTCGAAGCCGATTATCCCTCAAAGGAAAAGGCGATTGATATATCTAGCCCGTCAGTTATCCGTGATATGAGGAAATGTATCCTCTGCCAGCGGTGTGTAACGGTCTGTGAGCAGATCCAAACGGTTTCCGTGCTAACTCCAGCTTGGAGAGGGAGTGATGCGCGCGTGGTTCCGACCTTTAACCTCCCCCTCGGTGAAACCAACTGCACAAATTGCGGCCAGTGCATCCTCGTGTGTCCGGTGGGCGCCCTCTATGAAAGAGACCAGGTCGGAGAAGTCTGGGAGGCGCTGAACGATCCCACGAAGCACGTCGTGGTCCAAGAAGCTCCGGCCATCCGAGCCGCACTGGGAGAAGAATTCGGCATGCCGGCCGGCTCCCTCGTCACGGGAAAGATGATCACGGCCCTGCGGAGACTGGGTTTTGATCGGGTCTTCGATACCAACTTTACCGCCGACCTGACCATTATGGAAGAGGGGAGCGAACTTCTCAAACGGGTCAATGAGGGAGGAACACTTCCCTTGATAACCTCGTGCTCTCCCGGGTGGGTCAAGTTCTGCGAACATTTTTATCCCGATCTGCTTGATCACGTCTCAACCTGCAAATCACCGCAGCAGATGTTCGGCTCTATGGCAAAGACCTACTATGCCGAGTATGCCGGTATCGATCCGAAAGATATCGTCGTCGTCTCCATCATGCCCTGCACGGCAAAGAAATTTGAAGCAAGGCGACCGGAAATGGACGACAGCGGTTGCCGGGATGTCGATGTAGTCCTTACCACACGGGAACTTGGCCGGATGATCCGGGAGGCCGGGATAGACTTTGTGAATCTTCCCGATGAAGAGCCCGATCTCCCCATGGGAGAGTATACCGGTGCCGCAACGATCTTCGGCGCGACCGGCGGGGTCATGGAGGCGGCCCTCCGTACGGCATATGCGGTCGTTACCGGCGAGAGCCTGGGTAATCTCGATATCACGCCGGTTCGGGGGCTGGATGGAGTCAAAGAGGCATCCGTTACCGTGCCGGGGTTGGGTGATGTGAAGGTCGCCGTTGCGCATGGTCTGGGAAATGCCCGGAAGATTATGGATGCGGTAAGAGATAAAACAGCGGATTATCACTTCATCGAAATTATGGCCTGTCCCGGAGGGTGCGTGGGAGGCGGAGGTCAGCCCATCCCCACAAACAGACAGATACGGGCTCTGCGCGGAGCGGCGCTGTACCGTGATGACGGTTCCGTTCAGGAGAACCGCCAATCTCATGAAAATCCCTCCGTTAAAAAGGCGTACGATACCTTCTTGAAGGAGCCCCTGGGGCATAAATCGCACGAATTGCTCCACACATCTTACACAAAACGGGGGTTGGATGTGCCTCACAATGGATGAGTGTTGACAATCGCTCGGTAGTGAGAATAATAAATTTAGCCTGCGGCGAGGATTTGTTCTGAACTCAAGGGCTGGGAACGAACGGATAACCCGGCCTGTGTACGCAGGTCGGGTTTTTTGTTGGGAGAAAACAATGGACAAAAAACGGGTAGGTTTTATCGGGATCATAATCGAAAACAGAGAGAAACACGCTCCCCAGGTCAATGCCCTGCTCACGGAATATGGCGATATTATCGTGGGCCGGATGGGAATCCCCTACCATGAGCGGAGTGTGAGCGTTATTACTCTTACCGTGGACGGTTCGACCAATGAGATCGGAGCCCTGACCGGCAAGCTCGGTATGATCAAGGGCGTAACGGTCAAATCGGCGATGGCTAAGGAATCTGAGTAAAGGAGTTGAATAATGAGCGAAAATTTTGCGTATGACTCGCTCGAAAGGAACTGGATCGAAGGTGTTATCAGGGAAGATGAGATCGATCGCTACCTGATTGACGGAGAGGATTTCATCGACGATCAAAAGATATGGGAGACGATCGGCAGCAATAAAGATCCCGATCCGCAGAGGGTACGGGAAATCATCCGGAAGTCCCTCTCTATCGAGACGCTCGATCCCGACGAGACTGCGGCGCTCTTGAACGTTACGGATAAAGATCTGTGGAACGAGATATTCGAGGCTGCCGGCGAGGTTAAGCGTAAGGTGTACGACAACCGTATCGTGACGTTTGCCCCTCTGTACTGCAGCAATTACTGCGTAAACAACTGCCTGTACTGCGGATTTCGTCGGGAAAATCGTATCGAGAAGAGAAGGAGGCTGACCCTCGAAGAGGTTCGCGACGAGGCTCGAGTCCTTGCCGGCGAAATCGGCCACAAACGGCTCATCGCCGTCTATGGTGAGCACCCCCTGTCGGATGCGCACTACATTGCCGATACGATACGGGCCATATACGATGTCACGGTGAAGACGAAAAACGGTTACGGTCAGATCAGACGGGTCAACATCAATGCCGCACCGATGTCCATCGGCGATCTGGAGATGCTTCGCGAGGTGGGAATCGGGACGTATCAGGTATTCCAGGAGACGTATCATCACGATACCTACCGGAGACTTCACCCTGCCGGAACGCTTAAGGCGAACTACCGGTGGCGTTTGTACACACTGCACCGGGCGATCGAGGCGGGGGTAGATGATGTGGCGATCGGAGCGCTCTTCGGCCTCTATGACTGGCGGTTCGAGGTGATGGGGCTTCTCTGTCACGCACGAGATCTTGAACGGCACTTTAACGGACTGGGGCCCCATACCATCTCCTTTCCCCGTCTCGAACCGGCTGCGGGAACCCCCTTCACCCGCAAACCGCAGTACAGGATCTCAGATGAAGATTTTAAAAGACTCGTCGCCGTTATCAGACTCGCCGTCCCCTATACGGGAATGATCATTACCGCCAGGGAACGGGCTGAAATCAGGCGCGAGGTCATCCCTCTCGGATGTACACAGACGGATGCCTCTACACGGATAGGAATTGGCGCGTATTCTGACCGGTACGATGAACAGGAGGCGGAGCGGCAGCAGTTCATCCTCGGTGATACGAGAAACCTGGACGAAGTCATAGGAGAGCTTGCGGAAGACGGCTACATTACCTCCTTCTGTACGGCCGGTTATCGGTGCGGGCGGACCGGTGATCATATCATGCAGCTTTTGAAATGCGGGCGCGAAGCGCAGTTCTGCAAGCTGAACGCGGTACTCACGTTCAGGGAGTGGCTTGACGACTTCGCGAGCGAACAGACGAAACGGGCGGGAGAAAAGATAATCTGTAAAGAAATGGATGAAATCAAGGGACAGATACCTGCAGCCTATTCAAAACTGGTTGAATACTATAAGAGGATCGAAGATGGTGAAAGGGACCTCTACTTCTAATGAAGAATTAATCCGGTATTGCGATCAGATGGCGAAACGTATTCACGAAACCTATGGCGCCAGTGTATGGTTTGCCGAGATCATGGGGAGGCGGTGGTCATACCTTACCGGCTGGAATGAGGAAACCGCCGCCTCCTTTACTGCCCGGCGGATCGAACTGACCGGCCGATTCGGTGTCGTCGTGGAGGGGTGGGAACAAATTCCCACCGAGGAAAGCGAGGCACTTATACGATCGCTGCGGGAAACCATAACGACATATGAAGAGAGATGAGATTCTATGCTTTCTGCGCCATCCGGACGGAGACACAGAACTCCTTCAGATAGCGGATGATGTGAGGAAAAAACGGTGTGGCGACGATGTGCACATACGGGGGATCATTGAATTCTCCAATCACTGCTGTCGGAACTGTCTCTACTGTGGATTGAGACGGGACAACAAGGAACTGGATCGTTACCGGATGACGGAAGAGGAGATCGTTGACTGTGCCCGGCGGCTTGTCTCAGCAGGAACCAGGACGATAGTTCTCCAGTCGGGAGATGATTTCCATTACACCCGTTCCATGATCTGCCGTATCATCGAAAGGATCAAGGAGAGCGGTGACGTCGCCGTTACACTGAGCCTCGGTGAACGCCCTCTCGATGATTACCGGGCCTTCAGGATAGCAGGGGCTGATCGATATCTCCTGAAGCACGAGACGGCAAACAGAGACCTGTATCGCCAGCTGCACCCCGGTCAAGATCTGGAAGAAAGGGTGCGCATCTTAACATTTCTTCGGAGTATCGGATATCAGATTGGTTCGGGAAATATCGTGGGCCTCCCCGGTCAGACGAGTGAGGATCTTTGCGAAGATATACTGCTGCTCGGGGATCTGGATGCCGATATGTCCTCCGTCGGGCTCTTTATTCCTCAACATGATACCCCTCTGTCGGAAAATCCCCCAGGAGACATACCCACGGCGCTGCGCGTTCTTGCTCTAGCAAGGATCATGACACAAAACTCTCACATGCCGGTAACCACGGCAGTTGCAACCGCGGACCCCGAGCGGGGGCTCGTCCGCGGACTGATGGCCGGGGCAAATGTCATCATGCCGGATTACACGCCCGATCTCTACCGGACCAACTATGTGATATACGATGGAAAGAGACAAATAACCCTGGAGCGAGCGAAAGAGGCAATCCGCGAGGCAGGGAGGACTATAGCCGATACCAGAGGCGATTCACTGAAACGAAAACCAAGATCTATGAATATAGAAACAATATAAGGAGACTCTATGGCTATACTTGTTGATCGGGACCACATCGGTATATTCGGTAAAATGAATTCGGGGAAGAGTTCTATCATGAATCTCTTGACTCAACAGGAGACATCCATTGTCGATCCCACCCCCGGCACAACGGCAGACACGAAGATCGCCCTGCAGGAGATCCACGGCATGGGGCCGGTGAAGCTTTTCGACACCGCGGGAGCTGACGAGGGGAGTATCCTGGGAGATAAGAAACGCAAAAAAATCTTTGCCGACCTGAAAGAGTGCGATCTGGTTCTGCTGGTGATCGATCCGGGTAGCAGGATATTTGACATCGAGAATGAACTGTTGAGTCAGGCACGCGATCTGGACAAACAGATCCTGGTCATCTACAACCTGTTCAAATCCGAAGATGAGGAGATGATAGATACGATTGAACAGAAACTGCCGCTGCTCAGGTTCTACAAAAAGATAATCCTTGTAGCGACGGACATTGATTTCCGGCAACTCCTGCTGCAGTTCATCCTGGATAACTTTGAATCCAAGAATCACAAGATGCCCCTTTTGCCGTTTCTTGAAGAAAATGAATTCTATATCCTCATCATCCCGATGGACGAAGAAACTCCCCCCGGCCGGTATCTACGTCCTCAGGCAATGGTGGAAGAATATATTACCCGCCACTGGGCCTATCCGGTCTCTTTCCGTCTGAATTTGGGGAAGGCACGCAGTAACAATGATCTTGAGAGGGAAGGGGAGAAGAAACGTTTCCATGATCTGGTAAACGGATTGGGAAAACCGCCAAAAGCGGTCATAACGGATTCGCAGGCCATGGACGTGATGTCCCTGTGGTGCCCGGATCAGGTCCTCCTGACGACCTTTTCAATCGTGATGATCAACTACATCAGCCGGGGGCGTTTGAATCTGTTCGTAAAGGGGCTGAAGGCCTTGGATAGCTTTGAAGAGGGCGATACCGTCCTGATCGTAGAGGCGTGCAACCATTCACGGATCGGTGAGGACATCGGCACCGTCCAGATCCCTAATTACCTGAAGAAACGAAACCCGGGAGTCAGAATAGAACACAATTTCGGACGGGAATTCCAGGAAAACGAGGACCTCAAGAAGTATAAACTGGTGATTCACTGCGGTGGGTGTATGATCACTCCCCAGAAGTTGTCCGCGCGTATTCGGGATCTGGAAAATATCGGAGTGCCCTTTACAAATTATGGTCTGACCCTCTCGTACATGCAGGGGCAAGCGGCCTTGAACAAGGTGCTGATTCCTTGGAATCTTGCATAAAATCTATGTTATAGAGACATTTTTGAGTCGCTCACCATCCTGATTTGTGCTATGAGACGTGAAAACTTATAAGGAGGGTTTTTATATGTCTGAACAAAAGTTGGGGAACCCCGCCGTCGTGGGACTGGCGGGATTCGGTTTGACGACGCTCGTATTGCAGTTTCACAATGTCGGCTGGTGTGGAGCAGGTCCGGTTGTCGCGCTCGGTTTGATTTTCGGGGGGGTGGCGCAGATGATCGCCGGACTGCAGGAAATGAAAACGGGGAATAATTTCGGATACAGTGCCTTCACGACCTACGGCGCTTTCTGGATTTCCCTGGCTATTATCCTTCTATTGAATCACTTTGGTATCTACAAGTCGAGTACGACCGATGTGGGATGGTTCCTCGTAGCGTTTACGGGCTATACGGCGATCATGTGGATCGGTTCCATGCGCGTAAACGGAGCACTTGCAATGACCTTTACCCTTTTGCTGATAGGGTTCATTCTTCTTGATTTTGCCCATTTCGGATTTCCGGCCATGACGAAGGTGGCCGGATACGAATTGATGGCCTGTGCCCTGATGGCCTGGTATACGATGGCACATATCATTTTGGGTGATGTCTTCGAGAGAGACGTTTTCCCTGCGGGTAAACCGTGGCTTAATTAAGCAGTTATCGTACGGGTCCGCCGGATGAAACCGGCGGGCCTTTTCTTTTTTCGATATCTTTCTTACCTTGAATTCCGCCTTGCTGCATTACACCTTCTTTCTCGGGAGATTGTAGACGGTAATTCTTACAAGTGATCTTATTTCGTTTGTCTCTTTTTCCCTTGACAAAATTTCATTATAGTGTATTTTCTTAATACATTACAACGGTTACGTTAGTATTAAGAAATAAATGATTCACCCATAGCCGGTAAGCCAGGAGAAAGCCATGGAGTGATTAGGATACAACCCCCGTTTCTTCAATGGAGAGCGGGGGTTTTTTTGCGGTATAGGTGGCAGATTCGCGGAAACGTATGTTCTGGATTATAACGAGGATATAAAGAGGGCAACCGGACCTGGTAAGGGCAGGACCCTCGACGATACAATCGGATAGGGAGGTAGCGTATGTCTTTACAGCCAGTATTGATCGCCGGTGAATGGCGGCAGTCGGAAAACCCGGTTGATTCGTTTACCGCATTCAATCCCGCAATAAAGTCGCCTTTGGAGGATCACTATCCCGTTTCGGGGATGGAAGATGTCGAATCGGCCCTGATGGCGGCACGGGCTGCCGTTGGGGAGCTTCGCACCGTTTCGCCGGGAACGATTGCAGGATTTCTCAGAAAATTTGCCCAGAATATCGAAGACCGTGCAGAAACACTGATCGAAATGGCCAATCAAGAGACGGCCTTGCCCCTGGACCCACGCCTCAGATCCGTCGAATTGCCCCGTACCGTCGATCAGTTACGACAGGCCGCCACCGCTGCCTGCGATCAATCATGGTGTCAGGCCACAATCGATACGAAAACAAATATCCGTTCCCACTATGGTCCGCTGGGGGGTCCCGTGATTGTGTTTGGTCCCAACAATTTCCCCTTTGCGTTCAACTCTGCAGCCGGGGGGGATTTCGCTGCGGCCATAGCGGTGGGGAACCCGGTTATCGCAAAGGCCAACACGGGACATCCCGGTACAACAAAACTCTTTGCTCAGGCCGCCTTTGATGCAGTTCGAGTCAGCGGCCTGCCGGGAGGAATGGTCCAGTTGCTCTATCGAACACCGCCGGATGTTGGATTCGCCTTGGTGTCCCATCCGCTTACCGGGGCTACGGGATTTACCGGCAGCAAATCGGCAGGTCTGACCCTGAAGGCCGCCGCAGACAAAGCGGGCAAGCCTATTTATCTGGAAATGTCGAGTATCAACCCCGTCTTTATCCTTCCTGGCGCACTGGAGGAACGATTGACCGAGGTGGCCGGAGAACTGTATGCATCATGCTCTCTCGGTGGGGGTCAATTCTGCACCAATCCGGGTCTCGTCGTCGTACAGAAGGGAGGACAGAGTGAGGCTTTCATCGCCGAAGTCAGTTGTTATTTTGAAGAAAATCCGGCAGGGACGCTTCTTGGACCGCAGGGGCCGGGGAATATTGCCAATGCCCTGAGGGTGCTTCGTCAACATGGTGCCGAGGTTCTCACCGGTGGCCAGGAACTCGACGGTACCGGCTATGCCTTTGCTAATACCCTGCTTCGTGTGTCAGGTGATGCCTTTCTGGCAAACCCGAAGGCTCTTCAGACCGAAGCGTACGGAACCGTCAGTCTCATCGTCTGCGCCCGTGATGACGCCCAGATGGAGGAGCTTGCCGAAGCGCTGGAAGGCAGTCTCACCGGTTGTATTTACAGCCACACGGAAGGACATGATGATCCGTTATATGATCGGATAGAGCCGGTGCTCATCGAGAAAGTGGGCCGTCTCCTCAATGACAAGATGCCCACCGGCGTTGCCGTCAGTCCGGCGATGCATCATGGCGGACCCTATCCCGCAACGGGACATCCGGGTTTCACCGCCGTGGGGATTCCCGCCTCGATGCTCCGATTTGCCGCGCGGCGCTCCTATGACAATGTCCGGCAGCACCGCCTCCCTTCTTCTCTGCTCGATAAAAATCCCACCGGCAGCATGTGGCGTTTTATCGATCTTGAGTGGACGCAGCGATACCTGTGAGTGTCAGCGATGAGAGGATCGCATCCGTTCTATTTCGTATCCATTATTTCAATAGAGATATGGCTGTAATCCCGTTCGGACTCTTCATAACTCGTTTTTCCTTGACAATCCCGACAAAAAGACGTTCTATCCCTTCACGTTCAAGGGGGTAGCATCATGGAGGGATTGAAAGTCGAATCCCTCTTCTCGATAAGAAGAACGGGGTTTGTGTCAGGGAGACTGAAGGGATGACAGACGCTCGATTTGACATAACGATCATCGGAGCCGGTATCATCGGCCTTGCCATAGCGGAAGCACTGTCGGCACGGTATGACAATGTCCTGTTGGTCGAGAAACGAGGAACCTTCGGTCAGGAGACGAGCAGCCGGAACAGTGAAGTCATTCACGCGGGCATCTATTATCCACCGGATTTTCTCAAGGCCCGTTTCTGCCGCGAGGGCAATCGGGACCTGTACGAATGGTGCAGGGAACACGGCATATCCCACAGAAGGATTGGAAAACTGATTGTTGCCGTGACCGACGATGAAGTTGAAGAACTCTGGAAGATCAAGGAACAGGCATTCCGTAATGATGTCAACGACCTTTTCTTCCTTACCAAAGAGGATATCGCTGACCGCGAACCGTACATCAGAGTCAGGGAGAGCCTCTTTTCTCCGTCAACAGGGATCATCGACTCCCACGCCCTGATGAACTCATTCCTGATCGGCGCTCAATCACAGGGAACCGTGGTTGCCTTTAACACCGAGATTACGGCCGTTCATTTTGACGGCGATACCTACGAACTGGAGACGAACGGCGGAGAGTACCGGTTCACGACAAATATTCTCATCAACAGCGCGGGACTGTTTGCCGACAGCATCGCCGCTCTGGTCGGAATCGATATAGACAGGGCCGGATACCGCCTCGCATACTGCAAGGGAAACTATTTCTCCGCATCTCCGTCACCGAAGCTTCAACATCTGGTATATCCCGTTCCGCCGGGCAACAAAGAGGGTCTCGGTATTCACGCCACCCTCGACCTCGGCGGTCGAGTCCGTTTCGGTCCCGATGTCGAGTATGTCAACAACCTAGACTACGTGGTCAATGAAGATCTAAAAGATTGCTTCCATAGCGCCATAGCGAGATACCTCCCCCATGTAAAGAAGGAATCACTGCACCCCGATATGTGCGGTATCAGGCCGAAGCTCCAGGCACCCGGTGAGGAATACCACGATTTCATCATCCGTGAAGAAAGCGGGCTCGGTTATCCCCGGCTGATCAACCTCCTGGGTATCGAATCACCAGGGCTGACTGCCTGCATTCCTATAGCCCGATATGTATCCTCGATCGTCGAATCATCGAGAGACTAGAACAAGATAGAAAAGATACCTCTCATCAATCTAATATCAATCAGTTAAACAATAGAATAACTCGTTTTTTCTTGACTAACGATAAATCATACTACTAAAATACACTTCATATTTTGCCGGGGGAGAAACTCTTTTGGCGATCTATCACCATTTGGAATTTCCGAACCACGACATACACTTCACTGAATCACTCCACTATCCATCGAAACTGACAATTCAAAACCAGTAAATCAGGCTAACTCGAACATATATTCGTATCGATAATAAAGGTTGAAACGCCATCGATCCTACCTCCTACTCATGGTTACAATCTCCTTCAACAACCATGTAACGGAAGGAGGTATGATGTCATGTCTGGATATCTTATCTGGTACATCACAGTGATCTTCTTGTTCCCGTTAATCCTTATGAGTATAAACGCGATACTTGATCACCAAAGAATCAAAAATCAAAAAGATGACCCTGATGATAAGGGGATATCGGGATTTCGCAGAGCTACAATTGCCCTTACGCTTATTATTATCATCGGCATTTCTTTGTTCCACCTTATTGTCGTAAAGACCGAGGTGAACGTGTCCAGCGAAATGGTTGGAAATATCTTAAGCATGCTGACCGGTGTCGTTGCCTCAATCGCCGGTTTCTATTTTGGCGGTAAGGGGGCACTCGATACCTCAAGTGGAAAGCCATCGGAAGGCATCAGTGACGATGATGCAGCAAGAAACCGTAAGAAAAGGAGGTAAGTTGTGAAATAGATATGCATTATTATGGGATATTTGCACTGGCCCGGGCAGCGGGACTCAATCACGAAGCGGCACATATCATAGCGACGGCTTCGCAATTTGTCGATGACAATGGGAACAAGGGTCATGTGATCTTCGACGACGGAGGGAGGATTGACTTCGAAGCCACAGCACACCATACGACCAACTTGAAAAATACCAATGAAGAGGATCAGCGCCAGATATGGGTGCCCTTTCATTTCCTGCCCGGTAATGAAGGAGATACGTTTCTTGAGTGCCTCGTGTGCCGGAAGGACAGCGAAATTGCCCGGGAAATGGTCGAACATAACCTTTCTAACATGCATCAGCCTTTTGCCCTGGAGGTGGCAGGAATCACCGCCCATGTGTACGCCGACACCTTCTCCCATTATGGTTTTTCCGGTGTGAGCGACAGTGAAAACAAGATAGTCAATGACAGCTTCGATCTTGGAGTACTGAAGCCATCAATTGAGAAATATTTGGAAGAGAAAGCGACTCAGTTTCTGAAAAGGTATGGAATAGAATGCGCCCCTCTGGAGTATCTTATATCATATGGAGCGGAAAAATTGTCGTGCGCACTCGGGCACGGTGCGGCGCTAGCCTATCCTGACAGGCCCTACCTTGTCTGGAGTTTTGTGTACGAAAAGACACGGCAACGATGCGAAGACCGAAATAATCCCAGGACCTTCCTTGAAGGATGCGCGGGCCTTTACAAATTCTTTAGAAACATTGCCGAAGCACGGCCGGAATTCGCTGGCAAGGGATTCAAAACGTTTGAAGAAGTCAAACAGCCGATAACGCACATTCTCATTAAGCAGGCAAAGAAGAATGGCCGCATCAATGCGTGGAAAACCGCCGTTCAAGAAGGGGTGTTCTTTACCGGCGACAGTCAGAGGATACCGCCGTATATGGGTGACAGGTGGCATCGAGAAATCGATGTCTTGAAAAAAACAAAATGGTCAAAAAAAGCATTGGATATGCCGCTATACCGTTTCTTACAGGCCGCGGCGTTTCACCGCACCTATGTGTTACGGACGCTGCTCCCTGCACACGGTCTGGTCGTTGCCTGAAAGGAGAGGTTGAATGCCGTTGCCCTGCCCGTATCTCTGACCGAACCGGATGCGATAGCATTTTCATGACAATTAACGATAAACGAAGAGGTAGATACGATGAACATAACTGAAATCATTATCTACGTAGTTGTCACCGTGATCCTGCCGATTCTGCCCGCCTATATTCTTTACAAGACCCTTCCTGCGGGCAAGTCTATTGTTAGGGGACCATTCAAGGGACTCAACATCCAACTGACAGGAGCCTTTGCTGGATATTTTCTTATCATTCTTACCGTCTTTGGATTCATTGAACTGAGGGTGCGGGAACGCTGTCAGATATGGCAGGTGACAGGATATGTCGTACTCGAAGATGATTTATCTCCTATAGAGACAAAGGCCATCCTTGTCTCAGAGCAACCTCCATCGGGGACCGTGAATGAAGACGGGAGTTTCAAGGTAAACATCCTGGTCCATCACGGTGCAACCGGGGAACTAGAGTGGCCCATACTTGTCTTTGATCATCCCAGCGAACGGTATGATGTTGTGCCCATAGACCCGTCGACAAAAAAATACCCTTTTGGGGTACCGCCATACCGTAAAACCCATCATAACCTCCGTAAACTTGTCATCATAGACGATCGTGTGGTTCTGAAAAAGAAACCCGTAAAGTGAAAAAGTCTTCAGGAGGTCTGGTATGCAAAACATGAGGATTAAGAACGTGTTGAAGACAGTCTTTCTTCTCGTCATTTTTCTGACAATACCATCATCCGCTTATTGCCAGGGTGTGCGCGGAATGCTTTTCAGGGTCGGGCCTCACGGCCCGTATCCTGCCGTAAATGTTCATCTGACACTCATTTCTTCCTCCATCGGTAGGTCCGCACCCACATACACGGGTCGTGACGGTATGTATTATTTCTACAATGTCCCACCGGGGCAATATGCGCTGGAGGTATGGGGATACGGACCAAATCCTATCATCCATCGCATCAGTGTATTGAATCGACCGTACAACGACATACCACAGATACAGGTACCCTGACGGTAAGAGGGATATAAACGATAAGAAAAGGTTACAAGCGAATCACTGAGAGTTCTGCCTAACCGACTATATGCTGGATAGGAAATTTATGATCTCGGTGGTCTCCGGTCACGGGCAACAGACACTGCAGGGAATGTAGCCATACCGTTGTGCGTCCGCCCGCGATTCGAAATAGATACGGTGTTCGGACCGTATCCTCCCGGCATAGTGGCATGATGGTCTGTGGAACCTGTTTGAGGTGTCGCTCCCCACATACGGTCCCGCATCGGATTGCGCCACAATCTGATAGTTCTGTGTCGTTCTATCGGGCACGCTCTGCTTCAGCCCCCACTTCGATTTGAGCCTCAGGTACTGTGCAGTCAACGCCGCATCACCCCATATGTTCAAGTGATGTTCCCTCGCGAATCTCTCTGCCTCCTTGAAGTCTTTGTCATACTTCTCACTGATTCCGTATTTTGTGTAATAGGGCGATAAGCCCTCTCTAACCAGTTCGAGGTTCAGGTTCTCACCATCGATAAAGACATAGGTCAAAAGCCTTCCATATGTCCCCCGCGTCCTGGCTCCCTCGAACTGGAGATCCACGTATTTCCCCGACAGTCGTTTCTTTGTATATTGTGAGGCAGTCGTACCCATCGGAACATTCTGCTTCTTGTCCGGGTGAACGGATTCTGGAGTATTTACGCAGAGGAGACGGACCTTCTCAGGAGCGCCCTGATAATCTATGACGATCGTGTCACCATCAACGACACGGATAACCTTATAGTGTGCCGCGACGGCTAAAACCGGAAGAGATACGATGAGTACAAAGAGAAGGGAAATTATTTGTAAACGGATCTTCATCGGATGTTCCTTTTTCAGTGGATTTTCTGAATGCACTACAGTGCCGACATCTCTTGCAGCCGACAGAGGCGGGAGGAGTGGGATGAAAAGGTATAAGACCCCGTTTCCCGGAAAAGAAAACGGGGTCTTATGTGTAGGGGTTTGTTAGGAAGAAGAGAAAGCAAGGTACAACACGATAACTACATTGTTACGATCCCATCGACCTTTTTGTGAAGGGTTCAGGGAATGGTGCAACTTCGGTAGCCTGGCGATCAGCATTGTGTGACCCATGGCTTTGCGTCCTATCCTCACGAATAGTTTGCCTTTGTCGGTTTCCAAAAAACAGGTATCAAGAAGATATGCCGCAGAATAAAATCCTGTTTGCAATACTACATATAAATAGGAATAATAGTTATGAAGTACGTCACACCATGCATGTGAAAAAATAACCATTTTATGGCCCCATATGTATCATGTGTTTCGTGAAAAAGATTCGGTACAGAAGCGATGACATGTCGAAGTCAGGCTCAACCGTTTGCAGTGAGATGCATGCGATGAAAGAAGCAATCACATATATGAATCTCGGCGATGAGTTCGACACCGACGAAGGGTGTTCGATCATTGAGCTGTCCAACACGCCGGACGATCCGGAGGTCTCGATTGCCAGGGTGCGTGTCGAACCCGGAGTAACCACGCGATGGCACCGGCTCGTCGGGATAACGGAGCGGTACGTTATCCTCGAAGGTACCGGTCGTGTGGAGATCGGCAGCCTTCCACCGCATGAGGTGCATGCCGGCGATGTGGTCCGTATTCCTCCGTCGTGCAGACAGCGGATAGCCAACATCGGCCGGGAAGATTTGATTTTTCTTGCTATCTGCACCCCGCGTTTCAGACAGGAAGCCTATGAAGACATGGACAGCAAACCGATACAACCGTCAAAATAAGAATCTGACTCCTGACTCGGACGGCACATGCACTACGATGGTAGATGACCAACATGCGCATTATTGAAGACAATGATTTTCTGTTCCATATCCGCCCGGCAACGGCTTCGGACAACACGCTTCTGGCCGAAATGGGAGCCGAGACCTTTTATGACAGTTTCGCGGGGAGGATATGGCCGCCTATTTGACCGAATCCTTTAACCCGGAAAAACAGGCATGTGAGCTGGCAGATCCTGCCTCCAGATTCTTGATTGTTGAGGAGGGCGGTTTGACGGCAGGGTATGCCCGTCTGGCACTCGGACCGGCTCCGGCAGCCATTAGGGGTCGGAACCCAATGGAAATTGGAAGATTCTATGCCCGCAAGCCCTGGATCGGCAAAGGTGTTGGCACGCGTTTGATGCAGGCTTGTCGAAGCTATCCATGCGGGTTGCGATGTGCTGTGGCTGGATGTCTGGGAGCGCAATTCACGGGCGATAGCTTTTTATCGCAAATGGGGTTTTGTGAAGGTGGGGACCCAAGATTTCAGGCTGGGGGAAGATGTGCAACACGATCTGTTGATGGCACGGGACGTCGAGGATTCGACTGAGACGCCCGCATATTTCGAAGATATGCTGAGCCGTTAAGACGTGATTGATAGACAATGATATCAAAGTTCGCACCACTCATAAAGAACATATTTCTCCATAAGAATCCCGTTCAACATGGTATCTGCAACTATGCACAACGATTATTATGAAATATATAGCAACATGGATGTAAAGCAATAACCCTTTTCCGATTATATCTTTATTGTGAATTTCATGATATAGTGCCGATAACCGTGGGGGAGGGCATCTCCCGCAACTGTTCGCAGGGAACCGCAATAAAAAATCAAAGATGAACATGCCTAGAACCATAAAAACCAAACTGACAAGAACGGGCGCATCTACGGGAAATACGAAAAAAATGAAAACGGGTACGCACGGAATGCTCTGTGAAGAGCCCTTACAAGTAACTTGGAAGAAAGGATTGAACGATGGATAATAGAATCATTGAATGTATTGAACGCGCCGATTATTTAATTTCAAATCTGATGGCCGTAAAACCGGGAGAGGAAGTGCTGATAGCTATCGATCCGCAGACAGATATGAGGATTGCAAATGCCGTTGCGGCAGCGGCATTGAAATGTGGAGCCGAATACAACATCAGTATGATGCCGGTCAGGGGGAAGGACAAGGCGACAATCTTCCCCAAAACGCTGGAATCGGCCATGGAAGCCTGTGATGTCTTTATCGGAATGACCGCGGCTTCGGGGGCGGCTATCTACAACAACAGGCTGAAAGAGCTGATCAATGAAAAGAGATTGAGAGAATGCTCTATCTGTCTAAGAGATATCGACAATTTTACCCGCGGAGGTGCACTGGCCGATTATGAGGCCCTGTACAAAGACGCCGAAAAGCTTCAGGCTATATGGAGAGGCAAGAAGAAGGCGAAAATCACCACCCCGGCAGGGACGGATCTGATAATGGAAATGAATGATATGGAACCCATCATCGAATGCGGAATCGCAAGAAAACCGGGTGATGCCATGGCGTGGTCAGACGGTGAAGTTTCGTTGGGACCGGTCATCGGAACGACGGAAGGTACCTTGATAGTGGATGGTCCTATCTGTTACTATGGAACACCTGCCGTACCGGTAGAATTAAAGATAGAAGGCGGAAAAATTGTTGAAGTGGTGGGTGGCGATTCTAAAATCTGCGCGGAAATCAGGAAGCAGATTAAAGAAATTGTTGACAGCGATAATATAGCAGAGATAGGAATCGGCCTGAACGACCGTTCTCTGTTTAACGGGGATTTCGAAGAAGAGAAGAAAGCAAGGACAACCGCGCATATTGCCATGGGCAACGGGTACTACTACGGACAACCGGCGCGCTCTACGGTACATATTGATATGGTCCTGTACAACCCCACCATCTATTTTGATGACGAACTCATCGAAAAGAATGGCAAGCTGGTATGTTTGGGAGAGAAAGCCGATTAGTACATATAATACAGGAAGCCCGGTACACAGATCCGGGCTCCCTGTACGCATCCTATTAAACCGATGATAACCTATACTCATACAATACCCGATATTATCCGACGGCGTTCTTCATGCCGCCGTTATGATCCCAGGCCGATCGAACCGGGTCTGAGGGACGGGCTGTCCGAGATACTGGCCGTGTCGCCGCAAGGCCCCTTCAAATCGCGGGCGCGGTTTGAACTGGTATCCGTCACGGATGATGACCTGAACGCCTTGAAGGGACTGGGAACGTACGGTTTCATCAAGGGGGCCACCGGCTTCATCATCGGTGCGGTTGAGCGGGGCGAGAAGGATATGGAGGATTACGGATATCTGCTGGAGCGGATTATCCTCTTAGCGACCGATATCGATCTTGGTACCTGCTGGCTGGGCGGAACCTTCAGCAAGAGCAATTTTTCCCAGAAGATCTCCCTCAAAGAGTCGGAAGTCCTTCCCGCAGCAGCGGCAGTCGGATATGTCCCCGACAAACCCCGCTGGTTCGATTCGTTCATCCGTCGGAGGGCCGGATCGGACAACCGGCTTCCGTGGACCGAACTCTTTTTCGATAAAACCTTTCAGAACCCTCTCTCCACCAAAACAGTCGGCCCCTTTGCAGCCCCCCTCGAAATGGTCCGTCTGGGGCCATCCGCGTCAAACAAACAACCCTGGCGCATAATCAGAGACGGCACACGGTGGCACTTCTATCTGCAACGCACGATCGGCTACGGTGAGCGAAACATGTCGCTATTCAAACTGGCCGACCTCCAGCGGGTCGACATGGGGATCGCCATGTGCCACTTCGAACTGACCGCCCGTGAGATGGGTCTGTCCGGACGGTGGACTCTCACTGAACCGAAGATGGAAAAACCCGAAGAACGGACCGAATACATCGTCACCTGGGAGGAGCAATGTGATTAAGGGGCTGACCGTAAGACTGGACCCGGTCAGCCTAAAAAGATACTATCGAACGTTCACATTCAACCTCATTTCCATCTTCGCCTTTTTCTCAAACGTTTCAATAAACCGTCAACATATTCTTGAATCGAGTCCTCTTTAACGTATGTAATGAAGCAAAATTATTACGTGGCAAGAAAGGAGGAATGCATGTCATTCAAGGTAATTAAAGGAACATTTCACGTTGTCGGTTACTCACCTGACGGGGATTCCATCAGATTCAAGGCCGACAATCCGGCTAATTGGGATTTGCTGAAGGGGGGTAAGGTAAAAGTAAACGCGAAAGGCCATGCGCAGCTGCGCATCGAGGCCATCGACACCCTCGAAACACACTACCAAAAGGAACACCAGCCAGAGCAATTCGCTCTCGCGGCAATGGAGTACCTGTTCAAACTGCTCGGGATCAGGCATGTCGTGTGGAACAAAAGCCGATCTAAGGTAAGCTCCGCTGATGATGGCGCACCCGGATACATCCTCTCGCGTACGGTTGAAAAATACGGCAGGCCCGTTGCATTTCTCTTCGACGGGTCGCAGGATTTTGAAGACGGCATGGAAGTCTATCTGAATAACAAGATTGCGAGAAGGTCGGTAAACTACAAACTGCTCTCAAAAGGTCTGGCCTACCCGACATTTTATGACGGCATGTTTTACGATTTGCGGGAGCTGTTTGCCAAGAGGACGGCAACGGTACGCAATGCAGAGAAAGGTCTCTGGACCTGCGACACGACCAGTAAATACTTCGGCGTGAACGGATTGCCGGATGTTACCGACAGACACGTAATATTTCCGAAGCTGTTCCGCAGGATTATCGCTTATCTGAAAGAAAACGACTCCTTCGATCCGCGCGATTTCCTGCAAAAACTGGAAACGGAATCCGAAAAAGTCCTGATACTGAACACACTGCATTTCACGCATCTCGACAACCTCATTTCGGTCAACACAGAAGGCGGAAAGATCAAACTAAGATATAAACCGGAAGACATCGTGTTTCTCTGCTGACAAGGGGTTTGCTGGTTAATAACACAGGAAATGAAATTTGCGGATAGGATTGCCGATCGTTTCTCTATGCGTATTCGTCCTCGTGCCGATGCGAGTATTCTCCGCCGACGTGGACGTGCGTATGGGTGTGGGGAACGATCTGTTCGACCTTGTGTATGCGCCCGTCCTGGAGGGCATAGAAGGTGTCCGCCGTACTCGACATGAAGTTCATCTCGTGTGAGGTAATGATGAGGGTCAGGTCGAATCCGGACAGAATCTCCATGAGGCGATCCTTTGTCTCGTTGTCGAGTCCCGCGGTGGGTTCATCGAGGATCAGCACCTCCGGGTCCATGGCCAGGACGCTTGCCAGGGCAACCATCTTTTTCTCACCGTGGGACAGCTTATGGCTTACCCGGTTCTCAAAGTCGAGGATCCCCAGAGTCTCGAGGGTTCTGCGAACGATCGCCTTGGCTTCGGCCGCGTTCTTGCCCAGATTGAGCGGTCCGAACGCCACGTCCTCTTTCACGGTAGGACAGAACAGCTGATCCTCTGAGTTCTGGAAGAAGAAGCCTATCTTACGCCGCACTTCGAAGAAATCGTCTTCCGTCCGTGCGGCACGGCCGAAGACGGTGATGGTGCCGGATTGCGGCTTGGCAAGACCCATGATCAGATGAAACAGGGTGGTCTTCCCCGAACCGTTGGGGCCGATGATCCCGACCCTCTCTCCTCGTTTCACCACAAGGTCCACACCGGCCAGGACGGCAGGGCGTTCGGGATACGCATAGGTTACATCGGCTATCTCTATAATATTCTCATCCATTGACATATATGATCCCCGCAAGGACCACACATAGCACAATCAAGGAGAGAATATCCAGCCGTGAAAAGTTTTTTTCTTCGATGCGCGGGAATCTGCCGTTGAATCCACGGCAGAGCATGGCCGCCCGTATCCGCTGGGCCCGCTCAAAGCTGTTCACCAGCAGCACCCCCACCAGGTAGGCATAGCTCCGGTAGGTGTGGAGGGTCGATGCGGGTTTGAAACACCGCACCCGCATGGCGTTCACCAGCCGGGTATATTCGTTGTAGATGTCGCCGATGTAGCGGTAGGTGAGGAAGAACAGATAGGTGATCTTGTCGGGTACCTTGAGGGCGGTCATGGCATGGGCCATTGAGGTGATGGTGGTGGATGCCATGAAGGCGATGAGGGCGAGCATGATGGCATTAGACCGGAGGGTTAGAGCCACCATGTAGTCGATTCCCTCACTGCTTACGATCAGGGGTCCTATGGTCAGGATCTCCTCTCCGGGGATGCCCCAGGGAACAAGGAGCCAGAGAAATAAGAGAAAGAGATTGAAGAGGAACATCCGCCGGAGAAGGATCGTGAAAGGAATCCGTGAGATTATGACGAAGACCAGCGACAGGCCGAGCGAGTATAACAGGGCATGCGTGGCCTGGAGGAGAGCGACCACCATGGAAAATGTGACCACACCCAGCAGTCTGGTACGCGGATCCAGAACGTATAGGGGAGAACTGTCCGCGTATGCCTGATCGATATCCATCAGTTGGTATCACCTTTGCGGCGCGTCTTGAAGTACATGAGAAGGCCCATAATACCCGCAATATAACCGATTCCGCCGATAATCTCTGTCAACGAAATCTTTTTCTGCTGCAACAGCGCCACCTCGCGGATCAGCGGCCCGATCTTTTTGTCCAGTTCTTCCGAGACGATGGCTCTGATACGGTCCTCACCTACGCCCACGACGGCTTTTCCGTCCTGCGGGAGCGTTGCGGGACTATCTTCCTTTACGGTGCCTGTTTTGGCGCTGCCTCCACCGCCTTCATTTTTAAGGGTACACTCCGCGCGGTGCCCCATGGAGCCGGTCAGGACTATCTTGATCTCCGGGACATCGGGCACGGGGAAGGAGAAAAGGCCGTTCCGGTCTGTCTTTCCTTCCAGCAGTTTGCTGCCGTCCTGACCGAACACCTCTACCAGCGAATCCTGTGTCTTCTTTCCGTCGGCGAAGTATCCTTCGGCATACACCGTGCCTTCCTCCTGATAGGCAAAGACCATGATCTTATGTGCCTGTGCGGGACCGCTCACCATGACCGTGGCCAGAAAGAATAGAAAGATCCCCAGACAGGGCTTCAACAAGTGTTTTGTATTCATGTACCCACCTCTATGATTTCGGGTTTGACCTTTTTGAGAAACACCAGCACAAATGCAGTGATGATCCCCTCGATAATCATGACCGGGATGTGAGCCAACACCACCACATGGACGGTGACGAGAAATCCCTTCTGGGTGAGCAGGAGAGTAAGCGCCACGGCAGCGATGCTGAGCGTTATCGAGATAAAGCCGCAGGCAAATCCCGCGAAGGCTATTTTCTTGATATTCTCGCCCCTGATCATCCCCCTGAAGAGGTAATAGCAGATGACAGCGGGGAGAGCCATGTTGACGGTATTGACTCCCAAGGAGGTCAGCCCCCCATACTGAAACAGGACTCCCTGCAGCAAGAGGGCGATCATAATAGCCGGGAAGGTCGCCCATCCCAGCAGGAGACCCATGAGCCCGTTGAGGACCATGTGGACGCTGGTAGGACCAATGGGGATATGAATGAGGGACGCCACAAAGAAGGCGGACGAGAGCACCCCCACCTTGGGGATGCTCTCCGTGTCTATCTTCTTCAAGCCGTACGCCACGCCGGCTGCCGCGATCACCATACCGGCGGCGAGAACCGGCGGCGAGCAGATTCCTTCTGAGATGTGCATGTGTTACTCCATGTTATGGAAGTTTACCCAGAGGACGGCGCCGATCTCCACATCCTTATCCTTGATTTTCTCCGCCGCTGTGTTCAGAGCGGCGAACCCCCACCATCCGGCTTTGGGGGCGGCATAGGTAAAGACCCCGTTGATATCGGTCATGACGACCTGGGTGATAAACACATCGTCGGGAGCCGTGAACTTCTTTTCCTGGTTGAAGTACTCCACCTCTACCGGACAGTTCGGTACGGGTTTTCCGTCGAGCATGACCACGCCCTGGAAAACATTACCCGCGTACAGCCCGAAGGGCCTGGCAAGGGGAACGATTTCCGTTTTGATTCCCGTCGGGACATCCCATCCTTCTTCGAGACCGAAGGCACTGAGAATAACCTTCGTGTAGTGTATGATATAGCAGTCTTCAGCCGGTTCCCAGTAGGGCTGCGGCTCCATGTAGAAGGTGTATACCCCGGGCCGCTTGAAGGTATAGGACGCTTCCCATGCCTTCTCTCCGAGGACCTGTGTCTCTTTGAGATTCCCCGATAGATCGGTTTTTTCTTCCCCGGCGATCACACCGAACTTAGCCGGTTTTTCGAGAGGCATGCCTTTCATCTCGAACGGATGAATGAACATCGCCTTGAGGGAGATCTGCCGGGATTCGCCCTGAGAGATAATATCATCGGATGGAATGACCATGCCGAAGTGGGCATATGCTCCCGGAACAGAGAATAACAATAATGCCAATGCAATGAGTAATACTTTCCTGATCATAGAACACCTCCGTAAGATTGTATGAAGTCAATCTATATCATCTTCGGGAGGATTTAAACAAGAAAAATATTACTTTTTGTACTATTGTAACACCATGAGTATCTTTCATGAGTATTCATGTTATCGTAACATCCGTACTGGGCACACCAGATCGTTTGAAAAAATGCACCGGTAGTGAATCATTAAGACGGGGTTGGAAGGTTTGTCAAACTCTGATATAACGGCGACAAGAAAGGAGTTATAATGGACACGGTATCTTTTACCCCTATAGGTATCATTCACTCCCCCTTCACGGAGCCGAAAGGTATGCCGATTCAGTCGGCAGGGTCCCGTGATATCGCCGGAACGATCGAGATCGAGCCGCGATACGCGGAGGGTCTGAACGATGTCGAGGGTTTTTCACACATCATATTGATCTATCATTTTCACCGGGCGAAGGGTCATCTGCTGCGGGTCAAGCCGTTTCTGGATGATACCCTGCGGGGGGTCTTTGCCACACGGGCGCCACGCCGGCCGAATCCGATCGGCCTGTCCGTTGTACGCCTCACCCGTGTCGAGGGTACGACACTGTATATCGAAGGTGTCGACATCATCGACGGAACGCCCCTTCTGGATATCAAACCCTATATCCCGCAATTCGATGACCGCAGGACTGACAGGATCGGCTGGCTTTCGGAAAAGGTGGGCAATGTCTACGATATGAAGGCGGACGAGAGGTTTAAATAAATAAAATACATACAAAAGGAAAGCATTGTTAATTTTGTTTTCCTGAAAACAAGACATTCAAATCTTATAAATAGGTATTTGGCATGACACATGATTTTGACAAACTCATCGACAGGCGCGGTACGAACAGCCTGAAATGGGATCTGTACAAGGGGAGGGACGTCATTCCCATGTGGGTGGCGGACATGGATTTCCGGGTTTCAACGGCAATTATCGAAGCCCTGCGGGCCCATGTCGACCATGGCGTATTCGGCTATACGCTCGTTCCCGATGAACTGACCGATGTGGTCATCGAGAGGCTTGCCACGCAGTACCGATGGAAAATTGAGCGAGACTGGATCGTATGGCTCCCGGGTCTGGTGACGGGGATCAACGTGGCCTGCCGCGCCGTAGGCAATGCCGGCGATGAGGTTCTGACCATGGTACCGATCTATCCTCCCTTTCTGACGGCTCCGGGAAATTTTTCGCGGGGACTCATAAAAGTTCCACTTATGGAAGGTGGGGAGGGCTGGGAAATCGATTTTGACCTCCTTGAACGCTCCGTAACACCGAGTACCCGGCTTCTTTTGCTGTGCAACCCCCATAATCCCACCGGAAGGGTCTTTACCAGCGACGAACTCTCGAAACTGGCGCAGATCTGCGAACGGCACGACCTTGTGATCTGTTCCGATGAGATCCACTGTGAACTGGTGCTCGACAGGGACAAGAACCATATCCCTACGGCTGCCCTGAGTCCGGATGTGGAGAAACGGACTATAACGCTCATGGCTCCCAGCAAAACCTTCAACATACCGGGGCTGGGCTGTTCGTTCGCCGTTATTTCCGACGAACCGCTCCGAAAGCAGTTCCTGCAGGCGATGAAAGGCATCGTACCCCATGTCAACGCCCTGGGTTATACGGCGGCGCTGGCGGCCTACCGGGACAGTCGGGACTGGCACGTGGCGATGATCGATTATCTCGCGAAGAACCGGGACATCGTCGAGCGGGCTGTCGAAACAATGCCGGGCCTGTCCATGCACCATGTGGAGGCCACCTACCTGGCGTGGATCGATACCAGGCAGACCGGCATGGACAACCCCGTCAGGACCTTCGAGGAAGCCGGGGTGGGTCTCTCTGACGGTAAGCCCTTCGAAGGGGAAGGGTTTGTGCGGTTGAACTTCGGCTGTCCCCGATCGGTGCTGGATGAGGCCTTGGCGAGAATGCGGAAAGCCTTTTGCCTATGACTGTTTCCTCCCAGCTCAGCCTGTTATGTGGGTAAGAAAAAACGATCATCTCTCTATTCCTCTATTGACATTCAACCGAACAATGAACAATGTTAGCCGGAATGAAAGGAATCGGTTACAAGCATGAACATAATTAATACCATTATCCCCATATTTCTCATCATCGGTGTAGGCTGGTTCGCACGGAAAAAGAGCTGGATGACGGATACATTCGTCAATCCGGCAAATCGCCTGGTGTACTATCTGGCGATCCCCGCATTGATCTTTAAGGCGATCTATTCAAACCCGTTGAAATCGAACATCAATGTCACAGTTCTTGCCATAACCCTGTCAAGCGTGTGCATCACGGCCTTTCTGGTGTGGCTGATCAGTTCATCCGTGAAAGCTCGATCAACTCGCGGTACCTTTATTCAGAGTTCTGTGCATGGGAATCTTGGTTATTTCGGCCTTGCGGTTGTATTCTATTATCTTGGCCGTGAAGGGTTGGTGAAGGCGAGTCTGATTGCCGCTTTTATGATGATCGTGCAGAATTTTATTTCGGTTTTCGCCCTGCAGGTTTATTCCGGTGATGCGAGGGAAGATCAGCGAAGCCTGTGGTTTTTTGCCAAAAAGATCATGAGCAATCCGGTGATTCTCGCCGCACTTCTTGGAATCGCTTTTTCTCTGACCGGTCTGAAACTCCCTTCCGTCATCAGTCGAACCCTGGATATTATCAGTTCGTTCGCATTGCCCCTGGCGCTGCTGATTATCGGTGCAACCCTGTCCTTTAAGGTCATCAGGTCGCGACCGTTGCACCTGTTCGCGTCTTCCGTCTTGAAAGCGATTGTCCTGCCCGGAATGGGTGTCTTTCTTTTTCGCATGTTTGATATCGGTCCGGATCTCTTTTTGCCGGGGCTGATACTGCTGGCGGCGCCGACGGCAACGGTTGCCACTGTCATGGCAAAGGAGATGAACGGGGATATCGAATTTGCGGGAGCGGCTGTGTCGTTGAGTACCTTGCTGTCGGCAGTCACATACACATGGTGGCTCCATTTCGTTTCGTAGAGACATGCAATAGGACCGAACGCGCCTCTGAAAACACGCCGTCCTCCGTGCAGGAGTTCCCTCTCATGTACGTCTCGGAGTGTATGGTTTCAATCGGTCCGAAAGGGCCCTACGACTTCTTTTTCTTGTCCAGGACAGCCTGAAGATCGGCTAAGGCCTCGTACACCTGTTCGTCGGTCGTCTTGGGATACCGTTTGATGTATTCGTCGATGGCGCTCTGCATGGCGGCAGTCAACTGGGTCGGATCGCCCAGGTGCAGGTAGTCGTCGATGGCCCGCGCGGCTTCGCGGCCCATCCCCATTGCCAGAATCACCGTGGCCGCTCCCAGCACGATGTCGCCGCCGGCGAACACCCCGTCCTTGGAGGTCATAAGTGTCTCTTGATTGACGATGATGTTGCCGCCCTCCCTGGTCTCGATATCGGGAGTGGTCAGCGGGATCAGCGGGTTCGGACCGTTACCGATGGCTATTATCACCGTGTCGACGTCCAGGGTGTAGTTGCTGCCCTCGATCGGCACCGGCCGGCGGCGGCCGCTGTCATCGGGTTCACCCAGTTCCATCCGCAGCAGTTCCATCTGCGTGATCCGCCCCTTCTCGTTGCCGATAAACCGGATCGGGTTGGTCAGCAGCCGGAAGTCGACACCCTCCTCTTTGGCGTGCTCGATTTCTTCATCCCTCGCCGGCATTTCGGTCTCGCTGCGCCGGTAGATCAGATAGGAATTCTCGGCTCCCAGGCGCAGGGCGGTGCGGGCGGCGTCCATGGCGATATTGCCGCCGCCGATCGTAGCCACGTTCTTGCCGTGAAGGGTAGGGGTGTCGTATTTGGGGAAGTCGTACGCCTTCATCAGGTTCGAGCGGGTCAGGTATTCGTTGGCGCTGTAGACGCCGATCAGGTCCTCGCCGGGAATACCCATGAACCACGGCAGTCCCGCGCCGGTACCGATGAACGCGGCGTCGAACCGTTCGAGCAGTTCATCCAGCGTCTCGGTCTTGCCGATGACGTAGTTGACATGCAGTTTGACGCCCATCTTCTCCAGCATGCGCACTTCGATCTCGACGATCTCCTTGGGGAGCCTGAATTCCGGAATGCCGTAGATCAGAACGCCGCCCGGTTTGTGCAGCGCCTCGAAGATCTCGACCTCGTGCCCCAGCCGCGCCAGGTCGCAGGCCACGGTCAGGCCGGCCGGACCGGCGCCGACAATCGCGATCCGCTTGCCCGTCGGCGGTTGGATGACCGGAATCTCGATGTCACCGCTTTTGCGCTCCCAGTCGGCGACAAACCGCTCCAGCCGACCGATGGCCACCGGTTCATATTTTTTCCCGAGGATGCACTTGATCTCACACTGCTCCTCCTGGGGACACACCCGGCCGCAGATCGACGGCAGCATGTTGGTCTCTTTCATCTTGCGGATCGAACCGCGGAAGTCACCGTCGGCGATCAGTTTGACAAAACCGGGGATGTCGATGCCGACCGGACAGCCGGTGACGCACAGAGGTTGTTTGCACTGGATGCAGCGCGATGCTTCAAGCATCGCCGTTTTTTCGGAATAGCCGTGAGGCACCTCGTCAAAGTTGTGTCGACGGACATGGGCCGGCTGCTCGGGCATCGGCTGGCGGGGAACTCGTTCCTTTACGGGTGTTTTATCTGTATTACCAGTCACTGTTCTTCACCTTTCGGATTTCCGCTTCCAGTTTGGACAGACGCTTCTTGCGGGCTTCAACGTCCATGGCGCGCCGGTTTTCCCAGTTTTTCAGCGCCTCTGCTTCCTGTTCGTCATAGGCGCTGAGACGTTTGATCATTAATTCCCAGTCCACCTTATGACCGTCAAACTCCGGACCGTCCACACAGGTAAATTTGGTTTCACCGCCGATATTGACGCGGCAGCAGCCGCACATGCCGGTTCCGTCGACCATGAGAGCGTTCAGGCTGACTACCGTCGGGATATTGTATTCCTCGGTTACCTTGCACACGAACTTCATCATCACCGCCGGACCGATGGCGATGCATAGATCGACCTTCTTGCCGCTCTCAAGAATCTCCTTGAGCGGTTCCGTCACGAGCGCCATTCGGCCATGGCTGCCATCGTCGGTGCAGACGATCAGTTCGTCGCTGACGACCTGCAGTTCATCTTCGAGGATTTCCAGGTCCTTCCCCCGCGCGCCGACGATCGAGATCACGTAGTTACCGGCTTTCTTCAGCGCCTCTGCGATCGGGAACAGGGGTGCCTTGCCGATCCCGCCGCCGACACAGACGACCGTTCCGTACTTCTCGATATGTGTCGGCTGACCGAGTGGTCCCACCACATCGAGGATCGATTCGCCCACCTCCATCTGTGACAGTTGGCCGGTGGTTTTGCCGGCGGTCTGATAAATCAGGGTGATAGTTCCTTCTTCGGGGTTGGCATCGGCAATGGTCAACGGTATCCGTTCACCGAAATCATCGATTCGCAGGATGATGAACTGGCCCGCTTTGCGCTTCTTCGCGATCTGTGCGGCCTCGATCACTATCCGGTTGACATCTTTGCCGATTCTTTCGTGGACAACTATTTTGTGCATGCCTTCCCTCCTGAAAATGATATCCTGGGAAACACCCCCAACTGTTCCACAGTGTAGAGAGAACGCCTTTGTATGTCAAGGGATATTGGCCTGATTGTAATTGACAGAAGTCTGCCTTTTCCCTATCATCCCACGTTTGTACCCCAGTGCCATACAAATAGTGGGATGAAAGCGGCAATGAAAAATAACAATTCCAGACTGATCTTACGAATCGGTGTAGCAACGCTCTGCCGGGTTGTGTCCAATACTGCCCGCCGGTTTGTCTATCCCTTTGCGCCTGCCCTCTCGCGGGGTCTTGGTGTTCCGCTCCCTGCCGTTACATCTCTCATAGCGGTCAATCAGTTTACAGGTATCATGGGTCCTTTCTTTGCTCCCCTGGGGGATCGCTGGGGATACAGGATTATGCTTCTTGCAGGGCTGGCGCTTTTATCGCTGGGGATGCTGGCAGCAGGACTTCTTCCCTTTTACGGGGTTGTCCTTATTGCCCTCTTTATGGCCGGTCTCGGTAAAAATATCTTTGATCCGGCGATCCAGGCATATGTCGGGGATCGCGTGCCGTATGCGAGGCGCGGGTTTGTAATCGGGATCATGGAGATATCCTGGGCCGGCAGCGCTCTTGTCGGTATCCCGCTCATGGGCCTCGTGATCGAGCATATGGGCTGGCGGGCCCCCTTCTTTGTTCTGGGCGGATTGGGGCTGATGGGTCTGGCAGTTCTCGGAGCGTTGATACCCGCAAAGAGTGGCAGGCAGAAGGGTTACAATGCTTCTGTTACCCCTCTCGCGGCCTGGCGGCAGCTGGCCGGGAATCGTACCGCTCTGGGTGTACTCGGCTCTGCATTCTGTATCTCTGTTGCAAACGACAATTTTTTTGTTGTCTACGGCGCATGGCTTGAGGGAGGATTCGGACTCAGTCTCGTCGCTCTCGGAATGGCAACAACGGTTATCGGCGTGGCCGAGCTTCTGGGCGAGGGGCTCACGGCATTCCTTTCCGACCGCATTGGATTGCATCGTTCGGCAATCACAGGTCTTGCCCTTTCGGGGCTCAGCTATGTTCTCCTGCCCTGGTGCAGCTCGACTCTGACGATGGCCCTTGTTTCTCTCTTTATCATATTTGTAACCGTCGAATTTACGATCGTTACCAGCCTTTCGATTTGTACCGAGGTCCTGCCGGGAGTGCGGGCAACCATGATGTCGGGCTATGTGGCGGCGGCAGGGATAGGGCGAGTCATCGGGGCGCTTCTCGGCGGACCGGTCTGGCTCATGGGTGGAATCGAAATAACGGCGGCCGTCTCCGTGGCAATCACCGCCATGGGTCTCATATCACTGGTCTGGGGGTTGCGAGGGTGGCGACCATAAGCCCTCAGTATCACGGTGGGTCAACTGGCCCCTCATGGATACGGCAGCGCCGATGATCGAGATTATCTGAAAGGGGCTTTCATGTCAGGCCGTCGGCAATCGCAAACTATTCTTCATAAACGATATCATTGCACCTGTCGCCTTTTCGAAATACTCCCCTTCATAGATATCGAAGTGCCTAATGGGGAATGATATCACCTCCGCTTTGTCGCCCAACGCCTCCGCCGCTCGTTTGTATGAGTCCGGTGCCGCGAGGTTGTCGTATTCACAGGTAAGAAAGAGTACCGGACATTGTACCCTCTGTGACACCTCGACAGGATCGGGCCCGTGCTTCATGAAAAACAGGCGGGCGCAGACTTCGTTCCTGAACGTCTTCGAACTCTGCACGAGTCTGGCATATCCTTCGAAGGCCTCCGGCGCGGTGAACATGGCGACGCTCCCCGGTCTGCCGACGATAGGGAAGGTGTGCGGCGAGAGGCCGAATCGGGATCGCCCCTTGTCGCGCTGGGCGTGAACGAAGAGACGGAGAAAGAAACAATAACCCTCGCGTTTTAAGTAGAGCCTGCCGTCCACTTTGTGATCGATGGCCCCGCATTGGGAGATAACGGCGGCGATCCTCTCGTCTTCGGCGGCGATGACCAGTCCGTATCCCCCGGCGGCCGACGTGCTCCACAGCACGATCTTTTCGGCATCGATCTCGTTTCGACTCCGGGCGTAGTCAACCGCCGCGCGCAGGTCGTCGAGCTGATACGAGACATCGTAGACCTGTCTCGGCTCTCCGTCGCTTTCTCCGAAGTGGCGGTAGTCATAGGACAGAACGGCCAATCCGGCCTCGACGAACCGCACCGCGTATGACTCCAGCAAGCCGTCCTTGGTACCGCCGAAACCGGTACTCATGATAACGCACGGAACGGGTCGTGCAGTATCTTCCGGCAGGTACAGCCATGCCCGTATAGTCGTTCCGCTCACGGAGAATTCCACGTCATGCCGGTAGGGTGGTGGCGCCGTATCTTCACTGAGATCTTCCGATTGTCTATAGATCGGCTGTTCGGGGACCGACAGGACCGGAAGGAAAATAATGACGATCAGGTAGATCAGAACAATGCAGATCCAGATACCAAACCCCATAAGTGCTCCCATCAGGACTGTCATGTTTCACCTCCTGCCTTTGTTTTAACATCGGACCGCGCGAGTAATCCGAAGAAAAAGAATGTGCGCATCTGTTCCTGAAATTCGCCGTAATCCGAGAAGATCGTTTTCCAGCTTTCGTCCCGGACGATTCCGTTGAGCCGTTCAGTAACGAGCCAGATCAGTTCCGGAGAAAGATCGGACCGGATCTCTCCCTTCTCCTGGGCATCGGCAATGTTTTTCATGTAGCGCCGCTTTGCCTCTTCAACGACGTCATCGAGCGTGTACAGCTCGTGGATGAATTCGTCCTTCATGCGCGCGAAAAACTCTATGCGCCATCGGGTCATCAAGGCTATCTTCTCCGGAAAGGGGATATCCATGGCGCTGATTTCGTCGAATCGAGCGAATCCGGTTTCGATCAGTTCGTCTCTGATGTTTCGGATCAGATCCGTTTTATTGGTGAAGTATTTATAGAATGTAACCTTGCTGACCCAGGCCGTCCGGCAGATTTCTTCGACCGTTACCCGCTTTGTCCCGAAACGGGAGAAGAGATCGGTAGCCGTTCTGATTATCTGGGTGCGCTTCCCGGATTCTTTCATGGCATTACTTTACTGAATAGCAAAAAGTGTACGATATTTGTCTTTCGCATACACTATCGTAAACCTTTTTTCAAGATAATTCAAAAACCACGGTATCACGAACTGACAGCGGCACGGTCTGCGCCGTTACGGTCCCTGCCCGTTGCAGTCTCTTTTTATTTTATCTTGCAATATAGGTACGGCTCTTATATCAAAACACCATCATTGCCGGGAAGACGAACAAAGATTCATTCCGATTCGTAAGGGTGGAGATACGTATCTTATTTGCTTCAGACCGTGCGTGACCATAATAAAGGAGACACTAACCATGTATAAATATGTGCTTTACGACGTCAGGGATCGAATCCTGACCATTACTCTCAATCGTCCCGAAAAGCTCAATGCCTACACGTGGGACATGAGAGACGAACTCATCGATGCCTTTGGCAGGGCCGATGCCGATGACGATGTCCGGGTCATCATCGTAACCGGAGCCGGACGGGGCTTTTGTGCCGGCATGGATCTCAGCTCTGCCGGCAGTACCTTCGATTACGCGTCGCGGCAGAAGTATGCCGACGCCTCGGAACATCGTGACGGGGGCGGACTGTTGACGTTGCGTATCTTCGAAAGCCTCAAACCCGTTATCGGCGCCATCAACGGACCGGCCGTGGGTGTCGGCGTGACGATGACCCTGCCCATGGATATCCGCCTCGCTTCCGACAATGCCCGCTTTGGTTTCGTCTTTGCCCGCCGCGGGATCATAACGGAGGCCTGCTCGAGTTGGTTCCTGCCCCGCATCGTGGGTATCTCACAGGCCCTGGAATGGACATTCTCGGGACGGCTCTTCTCGGCCGATGAGGCCCTGAGAGGCGGTTTCGTCCGCAGCGTCCACGCGCCGGAAGACCTGCTCCCTGCCGCCAATCAGATAGCGCGGGAGATTGCCGACAATACGTCCGCCGTTTCGGTTGCCCTGATCCGCCAGATGATGTGGCGCATGCTGGGAGAGGATCATCCCATGCAGGCCCACAAGGTCGATTCTCCAGGGATGTACTACACGGGCAGATCCGCGGATGCCAAAGAAGGCGTAACCTCCTTTCTGGAGAAGCGACCGCCTCAGTTCCCCGGCAGGCCGAGCACAGATATGCCACCCTTTTTCCCATGGTGGAAGGAGCGTTCTTTCAAGTAGGATCTGACGATGAAGAAATTCATTGTAACGCTGACCATACGGTAAGTTACGAGCATGCGATAAGCACACCTATAGAGCGAGGAAGAGAAGAAAACGATGTTGAAGACACGAATGACGGAATTATTCGGTATTGAATACCCTATCATGCTGGCGGGGATGAACTGGATCACGGATACGAACCTGGTGGCGACGGTCAGCAACGCGGGCGGACTGGGGGTATTTGCCACCGCCCGGTGCACCCCCGACGAGATGCGGGAAAATATCCGCGAGATCCGGAAGCTGACGGACAAGCCCTTCGGCGTCAACGTGATTCTTCGCCCCGGCTCCGAGGAAAAGATCAAGATAGCTATAGAGGAACAGGTTCCCATCCTCAACTATACCCTGGGCAAGCCCTGGTTTATCGATCAGATTCACGCGTACGGAGGCAAGGTGATCGGGACGACGGCCCTGGCCAAGCACGCCGCCAAGGCGGCTCAGTTGGGATGCGATGCGGTCATCGTGACGGGCCACGAAGCGGCCGCCCACGGGGACAAGGCGACCTCCATGGTGCTCATTCCCGTTGCCGCCAGTACCGTCAAGGTTCCCATCATCGCCGCCGGTGGCATCTACGATGGCCGGGGGCTGGCAGCCGCCCTGGCCCTTGGAGCGGAGGGCGTTTCCATGGGCACGCGGTTCATGCTGACGAAAGAATGCCTGCTCCATGATAATTTCAAAAACCTCTGCCTGGCCGCGACGGAGCAGGACACCTTCTATGACACGATCTTCGACGGCATGTGGAGCCGCGTCCTGAAAAGCAAGGGTGCCGAAGATATACAAAAAAGCAGGATCGGACCCCTGGAGCGCTTCCAGGCGGCCATGAAGATCCGGAAGGTCTTGAATATGTCCTACCCGGCCTTCTTCGCCATGGGTTTCAAGACCATGATGGCCGGGGAAGACGGAGCCTCGCTGTGGGAGCAGGCCCTGCAGGCGGTCGGCGCCGTGAAGTCCATGCAGGCCATCTACGAAGGCGACACGGACCAGGGATTTCTGTTCGTGGGACAGGATGTCGGCGGTATCCGGGATATCCCCACCGTCAAGGAACTGATCGAGCGGACGGTGTCGGAAGCGGAGCAGACGGTAGCGTCGCTGAAGAATAAATTTAAATAGGGACAATTTAAATAGGGACAGCGCCCTTTTTTTGCCCGTGGGTTGCCACGAGGGACTTCACATACCATTATGACCGGAAACAAATGCGCGCAAGACGTCGGAGACAACATCTTTATGCTCGGCCATAATGATCTTTATTGATCCTCCTCTCCCCGTAAACAACTCACCCAGGGCGGCACCGTCAATATCCAGAAGGCAGCCGAGCAGCCGAGGCGCATGCACCTCCAGGGCTTGTTCGATATGGCGATAGAAACGCTCCGCACCATCATTGGAAAATAGAAGCAGTCGTGAGATCCGGTCCCTATAGGGAACATCTGCCTGCTCCCTGACATTGGTAATCCCTTTTCTTTCACTGGCGAGTTTTTGCAGGATCGGTTCGAAACCAAAGCGAACCCGACCCTGAAGCCTCGCCTGCTTCAGCGCCGTTTTCATCGGTTTGCTGAGCGTAATGACCGGCACCTCAATTGTGCCTCCAATCCAGAGCTTTGAGGTGCGCTCCATCAACCCCCCGCGAATATGTTCCGCGGAGCCGTCCGCTTCCAACTGCCGGGGAAAACGCATGTCGGCAATGTTCATCCTCTTCTCCCTGTGATTCGATTCCCGAAGCTTTTCATACGTGTCTCCCACTCACCCTGCGGGTATACGCCAGCCGTAAATCGGTCTCCGTCGTTTGTTCCGAAAATACACCTCTTAGCACATTCCCGCGTCCGGCGCATCATTCATCATGACTGTTAAAAAGCGTGGTCACACCGAGCATATTAAGATATTCCTCACCCGCCAAACCCGACGTGAAATGTGTTGACATTTTGGTCTCAGGGTGTATCTTCTTAACCGGTTTGACGAAGCTTATGACGTTTTAAAAACCTGTTCCATCACATCCACAGTTCCCAAAGAAGAGCGCCGTGGAGTGATGGAAGACAAACCCCCGATTCCCGGAAAATGGAGAGTGGGGTTTTGTCTTGTCAGATGCAAGAAAGGATGCTGACTCTGTCTTAGCCATTTTCATATGCATATTGTTCGCTGGTTTACTATTCTACTCCTGTTGGGCGCGGTGCCCGGTCTCGTTTCAGGTTCTCAGGATCAATCGATTACGCCGGATTTTTCCAGACAGCTTATCGAACGGATACAGGCAAAAACCCTTCAAACGAAAGGGACCTATGATGGTATCGAATTCAATGAAGATACCACCATACAAACCTTTGACGCGGAGACAGAGAAACTGCAGGAAACCGTGCGGGTCCTGCTGGTCAAACGGAATTTTCATCAAAAAGACACCGAAGTAGTCGTATTAAAGTATGAGAAAGACGGTAAGGAACAACCCCTTTCGGACTACAAGCCAATGCAGGAAAAACCCCAGTACGAAGTGTTTGCCGAAGACGGCGACAAATACTACGATGTCGATGTCGTCGCCTGTACCAACATCGACGATAAAAAATGTTACCGGTTAAAGATAACGCCGAAAGAAAAGACCGCCCGGCACATACAGGGCGACCTCTACTATACGGCGGACACCCTGGACCTTGTGCGGTTTGAAGGCACCATCGCCGAATTCACCGTCGGATTAAAGGAACTGCATATGGTACTGGACTATCGAACGGTAGACGGCATCCCCGTACCCCTCTGCAGGACCATCAACCTCGTGGTTCACATGCCGATCGTCTTCCCCCATAAGAAGATGGTGATAGAAACGGTCATCACTAATCAAAAGATTATCTATAAATCTGAAGCATAAAATAGATTCCAACCTTCAATAACAGGGAAAGCATAACTCGCCAGATACAGAGGACCAGTATCTCACTTCGCATTAAAATTACTTGACATTTATGGCATAGGGTGTATTTTCCTCAATCAGTTCTAAGAATTATAAATATCCTCTAAAAAAAGTTTATGACGTTTCATCCGCAGCCGACAAAGGAGCGAGCCGTGGAGTGATCGAAAACAAAACCCCGTTTCTTGAAAAAAGAGAGCGGGTTTTTTTTATTTTAATGAGGAATAAAAATGGGCAGCTGTTGTCCCTATTTGTCTATTATTGAGGAGGTTTTTTACTAATGAGAAAAATATTACAAACAATGTACATTAGATTTGATTCCTCTTCAAAATCGCTGACGAAAAGGGCACTTGCTGAATTGATTGAAAAAATAATCAGTTTCCTTAATGGTGGGGTGCACACTCGTAGTGAAATTGAAAAGGAACTCAATGGTTTTTTAGGTACAACAATCAGTAACGAGAAAATAGAAGCCGCTTTTGAATTGTTGTTAAGTGAGAACAAGATTTCGGAATCGAAGGGAAAATATTCGATTGACCCAAAAAAGAAAATCCAAATAGAGGCTGCACACAATGAATTCATCAGTCGGCAAAATAGAGTGATTGAAAAGTTCTTGAGTAATGCTGCAACTGAAAAAAATTTTATTTTACAGTGGTTCGAGGATGTTACAATAGAATTTTTCAAGGAATACAGCGCCGAATGGATTTCCGATTTATGTTTGAATGCAAACAGCGCTGTTAAAAAAAATATCATGGCATACAGGTTATTTTAGACAATTTAACTGATAACAATAAGAATATCGTAGCAGAGGACAGAGATTGGCTAAAAAAACAATTTTGTAAATTTATTCAAAGTAATGATCCTGATGTTACTTCTATCCTTTGGGCCTATGGGACATGTTGCTTTCAATCTTCTTTAATTACCGCAACTACTTCCGCTGATCCGATATCTGTTGATGCATTTAAAAATTCAAAATGTATCCTTGATACAAATATTCTAATGTATTTGGACTTGGAAGCAAGCAAATTCAGAGAATCCTTCGCATCAATGGAGAACATTTTCATGAATCTTAATATTTCCCCGGTATACTTCTTTGTGACAAGAGATGAGTTTTCAAAGTCGATGAAAAACAAAAAGGATATTGTTATCAAAATTATACAAAGATATTCTCAAGAAGTTATCGCAGAAACTGATGACCCATTTATTAAAACCGCTTTAAAAAGAAAATGCACAACATCAGAGGACTTTGAACGATTTTTTGATCAACAATTGGATGTCCCTAAATATTTTTCTGAGTTGCTTGAAATTGAACAATACGATTCAGCTGAACTTAATTATGCAATCAAAGAAGGACAACAGGACAGTGAATTAATAAAAATGATAAACAACGCCTATAAAGAGAAAAAACACGAAGATAAAGGTAAAAACAGACTGATACACGATGCTGGTTTGATCTCAGGTGCAGAGTTTGTAAGAAAACAAGGGAAGTGTTTTATTCTTTCTAGAGACAGTTCAGTAAAGAAGGTCGCTTTGACTAAATTGGTAAGAGATGAAATGCCGATTGCTATTGGGTTAGATACTCTGATAAATGTATTGGCCATTGACAATGGTGGCGCAGATGTTGATCCAACAAATTATGCACCACTGTTTGCAAGCATAATTAAACTTGCTTTAATTCCCGAAGGTGATGTTTTCAAAATCGAGGACTTATCGAGGATGCTCGATGTTCAGTCACAAATTGCTGATCTTCCTTCTGATAAAGTATTTAATATAGCAAAGGAACTTCATCACAATCAAGTAATCGGCGTTCCAGAGGAAGAAATATCTCTGCAACTTACGCGTAGCTTTCAAGCCGCAAAACTTGAATTGCAATCAGACCTTGATAAATCGAGAAAAGATTTGATCTTTGAGAAAAATGAGAAAGACAAATTCATTAAACGTTCTGACAGAGCAACGCAAAAACTTCGCGAACACTATACAGGGAAACTTCGAGACAAGTATGATGGGCAATTAATGAAAAACCGCATTTTAATATTTGTAGTGCTGCCGCTAGTTACAATTATTATCACAATTTTATGTGTTTATCTCAAAAGCGATTCTGAATTACTTGTGACGAGGGGTCAGCTTATAGGGCTTGGTGTAAATATTATCGCTTGGTTATTGACAGATTTCTTGTTTCTTAATAAAAAAATCAAAAGCAAATATAGTGAACGTATAAACGGTATAAATGAAGACGTAGAAAGAAGAATCAGGGAAACCTTAGAAGAATAACTTTGGAAGTAAATATATTTCTTCGGGCGAGAGCCTGTGCACCGTAGCGTATTTAAAAAAGCGGTTTTTCAATAGCCCCACAACACTTTTTTGTAATTCCTTATCATTCATCACAAATTTCAAAGGTAGTGAATCATTCGGGAAAATTAGGGACAACTCCCTTTTATCTAATACCAAATTATTCACCCTGAATTTCAAGAATGGTGATGCATTCAAAAATTCGTAGATATCGATGTTACGGTTGCTGAGAGGAACAGGGCGTTGTTGTCCCTATTTTTATCAGTGTTGGTGACAACATGTTAGCGCCTTCCACCGCACGATCATCCCGCATGACGGATAAAGGATCGTTTCCTGAGCAACATCCACAGACTTCCGCAGGTTACGCCTATGGTAATCTGCATGAGCCCCAAACTTGAAATAAGATCACTGACCGGTTCAAGGGATATGAGAAATATGCCCAGGCTGCCCATGAACAATGCCGTAAAATTGATCAGAGAGGCAGTGGAGCCGGTATCGCCGTCCTGCTGGGATAAGAGCAGGTTGGCTGTGGGCGGGCGCATCATGCTGCCGGCCACCGTGGCAAACAGCATGCCCAGGGCGAACAGGACCGGAGAGGCAGCGCCTGTTACTTCAAGGAAAACACCGCCGGTGGTAAAAAGGATAAAACATCCGGCTATGATATTGCCCGGGGAAAACCACCGGGAGAGGGGGATATACAGCAGCGGTCCCACCAGAGATCCCAGGGCGTTCAACCCGAAATAATAACTGAACGCCTGTTCCGTCGTTCCGAATCCCTGAATATATATAAAGGCCGATGAACCAATAAAGGCCAGCATCGGCAGGGCCACCAGGGAGAACGTCATGAGCAGTGCTGAAAAACCGGGGTTTTTCAATACCACGCCCAGACGGCCCAAAGAACTGACAAGGGAGCCTGCGTACCGCGTTTCAAGGGTTTCCTCCAGGAGCAGGGAGAGGCAGAAGGAACCCAGGCCTATGCCGGCCAGAACCCAGAATATGGTGTACCAGGACATGAACTTCAGGATTATGGCACCGACCACCGGTGCCACTATCGGTGCCACCACAACCATGGCCATGACGACGGCCAACACTACTTCCCGCTTGCGGCCGGTGTACATATCCTTGACCATGGCCGTGACAACGGCTCCTGCAGCCCCACCGCCGAATCCCTGGATTACTCTGGCCAGGATAAGCGTCATTACACCGGACGACAGGGCGCATCCCGCGCTGCCCAGAGTGTAGAGGGCAAGACCGGTGAGGAGGATAGGTTTTCTTCCGTATTTCTCGCTTACAGGTCCCCAGACCAGGATGCCTAGGGCGAAAAAGATCAAAAACAGGCTCAGAGTCAGATTGACCATGGCCTGGCTGGTCTGCAGGGCCTCCATCACCTGGGGAAGCGCCGGAAGATACAGATCCGTTGATAACGGCGGGAAGGCGCTGAGCAGGGCCAGCATGGCGATGATTGAACGGCCGCCGAAAAATTTTTGTTTGTTTTTCACGTAAAAAACTACCCGATATTATTGTATGTGGCACCGGGGGATTATTCCCGGGTATGACATGACAGGATTTCTTCCCCCAGCCGCCTGCAGAAACGTATAACAAACAGCAGATGTGTCCGATCAATCTTTTCCATTCCCAAACAGCGGACCGTCATACTCCCGGTTTCCCGAGGGAAAAATCCGCCCGCCTGTTCGGTGGCTTTGTAAATATGGCATGGAACGATGATTGTCAACAACATTTACGATGCATCTCATTGACACCAGGTTCGGGATACTTTTTCCCTTACCTCTGAAGAAATCGTGATATAATTCCGACAGAAATATACAACATAAGGAGGGGGAAGATGAAGACTATATCCATAGGTAACCGCCTTGTTGTAGTGGTCATGTTTGCGATCATCTCCTTAATTGCATGTCCATTTTTTAATCCGCCCGTTCATGCCGGTGACGGTGAGACGATCATTGATCTCTGGGACAGGGTAAAGGCGCCGGCGCCGGTGGAACTCAAGGCCGTCAAGCTTGACCCGAAGGAGACGGCATTCCTGATTCTGGACATAGAGGAACTGACCTGTAATCCGGAACGGAGGCCACGGTGCATCTCATCCGTTCCCAAGATCAAGGGCTTTCTGGACCGAGCACGAAGCAACGGCGTTTCCGTTGTGTACAGCATGACAAGCAGGGGAACAATAGAGACGATTCTGCCCGGCGTGACCCCTCTGGGAAATGAACCGGTCGTCAAATCGAGTGTCGATAAATTCTACAATACCGAATTGGAAAAAATCCTGCGCGAAAAGGGGATTACAACGGTGGTTATCGTCGGGACGACTGCCGAGGGTGCCGTCCTGCACACGGCAACCGGTGCGTCCATGCGCGGTTTCCGGGTGATCGTTCCGGTTGATGGCATGTCGGCCGGTGATCTGTATGCCGAACAATATACCGCGTGGCATCTCCTGAACGCTCCAGGAACGCGGCGGAACACAACTCTGACAAGATTCGATATGATCGGGTTTTAAGATATCCGATAGTGGTTCATAAAGACAAAGAGGAACAGCTTCTGCGGTGGTAACACTGGCGGTATATTCTCCTTCGTTTTCGTCATCGACGCGGGCACGAATGTTCCCTTCACCTAACCACTTCCATTATGAGAAGAAGATATGACATAATGATGGTTAAGAATACCATTTTCATTGGCTGACCTCCATTATTCAATAATTGTAGTATGTTCTACCACATTTACGGGCTGATATCAGTGAAGTTGGTCACCATCCGTGTGTGAATTTCCACTTGCGGAGGGCTGTTGCCTGAAGTGTGAACGTCGGGATTGCGCTTGCAAATCGATTGAGAAGTCTTTACAGATAATAACGTGGCAGATTACTTCTTTTCAGGAAATGAAAGATGAAGATCGAAATCATCGGCACCGAGTCGCTCGGGGTGCGCGGGCTGTGCACCGTGGTGACGACCGCTGACCGCCGCATCGTGATCGATCCCGGCGTGGCACTCGGGTATCGGCGCCGGGGCAGACAGCCCCATCCGCTGCAGGTTTACGTGGGGGTGCAGGTGCGCCGCGCCATTATCGCGTCCCTTGAAACAGCCACCGATATCGTGATCAGCCACTATCACGGCGACCATATTCCCCTTGCTGATGCCAATCCGTACCAGCTCGACGCCCGTTCGGTTGTCGAGGCCTGCCGGAATACCCGGTTCTGGTGCAAATCTTCCGATGCCCCTTTCAACCGGATATCCATGCGCTATACCGAACTGTCACGCCTCCTTGGGCGCTCCCTTCCCGTTGTCGACGGCACAGATACGGAGGCGATGAACTTTTCGAAGCTGCAGCCCCACAGCGTTACGGACAGTGGTCTGGGTACCGTCATGATGACCCGGATCGTTGACGGGGGCGAGGTCTTCGTCCATGCCTCCGACATTCAACTCCTCGGCGACGATTCCGTATCGCAGATACTCGAATGGGGACCGTCCACGGTGCTCGTTTCCGGGCCACCTTTGTACCTGTCGCGAATAACCGTCGATCAGGTTCGCGCGGCACGGCGAAACGCCCTGCGACTCGCACAAAACGTGGACACTCTCATCATCGACCACCATCTCCTGCGATCCGAGGAGGGGTGCCGCTGGCTCGACGATCTGATAGAGACATCGGGGCGCCGGATCGTGTGTGCCGCCGATTACATGGGTCGTCAGCGGCTCTTTCTCGAAGCATGGCGGGACCGTCTCTATGACGAGATGCCGGTACCGGACGGCTGGCACGATGCTTACGCGAACGGTGAGATCGATATCGACGAGTATCGGCCGGATGGGGATCTCATTCACCTGGGTCGGAAAGAATATTGTGGGAATGAAGCGTGTTGATAATCGGAGAATCCCCGCAAGGAATCGCGGGGACTCTCAATCATTGCTCACTGTTCTGAAAACTTTTTAGAACGATACGGTTACGCTGGCGCTGACCAGATGGGAAGAACTGCTGTAGGTCCCGTTGGCTAGATTATACTGTCCCGCCGATGACAGGCCGACGTCGTTATCCTTGTCGCGGTCGAGATTGGCCTGGTATCCGTAGCCGAGTGCCAGGCTGACCCGATCCCAATCGTAGCTGCCGCCGAGACAGAAGAGGTGGCAGTCGGAGTCGGGTGTCGACGGTTCAAAGGTATCGTCGGGCACGGCATTTTCCTGATACAGGTATCCGGCGGAGAGAGAGATTTGATCGTTCAGACGGTATTTGGCGCCCAGATTATAGGTCCAGGTATCGTGCCAATTTTTTTCAACGATGAGAGCGGTCTGGTTCAATACCGCATCATCCATTTCGATGTCCAGGCTGTCATAACAGGACCAGCCTTCCCATCGTACCCCCGCCTCGACGGTCAACTTATCCGAAAAGGCGTAGGCCACTCCCGCGGTAAACTGAGCGGGCAGGGTCATGTCCAGTGTGCCGTCGGTATTGGGCAGCAAACCGGTGGCTGTCAGTGTATCAGGAATGTCGCTGAACTTTACTTCTCCGTCGATATCGACCTTTATTTCGCTTCGATAGGACGCACCGAAGGAAAGCTTGTCCGTAAGGGCTACCGCGAGACCGAGGTTATATCCGATCCCGTCGCCGTTTCCTGAAAATTTCTGGTTGCCATCCGAAAATTCATAATAATTGGGGAATCCGACCAGGTAACCGATCCCCGCCGAGTTGACTCGCTGTTCCAGGGTCGTGTCCAGCCACAGAAAATCGATCCCCGCGGCAAGAGATATCTTGGAGTTCAGGCGATAAGAAACGACGGGATTGAAGGTATAGGTCTGGAGGTTTGATTCCGTGGCAAGATAGCGGCCCTCCCAGTTCTTGTCCCATTCGGTTCCCAGACCGAAGGGGGCGAAGATCCCCAGCCCCGCGCTGATCTTGTCGGTAAAGGCATGGGTCATATACAGCGTGGAGGGAAAGTAGATCTTGTCCTCGTTATCGTAGGTATCCCCGGTCAGATCGCTTGTAAACTCGCGGGAAGGTATGACCAGAGTGGTCCCGACCTCCACCTGGGTTCCGGAGAGCTGATTGATCAGGGCCGGGTTGAAAAACACCGCCGAAGGACTGTCCAGGTGGGCCGTAACAGCGTTGGCCTCTCCCAGGGCCTTGGCACCCTGGGTGAAAATCCCAAAACCGGCACAATAACCATGAGATGGTAGTGATAGAATAACAAAAAGCGTTACAACCAAAGCAGCCGCAAGTCCTTGACATCTCGATTTCATTACTTACTCCTTTTTATGTATATTGGATCGTGGAAATATTCTGAAGAGTAGTTCCTCGATGGCAAGAGAGCCTAAACCACACAAATCCGGAATTGTCAAGTATCGTTAGGCTTTTGTCGAAAGTTCGTATTGGGTTGTGTTCCTTCGCGGGTGATCGCCTTCGCCGAGAAGGTGTGTTGCATTATGGGACACCTTCTGATAAGATTCAAAATGCTTAAGATAGATCAGGTATAAGGAATTGTTAGTACGATGAAACTACTGCTGATATTGCTGGCCATTGTTGCAATAAGGCTGATTTTCCAGCTCTACGCCAAACCCCAGAAGGGCATGACGGGAATCCCTGTATGAATGAAGGGGTCCTGCCAGGTGGCAGGTAGAACGAATAGTGCAGATAAACCCGATGACAAAGATGTTCCGTAAGCGATAGATATCATCCCTTCCCGGGTACGCGCCGCCTGACTGGGAAATGACCGATACGCGATCCGGGAAAGTCAATGAATCATCTATAAAATTCCCCAAAAACACGGCAGACCATATAATCCCTGGCGAAAAAACGACGATTTCTCTTGGGAACAAGACGGCCTCCCTGTTCCACTACCCGCCCGATGCGCAGAATGATGTTGTAAGATCGGAGAATCCGTATTACAAGGATCGGCATGATCTGTAATATGTGATGCGGATATCGTTCGGTCCGGTAATCATCCGGTTGGGCTCGTATCTCCGTCTCCACAGTAAGGAAGGAGGATCATAATGGAATCGTGGAAGCTGCGGCGCATCGGAGAGGCTCTGTATCCCGAGAGCGTGGCGGTGGTCGGCATCTCGGAAGCGGCCAACAATCTCGGCAGACAGGTGATCGATATCCTCATCAAGCAGGGGTTTCCCGGAAAGATTTTTCCCGTTCATCCGCGAATCAGTGAATCACACGGCCTGAAGGTTTATCCCCGCCTGGAAGACATCGGTGAGCGGGTCGATCTGGTTGTCTCCGCCATCAATGCGAAGTTCACCGCCGAATCGATTATCGAAAGCTGTGCCCGGATCGGGGTGAAGGGCATAGTATGCCTCGCCGGAGGATTCAAGGAGGTCGGCGATGAAGGGCTGAACTACGAACAACGCCTGAGAGACGTGGCGAACGCCAATGAAATAATAATCTTCGGGCCGAACATTCTCGGGGTGGCCAACAACGATTCGAGGCTCTATGCCACGTTCTGGTCCTTCAAACACGGGAACCCCACGGGGCCCGTATCGCTCGTCAGTCAGAGCGGGGGTACGGCCTGCGCGATGTTCAGTACGATGATCGACCGAAATATCGGTGTCAACAAGTGGGTGTGTCTGGGAAACCGGACGAATTGCGAGTTCAGCGATATGTTCTACTATCTTGCGCAGGACGAGGGCACACGGGTCATCGCGGCATTCGTGGAGGGGATCGACGACGCCCGTGGTTTTATGGAGGCGGCACGCGTTGTGTCACGGAAAAAGCCGATCGTTATCTTGAAAGGGGCCCGGTCCCGGTCGATGAATACCGTCGCGAAGGGCCACACGGGCACAATGGGGGGTGAGTACAAGATTTTCTCCGATGCCTGTCGCCAGAATCGCATCCTCGAAGTGACGAATACCCAGGATATGGCGAATGTCTGCAAGGCGCTGGCACTGGCTCCGCCCCCGCGGGGAAGAAGGGTGGCGGTCGTCACCCACACGGCAGGCCCGAGTATTCTCGCGCTCGATACGCTGATCGATAACCGGTGTCCTCCCGCTCAGGTGTCGCAGGCGACCCTCGCCAGGGTCAGGAAGATCATCGGTGAACATATGCCGATACAGCTTGCTCCGAATCCGATCGACCTGACGGGGTCGGGACTGTTTGTCGATATCTACCCGAAATGTGTCGAGGCGGTGCTGGAAGACGACGGGGTTGACATGGTGATGCCCCTTTACGCACGGCATCCGAACTTTGAAACCTCGGCAAAGGCGCTGGCGGAACTGCGGCAGCGGTCGTCAAAACCGATTATCGTTTCCGTCATCAATGCGAGAGAAGAGATGTCGGAAGACGAGAAGATCATGCAGGACGCGGGCATCCCCGTCTATCAGACGCCGGAAGAAGCCGCCCTCGCAGCGAGCTATCTGGCACAATATTACGCATAACGGCGGTGATAAGCAGTGGGAAAGGACTCTTTCATGAATTCCGGAAACAATACATCGGGGACGCCCGTCGAACCGAACAGCCAGCTCCTGTTGAAGCTGGCTCAGGCAAAGATGCCCTACGGCAAATATGCCGGCCGCTATCTTGTGGATCTTCCCGAATCGTATGTCGTCTGGTTTGCCCAAAAGGGCTTTCCCCAGGATGATCTGGGTGATATGCTTCGCACGGTGTATGAGATTAAAGTGAACGGGCTTGAATATCTCTTTAAGCCGCTGAAAGGGGAATAAAAGAAATCGAATGAAAACATTCAGGTTTTCTGGTGAATATATCGAGCTGAACAAGCTGTTGAAGGTATCGGGACTATGCGGAACGGGCGGTACGGCAAACATGGAAATCGAAAAAGGACTTGTCAGTGTTGACGGAACCGTCGAACAAAGAAAACGGTGCAAGATCAGAAACGGTCAAACAGTCACTTATGGCGGTCAAACGATCACGGTGGCGGGAAAATAGGGACAGCGCCCTTTAAATCTATAAATAGTATAAATAGGGACAGCGCCCTTTTTTATTGACAGACTGATAAATAGGGACAGCGCCCTTTTTTATTGACAGACTGACTGTTATAGCTGTAGTGTTATTTCATGCCACGAGTCGCACGAATCATTGCCAAAAATTATCCATATCATGTAACCCAGCGAGGGAACTACCGGCAGACTGTTTTTGAAACGGCCGGGGATTACCGGCAATACCTTGCATGGCTCAAGGAATATTCGGAGAAGTATTCACTGGACATTTGGTCGTACTGTTTGATGAACAACCATGTTCATTTCGTTTGTGTCCCCCGCAATGACGACTCACTTGCCCGAACTCTCAACACCCTTCATATGCGGTACTCGCAGTATTACAATCGAAGAAAGGGAATCACCGGGCATCTCTGGCAAGGTCGGTATTATTCGAGTATTCTTGATGAAGTGCACCTCTACGCCGCGATTCGCTATGTGGAGAATAATCCCGTTCGTGCAGGGATAGTGCAGGAACCGGAAGGCTATATGTGGTCGAGTGCACGAGGCCATTGTGGCATAGTTTCAGATAGTATTCTGTCAGATACCTGTCATCTGTGTGACGAGATTACTGATTGGTCTCGGTATTTAAGGGACGATGAATCAGTGGAAATCATAGACCGGCTGAGGGTGAATGTCATGTCGGGCAGGCCTTGCGGGGATGAGGATTTCAGAAAGAGCGTTGAGACGATCATTGGAAAGTCGCTCAATGTTCGACCCCGGGGAAGACCCCGGAAAGAATAAAAGGGCGCTGTCCCTATTTTAGGTATGTTTCTTCCTACTACACGTAAAGAAATAAACGAGCTTGGATGGGACGGGCTCGATATCATCCTGGTAACCGGCGATGGGTACATCGACTCACCCTTCGTCGGCGTGGCCGTCATCGGGAAGATCCTCCTTGATGCCGGGTACCGGGTAGGGATCATCGCGCAGCCAGACCGGGCCTCGGGCGACGATATCGGCCGGCTGGGAGAACCGGGCCTGTTCTGGGGCGTGACCGGCGGCTGCATCGATTCGATGGTGGCCAACTATACCGCCTCGGGCCGAAAGCGGAAACAGGACGACTATACGCCGGGGGGTGTAAATAATCGCCGCCCCGACCGGGCAAGCATCGTCTATAGCAATCTCATCAGGACCCACTTCAAGAAAACCAGCCCCATCGTCCTCGGCGGGATCGAGGCCAGTCTGCGGCGGATCGCCCATTACGATTTCTGGACCGATTCAATCCGGCGATCCATCCTTTTTGACGCCAAGGCCGATTACCTGCTCTACGGCATGGCGGACCGTTCCGTCGTCGAACTGGCGGCCTGCCTCAGGGCGGGCGGCGACCCCCGTAAAATCCGGGGAATCTGTTACGCCTCTTCCACCATGCCAGATGGTTGTCTGGAACTGCCGTCTTTCGAGGATGCCGCGCGGGATAACGATGCCTTCACAGAGATGTTCCGCCTCTTTTACCGCAACAACGATCCCGTGACCGCCCTGCCGCTGGCTCAGAGGCAGGACGGCCGGTATCTCATTCAGAACCCTCCCGCGCATGTTCTCACCGGTGAGGAACTCGATGCCGTCCACGATCTGGACTACGAGCGAGAGCTTCACCCCTATTATCGAAAGCAGGGGGAGGTGAAGGCACTGGATACCATCGGCTTTGCCATCGCGACCCATCGGGGATGTTACGGGGAATGTAATTTCTGCGCCATAACCGTCCATCAGGGACGGACGGTGACATCGCGTAGCCGTGGGTCGATCCTGAATGAGGCCCGCGCCTTCACGCGACACCACCGTTTCAAGGGGATCATACAGGATGTGGGCGGACCGACGGCCAATATGTACGGCATCGACTGTAACCGGAAAGAAAAGCAGGGCTGCTGCCCCGACAGACGATGCCTCTTCCCGAAGACATGTCCCAACCTTGCGATCGATCACGGACAGCAGATATCCCTGCTCAAGGCGCTCCTGGCGGTGGACGGGGTCAGGAAGGTCTTCATCGCCTCGGGGATACGGCATGATCTGATCCTGGCCGACAGAAAACACGGGACGGACTATCTGAAACAGGTTATCCGCCATCACGTTTCGGGACAGATGAAGATCGCTCCGGAACATTCGGAAGCGGGTGTCCTGCGGAAGATGGGCAAATCGGGCCGGGACACACTGCTCAAGTTCAGGGAGCTCTTTTTCGATCTGACGAAACGGGAAAAGAGGAAGCTGTTTCTGACGTATTATCTCATTGCTGCCCATCCCGGATGCACCGGCGACGATATGGCGCACCTCCGTTCCTTTGTCCTCGGTGATCTCAAGTTTCTGCCTGAACAGGTCCAGATCTTCACGCCCACACCGTCGACCTGGTCAACCCTCATGTACCGGACGGAGCGCGACCCCTTTACGGGAAAGGCCTGTTTCGTGGAAAAGACATCCCGCGGCAGAGAACGGCAGAAGGAGATCCTGGCGGACCGCAGGATCGGGAAAGGACAATCCGAGCGATCAAAAACACAGGACCGGGACGCCCATGGTCGCGCAAAACACAATCCGAAGAAAAGGAATCGCCTATGACGACCTGCAGGCATCTCGCCCTTGTCCGGCTGCCGGAAAAGAAGAATATGCTCCGGTGCCGGCACTGCCACCTGACCATCGATCCCGACGAACTGGGCGGTGGATACTGCCCCGAATGTTTTGAGGTACGGGGCAGGAAATACTATGATTTCGATGAGATCGAAGCACCGGACAAAGGGAAAATCCGGTACCGGTGCGAGGAGTGCGGTGTCATTATTGAAACCGACTGAGGAACCATCTACCGTCGTTGACAATCGTCGAGACAACCTGATAAAGAGACGATCTCATAACGCCATACCGGAATACTGAGGAGGTTACAAGGGGGGCATGAGTATCGATACGAAAAAAGTTATTTACAGCATGATGCGGGTCGGGAAGTTCCACCAGAACAAGCCCGTCTTAAAAGATATATCCCTTTCTTATTTTTACGGCGCCAAGATCGGCGTCCTGGGATTGAACGGTTCAGGGAAGAGTTCGCTCCTGCGCATTATGGCCGGGGTCGATCAGGATTACAACGGGAATGCCGTCCTCTCGCCCGGCTACACACTGGGATTCCTCGAACAGGAACCGGTGCTCGATCCCGACAAAACGGTGCAGGCGGTCGTGGAAGAGGGGATGCGCGAATCGGTGGGTCTTGTGAGAGAATACAACGAGATCAGCGAAAAATTTGCCGAACCTCTGTCCGATGACGAGATGAACGCTCTGATAGAACGGCAGGGCGAGCTGCAGGAACAGATCGACCGGCTTGACCTCTGGGACATCGATTCCCGTCTGGAGATGGCCATGGATGCCCTGCGCTGTCCTCAGGGAGATACTCCCGTCAGGGTTCTGTCCGGCGGCGAGAAACGGCGGGTGGCCCTGTGCAGGCTGCTGCTCCAGAAACCGGATATCCTCCTCCTGGACGAACCGACCAATCACCTGGATGCCGAAACGGTGGCCTGGCTTGAACGGCATCTCCAGCAGTATGAGGGAACGGTGATCGCCGTCACGCACGACCGGTATTTTCTGGATAACGTTGCCGGGTGGATTCTGGAACTCGACCGGGGGCAGGGCATTCCCTGGAAGGGGAACTACTCGTCGTGGCTCCTGCAGAAACAGCAGCGCCTGCAACAGGAGGAGAAACGGGAAACGGAACGGCAGAAGACCCTACAGCACGAACTGGAATGGATCGGCATGTCGCCGAAGGGGCGCCAGGCGAAGGGGAAGGCCCGTATCAATGCCTATGAATCACTCCTGAACCAGGGCTATGAGAAGCAGATTGAGGATCTGGAGATCTACATTCCTCCGGGACCCCGCCTTGGAAAGATTGTCATCGAAGCGGAGGGGGTGAGCAAGGCCTTCGGCGACCGGCTCCTCTTCGAAGAGATGACCTTCGCGCTCCCCGCGGGCGGCATCGTCGGCGTCATCGGACCGAACGGCGCCGGCAAGACGACCCTTTTCAAGATGATAACCGGGAAGGAGAAACCCGACTCGGGAACGATAACCGTCGGCGAAACGGTCTCGCTCGCCTATGTCGATCAGGAACGGGAAACACTCGATCCGGACAAGTCGATCTGGGAGGTGATCTCCGGGGGCAGCGATATGATCAGGCTGGGTGCGAGGGAGGTAAATTCGCGGGCCTATGTGGGGCGGTTTAATTTTTCGGGCACGGACCAGCAGAAGAAGGTGAGCATGCTGTCCGGGGGCGAACGCAACCGTGTCCACCTCGCCTGCATGCTGAAGGAGGGGGCCAACGTGCTGCTCCTCGACGAACCGACGAACGATCTGGACGTGAACACCATGCGGGCCCTCGAGGAGGCTCTGGAACATTTCGGGGGATGCGCCGTCATCATCAGCCATGATCGCTGGTTTCTCGACCGCATCGCCACGCACGTCCTCGCCTTCGAGGGGGACAGCTCGGTCGTGTGGTTTGAAGGGAATTATTCCGATTACGAAGCCGACCGGAAGAAGCGGCTCGGCAAGGTCGCCGATCAGCCCCACCGGATCAAGTACCGGCATCTGACGCGATAGGATACAAACCCCGTATGTGAGCCTTTCCCGGGAAAGGCATGGAAAGGAGGATATTTCATGGGGAAACCCAAAAAATACTATGCCGTGGCCAGGGGTCGCATCCCCGGCATCTACGACGCCTGGTTCGGACCGGGTGCGGCCGAGGAGCAGATCCGCGGCTATGCCGGAGCCCGGTACAAGGGCTTTCCCACGAAGGCAGAGGCCCAGGAATGGCTGAGAAACCCCATAGTTCCCCAAAAGACGGTCGGCAAAAAGCAGACCAATGCCGACCGTGATACCGACACCGTACCGCCGGGCACGATCGTCATCTATACGGACGGTGGATGCAGGGGCAATCCCGGAAAGGGAGGGTATGGCGTGATTATCGTCGACGGAAAAAACCGGATGGAACTCTCCCAGGGGTTTCGGCTGACTACCAACAACCGCATGGAGATGATGGCGTGCCTTGTGGGGCTTACGCTATTGGAAAAATCCTCCGACGTGGTGCTTTACAGCGATTCGAGCTACGTCGTCAACGGCATCGAAAAGGGATGGGCCCGCAAATGGCGCGCCAACGACTGGATGCGCACGAAGGAGGACCCAGCAGAAAATGTCGACCTCTGGGCTCGGTTGCTCGAGCTGTGTCATAAACACCGGGTCCGATTCGTGTGGGTCCGCGGCCATGCCGGGAACCCGGAAAACGAACGTTGTGACGAACTGGCCACGACGGCGGCAGACGCCGAGAATCTCTCGGAAGATTTCGCCTATGTCAAGGGCATGACCAAAGACCCCCACGGTTCGTTTGCGTGATGAGGCGGATCATATGCCCCTATTGAGCCTCAAGGATGTGACCGTCAGTTTCGGTGGACCGGCACTACTCGATTCGGTGGACTGGCAGATCGATCAGGGCGAGCGGATCTGTTTGATCGGCCGTAACGGTACCGGTAAATCGACGCTCCTCCGATTGATCCACGGCGAGGTGTCACCCGACAGCGGGACGATCACGAAAACCCAGGGCCTGAGAACGGCCCTCCTGCCCCAAGAGGTACCCTCCGATCTGCAAGGCTCCGTCTACGATGTTATCTCGCCGGGACAGCCGCACCAGAAGGTCCAATCGGTCATCTCCCGCATGGGCCTCGACGAGGCGGCGGAGTGCGCCACTCTTTCCGCCGGGCTTCAGCGGCGCGTACTTTTGGCGCGGGCGCTGGTGAGCGAACCGGACATCCTCATGCTTGATGAGCCCACCAATCATCTTGATATCGAGGCCATTGTCTGGATGGAACAGTTCCTGCTCCGCTCGCGGACAACCCTGATCTTTGTCACCCACGACCGGGCCTTCCTGAATCGGGTGTCGACCCGTATCGTCGAACTCGACAGGGGCATCCTGACCTCATTCAGCGGCACGTATGACGACTACCTGGACCGCAAGCAGGAGCTGCTTGACAGCGAGGCCGCACGAAACGCAGAGTTTGACAAACACCTGGGGCGGGAAGAGGCCTGGATCAGGCGGGGCATCAAGGCACGGCGAACCCGCAACGAGGGACGGGTACGGGCCCTGATGAAGATGCGGGCCGAGGTGGAGCAGCGCCGTGCCCGGAACGGCACCATGCACATCACGATGCAGGATGCCGAGCGGTCTGGAAGACTGGTCATCAAAGCGCAGAACATTACCCTTGCCTATGACCACAATCCTCTGATTGGCGATTTTTCGACAACCGTCATGCGGGGTGATAAGATCGGCGTCATCGGACCGAACGGCTGCGGCAAGACCACCCTCCTTCGGATTCTGCTGGGAGAGATCGAACTGGACAGCGGGACCGTACGGTACGGGACCCGTCTGCAGGTTGCCTATTTCGATCAGCTCAGGGAGCAACTCGATGAAAGCAAGACACTCATGGAAAACGTAACCGATGAGGGCGATATGGTCACCATAAACGGGAACCGGCGCCATGTTATCGGCTATCTGCAGGACTTCCTCTTTTCACCGGCCCAGGCCCGGGGTCCCATTACCTCCCTTTCGGGCGGAGAACGGAACCGCCTTCTTCTGGCCCGGCTCTTCACCCGTCCGTCCAATGTCCTGGTCCTTGATGAACCCACCAACGATCTGGACGGAGAGAGTCTGGAACTGCTGGAAGATATGCTGATCGAGTACACCGGAACGGTCCTGCTGGTAAGCCACGACCGCACCTTCCTGAACAACGTCGTCACGTCCACCCTTGCCTTTGAAGGATCAGGTCGGGTAACGGAATACGTGGGCGGATACGACGACTGGCTCCGGCAGCGGCCCCAATCCGGCGAAAACATCCCGCAAGAGAAACCGAGGAAAGACAAACCCCGTAAAGTTCCCACCGGTCCCCGCAAGCTGACCTTCAAGGAACAGCGGGAACGGGAAGAAATGCCGGACACGATCGAAGATCTGGAGGCGCGCAAACAGGCCCTTTTCACCGCCATGGCCGATCCCGAGCTTTACAGGACTGCCGGGGAAGAGGTCGCGCGAATGCAGGCCGATCTGGATGATCTGGAACGGGAGCTTGAAAAGGCCTATGCCCGCTGGGAGCTTCTGGAAGAGATGGAACTCAAAGCCGACGGTTAATTCTTTCCTTTCTATTCGGCAATTCTTTTCTCTTCTCCTCTTTCATGTAGGGTTGAATGTCTATGGAGAGAAAATATTTCTTGACATCCTCTATGGGGCTGATTATATAAGATGCAAAAAGTTAGACGTATCTAACTATAGCAGCGGATAATATGAAAGTATAAGCAGTTGCAGCAGTAAGGAATAATCATGAGCGCGGATACCATCAGTTCAACAATGGAAGATTATCTCGAGACCATCCTCAAGCTGGAACGTGAGAACGGTAATGTCCTTGTCAAGGATATCGCACAGGGCATGAATGTCAAACTCCCGACGGTGACAAGCATGTTGAACACCCTCCAAAAGAGAAATCTTATCAGCCATGAAAAGTATAATTATGTTGAGCTGACCGGAAAAGGCAGGAAGGTGGCGAAGGAAATCTACCGGTCGCACACGACGATAAAAAAATTCCTGGTGGACATCCTGAACATAGATGCACAGACAGCCGATCAGGATGCCTGCAGGATGGAACATGCGATCAGTTCCGAAACGCTGGAGCGGATCGTAAAATTCATGGAATTTGTAGAGGAATGCCCCCGAGGCGGTTCCGACTGGCTGCAGAATTTTGCCCAGTATTACCGGTATGGCCGTTCCGATGAACAATGCCTGGAGCGGATGAAGGATTTTGAAAAACAGTACGGTGCGGAAATAGAGAAGATCGAAAACAAGCTAAAATAAATTTTTTTGGACAACGAGTTAGAGCTATCTAACTTTTGAACGACAAAAAAGTCGGTTGCTATTGGACGATTAGTATAATGCTTTTATTAAGTCAGGTGAAACCGGGAGAAAAGGTGCGGATCATTTCACTGGCAGGTGGTCGTGGGTTCTACGCCCGTCTCCTCAGTATGGGCCTGATCCCGGGTTCGACAATCGAAGTTATCAATCAGGGCGTAACCGGGCCGTACATTATTGCTCAGAACGGTTGTCGTCTTGCATTAGGGACGTGTGTTGCCCACCGGATCATCGTGAGTGATCCGGAAAAGCCGAACGAAACGGATGAAAGGGAGATGTATGGAAAAGATAAGCATGCGAAAGATGAAGGAGAATCAATCGGGAGTGATATCCGCAATAAAGATAGGCGGCGAACTCGGACAACGCATACGCGACATGGGGCTCGTGGCGGGCACTAAGGTTACCGTGCTTGGCCGGGCTCCTCTCTATGATCCCGTCGCTCTCAGAGTGAGAGGATTTACGCTGACCCTGCGGAATAATGAAGCGGACCATGTGGAAGTGGAGGTTGAGTAAGATGGAAACTACGATAGCACTTGCCGGAAATCCCAATTCCGGGAAAACATGTCTATTTAATGAACTGACCGGTGCCCGGCAGCATGTCGGCAATTACCCCGGAGTGACCGTGGAAAAAAAGGAAGGGAAGTATTCCCGCGACGGTCATACCATCCATATTGTCGACCTTCAGGGGACCTACTCGCTTACCGCCTATTCCGTGGAGGAGGTGGTGGCGCGTGATTTCCTGGTGAACGAAAGACCCGGCGTGGTCATCGACATCGTTGACGCATCAAACCTGGAGCGTAATCTCTACCTCACGGTTCAATTCCTGGAGATGGGTATCCCTCTGGCTATCGCTCTGAACATGGGGGACGTCGCACAAAAGCGGGGAATCGACATTGACACAAAAAAGCTTTCAACGCTTCTGGGGGTTCCCGTTATTCCGACGATTGCGCGGAACGGCAAGGGGAAGGATGATCTCATGAAGGCGGCAACACGCATCGTAGAAGAAGATACACCGCGTGTGCCCCTGATCGTCTCATACGGTGACGATATCGACAGCGCCCTGCTAGAGATGGGAGAGACCATAACCACCAACGCCTTTCTGACGGAGAGGTACCCTGCCCGCTGGATCGCCCTCAAATACCTGGAGAGGGATGAGCAGATACTCTCAAAGGGGAGAGAACAAGATCCTGCGGTTTCGGCGCGGCTTGAAGAGATCACAGCCCGTGTTTCCGAGCATCTACGGAAAACCCTCAATACCTATCCCGAAGTGATCATTGCCGATCATCGTTTCGGCTATATCAACGCACTGGTAAAACAGGGCGTAATCAAGATCCGTGATAATCAGGAAAGACTCTACGCTTCCGACAAGATAGACAAGATCGTCACGAACCGGTTCCTTGGGCCGATTATTATGGTCGGTGTGTTGATGGGATTGTACCATTTCACATTTAACTACAGCGAGATCCCCGTGGGCTGGTTCGAGGGCTTTTTCGGCTGGCTCGGCGAAACGGCGTCAACGCATCTGCCGGACGGACTGCTCCGATCACTCATAGTGTCGGGCATTATCGATGGTGTGGGGGGCGTTCTCGGATTCGTACCGTTGATCATGTTCATGTTTTTCGGCATCGCCCTTCTTGAAGATTCGGGATATCTCGCTAGGGTTGCCTTTATGCTCGATCGGGTATTCAGGACCTTCGGGCTTCACGGCAGTTCCGTTATGTCCTATATCGTATCGGGCGGAATTGCCGGCGGCTGTGCAGTTCCCGGCGTTATGGCGGCACGAACCCTCAAATCGCGCCGGGAACGACTGGCGACGCTGCTCACGGCTCCGTTCATGAATTGCGGCGCGAAACTGCCGGTCTTCGCGCTCCTGATAGCGGCCTTTTTTGCAGAGCATGAAGCCGCGATGATGCTTATAATTACGCTCAGTTCATGGCTGGGAGCCCTCCTTGTGGCAAAACTGTTGCGATCAACCGTCATCAGAGGGGAATCCATGCCCTTTGTAATGGAACTGCCGCCGTACCGGCTTCCTACTTTCAGGGGACTGGCCATTCACACATGGGAGAGGACATGGCAGTATATTAAAAAGGCGGGAACGATTATTCTGGGCATTTCCGTCATTCTGTGGGCCATGATGACATTTCCGGGTCTTCCCGATTCCACACTTCAGGATTTCGAATACCAGCGCATTGCCGCCAGAGCGGCAGTAAGTACGGAGGTGAATCGGGAAGTCGACAGATACGACGAAACGACAGCCCTTTCCGATGAGGCGCATAATTTGAAGGAACGGCTGATGGCCATCGATTCACGGGAAGCGGAAGCCGGTTTGAGGAATTCGGTTGCCGGCAGAATCGGCATAGCCTTGGAAGGGATATCCAGGTGGGCGGGCTTTGACTGGCGTACCAATATTGCGCTTGTGGGCGGTCTGGCCGCCAAGGAGGTGGTCGTTTCCACTTTGGGAACAGCCTACTCTCTGGGTGAAGTCGATCCGGAAGAAGACAGAGCCCTGTCGGAGATTCTTCCCGGGAGTCCGGGGTGGAGCCCGCTGGCCGCATTGAGCCTTATTATCTTTACCATTTTTTATGCACCGTGCTTCGTCACCGTTGTGATGATTGTGCGGGAGTCTGGTTCGTGGAAGTGGGGTTTCTTTTCCATGGTTTTTAATACTTTAGTAGCGTTTATATTGGCCGTAGCGATATACCAGATCGGCTCACTTATAGGAGTATAAATGGAGGAACACTATGGAGACAATACTTGTTGTATTGATTACGGCTTTTGCTGCCGCATATGTTATCAGAAGGATATACAAGGGGTTGAAGAAAGGTGGAGAGTATACCTGCTCCGACTGCCCGACCTGTGCCTTGTGCACAGCAACAGTGAACAATAAGAAAAAGAATCGGCAACCGTGATGCATTCTCCAGGTTCGTAGCGAGACCGGAAGGTGTTATTCCCTGAGCTTTGCTGTATATCAAATATATGGCTTACAGAATTTAGGGTCGGGAGAACATCTATTGTGAATGGAAAAAATGATTAGTGGATGTATGTATGTTCTTTGAATCGGTAGGGTGTTTCTTGAAAGATTTTAAGGCATGCTCTTACCGCATCGGTATCGTAGAGAATGTTACTATTCTTTTTGATTTCGTCCAGCGCCGTATCGATCCCAAGGCCAGGACGATAGGGTCGGTGAGAGACCATGGCTTCCACCACATCGGCCACGGCAAGGATGCGGGCTTCTATGAGGATATCCCCTCTCGTCAGGTGTCTCGGATAACCTGAGCCGTCCATCCGCTCATGATGCTGGTACACAATCTCCGCCAGGAGCCGGAAATACTCTACGTCCTTCAATAATTCGTATCCATATTTTGGGTGTTCTTTGATCATGGAAAACTCGATATCGGATAGTTTTGCTGGCTTGGACAGTATCTCTGTGGGGATGGATAGTTTGCCGATGTCATGAACAGAACCGGCAATCCGGATTCCCTCGATCTTCTCTTTTGATAATCCCATCTCCGTAGCAATAGAGCGGGAAAGATCCGCGACCCGGAGCTGATGGCCGGCGGTATAGCGGTCCCGCGTTTCAACGACCGATACCATGACCTGCAGTATCGCTCCGAGCGCTTTCCTCAGGCTTTCGAGGGTTTTTTTCTGCTCTTCTTCCGCTTTCCTGTTTTCGGTGATATCTCGTGACAAACCGTAAAAACCCGTCACTTCGCCCTGACCGTCACGGATACTTCGAATGTTTGTTTCGAGACTCTTTATAGAACCGTCTTTGTGATAAAAATCCAGTGTCATAATGCGGGAACGGTCCGGATCAACAGCCTCCGTCTTCTCACTTTCAAGCTCATTCGTCAGTGTTTCGAAGACCCTCTTCAGGCATGGAGGGGATATCTGTTCTTCGACCGGTTGAGTTTTCCTTTCTTCGGGGGTGAATCCCAGGATCTTTTCGATGGAAGGACTGACATACGTTGTCCGCAAATTCATGTCTACCGTAAATGCCACATCGGCCATATTCTCAGAAAGAAAGCGGAATTTCGCCTCGCTCGCCCGCAATGCCTCCTCTGCCTTTTTTGACTTTTTTATTGATTGTTCGAGTTCCCGTATCCTCTTCTTTAATGCAGATACATCTTCACTCGATTCAGAATTACTGCTTCTTGTATCTTTCATCGGAAATTCCTCCGATAATCATGCGCATCGATTGGAGGGCATCTTATGAATATAGACGGTTATTCAAACGCTACCCGATACTCCATAGGATGTCAAATGGAAAGAACGCGAATCGAAAAATCCTCGGTGTTTTTAACCGGCTCATAGCTTAGATGAGAGTGAAAGGATGATGCTCACAACTTTTCTGCAACCAGCTGACTTTAAAGCGAAAAACGGATATGATGGTTGCGATATATTTATTTCTTGATCCCATCCCGCAATTTTGGCATAAATATGTAATAAATAGGGAAAGTTTTCAACCGTTATCCATTGGAGGAAAGAATATGCGATCTAACAAGCGAAGCCATCACGGTCAGTTTGCGGTACTTAAGATTCTATGTATTGTGTTGCTTCTCGGCATCATTATGGGTCCGGTATGGGCCTTTTGCCAAATGAGGGATGATGGAATGAAAACATCATTAAATCAGGTGGTGAAGGAAAGATATGTGGAGGGAGAGGTACTGGTCAAATTCAAGCAGGGTATTACAAGCAGTGATGCGGTATCCAGAATGGGCGCCTACAACCTGAATATTAAGAAACGATTTACCCTCTTATCGAAGATCAAGGGCAGCACGTATGCGCTTGTTGCGTCCAAGACCCGCTCAACAGCACAGATAATGGCGGATATGGAGCGTGATACTATGGTGGAAGCCGTATCGCCGAACTATGTCCGTACCATCGACAGCATGCCCAACGATCCTTCCTTTGGCGTTCTCTGGGGATTGCACAATACCGGGCAGACCGTGAACACGGTCACGGGCACGGTCGATGCCGATATCGATGCCCCCGAAGCATGGGATGCGACCACGGGCTCGACGGATGTGATCATCGCTGTCGTTGATACCGGCGTTGCCTACGATCACGAGGACCTGGCCGCCAATATGTGGACCAACCCGCTGGAAACTCCTGGTAATGGCATTGATGACGACGGCAACGGTTACGTCGATGATGTGTACGGTATCGACACGGTAAATGAAGACTCCGATCCCATGGACGACGATGGCCACGGGAGTCACTGCGCAGGCACGATCGCCGCCGTGGGAAACAACGGTACGGGAGTGGCGGGCGTCAACTGGACGGCGCGGATCATGGCGTTGAAATTCATATCCTCTCTTGGCTGGGGTTACGACGCTGACGCCATCGAGGCCATCGAGTATATAATCGATCAGAAGGTCAATCATAATCAGAATGTGGTGGCAATCAACGCCTCATGGGGCGGAGGCGATTACAATGTTCTGCTTTCGGATGCGATCGAAGCGGCCGGAGGCGCCGGGATTGTCTTTTGCGCTGCGGCTGGAAACGATGGTGAAGACAACGATATAACGCCTCATTATCCCTCAAGCTATGACCTGCCGTGCATCATAGCGGTCGCCAGGACCACCAGCTCCGACGCCCTTTCCAGTTCTTCATGCTATGGCGCCGTTTCCGTTGACCTGGGCGCTCCCGGCTCCAACATCTACAGTACGATCAGCTACTTTAATGCCTCAACTGATGGAAATATCTTTTATGATGACATGGAATCCGGTTTCGGCAAATGGTACACGAATAACACTTGGGCTATCACTGATGATCGGGAGTCTTTTTATACCGGAGGGGCAACCAGGAGTTTTAGTGCACCGCCGAGCGGGTATTATTTTCTCAGTGACAGTCCCGGGGTGAATTATGTGGCATCCACAGACTCCTGGGTTGGCTGTTCAAGCGATATCGATCTGTCGGTCTATGCAGACCAGACCGTTTATTTCAGCAGTCAGGCGGCCTTTGTCTGCGATTGGTGGTGGGCTGAGAAGGCGATCATAGAGATATCGAACAACGGCGGCGCCGACTGGACGACGCTGTTCGATCTTTCCGATTGGTATCTCTACTATAATTATTGGGGATGGGCGGCCGATGTTATTGTCATTCCTGACAGCTTTAAGACCGCCAATTTCAGGTTCAGGTTCCATTTCATATCGGATAGCGACGACAACGATCCCGGTAGTGATGATGCCGGATGGGTGATCGATGATGTGGCGATCGGCACGGCACTGACCAAGGGCTATGGATACAAAAGCGGGACATCCATGGCGACGCCCCATGTGGCCGGGGCCGTTGGCCTCCTGGCGGCGAAACGGCCGAATGAGTCCGTTGCCATGAGAAAAAACAGAATTCTTAGAAATGTCGACAAGATACCGGCGCTTTCGGGAAAAACGGTCACCGGCGGACGGCTCAATATCGAAAAGGCCATCAATGCTGCTTCCGGTTCGCTCCCGGCCGTCAATTTCCTGCTGATGCAGTAATGGCAAGGATTTCTGGTGGTCGCTGTCAACGCCGGTGGCAATAGAACCATGGGGCTGTTCTGTCTTTGAGCTCTCGGATACATCGGTTTGTCCGAAGCGAGCAATACGTTTCGTTAACGACAGCCGGACCCCGGCCTCGCCGTCGATATTATGTGAGAGGAGAGTTCAGTGAAAAGTTACAGGAAGGAACTCTGGTTTACCGTTCCCTCTCGGAGGGGTTTTGTCAATATTACACCGCAGGTGCATGAATGTCTTATCGAAAACGGAATCAAGGATGGCATCCTGCTCTGCAACGCCATGCACATTACGGCTTCGGTTTTTATCAATGACGACGAATCGGGGCTTCATCGGGACTATGAAAGGTGGCTGGAAGAACTTGCCCCCCATGAGCCGATTTCTCGGTACCTCCATAACCGGACCGGCGAAGACAACGGAGACGCCCATCTCAAAAGGCAGGTCATGGGGAGGGAGGTTGTCGTTGCCGTCACGGATGGGAGGCTCGACTTCGGCCCCTGGGAGCAGATCTTCTACGGCGAATTCGACGGGAGAAGGAGAAAGCGGGTTCTCGTGAAAATTATCGGCGAATAAAGATTGTATAATAATACAAATGGCATAGTATTCTATAATCTATGGATGATCCTGTCCGTCTTTGTGTCAAATGAATTATCTGCTTATACAATTCTGACATACCTTCTTGAGAGAGACGAATTTTTACGGTACACTTATCCGATAAGAACGAGCATTATTAATCGAATTCTGATTTTCAGGAATTCTTGTTTACACAGGTGAGAAAGGAGTAAAGTATGGAGAAAAAAGCGTTGATCGATATGTTGAACAGGGATCTTACCGATGAACATGCTGCGGTGGTGCGGTATCTGATCCACAGCTACCAGGAGGGGGAGGACACGCCGGTCGGTGCCAGCCTGCTCTCGCGCTGCCGTGAAGAGATGTGGCATATGCACTGGCTGGGGATGATCATAGGAGAACTGGGAGGAGAACCGGATTTCTCTATCGGACCCTATCCCTTTGACCCTTCCAGCAGGGCCACTCTGCTGAAATCATATATTCGATATGAAGAGAAGTTGATCCCTCACTACAACGCCGAAGCGGAAAAAGTGGATGATCCCCATATCAGGCGCGTCCTCAGGCGCGAGGCATGGGAATCGGCCATCCATGCCCGGCGGTTCCAGCGGTTGCTCGAAAAGCTTTCTCCCGAAGATGCGAATGCTCTTCCCCAGGGAGATCAAGAACTTCCGGGAACCTTCGTGGAGAAGCTGCAGAAAGAACTCCTGAATAAGTATACAGAGATGCTTCAACATATCCGTAATTCATGGGTCTTTCAGAACGAGGCAAAGGCAGGATGGAGCATTATGGATCAGGCGATGGAGAAGATGAAGCATCTCGCCATCTTTGCCGAGGCACTCGCCGAAGACGGGGCGGCACTCCCGTTCAAGCCGGGCTCAATCGATATGAGCCGTGCGGTCGGCGATGCCTTCCAGAAGGCCATCGATGATCTCAAGACGGGAGGCGAACGATACCGGGCGCTGCAGAAGGATGATGAACTGAGAAAACACGCCGGGATCGTCCTGAAAGTCGATCTGGCGGTCCAGCAGATCGATTACCAGAAGGAAGAGATTGGTGACTGGCTGAAAAAGTAACGGTCGCTTTGCGGCTTACATAGCGGGGATTTCTTCTGCTCAGCTCACCTTGCGGAATCTGGGAAAGGCAAGGAAGAAAACGATTGTGAACAGGCATAGCAGAAGGCCTGCGATTCCCAGCGAATCGGCGGTTCCGATCCCTTCGGCAAGTGCTCCGAAGGGTACGGCACTGAGGGGCATAACTCCGAAGGTCATCATACCCATGCTCACGATCCGGCCACGCATTTCGTGTGATGAGTAAGACTGCATAAGAGTCATGTTGAGGGACATGAAGACGGCGCTCAACACACCGATTATCATCAGGGTTGGCACAGCCGTTGTATAGGAGGCACATCGGGAAAACAGGATCAGGGCGGTTCCCCAGAGAAAAGCGAGCGCCACGAGCAATGCCCTCCGTCTTTTCAAATGATAGAGGGAGGCAAGCCCCATTACGCCGATAAGAGATCCGATACCGACACATGTCATCAGGATACCCAGGCCGTCGGACTGGATATTCAACACCTCCCTGCCCCATGCCGGAAGAAGTGTCAGATACGGGAAGCCGAAGAGTGCCGGCACGAAATTCATGATAACGAGCCCGAGGAGAATGGGATTTCCAACGGCGTATTGAAATCCTTCTCGGATATCGGTAAATATTCCCTTGCCGGGACTGTCCTTCGATTGGGTCCTGCCCTCTTTGATCAGAGTCGTGCAGAGGACGGAAAAGGCGTGAAAAAGGGCGATCAGGTAAAATACGCCCGCTGTGTCCATATAGATAATAAGTACGCCGGCCAGTGCCGGACCGATGATCCGTGTTATGTTCATGCCCGCACTGTTGAGGGAGATGGCATTCATGAGGGTTTCCCCGGGAACAATATCCGATGTGATCGATTGCCGGCTGGGCATGTTGAAGGCGGCCAGGGTGCCGTTGCAGAATCCTATTACCAGAAGGTGCCAGAAAAGGATGATGCCTGTCATGTCCAGTGTCGCCAGAAAGAGGGTGAGGATCATGTTCCCACCCTGACTCAGCAGTATTATCTGCCTGCGGGGAATGCGATCGGCGAGGACTCCCCCGAGTATGGAGGCAAAGGTCAACGGCAGGGCGAAAGACATCATCACCAGTGCGAGCGCAAAGGGGGAATCGTCGGTCAGGCGGAGAACAAGCCAACCACGGGTAACCTGCTGCATGCCTACTGCCATAAAGGAAAAAAAGGTTCCAAGCCACAGCCAGCGGTAATCTCTATACCCAAATGACTGAAAAACCGAAGAGAGCCTGCCGTGTTTCCGTTCATATTTTTCCTGTTGATTTACATGTGGATCCATAATGTGTACCGGCGCCGTAGGAGATATCGGGATCTGCACAGGCAGGACAACCTCATACGATAATCTGCCATCTTTTCAACTGTATCCTCTTTTTAATAAAAAGCAACAAAAGAAAGAACTTTTTAATGATTATGGATTCGTGGTCTGGTTCTGCTTTTTCTATATAGCCCTCAAATATACGGCCCGAAATGGTAGCTGTCTTCTCTGCAAAGTGGTTGTTATCGCGGTAAAACCAGTTGACATATTAGAATTATCATTCTAAAATATTTAACCCATATGGGACGGAAAGCGCGCTTTCATAAAGATCATTTTGTAGGTGCAGCCCTGAACCTTCTTGCACAGGGAGGTCCTGCCGCTGTTACTATGGCGGCAGTTGCCGGTGAGAGCGGTGCGCCAATTGGATCCGTGTACCACCGCTTTGTTTCCCGGGATGTGCTGCTTGCCGAACTGTGGCTGACCATTGTGGAATCGTTTCAGAGGGGATTTATCAAAGCCCTCAAGCGAGATGATGGTTTAAGCGCGGCACTCCACACGGTGCGCTGGGTAAGAAAACATCGGAGAGAGGCACGGGTGTTACTCTTGCACAGACGAGAGGATCTGGCTTCGGGCAAGTGGCCGGATGATATGAAAAGCCGTACCGAACATCTTGCAGGAGAACTCGATGATGGAATCCGAGCGTTTACATGTAGTCTTTACGGCCGCAGTACCAGGCGGAATCTGCTCCGAGTTACCTTTGCCCTGATCGACGTTCCATCTGCGGCGGTCAGGCGTCACCTTGAGGCCGGTAACGTACCTCCAAAGGCAGTGGATGATTTTATAAAACAAACCTATTGTGCCATTCTCGGGAGGGGTAATGAAGGTCTTGAATATACATGAAAGAAAATTAAAAGCAGCGCCGGAGGCTGTAGGATTTTTACTTGACAGTCTTTCGGGACCTGACGACGGACTGTGGCCGAGAGAGCGATGGCACCCCATGAAACTCAATGCTCCCCTTGGGAAGGGGGCACAGGGGGGACACGGACCGGTACGGTATACCGTTGATGAATACGTTCCGGGTAAAAGAGTCGTATTCCGTTTCGATAATGCAGGACTCATTGCGGGGTTTGATGGCCGTCATCTTTTTGAAGTCGTTCCGCGACGTGATCATACGATCCTTCGGCACGTGGTTGACGCGGAATGTGATTTCAAAAGTTGGTTGAAGTGGCATATTCTTGTCGGGCCGTTGCACGATGCTCTCATCGAAGATTCGCTTGATCTGGCGGAACGGTCCCTCAATATTCAGACGGGCAATAAAGCGCACTGGAATCCCTGGATTCGATTTCTCCGATGGATGCTGTCGAAACGCATCGGGAACCGTGATGGTAATCGATAAGCACTCTGTGCGAGTAACAGAGGATATGATAATGCCTTACCGCATGAGCGTATGAATGAAGGTCTTCATCTCCTGCAGAACGGTCTCACGGGCCTCGATATGGGGGGCATGTCCACATCCGGGGATAAGCCATTTCCTGACGGGACCGTTGACCTGCCCGGCGATTGACTCCATCTGGGCGGATGTACCATACCGATCGTCGGCTCCCTGGATGACGAAGAGAGGGGCGGTGATTTTCGGCAGATATTCTTCGATATTCCAGTTACGGAATTGGGAGCTCAACCAGGTGTCGGCCCATCCATGGAATGCCGACTCGGTATTGTCGCCGTGGTACCGGGTAAGTTTTTTCTTCAGGTCTGTTGTCTCATATGCCTCGACGGCCCTGCGGATCCCGCTGATCGAGACGTCCTCGACAAAGACATGGGCCGCTTCGGTGATCAGGCCGCGAACCTTGTCGGGATAGACGGCCGCAAAGATGAGTGCCATGGAGCCCCCGTCGCTGTGTCCGATGATGATCACAGCATCGATGGAGTAGTGAGCCAGCACGTCCGGCAAGGTGATGAGAGCCTCGTCGTGGAGGTAGCGAGGGGATCGTGCGCCGATGATCGGTAGCGGATCGGACTTGCCGTATCCCCAGCGTTCGTATACCAGCGCCGGCAGGCGTGTGGCTTTTGCGAGTGTTGCAGGGAAATCACCCCACGCGTCAATACACCCAAGACCTTCATGCAGAAAGACAAGCGTCGGCGTGCCCGTTGCCGCATCGCCGTTTGGCAGTATGAACTCGGCTGCCAGTCGGTGAGATGCTCCGGTAATGATCGACAACTCTTTCGAAGGGGCAGGTGTCCGGGTCATGGCGTGCTCGTTTTTCTCCATGCCTATAGCTCGAGATAGTTCATGCATAGGATGGTTGAGACGTCTTTGATGTTTCCTTCTCTTTGTATATGGAATAGATTGTGATTAATCAAGTAACGATTTGTATCATTTCAGTATGGCGTCTTCAGGCGACGCAAGGGATCACCGAGTAGAAGGTCGAAGAGAAGTGAAAGACATTGAAAAAAGTCGCATGAAATGATCTGCCTCGGACAAAACCATTTTTCTTCCGCAAACAACGGTTATAATGTGCTTGATTTTCTCTTCAAAAAGAGCAATGGAGAACGATACGAATTGTCGGGGAAAAAGAGTGTTATGGAAGCGGTTTCCTTTCTTGATTCACCCATCTTTACGTGGGTTATTATTCCTTTTCTGATTGTCCTGTCGCGAATTGTCGATGTGACGCTGGGGACAATCCGTATTATCTATATCTCGCGGGGTATGAAACTCCTTGCGCCCCTTTTCGGGTTTTTCGAGATCCTCATCTGGCTGATCGCCATCAGTCAGATCATGAAAAATCTCACTAACCCTGTGTACTATCTCGCCTATGCCGTCGGGTTTGCCAGTGGAAACCTAGTGGGGATCTTTGTGGAAGAACGCTTGGCCGTCGGCAAGGTCATCATGCGTATCATCACCCAGAAGGACGCCACGAAGCTTGTGAGTTTCCTCAGGTCATCGGGGTACGGAGTGACCACGGTGGAGGCGGAGGGGGCCACCGGTCCGGTCAAACTCATATTCACCGTGATCGACCGTGAGAAGGTTAAGGCGGTGATTAACAGCGTACAGACCTATAATCCCCGTGCCTTCTATTCCATCGAAGATATCCGCTTGGTGAAGGAGGGCATCTTCCCTCCGTCACGAAGATTCGACGATCTGCTTCATCTGAGGAGAAAGGAATAACTCTGATCGGACGAGTGGTATCCTTGAAGATTTTCCGGTAAACAAACGATGTCTCTTCTTCACGGGATTGTGATATCATGCAAGGCGGTGTCGATATTGCATACAGGAGGCATCCCGTGTTTCGAATCAGACGCATCTATGATGATACCCTTCCCCGTGACCGCGAGGCCGTCGTCCAGGTTCAGACCATCCTGAGAAGCCAGTTTATCGGTCTCGACGAACGGGATATCGCAAAACTCCCTCTTCAACTTGCCAACCCAATTAAGTATCGCTTCAAGTCGATCCTCTTTGTGGCGGAAGGTCAACGGGGGGACGTAAAGGGCTTTGCCCTCCTCCAGCACGCCCCCGATGTGGGCTTCTGTTATCTCGATTACATTTCCGTCGAGGCAAAACGCCCGGGACGCGGAGTCGGCGGTGCCCTTTACGACAGGGTAAGGGAAGAGGCGGCGACTCTTACCGAGACAGGCCTCTTCTTCGAATGTCTCCCCGACGATTCCCGTCTGTGCAGGAACGAGGCCGAACTGGCCCAGAGCCGGAAACGGCTGCGATTTTACGAACGGTACGGGGCCTACCCCATTATCAATACCTCCTATGAGACCCCGTTCAGACCCGATGACGATTGTCCCCCGTATCTGGTCTTCGATCCCCTGGGGAGAGATGTTTCTCTCTCAGCGACAAAACTCCGCCGCATCATCCAAGCCATCCTTACAAGAAAGTACGGCACATCATGCCCGCCCGGCTATATCGATATGGTAGTCTCCTCGATTACCGATGATCCGGTCAGGCTCCGTCCGCCGAAATACACCCGGACTCACCCTGTAGTGCCCGCTCATACCACATTGTCGGTAGAGAAACGGATCGCTCTGGTGGTTAACGACAAACACGATATCCATCATGTCCATGAACGGGGGTACGTCGAGGCACCGGTGAGGATCGAGCGGATCGTCGAGGGGATCAAGCCCCTCAATCTCTTTGAACGGATCAGACCCCGCCACTTTCCGGAGAAACACATCAAGGCCGTTCACGATACCCACTATGTGGAATACTTCAAACGCATGTGTTCCCTCCTCAAGCCGGGGAAATCTGTTTACCCCTATGTCTTCCCGATCCGCAACAATGCGCGTCCGCCCCGTGAGATGCCGGTGCGGGCCGGATACTACTGTATCGACACCTTCACCCCCTTGAACAAGAATGCCTATCTGGCAGCAAAGCGCGCCGTTGACTGCACCCTGACAGCGGCCGAGATGATCCTGGAGGGGTACCGTCTCGCCTACGCACTGGTGCGTCCGCCGGGACACCACGCGGAGAGGAGCGCCTTTGGAGGATTCTGCTACTTCAATTCCGCCGCCGTGGCAGCGCATTTCCTCAGTACCTATGGGAGACTGGCGATCCTTGACATCGACTACCATCACGGGAATGGAACGCAGGAGATCTTTTACGAACGGCCCGATGTCCTGACCATATCGATACACGGTCACCCCCGTTTCGCCTATCCTTATTTCAATGGATTCCCCGAAGAGCGGGGAGAGGGGACCGGCCGTGGTTACAATGTCAACTACGCCCTTCCCGAAAAGGTCAGCGGTACCACCTATGAAAAGACGCTCGGTAAGGCCATCAAGAGGATAATCCGGTTCCGGCCACGCTTTCTGATCATCGCCTTCGGTCTGGACACCGCCCGGGGAGACCCCACGGGGACCTGGGATCTCTCGGCAAAGGATTTTTATTCCAATGGTTATAGTATCGGATCGCTCCACCTCCCCACGATCATTGTTCAGGAGGGTGGATACCGCACCCGGTCGCTTGGCATCAACGCGGCTCAGTTCCTCATGGGACTTTGGGAAGGGTGTAATGGAATGCCCCGGAGGACAGGAACATAAACTCCGTCAAAAGCATGTAAGGGATCATGCCCAATGGCAGGCAGGTAGTGCGTTCCGCAACTATGTGAATATGGGTGAGACTGCTCATTGTCGCCCCGTATCACATGCCCTGATCGTTATTCTGTTGACTCGCGAGCGCTTCTTTTTTTATAATCTCTTTATACAAAAGGGAAGGAGACGGCTCATGAAGATCAGTGCCCGAAACGCGCTAAAAGGCACCGTTAAGAAGATAAAAGAGGGTGTAGTCAACGACGAGATAATCTTCCAACTCGCCGGAGGAGATGAGATCGTTTCTATTATTACACAGTCGTCCAGCAGTACCCTGGGTCTCAAGGTCGGCAAACCTGTTATTGCGGTCATCAAAGCTTCGAATGTCATGGTGGCGGTGGAAGACTGACAGGCTCTGCGGACAGAAGAGTGTGATTTGTTGGGCATATGGAAAAGGTGTATGAGTGAGTATTGAACTTTGGATAACATTTGTTTTTGCGGCAACGATTCTGTTAGTGATACCGGGACCGACAATCCTTCTGGTTCTGAGTCAGGCAATTACGCATGGTCGGCGGTCCGTTATCCCCCTGACCGCCGGTGTCGTCTGCGGTGATTTGACGGCGATGATCCTTTCCTTATTTGGACTGGGTGCCGTATTATCCGCCTCGGCCGCCCTGTTTACCGTTCTAAAATGGATAGGTGCCGGTTATCTGCTGTGGCTTGGCATACAAATGTGGCGCACGCGAGTCGATGATGAAAGAGCCCACGCTCCGACTGTTGCCTCTTCTCGGCAGTCGTTTTTCAGGAGCGCATTCGTTGTGACAGCTCTGAATCCAAAGAGTATCGCCTTCTTTGTTGCGTTTCTACCGCAATTTGTGAATCCGAAGCAGCCGGTACATCATCAGTTCCTTATTCTTGGTGCCACGTTCTTATTACTGGCGGGGATCAATGCGGCGTTATATGCAACCTTTGCGGGTCACATGCGCGATGCAATGCACAATAGTGCAATACGTAAGTTGTTTAACCGATGTGGAGGAACGGTCCTCATCGGTGCCGGGGCACTCACTGCCACCACATCTCCCTGACCAAGATTCCCTCAACAAAGTGTTGGTTCATGTGTTCTCCATCGCGATGACCTGTCGGTGCATGTCGAGAAGCCAAGGAGAAAGATCATTTCCTATTCCTCCGTGGACCTCCCTGACCGAAAAGCGGTATAGGGTATTCCCTATGCCTGTTAAATCTTTCCATTCCGTCGAATACAATGTTCATATTCTACGATTATGTAGAAATAATAATTAAAAACAACATAATGGTTGGTTTGTTTAAATCTCACCATTATGTGATTGCCGATATATTCTCTGTTAAACAACAAAATGGTACCTTTTTCAAAATCACTATTTTTGCAATTATCCGTATTTATTTTATTAGCCATTTTTTACCATGTTAGACATGCAATCAAAATGTTACAATTATGTATGAGTTGGTAAAATCCCCGATGTATGGCAGGGTAATTGCTGAAGGATACTCCTAATTTCAACTATACCATACAGGTGGGGGTGGTAATGGAAAATGCAATAAATGCGGGAGATACGGCTTGGATCCTGGTCTGTTGTTCCCTGGTGCTGTTGATGACACCGGCCCTTGCACTCTTTTACGGAG
>DAISYQ010000012.1:0-70588 GCA_036825195.1 Syntrophales bacterium
GGATAACCGCTGAAAGCATCTAAGTGGGAAGCCCACCTCAAGATAAGATATCCCTTTCGATGGAAACATCGAAACTAAAGACCCCTTGAAGACTACGAGGTTGATAGGTCAGAAGTGTAAGTGTGGTAACACATTCAGCTTACTGATACTAATCGGTCGTGAGGCTTAACCATATTTGTTTTTATTATTCAGCTTCAATATCGGGCATATGTGGTTGTTTCGAATTTGAAAAGATTTTCGGTGGCGATAGCAAAGAGGGTACACCCGTTCCCATCCCGAACACGGAAGTTAAGCTCTTTAGCGCCGATGGTACTGCATGATTATATGTGGGAGAGTAGGACGCTGCCGAAATTAATTTATAGCCCCTTCAATACTATTGAAGGGGCTTTTTTATTTTGCAGGGAGTATTTTACTGTGTTATACCTGCAATCAATGTAATTAAGAGAGGAATCGGAGGTCTTTTTTTTTAGCATACGATGTATAATGACATTTTGTTATCTTCGGATCTCTGACCACATTCTTTTTTAGACACACGAATCACTAATAACCATCTATAATCCTATGGGAGATTCAATTTATGTCAGGACATTCTAAGTGGAGTACGATTAAGTTTAAGAAGGGCGCTGCGGACGCAAAAAGGGGGAAGGTATTTACAAAAATCATCAAAGAAATAACACTCGCAGCCCGTCTTGGAGGCGGTGATATAGACGGAAATGCCAGACTCAGGCAGGCTATTGCGTCGGCTAAAGCAGAGAATATGCCGAAAGACAATATCGAAAAGGCTATCAAAAAAGGCACCGGAGAGTTGGAGGGTGCGGCTGCATATGAAGAGATTGTCTATGAAGGGTATGGACCCGGTGGAGTCGCGGTGCTGGTTGAAGTGATGACCGATAATAAGAACAGGACCGTTGCTGAAATCAGGCACATCTTTTCAAAACATGGTGGGAACCTCGGGGAAAACGGATGTGTTGCCTGGATGTTTGAAAAGAAGGGGAATATTATTGTCAGTAAAGATACCATTGACGAGGACAGCTTGATGGAACTGGCCTTGGAGGCTGGGGCTGAAGATGTTGTCGAGCAGGAAAGCGAATATGAGGTGATTACCGGGCTCAGTACCTTTGAAGATGTCCGATCTGCCCTGGATGACGCGAAAATAGAGTATATTCTGGCCGAGATAGGTATGATTCCGCAAAATACGGTTGAGCTTGAGGAAGACAAGGCAGGTCAGATGCTGAGACTGATGGAAAAGATGGAAGATAACGATGATGTCCAGCACGTATACGCAAATTTCGACATATCCGATGAATTAATGGAAAAACTCAGTTAACGATTTGGTTATACATGATAATATTAGGAATAGATCCGGGCACGAGGACGACGGGGTACGGAGTCGTTGAAACGGGCGAGAGGGGGGTCGTTAATAGGGCATATGGTGAAATTCGGATGAAAAAAGGAGAACCGCTATCATCATGCCTGAAGAGAATATATAACCAATTGATAGAAATAATTACAGAATATGTGCCAGATGTCATAGCACTCGAGGATATATTCTACGGAAAAAATGTAAAAAGCCTCATAAAGCTCGGTCAGGCCAGAGGCGTGGTGATACTTGCAGGTTCTCAAACCAACACTCCTCTATACGAATACACGCCTCTTGAAGTAAAGAAGGCAGTAGTGGGGTATGGAAGAGCGGAAAAAACACAGGTTCAACATATGGTGAGAGTGATACTCGCTCTCAAGGAAACCCCTCCGCTGGATGCGTCTGATGCCCTTGCAATAGCCATTTGTCATTCAAACTTTTCAAAAGAGGTCCCCATCTGAATGATTGCCAGTCTGAAAGGTGTATTGTCCCATAAGTCTATTGAAAACATTATCATTGATGTCCACGGAATAGGCTGTAGTGTCGCTGTGCCGTTGAGTACCTTTTATAAACTTCCCGATACGGGGAGCCAAGTTGAGCTTGTCATTCATACCCACATAGCTCAGGATGCTATCAGACTCTTCGGCTTTCTGGATCACAGAGAGAGGGACATATTTCAGTTGTTGATATCGGTCTCAGGGATTGGTCCGAGGCTGGCGATAAATATATTATCCGGTGTTTCACCGAAAGACCTGTCCGAGGCGATATTCGATGGAGACCTTGCCAGACTTGTGGGTATCCCCGGGGTGGGTAAAAAAACGGCCGAGAGGATGATTTTTGAACTGAAGGATAAGATCACGAAACTGATTTCCGACAAAATCTCAGCACCATCCCCTGGCACATCGGTGAAAAAGGACGCCCTATCGGCGTTGATCAACCTGGGATACAAAAACAGCGCCGCACAGGACGCTGTCGACAAGGTATCAGCGCGAGCCGAAGAAAGGCTGACGCTTGAAATACTCCTGACGGAATCGTTGAAGATGTTATCAGGAACGTAGGCTGTAGGTGTATTGTCTCAATCAACAAAGAACATGCATGGTTATCCATTATGAAGGCATCCGTCATAGACCCCGAGCAGTTGAACGAAGAAGAGAGTTATGAATACTCTCTTCGGCCAAAAACCCTCAACGAATATGTAGGACAAAAAAAGATAAAGGAAAACATCTCGATCTTTACTGTGGCAGCAAAGGGCAGATGCGAGGCACTTGATCATGTCTTGCTGTATGGACCTCCCGGCCTCGGAAAAACGACCTTGGCCTATATCATGGCACGCGAGATGGGCGTGGACATAAAGGTAACGTCAGGTCCGGTTATAGACCGCCCCGGAGACTTGGCAGCCATCCTTACAAACCTGAAAGAGCATGACATGCTCTTCATAGATGAAATACACAGACTTCCCCATATCGTGGAAGAAATTCTTTATCCGGCGATGGAGGATTACTATATCGATATTCTTATCGGTCAGGGACCCTCTGCGCGGTCGATGAAACTGGATATTCCCCGATTTACCTTGGTGGGAGCAACCACAAGGGCGGGACTCTTAACCTCCCCGCTCCGGGACCGGTTTGGTATGAGTTTCAGGCTCGAATTCTACACTCCAGAAGAACTTTCGATTATCGTGGTGAGATCGGCTGATATCCTGTCGATACCGATTGATGATGCCGGAGCGCACGAGATAGCACGTCGTTCCAGGGGTACTCCGCGGATAGCGAACAGACTGCTCAAGCGGGTTCGTGATTTTGCTCAGGTACGGGCTGATGGAGTGATTACCGGGGAAGTGGCCAAGGATTCACTGGAAATGCTTGAGGTGGATGACAGAGGATTCGATTTTATGGACAGAAAGATACTATTGACTCTGATTGATAAATTCGAGGGCGGTCCCGTCGGCATCGACAGTCTTTCCTCTGCGATAGGAGAGGAGAGGAATACCATTGAAGATGTATATGAACCCTATCTCATCCAAGAAGGTTTTCTGCATCGAACGACAAGGGGAAGAGTGGTGACGAGGCTCGCCTGCGAACATTTCGGTAGACCGTGGTCCGACAAGAACCAGAAAGAATTATTGTAAGTTTCCGTAATCGGTTTGTTTGGAAAACAGAAGCCGGGAACCAAGGTTGGAGTCTTTGTTCCCGAGTAGGTATGTCCTATGAAAATACTTCTTCACATTTGCTGCGCGCCGTGTGCCATCTATTCGCTGGATACCTTGAGAAGAGATGGGCACGAGGTCACAGGAATCTTCTATAACCCGAATATTCATCCCTATACCGAATATAAGAGAAGACTCGATACGGTAATAGAATATTCTCAACATATGGGGATGAGGCTTATACGATTTGATGATTATCCCTTGGAGGAATTTCTCAGAGGAGCGGTCTTCAGAGAAGAGATGAGGTGTAGGTACTGCTATCACGTGCGCATGAAATATACCGCACACATCGCGAAAAAGGGTAAATTTGACCGCTTCACCACCACACTTCTCTATAGCATATACCAAGATCACGATCTCCTGAAAGATCTGGGCGAAAATCTTGGGAAAGAATTTGGGGTAGGATTTCATTACCATGATTTCCGGAAGGGCTGGAAGGAGGGAATTCGGGTATCAAAGGAGATGGGTATGTACCGGCAACAGTACTGTGGATGCATTTACAGCGAAAAGGAACGATTTTATAAAACCCCCTCGGACAAAACATAAGTGTGGCTTTTTCGACACATTCATTGAAGGCTCATCTTGACTGTTATTTTCGATCATTATAACTATTTGTAATAATCTTTTTTGTGTTAATGGGTTATGCCGCAGACTGGATGATTGGTTTTCTGCTGTCGAACCTGGTACGGTTATTGCTTTTGTATATATCTCCATACGAAAAGGAGACTCGATGTATATACAAAAGACTATTGAAAAAGAAATACACTGCAAGAGCGTGGGTCTACACTCAGGCAGAAAAATAAATATGACTATTAAACCGGCGGGTGTTGATGAAGGGATCGTATTCTACCGAAGCGATTTGCCGGGGAGCGAAGGGATTCGGGCTGAACCCACCAATGTATCTGACACGACACTGGCAACGACTCTCGGAACGAACGGGACCCGTGTTTCCACGGTTGAACACCTTCTTTCCGCTCTTTTCGGAATGGGAATAGATAACGCGATAATAGAAACAGATTCCTTTGAAATTCCGATTATGGATGGCAGTTCTTTGCCGTTTGTCGCTTTTCTTAAGGATGCGGGTATCAAATCCCAGGGCAAGTCAAAAAGATTTGTGAGGATAAAAAAACCTGTGTCTGTTTCCGATAATGAAGGGAGAGTGGCCATTCTCCCCTTTCCCGAATTCAGGATCACCTACGATATAGATTTCAGTCATCCTGTGATCGGGAAACAGTCCTATGACCTGCTATTCTCCAATAACACATATGAGAATAATATCTGTTCGGCCCGAACATTCGGATTTCTTCAGGAGGTTGAATATCTCCAGGCGAAGGGACTTGCCCTCGGAGGTTCTCTGAATAATGCAATTGTCCTGGACGATGAGAAGGTTATCAACAAGGAGGGTCTTCGGTTTCCCGATGAATTTGTGAAACACAAGGTGCTGGATGCAATTGGTGATCTGTCCCTTCTCGGGATGCCTATTATCGGTCATTTTGTGGCATATAAATCCGGCCACCGGTTAAATAATCTTCTCCTGAGAAAACTCTTGGATCAGAGGGAATGTTGGGAGATGATCCACTATTTTAATGGAGAACGTGAAGTTTTCGACGAGATAATCGATACCCGTCCCCATGACGAACCGAATGATGTCGTGTCTCTTGCCGGAAGTTAACCGGCTACCCTCCAAATAAGCCTTGCTTTTTGGGCTGCCTTTTCTTAGTATATTCCGGTACTAAAGCTTGAATTCCTTTCAAGACTATCAGGCTTGACAGACCGGAGATCAAATTACATGCGTAGTGGCAAGTTTCTCATATTCTTAGCATTCCTTTTCCTTTTGCCGAACGAATCATTGGCATCTAAAGCACGGGTGACAGACCTGCTAATAACCAACACGTCCGATAATCTGCTTGTGTATCTGAAGGTGGAAAATTGTTTTACTGAAAAAATAGAAAAGGCGATACTGGCAGGAATCCCGACCACCTTTACCTTCATGTTGGAATTATATCAGGAACGGCGGTATTGGGTGGATAAACGGGTATCGTTTCTTGAGGTACAGCATACGATCAAATACGATAATGTTAAAAAGATTCTGTATGTTGCACTTGATGGAAAGCAACCGGAACAGTTTAAAGAATTTTCAAGGGCGAAAATGGCAATGTCCGAACTGAACGGTGCTGTTTTTACACCTCTACAGCAGTTGACAAAAGGTAACAGATACTACCTGAGAGTGAAGGCAAAGCTTGAGGAAGTACGCCTGCCGCTGCATCTGGAATACGTCTTCTTCTTTGTTTCTCTGTGGGATTTCGAAACGGACTGGCTAAAACAGGAATTTGTGTATTAATGATACTCGGTCTTCAACAGGCCCCTTGGGGCGATGCCATTGCAAGCCCAACCTGTCCAGATAACAGGTGTACAAATATGCTATCTGACATAGCGGTAAACAGATGAATACGAATGAAGAAAAACGACGCCGCAGAGAACGAATTGCAATAGTAGTAGTCATAGCTATCATCATTGTTCTCACCTATATAGAAAGCAACCTTTCCAGCATGGATGTCCTGTTACCGATATCAAACGAAGTGCTGATATTCGGCCTGATTAATATCAACCTTATCCTCGTTATTCTCCTTATTTTCCTTATTTCAAGAAATCTGACCAAACTCATATTTGAACGGAGAAGGGGGGTCCTGGGATCGAAGCTCAGGACAAAGCTGGTCGTAGCCTTTATGAGTCTCTCTCTGATACCTACGATCACGCTTCTCCTGGTCTCCATTCAATTCCTTTCATATAGCGTGGACAGCTGGTTCGACACGAAGATGGGCCGGGCATTCAATCTGTCTCTTGAGGTCGCTCAGGATTACTACCAGCAATTTTCCGACAACGCGAAATACTATGCGCAACAGATCGGGTCCGAAATAACCGACAACAAGTTATATGAGAATGAGCAGACAGAGTATCTGAAGGCTTTTTTGACGCAGAGGCAGAAATATTTTAATCTTGGGTCCATAACCGTTCGCTTCGATAACCGTGAGGGAGAACTGTTTCTCAAGGACCCGGGCAATCCCGATATCTTACCCTCTCAATTTTCTCCCAAGGTTTTGGAAGATGTCTTTATGGGAAAAAATCTTTCAATCGTGCAGTCTGTCGGGGGGGGAGATATGGTAAGTGGCATAGCTCCGGTATATTCAAATCTCAGCCCCAAGGAAGTTCTGGGAATCATAGCCGTCAGTTATTATATAGACAAGATCTTGAGTGAGAAGATGTCTATTATCTCGAGAACTTCCGAAGAGTACGAACAGCTCAGACTGTTAAAAAATCCGATAAAGTTCAGTTACATTATCACCCTCTTCATCGTGACCCTCCTGATCATCTTTTCCTCGATGTGGTTTGGCCTTTTCCTGGCAAAGGGAATTACCGTTCCCATCCAGGAGCTTGCTGAGGCAACCCATGAAGTTGCCCACGGCAATCTTGATTACCACATAGATGTTCTGGCGGAAGACGAGATAGGAGTCCTGGCGGATTCCTTTAATCAGATGACGAAAGATCTCAAGACAAGCAGTCTCGAGCTGGAACAGGTCAATGTGGACCTCAAGCAACGCGGGAAATACATAGAGACAGTGCTTCGCAATGTTTCAGCCGGTGTTGTTTCCATCGACAGAGACGATGTAGTCAGCACAATAAACAATGCCGCTGAAAAGATGCTGGATATCAAAAGGGAGGAGATCATAGGCAGGAAATATGGAGATGTCTTGAGCCCGGAACATATGATTATGGTACGAGGACTTCGGGATGAGTTGACTTCGAGTGATAGTGGTTTTGTGGAGAGACAGATTCAATTGACGGTCAGAGATAAGGTGATTGTGATTTTGGTATCGGCGACGCTTCTGAGAGGGGATGATAACAACTATATGGGTGTGGTGGCCGTCTTTGAAGATCTGACCCAGCTTCAGAAGACTGAGCGTATCGCCGCGTGGAGAGAAGCTGCAAAGAGGATAGCACATGAAATAAAAAATCCTCTGACGCCCGTCAGATTGAGCGCAGAGAGGTTACAACGGAAATATGGAGATAAGATAGAAGAAAAAACAGATTCTGTGTTTCACGAATGTACGCGGACCATAATCGGTCAAGTGGATGTCTTACAGAATCTGGTCAATGAATTTTCGCGATTCGCGAGATTGCCTGTGACAAATCCATCCCCGAATGATCTGAATGCGGTGGTTGAAGACTCCGTAATCCTTTTCCAAGATGCTCACAAAGAGGTGGCTTTCGAATTCAGGAAAGACACCAGTGTGCCCGTATTGAATATTGATGCGGAGCAGATCAAGCGGGTAATGGTCAATCTCTTGGATAACGCGGTTGCAGCCGTGTCATCGTTGAACCGCAAGGGAAAGGTTGAAATCAGCACCTATTATGATAAGAAGCACAGCAAAGTCACGGTAGATGTCGGAGACAACGGACCCGGCATTTCACCGGAGAACAAGAAGAAACTGTTTGAACCCTACTTTTCCACCAAAAAGACGGGGACGGGACTCGGGCTTGTCATTGTCAGTTCAATCATGTCCGACCATAACGGTTCTGTAACCGTAGCGGATAATATACGGGGAGGGACGATCGTATCCATTGAATTGCCTGTTGTATAGGATTGATTATGAACGAGATAATACTGGTTGTAGATGATGAAGAAAGTATCTGCCTTTCGTTGAAGGGAATCCTTTCGGATGAAGGGTATGAGGTGCTGACCGCATACAGCGGAGAAGAGTGTCTCGATATCATAGAAGAAGAGCGTCCCAGTCTTGTACTCCTGGATATATGGCTTCCGGGGATTGACGGTATTGAAACACTGAAACGTATCAAGTCAAGATATCCGAATATGCAGGTGATAATGATATCCGGACATGGAACGGTTGAATCTGCGGTGGCGACGACGAAACTCGGGGCCTTTGATTTCATAGAGAAACCATTGTCTCTAGACAAGATTGTCCTTGTTGTCGATCACGCGCTGGATATTGTACGGCTGGAAGAAGAAAACAAGCTGTTGAAAGATGGGTATAGCTACGAAATTGACGGAAACAGCAAGAAGATTATCGAATTAAAGGAGATGATACAGATCATTTCTCCGACCAATGCGTGGATCCTGATTATGGGTGAGAATGGAACGGGAAAAGAACTGGTTGCCCGATCGATACACCGACAAAGTCGCCGCTCCGGTAAACCCTTTATAGAGGTGAACTGTGCGGCCATACCTGAAGAATTGATAGAGAGCGAACTCTTCGGGCATGAGAAGGGGGCCTTTACCGGGGCTACGGAGAAGAAGAGGGGGAAATTCGATCTCGCAAACAAGGGAACCATCTTTCTCGACGAGGTCGCGGATATGAGCCTGAAAGCCCAGGCAAAAATCTTGAGGATCCTGCAGGAGAAAAAATTTGAGAGAGTTGGGGGGACGAAGATCATCGATACCGATGTACGCGTGCTGGCTGCAACCAATAAGGATCTCGAATATGAAATGGAGAAGGGAAAATTCAGACAGGATCTGTATTACCGATTAAATGTCATCCCTCTTGAGATTCCTCCTCTCAGAGACAGACTGGAAGATATTCCACTCCTTGTGAACCGTTTCCTCAAGGGGTATTCTCTGAAGGAGTCGAATACGGAAAAACGTATTGCCGATGATGCCCTCGAAGTGCTTATGGAGCATACCTGGCCCGGTAATGTGAGAGAATTGAAGAATATCATTGAACGGCTGGTCATCACATCACCATCGGATGTCATTACCGCCGATGACATACCTCTCTTGTCGAGGGAGCTTCATAAAGCCCGGCACGCCGATCTTTCTGATGATGCATATTCTTTCAAGGAGGCGAAGGAGGAGTTTGAAAAGGACTTCATCGCTAGAAAACTTATGGAAAACAACTGGAACGTGAAAAAAACGGCTGAATCCATAGGCTTGGAGAGAAGCAATCTGCACAAGAAAATTAAGATCTACGGACTCGATGTCATGAAGGATTAATAGTGACCCCTCAGGGCAGAGGTGTCGCCCTTCCCCTCCGCCTCGATCGGCGCTCTTGCATAAAAAAGGTATCAGAGGGGCTTATGACAAATCCAGAGCGTACGTCTTATGAGGGGCGGTAACATAAAGAAACGCCCGGCCTACAGGAAACATGCGGTAGGGAAGATGTCTCCAATGCCGGGCGATGTTTCGGTTACATATTCGACAGATAATCGGAAACCTTGTCGTGCAGGCGTTGTGATGCAGGTCGATCTCCAATGATGCCGACCCTGATGGCGACGGTAGTCTGATTTTTAGCCTTATATTCAACGTTGAAACAGACCTCCTCGCCATCTATGACAGCATTGATTGTACCCTTGCTTATCTCCTTTACAGGAACCACATCCGTCGCATGCATGGAGGCCACGGTTTTTTCGCAGGCGCTCCATGTTTTATCGAATGAGTAGTGATAATCCGTGGTTAATTCGCCCTTTGTGTAAAGATATGCGCCTGTTCCTCCCGTGACCGCGGCGCCCCCTACGACGAGGGGTGCGCAACCCGAACACATGACGGCGCCAATTATCAGAATCACAAGTCCTTTAACTCTCTTCATATCTATATCCTTTCAACTCAGCTTTCAGATTATCCTGTGTATTTTCTCCCTCCGGGAACCCCGGCTCTTCACTGACATATGAATAATGCCCCTCCTGATGAGAACTATTACCACATCTTGCCTCGACATTAAACCGTAAATATCTCCGGCCGAGATGGTCATTACCGATTATGAAATTGTGCCGTTCAGTGATCATCCAGATTTTTTACCGGACTGCACGGGGATGTACCCAAGAAATACGATAACGGATGGTTCATACATGAATCATGCAATGAATAAACGGGATCATGATCATACTTTGAAATTTATGCGTATCTGGTGTAAGGTCCCGCACATGAAGACGCATACGCTTATTATCTGCTCGATACTGATGATGCTTTGTCCCGTGTGTCTGAACGCCACCCTGATAGTCACCCCGACAGATGAAGGAAAAGTAGTCATCCGTTCGGAATATCGCAGCCTCTGTCAGGGAGAGGTCGTAAAGATATCCCTGCAATCACCCGTACCGGTCTCTGCCGTATTGTCCTTTGACGGACACGAATACCCTTTTGTCTCGGATGATAAGAGGCTGAGACATTTTAGCCTCATAGCACTCGGGCTCGACATGGAGCCGGGAATATATGATGTTGTGGCTCACCTTGAATCCTCCCATGGCATGATACACGACATCCCCTTTAAACTTGCTTTGTCAGAAAAATCGTTCCCTACGAAGAGGATAACGGTAGCCCGGCGCTTTACCAGTCCGGTCCCGGCGGATATGAGAAGAATACAGAACGAGGAAGATCTGTTGCGCCGTATCTATGGGAAATCATCCCTGCGCTGGTTGGGAAACGGCAGATTTATCATGCCGCTGGAGGGGAAAACAGGGAGTCTGTTCGGTGAACAGCGGATCTTTAACGAGAAAGTTGTGTCGCGCCACCGTGGAATCGATATCCGTTCGCCCCACGGGGCATCCATCACGGCTTCCAATTCGGGGGAGGTGGTCCTGGCCCGCGATCTTTATTATTCCGGTAATACCGTTATCATCGATCATGGCATCGGCCTTTTCTCCATCTATTGCCATATGTCGAAGATACGTGTCCGCGAAGGCGCCTTTGTTGGTAAGGGAGAACCCATTGGATATACGGGCTCGACCGGAAGATCTACCGGACCCCACCTGCACTGGGGATTAAAGTTGGCCGGCATATATGCCGACCCCCTCTCCATCCTTGCTCTTGAATTTGATTGATATACGTTCCTTATAATCAGTGAGGTGCAATGCCATCGAAACACTGGAGGCACAAATTTCCTCTGGGGATTAACAGGGATTCCACAAAGGCATCCATGGTGTTAAATTTTACGGAGTCCGCGGCGATCTTTTTTGCGACCCACGCCTCCAGATCCATCAGCTGTTGCATGGATATGATATCTCCCGTCGTATAGTAATTTCGTGCCAGTAATTCCCCTTCAGACCGGGTGGAGATTCCGAAGGCACAGGGATACATGAGGGGAGGACAGGCAACCCTGACATGAATTTCTTGTGCCCCCGCTTTCTTCAAATCTCTCACCTTATTCATGATCTGTGTACCTCGTACGATCGAATCGTCGCATAGAACAACCCGTTTGCCCTTGACATAGGGAAGGACGGACAGTTTACGTTTTGCCATCTTTTCCCGGGCGACCTGGGTGATCTGGGTGTAGCTGCGATCGGCGTACCGGTTGTAGAGAAACACATCCTGATAATTAAGCCCTGAGCGTTTATGGTATCCGAGTGCGTGTCCGACACCCGACATGGGAACCGGCGCGACGATATCCGCCGTGATGCCTCCTTCGTTGATATCCCGCTGCGCGAGGCTTTCTCCCAGATTGTTACGTGCCTCCTGGACGGAAACCCCTTCTATGATGGAATCGATACTCGCAGTATATGCCCATTCAAAGGCGCAGTGGGCCCTGCGCCGAGAGTTGATCTGCGCTACGGTCTGGAATCCCCTGTCGCTGATGAGGACGATTTCTCCGGGTGCAACATCCCGATATATTTCCATATCCATATTCTGCAAGGCCCGCGATTCGGAGCTGACGGCGTAGCTCTCGGAATTTGCTCCGAGAATGAGCGGCCGGAAGCCATAGATATCCCTAGAGGCATAAATGCCGTCTGCAGTCAAAACCACCAGCGAGTACGATCCTTCGACTTTTTCTGAAAGTGCTGATATGCCGCTTACAATATCGTTATTCTCTATGATGATCTTGGAGATTATCTCGATATCGTACCCTTTGTAGAAAGATTTTCCCCGCATCATCATGTCTTTCAGCAATGCGTCGGCATTGATCACATTGCCGCTGAAGGCGACCGATATCTCGCCGGAACGGGTCAGCCATTTCATGGGTTGACGGTCCCTCAGGCTTACGTGGCCGATTCCCCACGTACCGATCAAGCTGCGCAGTTCTTCACCGGTGAACATGTTGGTGACTCTGCCATGATGGGTAATATGGTTGACTCCCTCATCAAAGGTTGAGATACCGCAGTATTCCTGTCCTCTGTGCTGCAGAAAATCCAATCCCTGGTAGATCTCATCGACGCACTGGGTTTTTGAATATATGCCGAAGACGCCGCAGTTTTCCTCTATGAATTTCATTTCCTGATTTTCCCCTTGCTCTGGATTTTGATAGTCAGTTGTCAATACCGAACAGCGGCGTGACATTACGCTTTGTAATCCATGTCAATTCCATACAAAATGAAAAACGAGACTTCGATCACTCTATGTCCGCATGATAGCTCTGAAGAGATTTGACATGGCCATGATTTTTCCGTATGGCGGAGATTCCCCTGACGGTTGCCAAGGCTGCGGCTGCCGTTGTGATGTAAGGGACCTTGTATTTGATGGCGGTTTTTCTGATGTACGAATCGTCATATTTGCTCATTCTGCCGCTCGGTGTGTTGATGACAAGCTGGATCTCGTGGTTTTTTATCCCGTCGGTTATATTGGGACGTCCCTCGTGCATCTTGAGAATCAATTCGGAGGCGATACCGTGATCCTCGAGGAAACGGCAATTCCCCTGCGTGGCCTTCAGCTTGAAGCCGAGTTTCACGAATTCCCGTGCCACATCGAGGATAGCCTCCTTATCGTCGTCATACACGGTGATCAGGACGGTACCCTCTTCGGGAAGGACCAGACCGGTAGCCTCCTGTGCCTTGAAAAAGGCCAGACCGAAAGAATCAGCCATGCCGAGAACTTCTCCCGTTGACCGCATCTCCGGTCCCAGGAGCGGATCGACTTCATGAAACATATTGAAGGGGAAGACGGCCTCCTTGACACCGAAATGTCGAATTTTCGCCGTTTCAAGACGGAGGTCTTTCAGCTTTTTCCCCAACATCAGTTGTGTGGCGATCCGCGCCATCGATATGTTACAGACCTTTGAGACCAGCGGAACCGTCCGTGATGCCCGCGGATTTGCCTCGAGGATATAGACCACATCATCCATAATGGCGTACTGGATGTTCATGAGTCCCACCACATGCAGTTCTCGGGCGATTTTTTTTGTGTATGCAGAGATGGTGGCTATTGCGGCGGCCGACAGACTGACGGGGGGAATGGTACAGGCTGAATCTCCCGAGTGAACGCCAGCGAGTTCGATATGCTCCATGATCGATGGAATAAAGACATCCGTTCCATCAGAGATGGCATCGGTTTCCACCTCAATGGCATTTTCAAGAAACTTGTCGATAAGGACAGGTCTCTCAGGGGTGACATCGACGGCGGCTGCAAGATACCGTTTCAGCATCTCTTCGTCATGGACCACCTCCATCCCGCGCCCTCCCAGGACATAGGATGGCCTGACCATCAGGGGATATCCTATCTGTTGTGCGATGTCGAGTGCCTCTTCCAGGGTGCTCGCCATCCCCGATTCCGGCTCCGGGATCCCCAGCTTCTCCATCATTTTCCGGAAGCGGTCCCTGTCTTCCGCCAGGTCGATCATCTCCGGTGAAGTGCCGATGATCTTCACCCCCGCCGCAGCCAGTTCATTGGCGAGATTCAGGGGTGTCTGCCCGCCGAACTGCACGATAACCCCCTCAGGTTTCTCCTTTTCATAGATGCTCAGGACGTCTTCCACGGTCAGGGGTTCGAAGTAGAGTTTATCGGAAGTATCATAGTCGGTGGATACGGTCTCCGGGTTACAGTTGACCATGATTGCCTCTAACCCTTCGTCTTTAATGGCAAAGGCGGCATGAACGCAGCAGTAGTCGAATTCTATCCCCTGTCCGATGCGGTTCGGACCCCCGCCGAGGACGATAATCTTGCGCCTTCCGGTTGATTGCACCTTATCCGGCGCATTGTAGGTTGAGAAGTAGTATGCCGCATCCTCAACCCCGCTGACGGGGACGGGCTCCCATCCTTCTACAATACCCAGTGATTGACGCCTCTGTCGTATCTCTTTCTCCGGGATGGTAAGCAGTTTTGAAAGATAGCGGTCGGCGAACCCGTCCCTCTTGGCCCGGATCAGCAGATCGTCCGGGAGATCTCGATCCTTGTAGCCGAGGATCTCCTCTTCCATTTCGACCAGTTCCTTCATCTGTTCTATGAACCATGCCTTGATGTGGGTCCTGGCGTGGAGTTCTTCCACGCATGCCCCTTTGCGCAGTGCCTCGTACATGATGAACTGTCGCTCGCTCATCGGCTTTGACAGGAGCCCCATCAGTTCATCGAGCGATTTATCATGAAAGTTTTTTGCGAAGCCGAGACCGTAGCGGTTGATCTCCAGAGATCGGATCGCCTTCTGCAGGGCCTCCTTGTAGGTCTTGCCGATACTCATGACCTCCCCGACCGCCCGCATCTGCGTCCCCAGTTCGTCGATGGCCCCGCCGAATTTTTCAAAGGCCCACCGGGCGAATTTGACGACGACGTAATCACCCGTGGGGGTGTACTTGTCCAGGGTCCTCTCTCTCCAGTACGGTATTTCATCCAGGGTCAGCCCGGCCGCCAGCATTGATGAGATGAGGGCGATGGGGAACCCGGTCGCCTTGGAAGCCAGTGCGGAAGAACGAGATGTTCGCGGGTTGATCTCTATGACCACGACCCGTCCGGTCTCCGGATTGTGGGCGAATTGCACGTTCGTGCCACCGATGACCTGGATGGCCTCAACGATGTCATAGGAATACTTCTGGAGACGTGCCTGCAGTTCGGGGGAGATCGTCATCATGGGTGCAGTGCAGAATGAATCGCCGGTATGGATGCCCATGGCGTCGACGTTTTCTATGAAGCAGACGGTGATCATCTGATTCTTGGCGTCCCGGACGACTTCCAGTTCCAATTCCTCCCACCCAAGGACGGATTCCTCGACCAGTATCTGGCCGATCAGACTCGCCGAGATCCCCCGGCTGGCGACGGTCTGAAGCTCCTCCTTATTGTACACCAGTCCGCCTCCGGTTCCGCCCATGGTATAGGCGGGACGGATAACTACTGGGTATCCCAGCTCTTCTGCAATCTGTTCTGCCTCTTCCACACTGTAGGCGGGCTCGCTTTTAGGCATCTCTATGCCGAGGCTGTCCATGGTCTTCTTGAAGGCGATGCGGTCCTCCCCCCGTTCGATCGCATCGACATTGACGCCGATGATCTGGACCCCGTATTTATTGAGGATACCTTTACGGGACAGTTCTGATGTCAGATTGAGCCCCGATTGTCCTCCCAGATTGGGGAGGATAGCGTCCGGGCGTTCCTTTTCAATGATTTCTTTTAAATATCGAAAGTTGAGGGGTTCGATGTAGGTGGCATCAGCCATCCCTGGGTCGGTCATAATGGTGGCAGGGTTGGAATTAACTAGGACGATTTCATATCCCAGTTTTTTTAGGGCCTTGCATGCCTGTGTTCCCGAATAATCAAATTCGCAGGCCTGCCCGATGATGATGGGTCCTGATCCGATAATCAGTATCTTCCTTATATCCGTTCGTGCGGGCATATGGCTTCATCCCTCCCCTGATATGCTGTTTGATAAAAAACAATGTAAAGCGAAGCGCAGTATAGAAGACACACTCAATCGTGTCAAGGTGTAAAAAGACGGCTTCCGTCTTAACTAATCGGATATCTGAACCGGTATTTTCAATCCCGGGAAGGGCTGATCTTCTCCCTGATCCGTGCGGTGAAGTTGTGGATGTCATCGAGGATGAGGTAGAGACTCGGGATGAGGAGCAGCGTGATGAAGGTCGCGAAAAGCACGCCGAAGCCGAGACTGACCGCCATGGGGATCAGAAACTTTGCCTGGAGGCTCTTCTCCAGGATGATGGGTGTCAACCCGGCGAAGGTGGTGAGAGATGTGAGAATAATAGCCCGGAATCGCAGGGTTCCCGCCTGTGTGACAGCGTCGTGCGCACTGGCGCCCTCACGGCGAAGCCGGTTTGTCGCATGGATCAGGACGAGTGAATCGTTGACGACGACACCGGCCAACCCCACGATCCCGAAGAGGCTGACAAAGGTGATGTCGAGTCCCATGATGAGATGCCCCGCCACGGAGCCGACGATACCGAAGGGGATAGCCATCATAACAACAAAGGGCTGTGTGAATGATCTGAACGGTATGGCAAGAAGCGCATAGATACCGAAAAGGGCGAACCACAGGCCTTTCTTGATGTCGTTCAGAGATTCCTTCTGTTCCTTCCCCTCTCCCTCCATCTCATATCTCAGACCGGGATACCGGTAGGTGAGATCGGGGAGGAAACCCTTTTCGAGGGTTTGCCGAACTTCATTGGCATTGGTGACCGTTTCATCCACGTCGGCGTATACCTTGATGACGCGCCGCCTCTGTGCATGTTCGATAGAAACGTACCCCTGTTCCATCGTAACATCGGCCAACACACTGAAGGGGACTTCCGTGCCGTCGGAGGTCCGGATCCGCATCTCTTCGACGTGCCCGAGAGATCGCCGCTCCCCTTCGGGGTAGCGTACCATGACCTTGATCTCATCTGTTCCCCGCTGCATGCGGAGGGCTTCGGCACCGTAGAAGGCGTGTCGAACCTGCGTGGCGATGTCGTTGAGGGTTACTCCCATACTACGGGCGGTGGGTTTCAGTTTGATCTGCATCTCCTGTTTCCCCGGCAGATAGCTGTCTTCGATATCATAGACGCCGGGATAACTCTTCAGTTCCTCCTTCAACTCATCAGCCGCCGCCAGGAGATCTTCGTGTTCCTCCAGGGACAGATGAATCTCGACCGATTTACCCGCGCTGTGCAGAACACTCTTGAAGTTGATCGATTCGATTCCCGGTATCGTACCCGCGTTCTGACGCCACTGTGCAGCGAGTTTCGCCGTGCTTGTTGTTCGCTTTTCTCCTTCCAGCACCTGTATCCAGATGTGGGCAAGGTGAGCCCCCGTGTCGGACAGACCCCCTCGTTCTCCCACCTGAGCCCCGATCAGTGAGAAACTGTACTCGAACAGGGGATCCGGACCGGGATGCTCCCTATCCGCATCGTCCAGCGTCTTTCGGGCGGTCTCCAGTAGGTGCCCTACCACCTCGTTGGTACGCTCGAGGGGGGTTCCGGAAGGCATGGTGAGGGAACATTCCAGCATGTCTCCTTCCACCTTTGGAAAAAAGGTAAATCCGACAATGCCTCCCCGGTAGATTCCCACGGTGATAAGCAACAGGGCAACCCCCAGTGCCACCGTGGCATACCGCCATCGGGCACAGAAGTCTACCGCCCTCAGATAAGGACCGTTGATAAAGGTCCGTAGTCGTCGCGTCGTCCATTTTTCTCTCTGCTTCGCTGATCCCTGTCTGAGGTAAGCGTGCCTACTTCTGGACAGGTGAGACGGCAGGATGAAGAGTGATTCGACCAGCGATCCGGCCAGGACAACTATAATCACGATCGGTATGCTGCGCATCAGTTTCCCCATCATCCCGGATGCGATCAAAAGGGGCGCAAAGGCGGCCATGGTGGTGAGAACGGAGAAGATGACCGGGTGGCCCACCTCAATGGCGCCTTGGGTTGCTGCCTGCAGGGGGGGGAGCCCCTCCTCCTGTTTCCGGAATATATTTTCTCCGATGATAATGGCATCATCAACCACGATACCCAGTACCATTATGAACGCGAACAGGGAGATCATGTTGATCGTCACGTCCAGAGAAGGGAGCGTGGCGAGTCCCGCCAGGAAGGATATGGGAATCCCGAGGGTCACCCAGAATGAGAGTCTCACGGTGAGGAACGTCCCGAGTATGAGGATCACGAGAACCAGACCGATGGCCATGTTTCTGAGCAGGAGCTGGAGACGGCTGTACAGGATTTCCGACATATCGGCGAAGAAAGCGATACCGACACCTGCCGGCAGAGAAGGGCCGACATCGACGAGATACTGTTTAACCTTCCTGGCGACATCGAGCGCGCTCTGATCGGCCACACGGTAGATTTCGATCATCTCCGCGGGTTTGCCCTGAAACCGCGCAAAGAGATCGACATCTTCAAAACCGTCACTGAGGGTCGCAATCTGATCGAGCGTCACTTTACTGCCGTTGGCATTGGTGATGACGGGAATGTCGGCGAATTCATCGGCATAGTACCGTCTGCCCTTGGTACGGATCAATATCTCACCACCCTTTGCCTTGACGCTTCCCGCCGGAAGATCGAGGCTTGCCCTTCTGACGGCGTCGGCTACCCGGCCCAGGGTCAGACCGTATTGGCGCAATGTTTCCTCGGATATTTCGATATGGATCTCTGACTTGCGAGCACCCAGGATCTCGGCGGAGGTAACACCCGGCAGATTAGTGATGTCATCCTTGGTCTTCTCAGCATAGTATTTAAGGGTTGCGTAGGGCACATCGCCATAGACGGCGACGTCGATTACCTGTACTCGCTGCACGATCTCCCGCACAACCGGTTTTTCCGCCTCATCAGGAAATGTGGTGATGCGGTCGACCTCGGCCTTGACCTCATCAAGGAGTTCCTGTATGTCCCACCCCTTGATGACCTGTATGGTAACGACACTGATTCCCTCTTTTGAGGTGGAGTCGATGCGCTTGATGCCGGACAGGCCGGCTACCCGTTCTTCTATCCGGCGGCTGATGGCCTCCTCCACTTCGGCAGGCGAAGCACCCTGGTATTCGGTGCTTATGGAGATTCTGTCGAGGGAGGTCTCGGGGAACACCTCCAGTTTGATGGAAAAAAACGTGAAGATTCCGGCCAGGACCAGGAATATCATGAGGAGGTTTGCCGCGACGTGATTTCCGGCAAACCAGGCAATCATACCTTTCATGATCACTCCTTCTCCAGTGCCGCCCGAACGGTCATGCCGTCCGTGGGGGCCTTGAGTGTCGAAAAGACTATCATCTCGCCATCTTTAATGCCGGATTCCACGACAACCTCTTCCCCCTGATGACGGGCAACCCTGACCGGACGAAAATGGAGAATACCGCTATCATCCACAATCCAAACGATATCTCCCTGATGCAGGGCGGCCCGTGGAATAACGGCGGCATCGGGCAGCATCCGCCCACTGATATCGACGGTCACGAAGAGGCCGATCGCAAGAGGCGGTTTTGTCGCGTACGGTTTTTCAACCCTGACGATGATGGTTATCATCCGTGTCTTTTCATCCACCTTCCCCTCAGCGCGGATTACCTTCCCCGAAAAGGTCAGATTTCGTCCCGCAATTTCCGCATGAACGGTGGCAGGCGACGGAGATCCTCCGCCGGGTGTAAATCCGGGAACGTCAAACCAGAAGAGGGTCTCGTCTTCAATCGGCAGGGCGATTTCCACCGCTTCTGTTGAAAAGAGTTCTGCCAGTGCCTGTCCCGGTGTCACATATTGCCCCAGATCAACGAATTTCTTGCCGACTCTGCCATCGAAAGGCGCCTTCAAGACGGTTCGTTCAAGGTCCAAGAGCGCCTTTTCCAGATCTGCCCGGCTGGCTTCAAGTCGTGCGTGGGCCGCCTCCAGTTGCGGTTTCTTGGCCACCAGCGGCGGCGGATCTTCGATAGTGCGAGAGGTGTCCGAATAGTGGCTCCGCCATTCTTCCCGCGCCACCAGCGCTTCCTCCTGAATCATCTTCAGACTGCTCTCCGCATCCTTTACCTGCGCCTTTGCCAGGGTAACGGCCAGTTCGTAATCGACGGGATCTATTGCAAGCAATATATTGCCCTTGGTGAATGATCCTCCATTGACCAGGTCCGGCGAGATACGGACGATCTTGCCTCCAACCTCCGAAACGAGGTTGATCTCTCGCAGTGGCTGCACCGTCCCCTCACCACGAATGATGATGGTCTGCGGTCCGGTTGTCGCCTTTGTCACGCGTACCGCAGGAATCGGAACGGGGGGTACCACTTTTTCGAGTTGGGATCTGGTTGCCGTCAGCGCACCCATGATGACGATTCCCGCGACGATGAGTGTCACACTGACGATAATATGAATGACGCGTTTTCGGGTCCGGGTCTTTGCCTTTCCCGTGGAGACTTGATTCTCAGCCATGGATTGCCTTTCCTCTTTCATTCATTCCGCACCCCCGGGTTTTCGATTTGCGGGTTGCCCCAGCCGCCGCCCAGTGCGCGGTGCAGTGTTACGCGATTGCTGAGGATGGCCAGTTCAACCAGTACGAGGTTTTCTTCGGCCTGAAAACGGGCCTGCTGGGCGTCAAGCACGGTGAGGTAATCGACCAGTCCCCGTTCGTATCGGTTTTCGGCCACCTGCTGGGTGGCCTTCGCTTCGGAGAGAAAGATCAGCATCTTTTCTCTTTTTTTCATCTGCTCCTTCCGCGTCAGGAGAGCGCTTTCCACTTCAGAAAATGCATTGAGGACCGTCTTGGCGTAATCGGCCAGCCCCTGCTGAAACTGTGCCTCTGCAGCCCGCTGGCCTGCCTTGAGTTTTCCCGCATCAAAGATCGGTGAAAGTGCCCCGAGCGATATATTCCACAGGCTGCTCCCCGGCATAATCAGTCGATCGAGCTCACTGCTGGAATAGCCGAAACTGCCTGTCAGTGTTATTCTCGGGAATCGGTTGGCTGTGGCGACGCCAATCTTCGCGTTCAATGCCTGCAGGTTTGCCTCCGCCGCCCTGATGTCGGGTCGGTTCAGGAGGAGTTCTGACGGCAGACCCGGTGGTACGGGGGAGGGCAGCCTGAAGTAGTCTTCCTGATGTGTCCGTGCCGATAGGGTTTCCGGATAGTGTCCCGAAAGGACGGCCAGCTTCTGCTGTGCGATGCCGAGTTCCTGCCGCAACGAGGGGAGCGCGGCTTCCGTCTGGGCGAGAATACGTCGTGCCTGCCGGAGATCCAGGATGGACGTCAAACCACCTTCGTATCGTCTTTCCACGAATGCAAGGTTTCGGCGGTAATTTTCTATGCTTTGCGTTGTGATCTGAATCCTTCTCTCCAGGGATTCCATCTGGAAATATAACGTTATCGCTTCCGATATGATGGTCTGGGCAATGATGCGGGCATTCTCCTCCGTTTGTGCGAGGCTCGCAAGGGCGGCTTCCTCGGTGCGGGCCAGGCGGCCCCAGAGGTCGATCTCGAATGATGCCGGCAGAGAGAGGCTGTAGAGGTTTGATTCGATTCCCGGAAGAACGCGCTGTCTTCTCGCTTCGCCCGTAATTTTGAGGCTGGGATACCGGTCTGCCCTGGATTGAACAAAATAGGCACGCATCTCGGAGATGACGGCCAGTGCCTTTCTAATGTCCAGATTGTTCGACAATACGGTTGTCACGACCCGGTCCAGTTCGGGGCTGTTGAACGCGGTCCACCACCGGTCGATATGCTTCTCCGTTGAGCTATCGGGTGAAGCGTGCTGATACGACTCCCTGATCTGTGACTGCATGTCGGGTTTTGTGAAGTCGGGGCCCACTTTCATGCATCCCGAAAGGAGTGTAATGGTCAAGAGTACGACTGCCCTGTATTTCACTATATATTCTCCCTTACAGGCAGTCCGGACAGGGAAAAATCAACAATGTGTTGTACCAGCCTGTCCTTGAATGGTTGATCATAGGCATGCCCGATAATGTTCGATACCGGTAACCGGGCAAAATTGAAGTACAGAACCATCGAAAAGATACTGAGAATATTGAGGACCGTGCGTTCTTCATCTATGTTCTCATGCAGATAGGGCCGAAGAATTTCCCCCAGCCCTTCCATGTATGGTTTCATGGTCTCCGCCATTACGATTTCGAAGGCCTCTGTGGGTTTGTTCATCTCACGGATCATCAGCTGAGAATGGCACAGACGCTCTTCATCCGTAAGGGGACCCTTGATGACGGCCTCGGCCAGGGATTGGATTACGGCCGCGGGCGATATCTCACCATAACCGACAAGGTTTTTTTGAAACTGTTCCCGGATGCGCTGTGCCCGGGGCATCCACCGTTCACGGAACACGTTCAGGTAGAGGGTTTTCTTGTTGCCGAAGTGATAATTGACCGCGGCGAGGTTGCATTTTGCAACATGCGTAATTTCCCGAACACTTACCCCGTAGTAACCCTTCTGAGCGAACAGCATCTCTGCGGATTTCAACAGGCGCTCTCTGGTTGTTTTATTCTCGTTACCAGGAACCATGATGGGACCTCCTTCGAATAAATGCCTGTATCAAACGAACGTTTGAATGTCAAAGTATTTTTGGATTGATCCGTAAGGACTCAACGGGTTCGGGAGCTGAAGTGTTTAGGGTATGGGAATTTTCAACGAAAGGTCGTATTTTTGAGGAACCATACGCACATACCTGACCGAGCGTAGAAATTGGTACAGTATTTTGAAAGGCGCCCCGTGGGTGTTGCCTGGGGCGCCTTCAGGTTTTCTTTCCGGATCGTTACGAATCGCTGAGTACGACCAGGGCGTCAACGGCAATCGGTTTGTCTCCAGAAATAATGACGGGATTGATATCTATCTCCGCAATCCGGTCATAGGCGACTCCAAGATCACCAATTCCCACCAGGGCCTTGACGAGAGCGTTTTTGTCAACGGCGGGGTTTCCGCGAAATTCGTCCAGAAGTTTGCTGGTCTTTATCTCTCCTATCATTTCAAGGGCGTCGATCTCGGTGATGGGGGCTACCCTGAAACTGACATCGTTGAGGACCTCCGTGAATATGCCGCCGAGGCCGAACATGACGCACGGGCCGAATTGGGGATCACGGGTAAGGCCGATGACGAATTCCCTCACCCCCTTGATCATCTCCTGAACCAGCACACCGTCAAGCTCCACGCCTGCTTTCGTGATGTCATCATAGGCCCGGGTGACATCGTCCCCGCTGCCCAGGTTCAGTTTGACCATTCCCATCTCCGTCTTGTGGGCCAGCGTGCTTGAACACCCCTTCAGTACGACCGGGAATCCAAGTTCTTCGGCAAGTCTGACGGCTTCTTCTCTGGAAGTAGCGAGACCTTCTCGTGTTATGGCAACTCCCGCAGATTCTATGACACGCTTAGAATCGTACTCTGACAGGGCCTTCTGTTTTCTGTCGATTGCCCTCTGCAGTATCTCTTTCATTGATTATTCTCTCCCTGTTTAGACAAGGCGGCATATACCGCCGTGCCAAAGTATATGATTTGATGTTATGTCCCCAGACCTAACTCTTTTGCCGCCTCTTCAATACCGAGAAGGACTGATTCGTCTTCGATCGTTGATGGGACGGTATACGTCTCGCCGTTGGCTATCTTGCGCATGGTTGCCCTCAGTATCTTACCGGAACGGGTCTTGGGAAGGGCCTTGACGATAGCGCACTGTTTGAAACAGGCAACGGCTCCGATATCCGACCTCACCATCTGTACCAGTTCCTTGACGATATCGTCCGGGTTTCGATCGACCCCTGATTTCAGGACGGCGAATCCGACGGGGACTTGGCCCTTGAGCTGCTCATTCGCGCCAAGGACGGCGCATTCCGCCACGTCCTTGTGTTTTGCCACCACCTCTTCCATGGCTCCGGTGGAAAGCCGGTGCCCTGCCACATTGATCACATCGTCCATACGTCCCATGATAAAGAGATACCCGTCTTCGTCGACATGCCCTCCGTCGCCGGTGACGTAAAATCCCGGTATCTCGGTTACGTATTCCAGAAATCGCTTGTCATCCTTCCACAGGGTCGGCAGGCACCCGGGGGGCAGGGGAAGCTTGATGGCAATAATACCGTCTTCTCCAGTTGGGATCTCGTTCCCCTCCGAGTCCACGATTTGCACATTGTAGCCGGGGACGGCCTTTGTGGGGGACCCAGCCTTGACCGGAAAGGGTTCGATGCCCATGCAGTTGGCGGCAATACCCCACCCCGTTTCCGTTTGCCACCAGTGGTCGATGACCGGTATGTTCAGCATGGAGGATGCCCAGTGGTATGTATCGGGATCGAGCCTCTCGCCGGCGAGAAAGAGGTACCGCAGGGAACCGATATCGTATTTTTTCAGATAATCGGCCTGTGGGTCTTCCTTCTTGATGGCACGGAATGCCGTCGGGGCCGTAAACAGTACGGAGACACCGTGCTCTGAGATGACGCGCCAGAAGGCTCCGGGATCGGGTGTTCCGACCGGTTTCCCTTCGTATACGATGGTCGTGCACCCTGCAAGTAGGGGCGCATACACGATGTACGAATGACCGACTACCCAACCCACGTCCGATGCCGCCCAATAGACTTCGCCCGGATTGACGCCGTAGAGGTATTTCATGGTCCATTTCAGGGCGACGGCATGACCGCCGTTGTCACGCATGACCCCTTTCGGCTTGCCCGTTGTTCCTGACGTATAGAGAATATACAGAGGGTCCGTCGCCGTCACTGCGACACAGTCCGCCGGCTGTGCCGAACTCATCAGGGCCTCCCAGTCGAAGTCACGACCCGGGACAAGAGGGGCTTCAATTTGCGGACGCTGGAAGATGACACACTTCTCCGGCTTATGATCGGATATTTCGATTGCCGCGTCCAGGAGCGGTTTGTAGGGAATGACCTTTTTCCCTTCGACGCCGCAGGATGCCGAGACAATGACCTTTGGTTTCGCGTCATCGATGCGGATAGCCAGTTCGTTGGGAGCGAAACCTCCAAATACGACGGAATGCACGGCGCCTATCCTCGCACAGGCGAGCATGGCAACCGGAGCTTCCGGGATCATGGGCATATAGATGACAACCGTATCTCCCTTTGACACGCCAAGATCTCTCAAGGCACCCGCAAATGTTGAAACTTTCGTCAGAAGCTCACCGTAGGTTATTTTTTGTACGGTGTCTGTCACGGGGCTGTCATAGATTATTGCCGTCTGATCGCCCCTGCCATTCTGTACGTGATAATCAAGGGCGTTATAGCAGGTGTTCAGCATGCCCCCCACAAACCACCGGTAAAAAGGTTTGTTGGTGTCATCCAGTACCGTGTCCCACTTTCTCTCCCACTGTACCGCCTCTGCAGCCTCTCCCCAGAACTGATCAGGATGATTAATAGAACGTTCGTAGATTGTAGAATAATCCGCTGTCATCTCATTCCCTTCCTTTCCTTATCACTTTTTATTTTCCCCCTGACAAATGGCCCGGTACATCCGACCTTTATCGCATCAATGATCATGGCTTGTCCGACGCATCAAGCATCAGCCTCTCCTGAGCCGCCATATCGTTACTGCTTCCATCTATTGCTCCGAACATGGGAGGCATACATGGTGCTTCTTGTAGGAGGTGGCAGAAAAAGAACGAAACTACCCGTATGAAATAAGCCACTCTCTATAGTGACCATCCGATCTCGTGACGTCCGAAAGGGCGCACCATATCGTTATTCCCCTGTCTCTTCAAGAAAAAGTTTTTATACACCTTTCGCATCCGCCTCTTTCCGCTGCCCGGTAGGGTAGTGAATTCCCGAGAGTCTCTTCCTGGAGAATAACGGATCGCACGCCTCTATTTGCCGCTGTCGTCGGAGGAGGCATATGCCTTTTTCCTCTTTTCAAGTTCGGCGGAATATCGATCTCTCAACAGCTGGAGCAAGGAGACGACCGTTGCGTAGATAAAGTTTCCGTCCTCGTTCCCTTCCTGTTTGACGACGGATTTGACCTGCTCGAAATCTTCGAGCTGTTCCTCGATGGAGAGGATCTCCTGCTCGAACTGACGGATGATGTTCTCCCTGTCGAGGAATCTGAAAAAGAACAGCTTCACGAGAAAGTCGAAGTCATAATCCATGGGATTCGACGCCCCGACAAGGCTTTGCATAAAGAGTTCTTTTCCCGCATTGGTTATGGTGTACACGTGTTTGTTGGGCTTGCCGGTTTGAAAAACCACCTCTTTCTTTACCAGGTTTGCCGTTTCGAGTTTTCGCAATGCGGGATAGATCTGGTTGAGACTCAGGTTATACGCAACCATCATCTTTCCGGTGATGTGCTTTATTTTGTATCCGGTTTTCGGGCCCGACATGAGAAAGCCGAGTATCATCGTGCCTGTATCCATAAATATCTCCTGAAAATATCTTTCACAAAACCAATGTATAGTAATATATCTTTTTGGAAAATATGGAAATAGATGTCATATGTCAAGATAATTATTGAACAGAAACATGAACAATCAGATCAGGTGTAGACCAATGTATAGGAAATATGAAGTGGGTCGATCGATACGCCTCTCCCACACTCTTGTTCCCGATCGTCACACGCAGCCGCGTATTCCGGGGACATCTTACTTATGGCATGCATCGGACCTGTATCGTGTTTTTGAATTGGGTGTTATGTCCCTGGATAACGCGTATCCGGTTCAATACGGGGTGCTCACCAAAGCCTCTTTTAATGTCGTGGTAACAGGCACTGCTGAGAATAAAGTCCTTGGCTTTAGCTGCTAGAAAGACGTTCACTGCGGTGCCCAGAGAATTCACCTTCTCCCTATCGCCCAAGACAATGCTTTTTGATCTGGCGCAAGTACTGGCCAGATGTGAGAGAACGATGTGAACGGAGATAAAGATCGAATGCCGGAGACAACTCGGCAACCCCTGCCATTCAACAATTATTATTGCAGGTACATCGATTTGCCGATCACGGCCCAAAGGGGTTGTATATGGGTAAAGGATTAATGTCGGCGTAATAATCCTCTAATTCTTCAATTGTAAAGGGCCGGTTTTTTTTGTTCACATATTCTTCCACCGGCGAACGCCACAGTGCGGTTTTCACTCCGTTGAATGTGAGGCACTGGCCATTTAATTTTGATGCGGCGTCACTAACCAGCCAGACCAACCCCTGTGCTACGTCTTCCGGCTCTCCATACCCTAGTTCCGCTGCAGTTTTCCCAGAATTGTCTATAAATGGTTGGGTCATATCACTGCGGGATAATGGGCACATAGCGTTACAGCGAATATTGTAACGTTGTAGTTCTTTGGCTACGGTGTACATAATTCCCATTAGACCAGCCTTGGCGGCTGCGTAGTTTGTTTGTCCAAAATTTCCCACCAGTCCAGATGCTGAAGTGATCTGTATGATGTGGCCGCCGCCCTGCTCCCGCATTGCCAAGGCCGCCTGTCGAGTGCACATAAAAGGCCCCCGCAGATTCACGGCGATGACCTTGTCAAAATCTTCATCGCTCATTTTCATCAAGGTACGATCACGCACGATCCCGGCATTGTTAATCATTACATCAATGCCTCCGAACTTGTCGACGCATGTGTCCACCAGGGCTGAGCAGACTTCTGATTCAGTGATTGAACCCTCCACCGCATAGACGTCAGCACCCAGTACCGCTATTTCCTCGCGCACCTTATGCAAGGCCTCTGCGTTTGTGCCATTGATAATAAGAGAAGCTCCCTCCGCAGCCATTGCCAAAGCAAAGTGACGTCCAAGACTTCTGGATGACCCTGTTATAACAATGCGTTTTCCTCCTAGTCGACCCATTTGTATCTCCTTTAAAGACTTTCTTTAGCGTAAAATTACTATAAAAAAATATGATATTGCGTGTCAAGTGATCAGATCGATATCCCTCTCCTGTACGCTTGTTCCCCACAATCACGCACAGCGAATCGAGGAAAAATTTCCCTTGACACGTCAATTCGATTTCTTTATTGTGACTTCATGTTATAAAGGCGCTTTTTTTCTTTTGTAAAATTCAGGAATTGACTCTTCCTGCAACGGTCGGGTTTCCGGGCGATATATTATCCCTTTTGAAGAGATAACAGAAGATAGAGGTGTCTTTATGGATATGAAGCGTGAGTATTATGAGGACATCGAACTTATCGGAAGCGGTGTCGTTCTTTTCTGGTCATCGGCATTTCTCATTTTTCTTTTTACCCTTCCCATCTATACACCCAATTATTACATCTATCTCCTGAATATCATACTGGTACACGTGATCCTTGCGGTGGGCCTTAATATCCTCGTCGGATACACCGGCCAGATATCGCTGGGACATGCCGGGTTCTTCGCCATAGGAGCCTATGGCACCGTCTTTTTGATGACCCATTTTCAGGTGCCTTTTATCTGTGCCCTTCCCCTGGCGGCTTGTATCGCGGCGTTTTTCGGGTTTATCCTCGGTCTGCCGGCTTTGAGACTGGAGGGACCCTATCTGGCGATCGCGACCCTTGGTTTTGGCCTGGCCATCATGCATGTCATAGGCAGATGGGACATCTTTGGGGGCAGGATGGGACTCCATGCCCCTCCGCTGGATCTCGGGATACCGGCAATAGGCTTCAGCTGGGTGCTGGAATCCGATGTCGGCATGTACTATCTGATACTGGTCATCGCCATTATTCTGATCGTGAGCGCCATCAATCTCATGAAGACCCGTGTTGGAAGGGCGTTTGTCGCAATCAGAGACAGCGATATCGCGGCTGAGGTGATGGGGGTGAATCTCACCATCTACAAGACCCTCTCTTTTGCCATAAGCGCATTCTACGCGGGGGTAGCGGGGGGATTGTTCGCGTTTGTATGCGGTTTCTTCGATCCCTTCACCTTTAATATGATCCTTTCCATTGTGTTCCTCGTCATGGTGGTTGTCGGTGGATTGGGCTCGATCCTTGGGTCGATCATGGGCGCCACCCTGATAACATACCTGCAGTACGATCTGCTGAAGAATGTATCCGAGGCTCCGTATATCGGAGAGTATCTCGTCACCATCTCCAGAAAATGGTTTACCGTGATCGGACTGGAAAATTTCGGGAGTATCGCCCTCGGTCTTATCATGATCGGCATCATCATATTCGAACCGCTCGGTATGTACGGCGTGTGGATTCGAATAAAGAAATACTGGATGACGTGGCCCTTTTAATCATGGTGTTTGAAAACCGGATGCCCTGCGGCATTCAGGAACACATTCATGCGGAGAGCATATGATAGGACAACTGATTGTTGAAGGTCTGGCCATAGGGGCCTGCTACGGGCTCATGGCCATAGGCGTGGTGATCATATACAAGACATCCGAGGTGGTAAACTTTGCCCAGGGTGAGATGGCGATGTTTTCAACGTTCATAGCCTATCATATTCTGGTTCACTATCACGTTCCGTTCTGGCAGGCCTTTATGATCACCATGGTGTTCGCCATTCTGCTCGGTGTCTTCATAGAATGGGCCTTTCTCCGTCCCGCCAAAGAACCCACGGCCCTCGGGCTTATCGTGATTACCCTCGGAGCCGAAATGCTCCTCATGGGACTGGCTGGATGGAAGTGGGGTGCGGAACAGAAGGCCTTTGAAATCCCCATGTCGTTCGAAGTTACCCACGAACCGATACGGGGGGTTATCGTAAGCGACTGGGCGATCGGTGTGTTTGTCATAGCCGCCATCCTTATGATCCTTCTCTACCTGTTCTTCCAGTATACCCGTCTGGGGGTGGCGATGAAGGCAACACAGCAGAATAAAAACGCCGCAAAAATCATGGGTGTCCGTGTGGAGCGGATGTTTTCCCTCGCCTGGGGGATGAGTTCACTCATGGGTGCCGTGGCCGCCATGTTCTTTGCTTCGAGGGCGACGCTGGACCCCAACTTCATGATGGAACCATTTCTCAGGGCATTTGCGGCCGCCGTTCTGGGAGGACTGATGAGCATCCCGGGTGTTCTTATCGGAGGGGGGCTCCTCGGCCTGATAGAAAACTTCTTCGGCTTCGTGTGGCCCGAGTGGAAACCGATCGTTGCCTTTCTCGTAATCGTGCTTGTTCTCTGTATCCGGCCCAGCGGTCTTTTTGCGAAGCATTATGTAAAGAAGGTATAGCGGTCACAGTACCGGCACCGGATGATGGGGGGAATGCATTGAAGACTTCGGCTTTGCGCGTAGAGATCCCAACCCTTTTGTTCGTTATCCTTTTTGTCTTTCAGGGGTGCAGTACCCTTGAAGGGAAGCTGTCACTCTTTTTTGAGAAGCCCCGCATAGAAAAGGCTGCCGAGCGGTATTTTGCCGCCGAGATTAACAGGAACTGTGAGGATGTGTATGACTGCCTCGCCCCTTCATCCATATACCGTTCCACACACACCTACGGGGACTATCTGGAGCAGACACGGAACTCACCCGTGAGGATCAAGGGGTATCGAATTCTGAACATTCACGATCTGCGGGGAAATCACGACAAGGGAACATACCCGGCAGTAGAAAAGTTCGTGCGCGTCGAGGTCGATGTAACGCTGTTGTATGACGACACACATGAAACGATGGAGGTTAATCAGGACTTCACATTCATCAAAGAAGGGGGGAAGTGGTACAAGGGATAAACGTTACTATAAATAATATATGGTAGAGAGGGGGAATAATATGAAGATCGGAAAGAAATTGGTTGCAGTCGCACTGACGGTTTTCTGTATATCGGTACTGGCCGTAGACGGTTCCGCCGGAGCTCCCGGCTTCGACGACAAGGAGATCAGGATTGCTCAGTGGGGGCCCCAGACGGGACCCGCGGCGCCGTGGGGTTCGGTGGCGCGCGGTTCCTCTGTGCTGTTCAACCTGGTGAACGAGGAGGGGGGTATCCACGGGAGAACGATCAAGTATTTTATCCGGGATGATCAGTACAACCCCGCCCTCTGCAAGGCGGCGGTCAAGGAACTGGTGGAACGCAAGGGGATCTTTGCCTTTATAGGTGGTGTGTCGGGTGCAAGCGGTATGGCTGTGAAAGACTATCTCGCGAAGAACAAGGTTATCTGGGTTGGCCCGGCCACATCGATCAACGAATACGTGTTCCCGACCCAGAAATACCTCTTTGCCGATTATCCGCTTTTTGAGGACGAGGCGAGCATTATCACGAAATATCTCGTGGAGAAGATGGGATTCAAGAAGATCGGATTTTTCTACCAGAACGACTCATACGGCAAGAGCGGTCTGGCGGGCTGCAAACAGCGGCTGGATGCTCTGGGAATGAAGCTGGTTGAGGAGATCCCCGTCGAACCCGGCGAGAAGGATCTCGCGTCCCAGATGCTGAAGTTCAAGGACTCCGGTGCGGAGGCGGTGATCATGTGGGTCAATCCGACGACGGCCGTCATCGCGCTGAAGACCTGTGCCACCATCGGGTATAAGCCGCAATGGGTATCGTGCGATGCTCTTTCCGATTACCCGCTCATGTACAAGATATCGGGCGGTCTGTGGGAGGGGGTTATCACCGGTGCCTTCGCCCTGCCGCCCGACTCGACGAATCCCCTGATGGTCAAGTACCATGAGGCACAGAAGAGGATGGCCCCCGAAGAGCGATGGGGAACGTTCTATTTTGCAGGGATCCTCTTCGCCGAACCGCTTGTTGAGGCACTGAAGCAGGTTGGACCGAACCTGAGCACGGAGGCCTGCCTGAAGGCATTGAACTCTATTAAAGGATTTCAGGGAATAGGACCGCCGATCACCTGGAGTGAGGATAGTCATCAGGGAACGGATTCCATCATGATTCAGCAGTGCGGATCGGGCGCGTCCTACATAACCCTGCAGGACTGGACATCAAACGACCTGGCAACGTGGAAGAAATAAGTTCCACAAACTCAAGGAGGGAATATTATGAAGATCAGAACAACATTGTTCGCGGCAGCGCTGGCGATTGTCTGTATCTTTGTACTGGCTGTTGACAACTTCGCCGGCAGCCCCGGTTTCGACGACAAGGAGATCCGGATAGCGCAGTGGGGACCCCAGACAGGTCCCGCTGCCCCATGGGGTTCGGTAGCACGTGGCCCCTCGGTGCTGTTCAACCTGGTGAACGAAGAGGGAGGTATCCACGGGAGAACGATCAAGTATTTTATCCGGGATGATCAGTACAATCCCGCTCTCTGCAAAGCGGCGGTCAAAGAACTGGTCGAGCGCAAAGGGATCTTTGCCTTTGTGGGTGGTGTGTCGAGCGCGAGCGGTATGGCTGTGAAAGATTATCTCGCGAAGAACAAGGTTATCTGGGTGGGTCCGGCCACGTCGATTAATGAATACGTGTTCCCGACCCAGAAATACCTCTTTGCCGATTATCCGCTCTATCAGGACGAGGCGAGCATTATCACGAAATATCTTGTGGGGGAAATGGGGTTCAAGAAAATCGGATTTTTCTATCAGAACGACTCATACGGTAAGAACGGTCTGGCGGGCTGTAAGCAGCGGCTGGATGCCCTGGGAATGAAACTGGTGGAGGAGATCCCCGTTGAACCGGGTGAAAAGGACCTCGCGTCCCAGATGCTGAAGTTCAAGAACTCCGGTGCGGAAACAGTGATCATGTGGGTCAATCCGACGACGGCCGTCATCGCGCTGAAGACCTGTGCCACCATCGGGTATAAGCCGCAGTGGGTTTCTTCCAGTACGCTTTCCGATTATCCGCTCATGTACAAGATATCGGGCGGTCTGTGGGAGGGCGTTATCACCGGCGCGTTTGCCTTGCCGCCAGATTCCACGAACCCTCTGATGGTGAAGTATCATGAGGCACAGAAAAGGATGGCCCCTGAAGAGCGATGGGGGACATTCTATTTTGGAGGCATCTTCTTTTCCGAGCCGATAGTTGAAGCCCTGAAACGAGCAGGGCCGGACCTGAGTACGGAAGCCTGCCTGAAGGCATTGAATTCCCTTGAGAATTTTCAGGGGATAGGACCGCCGATCACCTGGAGTGAAGATAGTCATCAGGGGACCGATTCCATCATGATTCAAAAGTGCGGACCGGGAGCTTCCTACATAACCATGCAGGACTGGACATCCAACGACCTGGCGACATGGAAGAAGAAATAGAAGATTTCTGTGAAGAATACTGGAAAGGATCGGGCGCGGGTCTCCACTGGGTATTCCCAGAAGGATATCCGGTGATCCACGCCTGAAAGAAATGGCAAGTACGACTTCCGAATGTGAGGGGTAATTCTGATAATGTCTCTCTTCAAGGTTGAAAATCTCAGTATAAGTTTCGGTGGGTTGAAGGCAGTGGATGATGTGAGTTTCGAAGTAGAGCAAAACTCCATATTCTCCATCATCGGTCCCAACGGGTCGGGCAAGACCACCATCTTTAATCTGATCAGCGGCATCTATAAACCGGACTCAGGGAGAGTGCTCCTTGACGGTGAAAACCTGGTGGGATACCTGCCGGACAGGATCGCGAAGAAGGGGATAGCGCGCACCTTTCAGAACATAGAACTCTTCAAGAATGCGACCGTTATGGACAACCTGATGCTGGGGCGTCACATTCACATGAAGACGGGTATATGGAGCGGCGCCACGGCCACCCTGTTCGGCAAAAGATCGAGGGCGGCGAGGGAAGAGATACAAAACAGGGAATTTGTCGAAAAGATCGTTGACTTTCTTGATCTCCAGTCCGTGAGGGATCAGTTCGTAGCCAACCTTGCCTACGGCAGGCGGAAGCTTGTGGAGCTGGGGAGGGCGCTTGCCCTGGAACCCACCATACTTCTCCTGGATGAACCCTCCGCCGGAATGAATACCGAAGAGAAGGAGGATCTGAACATCTGGATCAAGGACATACAGGAGGTATACAAGATTACCATTCTGCTGATCGAACACGACATGAATATGATCATGGGCATTTCCGACCGGATACTCGCGATCAATCAGGGGAAGAAGATCGTGGAGGGATTGCCCCAGGATGTGCAGCGTCACCCCGAAGTCATAGAGGCCTATCTCGGAGAGGAATGATAATGCTGAAGATACAGAACATTGAGACATGGTACGATCTGATACGGGCCCTTCACGGTATATCCTTTGAGGTGAAAGAGGGCGATATCGTCACCCTCCTCGGTTCCAACGGTGCGGGAAAGACAACCACGCTCAAGAGCATCATGCAGATACTCGAAGACGACGATCAGCCCGAAAAGGGCTCCATAGAGTTTCTGGGGCAGAGGATCGACAAGAAGGATACCGAAGAGATCGTCCGGATGGGGATCAGCTATGTGCCGGAAGGGAGAGAGGTCTTTCCCGAACTGACCGTGATGGAGAACATCCGGATGGGTGCCTTTACGAGAAAAGACCGGGGAGAGATAAAGGCGGATATCGAAAATGTGTTCAGGCATTTCCCCATCCTCCGGGAGCGGCAGAAACAGCAGGCCGGGTACATGAGCGGCGGCGAGCAGCAGATGCTGGCCATCGCGAGGGCGCTGATGAGCCGCCCCAAGCTTCTGATGCTGGATGAACCCTCCCTGGGCCTGTCCCCGATTCTCACAAAGCAGATATTCAACATCATCCAGGACATCAACAAAGAGGGGGTAACCATTCTCCTTGTCGAACAGAACGTCAATATGGCCCTCAAGTACGCTGACTTCGCCTATCTGATGGAAAACGGCAGGATCGTACGTGCCGACAAGCCGGAAGTGCTGCTCGAAGATGAGGATGTCAAGAAGTTCTATCTGGGGATTGAAACCGAGGAGACAACGGCCGATGGGTACCGAAAGGCCAAATCGTCCAAGCGATACAGACGGAAGGTCAGATTCCGCTGAAAAAGCACCACGTACCGGGAGCGAACACGATGCAAGCAAACACCCTGCCTAAGGCCCTTATCGATATAACCGGGAAACAGCCCGACCGGATCGCGTTACGGATGAAAGAATACGGCATCTGGCGTGACATTACCTGGAGGCAGTATCTGGAGAATGTGAGACGCACGGCGCTGGGTCTGCACCATATCGGAGTGAAGAGGGGCGACCACGTCGCCATTATCGGTGAAAACAAGCCGGAGTGGCTCTATTCGGCCTTTGGCGTCATGTCTCTGGGCGCAACCTTCGTGGGGGTGTACACGACAAATCCCCCGAAGGAATGCGAATATGTGATCGACCATTCCGATTCGGTCGTATTCATCTGCGAGGACGAGGAGCAGATGAACAAGGCTTTTCTCTTCAGGATGAACACACCCAACCTAAAGAAGATCATCGTGTGGGACATGGAGGGCCTCAGAGACCTTGACGACCCCATGGTGATCAGCTTCGACGAGATTATGGAGATCGGCGGAAAAGCCGATGAGGAAAATCCCACACTCTTCGACCGTTTCGTGGGAGAAGGCAACCCCCGGGACATAGCCGGGATCATCTACACGTCGGGAACGACAGGTCCCCCGAAAGGCGCCATGCTCAATCACGAGGGGTATCTGTGGGTGGGCGAGCAGGCCGCGAAGATAACGCAGGCCGGCCGGGAGGACGAATCCATATCGTTCCTTCCCCTCAACCATGTGTACGAGCAGATCTTTGACCTGATGATGCACATGACCGTGGGGCATATCGTGAACTTTACGGAAAACACGGATACGGTGATGAACGATATGATGGATGTCTCACCCACCATATTTCACGCCGTACCCCGGATATGGGAGAAATACTATTCCGCCATCGTGCTGAAAATGGCCGATGCCACCTGGTTCAAGAGAACGGCCTACGGGCAGGCGGTGCGGATCGGGTCGAAATACAACGACCTGCGACTCGCCGGCAGGAAGATACCCCTGCCGTTATATGTCGGTTACCATCTGGCATACTTCTGTGTCTTTCGGAAGCTCAAGGAACGGCTGGGCTTTGACCGAACACGGCTGGGATTTTCCGGCGCCGCTCCCATATCGCATGACATCATCAAGTTCTTTCAGAGCATCGGCATACCGATCCGCGAGGGATACGGTATGACGGAGACAACGGGGGTCACCCATATGGGGAGCGAATTCGAGTTCAAGCTCGGCACGGTGGGAAAGGCCATCCCGGGGACCGAGGTACGGATCGGAGAAGGCGGAGAGATTATTGTCCGGCACAAGGGGATCTTTCAGGGGTACTACCGGGATGAAGAAAACACGAAAGAGGTCCTTGAAGACGGATGGATGCATACGGGAGACGTGGGGGAGATCGATGATGAGGGGTATCTCAGGATAACGGACCGGATGAAAGACCTGATCATCACGGCGGGAGGCAAGAACATCGCCCCTCAGTACATAGAAAACCAGCTGAAGTTCTCTCCCTATATCAACGACGCGATCGTCATCGGGGACAAGAGAAAGTACCTGACGGCCATCATCGTGATTGACGAGGAGAATGTCCTCAAGTTTGCACAGGATGCGAAGGTCCAGTTCACCACATTCGCGACGCTGACAAAGGCGCCCGAGGTAATCGATCTCATACAGCAGGAGATCAACGAGGTGAACAGACAGATGGCCAGGGTGGAGAATATCAGAAAATTCAAGATCCTGGACAAGAAACTCTATACCGAAGACGGTGAAGTGACGCCCACCATGAAGGTCAAGAGAAAGTCGATCAACGAACAGTTCGCCGACCTGATCGAATCGATGTACGAATAGACGATTACAGATCTTCGGGCGTGAAGGCCACCACGTCGTCGATCGATTCGCTGTTCGTGAAGATCATCGCCAGCCGGTCCACACCCAGCGCTATCCCCGAGGCTTCGGGCATGGCGGAAAGTTCCGCTAAAAACTTTTCCGGCATGGGGTACACCACATTGCCGGAAGCGCGTCGGTTTTCCTGCTCCTCTTCAAACCGCGCCCTCTGTTCGGCCGCGTCGGTCAGTTCCGAGAAGGCGTTGGCCAGTTCAAGACCGCCCATATACAGTTCAAACCGCTCCGCCACGTCAGGGTCCGTCTTCTTGACCCTCGCGAGCGCCCCGAGAGACACCGGATAATCGTACAGGAAGACCGGCCGTTGCAGTTCTTTGAACCGCGGTTCGATCTCTTCGACCATGATTTCGTCAAAGCGATTGCTTCTCAGCGCATCTTCCAGAGATACGGAGGCATAACGACTGAAGGCGTCCCGTACGGCGATTCTCTCCCACGGTGAACGGATGTCGATCTTCTCCCCGCGGTACTCGACGGCCCCCTCATGGCCGAGACTCCGTGCGATGTGGATGATAAGCTCTTCACACTCTTCCATCATGGTGCAGTAGCCGATGCCGCTCCGATACCATTCGAGGAGGGTAAATTCGGAGATATGGAGCGATCCCCGCTCTCCACTGCGAAAGCACCTGGCAATCTGGAATATGCGCGGGTATCCGGCGGCCAGCAGGCGCTTCATGCACAGTTCGGGTGATGTGTGAAGGTACCAGCCGTCGGAGGAGATGGCGTCGATGTTGCATTCCGGAGCGGGGGCGGGAATCCTGGAAGGTGTTTCCACTTCCAGATACTCCCTGTCGGTAAAAAACTCGCGGATGATCCGGATCATCGCGGCACGGGTATGAAGATCGTTTTGTTTACGTGAAAGTTTCCAGTTTCTGTCAACCATTATTTACAAAGCTCCAATCTTCCGGCTTGTTCGGTGGTAATTTACTCAAAAGGTTGCCACCTCGGCAATAAAACTCACGCCACTACATGTGCAATGGGGTTTTGTCTTTAGTCAGGCCGTAATCCCATCCGGTTGTAACCGCTAAAGGCACATATAATCATTAGATAAAAAATATGTAGACGACTAGCCCTATTGCGATATCTTGTCAAGAATAAGATTTACACGACAGAGATCGATTTGATTCTGAGGAGAACTTTACACTCCGGACGGCTGCTGTTCAGGCGGCTTCCATGCCCCGGCGACGCATGACTGCATAGGGATGCATGAAGGCAAAACCAATCCCCGGAATAAGAAAGAGGGTACCAACAGATTGATACCCTCCCTTCTCTCGTATTATAATCGTTCCATGTTTTAATAAGCCTCCTCATATCCGAGCTCTTCCTTGGTCACTTTGTGCCTGAACAGGTTGTATGCCCAGATCTGATAGACAAGCACGATGGGAACAAAGATAAGGGCCACTATCAGCATGATCTTCAAGGTCAAAGGGCTGGAAGAGGCATTATGAGCCGTCAGGCTGAATCCCGGATTCATGCTCGACGGAAACATATTCGGGAACAGACCGATTATCCCGTAAAAAGTCGCCCCGACAATCGTGACGGCCGAAGACAGCCATGCCATCCAGTAGCTCTTCTTTGCGAGAAAGACCCTGATACCGAGAAGCGCCAGAACGGTAATAAGGATAAAGATGAAAAGCGCCGGGTGGGCGATATAGTTGTCATACAGGTTGGTGACGAACAATGAAGCCGTCAAGAAGATCAACGCCGCAGCCAAGAGAAGGGGCCACAATTTCCTGGCCGCGCCAGCGGCCCTCTCATGAAGCTCTCCTTCGCTCTTGATTGCCAGCCATATGGCACCGTGGACCAGAAAGAAAAGCAGAAAGAGAACCCCGCCGAGAAGCCCGTACGGGTTGAGCAGGGTCAACAGGGTTCCGTGATAGATTCCGTCGCCGTCGAAGGGAATTCCCCTGAAAATATTGGCGAACGCGGCTCCGAACAGGATGGCGGGAAGCAGACTGCCGACAAACATGCAGGCATCCCATAGTTTATGCCAGCGAGGGTCCTCCACCTGGCTTCTGAATTCAAAAGACACCCCCCTGACGATCAGGGCGAACAGGATGAGCATCAATGCGGAATACAGAGAACTGAACATGACCGCATATACCGTTGGGAAGGCGGCAAACGTCACCCCTCCTGCGGTTATGAGCCAGACCTCGTTTCCATCCCACAGCGGCCCCATGGAATTGTACATAATTCTCTTGTCTTCATCTGTCTTTCCCAGAAACGGAAGGAGGCTTCCGATGCCGAAGTCGAAGCCGTCGGAGATAAAATAGATGGCCCAGAGAAGTCCCCAGAGAAAAAACCATACATTTTGTAATTCCATATTCTCCCCCTTTCTTGAAATCGAAGGATGTATATCTTGTTTTTATCTGTTACGCCGCGACGGGTCCCTTTTTCGCATTTTTTGCGATCAGGTAGAATCCGATAGCTCCGAGAAAACCATACACGACGATAAAAGCCCAGAAAGAGATAAAGACCTGTGCCGTGGCAACCGGCGAAGTGGCATCGGATGTCTTCATCAATCCGTAGACAATCCAGGGCTGGCGACCGACTTCAGCCAGAATCCATCCGGCCTGCGAAGCAATATAGGGCAGGGGAATGGAGTAGATCATCAGCTTCAAATACCGCGGGAATTCGGACAGGCGATCCCTGATCCTCCATCCGATAACCGTCATCACCACGAAATATACTCCCAAAGCCACCATTATCCTGAAGGAAACCATGTTGATAAATACGGGAGGCCGCTCTTCCCTGGGGAAATCGCTGAGCCCTTTCACCTCGGCATTAAAACTGTGATTTGCCAGAAGGCTCATCATGCCGGGGATCGGGAGGAACTCGACAGAATTTCTTTCATTCTTTTCATCCGGTAATACGATGAGATAGATCGGCGCATTTCCCCTGGTTTCCCAGTGGGACTCCATGGCGGCCAGTTTGGTGGGTTGCTTTTCGGCCAGATCGGCCCCGTGGAGATGGCCCTCCGCTATCTCGAATATGGAGAAAATCAACCCGAAGACAAGGGCTATGCGAAAAGACCGTGCAAAGAAATCAGAGTGTTGTTTTTTCAACAGATGGTAGGCGCTGATCCCCATTACGAAAAAGGCACTCAGGACATAAGCGGCGCTGGCCGTATGCAGAAATTCCAGGATGGCCCACTTCTGAAACACAACGGCGGAAAAGCTTTCAAGCTCAGCCCGTCCGTTTCGGATAGTATAGCCCACCGGGTTCTGCATCCACGAGTTGGCGATCAGAATCCATATGGCCGAAACGGTCGAGGCCGCTGCAACGAGCCACATGATGGTGGCATGTGCCTTTCTAGACAGCTTTTTCCAGCCGAAAACCCAGACGCCGATGAAGGTTGATTCGAGGAAAAACGCCGCTGTTGCCTCAATGGCCAGCAAGGATCCGAAGATATCGCCGACAAAGGATGAATACCGTGACCAGTTGGTGCCGAACTGGAACTCGAGGGTGATCCCGGTGACAACCCCAAGGACAAAGTTGATCAGAAACAACTTCCCCCAGAATTTGGTCATCTTCAAATAGACTTCATCCCCGGTTCGCACATACCTGGTTTCCATAATGGCCACCATGATGGACAATCCCAACGTAAGCGGGACAAACAGAAAATGAAACATCGTGGCAGCGGCAAACTGCAATCTCGATAGAAACAATACGTCCATGGCCTTCCTCCTTACCTATGGATTTCGCAAAGCCGATAGGTTACCCGTTTCCGACACTTATCTTCTCTTTCGGGACGAGTCTCTGCGGCTGGAGGTTCATGCAGGATGGTTCTGCGAGCAATCCGTCGAATGTTGCTTCCCGCAGGGTATCCCTCAACCGCGCTCTTGCCTTTTCCCAGACCACATTCACGGAACATGAAGCACTTCTGGAGCAGGAACCGGGTCTCATGATGCAATCATTAAGAAATATCTCGCCGATAACGGACTCGACCACATCCAGGAGCGTTATTTCCTCCGGTGGCACCAGGAGGCGATATCCACCCTTGGCTCCCTGAACGATCTCAAGAAATCCGGCTCTGGCAAGTTGCTGAGCAATCTTACCCATAAATTGTTCGGGGATATCCATTTCCCGGGTAATCTCTCTGCGGGGAACAACGGTTCCTTTTTTCTGCCCGGCAAGATAAAGAATACATCGCACCGCATATTCTCCGGCCCGTGTCAGACGCATGGCTTCCTCCAAATGAGATAAATAGGATGTTTTTAATCCTATATATTGGTAGATTAACCGGCTGTCAAGCTTTTTCTATGTACGCTCATCCGGATTTTTCTGAAGAATCTGTGGGGGAATCAGCGCGCAAGAGACGGGGAAACTCATGTATCTATGGAGCGGGGGAGGGAATTTTGGAGGGCGTTTCCACTTACGGATACTCCCTATCGGTAAAAAACTCGAGGATGATCCGGATCATCGCGGCGCGGGTGTAAATGTCGTTTTGTTTACGTGCAAGTTTCCAGTTTCTGTCAATCATTTTCAGTTGTGAGTCCAATAGTTCTATATTTGTAAACTCCAATTTTCCGGATAACTCGGGTTAATAATTAAAATTAATGAATCAGTTCCAAGGGGTAAAATCATAATGCTACCATAATGCTTTAAGTTTGTATCATGAGAAAATGGATAACTATTTGAATATTCAAGATGATATATAACTAACTCTTAAATTTTGGGGGGCATCAGGTGGACGGAGGAGTGGCTCGGGAGAAGATAAAACATTTTCGAGATATTCATTTGTAATGATAAATGATTCATTTGATAAGACTTGACTTTTTTCATATGTGTTTAATCTACTTAAAAAATGTAGAGGTAAAAAAAGTACCGAAGAGATAATCAAACATGATAACAAAGTTGGAGCCATTGCTATAAATAAAGTTTTTATTTTTAATAAGAATGATATGCTAGATAGGTCAAATTTACTATATATGTTTTTCCGTGTTGATTGATGAACTCTTCTTTTATCAAACTCCTGTTCTATCGCCTCACTTATTTTTTCATTATCATGAGTATTCTGTGAGTTATATCTTCCAATTGATTTACATAAAAGAAAAGATTCATTATCAATTGTTAGATAATTCAATAAGCTTCTATAACATTGAATACCCCAATAGCAACCTGAACATGCCAATAAGACATAATATATGACTTTATTCTGTATATTCATCTTACTGAAAATATGTTTTTATTTCTTGTCTGATATTTTTTGCTAACCATTCTTGTACAATATAACATAAATGATAATTGGGTGTTGTTTTACTCTTCATTAATACTAAAATTACCTTTTCTGAATTTTTAAATGATTCGATCTCTCTTTTTAAAATATCTATTATAGATTGACTAGATACAGGGAAGTCCCTTATTTTTTCTCCACTCTTGATTATGGAGAGAATGTCGTACCCATTTTTCTGATTAATAACGAGAACAGTGATATCATCAGGTAATGTTGATGGTGGACTTTGTCCATTTCCGACCTGACGAACTTCCAATTGATATGCATTTTCATACTCTGACACTGGTTGAATACCAAAAATAACAGAAGCGATAATAAGAGCAAATGATAATAATGTAAAAAGATCCACTAACGATTCAAAATTATCATCAGATTCTTGAAATAGAGAAAACTGTGTTTTATTTAGTCTACTCTGCATTATGAATAATTTTTTCATCTAAAACAGGGGTTTGATTATTTATAGAATTTTCGATTTTAAAAAAATAAATATCAGCCCGAATTAATATTTTATCGTTCAGCTTTTTATGTAATATTGATGTTAATCTTATGAGCAGTCCAACAAATGTAGATATCATTGCTATTTGAATAGCTTCAAAAAAACTACTTATACCTATATCTCCTAACTCTCTTATAGATGGGTGTAAAGCAGCAATTAATGATGAAATAGTTAATGTGAATCCAACAGCTGGTCCCAAGACCTGTAAAAATCTGAGCCAATTATCTTTTCTCACATAATGCATTCCAAAATTATCTTTTGCGCTCACAATGTTTGATGGTGGTAATAGCGATTCTCCATTATCAGGAAAATACTTTTCATTGATATATCTTTCAAATCTTACATTAGAAAGTAATATGAATTTACAGTTAAATAATAGATTTGTAACTGTGACTAGAAAAAAGAGGGTAAATATTGTTAAAATGTAATTACTTATCGAGTCATTATATTTTAATAGCAGTAAGGCTAAAGACTCACGAATATATCTACGATCTTCGTATGTTTTGTTTCCCGATAGTATATAGTTATCAAAAAATTCTTTAAGATCAATCTGTTGCCCATCGATTGTAACGTTTATAATTTCTGTTGGACTGTATAGTTGATTCTTGGTGTTTATAATGATTCTAAATCCTTCACTATCATCATATTGATCAAGGTTTAATTTATCAGTATAAAGATTTTTTAACGTTAATGTTTTGACATTTTGTTCAATCCTTTTTTCTCGATAATCATTTTTATTGTTACTATTTACACGCCTCATCGCATAGAAAAAAACAAAGGTTTCATGTTTGAAGTTTATTGAACACTCTCTAAAATTATTCGGTAAATTCAGTGTTATTTTTTTTGTAGTTATTTTTATAGAAATATTGTTTGACCAAAGAGGATAAAGAATGAATGCTATTGAGGCAAATATGATGCAGAGAGAGATGACATATTTATTTCTACATATGGATTTTATTTTTTCTAAAAAATCACCAATGTTTCTCTCATCGGTTGACATAATTAACCTCTTTTAAATAATAGGAAAACAACGATTTAAGAATTTATTTTGTAGGTTAACTTCAATATTAATGTTGTTTTGTAGAATTGAGTGAAGACCGTTCCTTACTTTTTAGTGAGTTACAGTGAAAAGCTATATAAACAAAGTAAATCAAGTCATTATATCAATTGGGACATTAAGGGGACACAATACATAATTTGAATTAAGTGTTATGTCCTCAGAATTGCGCCTAATTGCGAATTACCCTCTTGTGAAGAACTGACTCTATAACTTCTTTTTCATCTATCATCTTTCTCTCTTTTTATTAACATAACGACAAGCTTACCAGCCCGCGTGACAAGGCCGTCGTGGGTCAGGTGAAACGCCAAGTTAGTGAAATTTAGCCTTTCCAAGTATCATGAAGCCATTCAAATTTTTTCGTTTGTCCGAAGCCTGCCCAATCAGTATTACTTTCTATTGCGAGCACTATCATATCAACGTCTGGTATCAATTCCTGTACTTTGTCTCGGATGCTTGCGACATTCCAAGTATTAGTACTGTCAGTTAACAACCATGCATCACTGAACCAATGCCAATAACCCATGTGGTCCTTAAAATAATTTGAGACAGTATTTTGTTGTATTTCTGTTGCATTATCTATAACGAGGATGAAACGTTTCTTATTCATGATCATCCTCCTCTCCTGCAATCAAGGACTTAGGTTCGTTGCTTAAGGTATACAGAGTCTTTTCGTCTCTTAGTCCGGTCAGGTTATCTCCTACCAACCCACGTTCAATAGCCATCTTGGACAGTGTGTAACTTTCTGATCTTAATGCATCTGGGCTTTTGATTAAGAAATATATATAAGCGCCTAAAAACGTAGTCAAAACAACAGCAAGCGCACTAGCGATTCCAATCAAGATCCATGAAGGAGCACCTGCTATTGCTGTAATCGGAATGCTTGTTAAAAGCATTGCTATCACCCATTGTAGGGCATGCAAGGCTGTTGACCTAGCACCTTTAGCACTAGCCTCAGAAAAAAAACTATGAATAATATTTGTCATAGAAACTCCTTCGAACACCAACAAATTATTATATTGAACAATATAACTTCGAAAGAAAAAACCCTGAAACACTTTCCTTTATGTAACATTTGTATTTTCTGTCAGGATATCACACAACATGGAATTGTATGCCGTTAACAGGGTGCCTTAACATGCTGGAGATACCTGAATTCGGATAGTCTTCCTGATTTTCTCAATAAACTCAAAGAAACGGAACACAACAAAAACAAGCCCATAAATCGGTACATCTGTTTTATGAAGCGGCAAGCCAACAGACTGCATTAAAGATGTCTTAGATCTGATAAGTCAACAGAGCGAGCTGGATCTAATACCCAATATTTGCTCCGATAATTCTTACCGAAAAGAGAATTTTCGTAACTATACCAAATTACCGATAATTCACAAAGGGGAAATTAAGTATAAATGGGAAAAAAGACAGAACCGTGCCTCTACCCAAAACGGTGTGTCCGGAATGACAGGCCCATCGTTAACAGATAAAAAATACACAAGAAAAATCTGAAAAATTTATTCTTTGACGCGGGTAAGGTACTCGCCGGTACGCGTGTCGATTCTGATCTTTTCGCCTTCTTCGATGAAGGGTGGTACCAGAAGGCTGTAGCCTGTTTCGACTTCGATCGGTTTTGTCCTTCCCGTAACCGAGTCCCCCTTTGCCCAGGGTTCCGCTTTGGTGACGGTGAGGTCAACGAAATTGGGGAGAGTTACGCCGAGTGGCTTATCTCCGAAAAAGAGGATTTCCACGTCCAGATTGTCGAGCAGGAAGTTTTTTGCGTCCCCCAGCTGATCTTCTGTCAGGAAAACCTGTTCGTATGTCTCCGTGTCCATGAAACAGTATTTCCCGCCTTCTTCGTAAAGGTACTGCATCTTTTTTTCCTGCAGATTGGCGGGTTCGAAGGTATCCACGGAACGGTAGGTGCGTTCAAACTGGTTTCCGTTGATCATGTTTCTGAGTTTACATCGATAAAGAGATTGTCCCTTGCCGGGTTTTGAAAACTCAAAATCAACTATTACATATGGATCACCATCGATCTGTATCTTCAGGTTTTTTCTCAAGTCGCTTGCATTATACATGGCCTGCTCCTTTGTTTTTTAAGGAATTCAATAAATCCGTACTTCTATTCTATTTGGTGGGATATGTCAAAAAAATGTTGGAGTCTTCCGGTGAGGGGATAAAGACGGGTTACATCCTGGTGACTCTGAACACCTCTTCGATGGTGGTGATCCCTTCCAGTACCTTCCGCGAGCCGTCGTGGAGCATGGTGGTCATACCGGATTTGATCGCTTCTCGGAGGATCTGGTTCGAGTCGGATGTCTTCAGTATTAGTTTCTTCAAGTGATCGTCGAGGACCATCATTTCAAAGATGGCGGTTCTTCCCTTGTACCCCGTATTCATGCAGGCGGGACAGCCCTTCTTCCGGTAGATGGTGTGGTCTTGCAGCAGACCCTTGTCGATGCCTATCCTCATCAGGGATTTGTCGTCCGGTGCATAGGCTTCCCTGCATTGAGGGCAGAGCACCCTGACGAGCCGCTGGGCGATGATCGCGATGACGGACGATGACACCAGGAACGGTTCCACGTCCATGTCCGTCATGCGTGTTATCGCACTGGCCGCGTCGTTGGTGTGGAGTGTGGAAAAGACCAGATGTCCGGTGAGGGAGGATTGAATGGCAATCTCCGAGGTCTCCTTGTCCCGGATTTCTCCGACCAGTATCACGTCCGGGTCCTGTCTCACGATGGATCTCAGACCCTTTGCGAAGGTAAGATCGATCTTGGGGTTGACCTGTATCTGGCCGATCCCCTCTATCTGATATTCTATGGGGTCCTCGATGGTGATGATGTTGATCTCAGGGCTGTTGATGGTGGAGAGGGCCGCGTAGAGGGTCGTGGTCTTTCCGCTCCCCGTCGGACCCGTTACCAGAATGATGCCATAGGGAGATTTGATCAGTTCGTTGAAGGTGGCTAACTGATCGTCGTGCATTCCCAGGTCGGACAGCTTCAGAATGGTGCCGGTCTTGTCGAGGAGCCGGAGGACGGCCCGTTCACCAAAGGCGGTTGGGATGACGGATACCCGTATGTCGATGGCCTTGTCGCCGATCTTGATGTCTATCCTCCCGTCCTGGGGCAGCCTCTTTTCCGCGATATTGAGCTTTGCCATGACCTTCACCCTTGAAATCAGTGAAGATTGGATCCTCTTCGGGAGTTTGAGAATGTTGTACAGGACGCCGTCTATCCGGTATCTGATAACGAGCGAGTTCTGATAGGGCTCTATGTGGATGTCGCTGGCCCTGTCTTTGACGGCGCGCGAGAGGGTAAGGTTCACCAGCCGTATGATCGGCGCGTCGCTGGTATCGTCAAGCAGGTCGGCTGTCTCTTCTATCTCGGAGATGATGCTGTCCGGCGATTCCTCCTCGTTCATATCCTGGATGAACTCTTCGGCCGAATCCCCTCCCTGATCGTATGCGAAATTTATGGCCGAGAGAATGGCGGTCTGTGTGGAAAGGACGATGCGGGCATCTTTCCAATCCAGTATATGAAGAATATCGTCGACCGACTGAAATTTGGATGGGTCGTTCACCGCCACAAAGGTTCCGTCCGGTGTTTCAAGCGGTACCATCTTCTGCCGTCGCAGGTACTGGATGGAGAGGGATTTCGTGAAGCCCACGCCGAGATTTTCGGAGGGGAGATTGGGCCAGAAGGGTATCCCGAGCCGAGCTCCCATTGCCTCCAGGAGAGCGGTTTCGCTGACGTCCTTCCTCTGGATCAGCCTGTCGATAAGCGTCTCGCCCGCGGCGACGGGCAGCCGTAACACATCTGCTATAATCTCTTCGGAAAGACCATATGCCGCAAGCTGAGATTCCCTGTTCATGGCCGGTATCCTGAGATTTCCCGAAACATGATCGGGATCGGGGAAATAACATTTTTTGTTGTCATATCACTTCCCCTATGGCTTGCGTTTTTTCTCGTACGTCTTGATCACGCCCTCTTCGACCTTTTTGATCTGTTCCTGTTTTTCTTCGTATATCTCGCTGGCCTCTCTCGGATTTTCTACGATATGGGGGGTAATGAATATGAAGAGATTTCGCGTCTCATGGGATACGCTCTCATATTTGAAAAGCCAGCCGAGGAAGGGGATATTCCCGAGGCAGGGGACCTTGTAGGCCGTATTGGTCACGTCGTCTCCTATGAGACCGCCAATGACGATGGAGTTCTTGTCCTGTATCGTCACGACCGTTTTGGCAGTGCGTTTCAGCGTGGTAGGTCTCACCGTCTGCTGGCCCGCTTCCGTGACGAGTTTCGTAACTTCCTGATAAATGTTGAGTCTGACGAAGCGGCCCTGGCTGATCTGAGGGGTGATTCTCAGGGTGACCCCCACGTCCTTGTATTCATAGCTGCTGTAATCGATATCGCTGGAGGATGTTTCCGCCCGTGTCTGATAGGGAACATTTTCCCCCACATATATTTCGGCCTCTTCGTTGTCCAGGGTGAGTATCTGGGGCGTGGAGAGGATATGGACATCTTCATCTTTCTGATAGGCCTGCAGGATCGCACCCAGGTTGGGGAACGCGATGCCGCCGATGTTGATCGTCTCGCTGAATACGCCCAGCGAGAGTCCCTCCGGGAAGGTTGTTATTCCTGTGGTGGCATTAACCGTCGGCATGATATCCTTTCCCCGGAACCCGCCTCCGTAATATTTATTGCTGCCGAATTCCTCCCCAGCCATCCATTCCACGCCGAGATTGAAGCCCTTGTCCACGTTGACTTCCATAATGAGCGCTTCGATATAGACCATGGGGCGGGGGATATCGAGTTTCTTGATCACCCCCTCAAGGATAGCGTAGTCATCCCGTTCCGCCGTGATGATCAGCGTGTTGGTTGCTTTGTCCGGGATGATATGTATGTCTTTCGACAGGAGCGGTGATTTGCCCTTTTGGGTGGTTTTGGTGTCTTGTTGTTGAGAGGGAAGGTTCATCAGAACAGCTGCAAGCTCTTCGGCATCGGCGTTCTCGAGGCGATAGACGTGCAGTCCTTCTTCTCCCTTGGGCACATCCTTGTCCAGAAGCTCCAGGAGCTGTCTGATGCGTGATGTGTCATTGTCGCTGGCCAGAGTTATGATGGTGTTGGTGCGTTTGTCGGCCACAATCTTGATGGTGGAAGTGGGCGTTCCTTTCTTTTGCCTGGTCTCCTGCTCGAATATTTGCGTCAGCGATTGGGCAATCTCCGTGGAAGACGCGCGTTCCAGTGGTATAACCGAGATCTGTTCTTCTATCCCCTCGGCGTCCAGGGCTTCTATGATCGTGATGAGCCTTTTGATGTTGGAGAGCAGATCCGTAACGACAAGCATACCCGTGGGGGGGTATGACAGCATGACGCTTGACTTTGATATCAGGGGGGCGAGCACCTTTTTCATCTCATCGGGATTGGCGTAATTCAGGGATATGATCTGGGTCACGATCCTGTCTTCGGGGGTTATTGCCCCGTCTTTGAGGCGCGTTTCCATATTCCTGGTCGCCGCGTCTCTGGAAGGCACGATCTTGATGATATTGTCCGACGAAACAGTACTGTACCCGTGCACATCAAGTACCGATTCGAATACCTTGTAGGCCTCCGGGATCGAAATTTTCTTCGGGGAGATAATGGTGACCGTTCCCTTGACTTCCCGGTCGATTACAAAATTGGTGCCGGTCAATTCGCTGATGAACTTGATGAAAACCCGTATGTCCACATTGTCGAAATCTATGGTGACAAACTTGGATGAGTCATCCTGTTCTTGTGGTTTCGCGAGGGTTTCTTTCTTTGCAACCTCTCCATTGGGCGGAGCTTTGATGGAGGGTTTCTCTGCGGGAGTCGTTTTGGTGCCGGATGTGGTGACAAGTTTTTCCTCGCCTGTCACTTTTGCTCCCATAATGATCCCGGGTGCCGTGAATGACACGAGGCACAGAATAATGACGGATACCGATATGTATGTAATTATTGATCGTTTCATCTCTGAACTGTCTCGTTTTCTGTAATTACTGCCTTCATCGTTGTCATTCAAATATGGTTTTAAACTCCTCCGTTTCGCGAACATTTTCCAGATCTTTATCATCTTTTACCCATTTTCTCACGTCATTATTTAGGCGCACGGCACGCTCCAGATACTCGAGGGAACGGGAGATATCCCCCTCCTGAGAATAGAGACACGCCAGATTATAGAAGGGGTTGACATAGTCGTCCTTCAGCTCGATTGCCTTCCGGAACATCGCCTCGGCATTCTTGATTTGCCCCTGGCTCATATAGATAACCCCGAGATTATTCAGAGAGAATACGTGTCCCGGATCGATATGCAGGAGGTTTTCGTATGTCTTACCGGCCATATCCAGGTTGCCTTTCCGCTGGTAGTTCAGGGCCGCTCGGTACAGGGTTTCCACGCGGACTGTCATGTCGGTGGATTTTTTCACGCCACCCGTATTCTCAGCCGTGGGGGGCGGGGGCATTGCCTGCTTGCCGGTTTCGGGACGCGAAACAGGTTTCGGGTTTGTGGCGATGACCGATTTCTGTTGTGGTGCCGGTACCTTTTCAACCACAGCTTCGCTACGTGGAACCGGACGGTCCTTCCCGTCCGGTGACCTGCCTCCGAACAGGAAAAAGACGACGAGGGCGAGTATTATCAATGCCACAACTACACCGATTGTCCATAAGGCCCGGGGGCGTTTATAACCGGTATAAGCTGCCGCCGGTGTCACACGGCTATAGCGTTGGTACAGGCTGTCTTTTTCTTTTTGAGCCTTTTTAAGGGCGTTTTCTATATGACTCATCTATTTCACTGAAAAAATCGTGTTCGAAAAAAAATGAAAAACCGTCTCTCTGTTAACCGTCACAACGACCAGGAAAAGGATGATAATCAGTACAGCGAAGATCAGCAGTTGTCTCTTTCTTGTCCTTGTGTTTACCCTATCCGTCAGGTACCCGCTGCCGATATCGGAAGCGGCCTCCCTGATGAGATTTCTGCTGATGACGTTTGAATCCCTGGTGTACGCAATGAGCAGGGCCCTGTCACAGATGACATTGATGCGCCTGGGGATGCCCCTGGAATAATGGTGAATCGTTCTGAAGGCCTGGCTGGAAAACAGGGGGCCTCCGTTGTTGCCCCCGCTTACGGAGAGTCTGTGTCGTATGTAGTCCTCTTCCTGGGCGCGGTTGAAGGGAAGCAGGGCATACCGGACCGAAATCCTTTCGTTCAGCTGTTTCAGAGATGGAGATATGAGAAGTTCCTCCAGTTCCGGCTGCCCGATGAGCACTATCTGCAGCAGCTTTTCCCGTTCGGTCTCGAGGTTGGACAGCATCCGGATCTGCTCCAGCACCCCACGGGAGAGGTTTTGAGCCTCGTCGATCAGTAAGACCGCGTTTCTCCCCGCGGAGAAGTTCTTCAGCAGGAATGTGTTTAGTGCGTCGATATACCGCTTTTTGGTCTTTCTCCCCCGTCCCGATTTGACTCCGAATTCCTGATTGATCGTCGCCAGAAGTTCCATTTCCGAGAGCGAGGGGTTGAATATGAGGGCGCTGTCAACCGATTCGTCGAGGATGGAAAGCAGGTGTCTGCAGATGGTGGTCTTTCCCGTCCCGATCCCCCCCGTAACGACGATGAATCCTTTTTTCTCATTGATGCCGTAGATCAGGTGGTTTAACGCCTCGCTGTGTTGCGGACTGAGGTACAGGTACCGGGTATCCGGTGTCATATTGAATGGATTTTCTTGTAAGCCGAAATATGATGTGTACATGGTACAATGAAAGACCCTGTGCCCTTCGGATCCTTATCTCCTCCTGGTGCTATTCAAAGACATATTCCAGATCCTGTTTCATTCCCCTTCGTTCGATGTTAAGGCTTACGGAGGAACCGGATTTCAGCCCGTTGTACAGCTCCATCATCTCCTCGGGGCTCTTGATGGGTTGATCGTTGACGTTCTGTATGACGTCCCCGTTCTGCATGCCCATCTTCTCGAAGATGCTCCCCTTCTTTATCCTGCTTATGATGAAGCCGTTCGATTTTCCGCCTGAAAAGTACGGTCGTATCCTGGCTTGTGTAAGAATCTTACTGATATCCTGCAGGGCTTCATCTATCTCGTCCTTTCTCACGGTGATGGAACTCTTGTTTTCCGGTGCTGTCCGTTTGGTTATTCCCGTTTCTTTGTCGGGTTTTGCTTCCATAATCAGTATCTCGTCTCTGCCATCCACACGCAGGACAACCATGCCGCGCATGATCTTCACGATCGTGGCGGAGGCGACGGTATCGCCCGTCCTGAAGAGTCCCTGCTCTTTCTTGTCCCTTTCCTCGATAACCGCATAGTCGAAATCCTTATCGCCTGCCACCGTTCCGAGGAGAGCCAGATTGAGTGTGGTGGGTTTCAGGTCTTCTATGTCGATTTGCCCTTTCGGGATGACTTTGCCGGTCGTGCCGAAGATATTCCTCTCTGCAATCGAGCCGTAGTAATTGAGGGGCAGTTTCTTGGTGGTCTTGTGAGAAAGGGTTTTCTCTACCGGTATCCCGCTCGCACGGATTCTGACGAGATGGGCGGACATGGCTCGATAGAATATGTCGACGGACAGGTATGCCAGGATGGTTATTGCCAGCAGAATAGTGAGTGTTCGATAGGTGGTTTTCATCATTCCTACCTGATCTTGTGTCTCGGATTGGCAAGGGTTCCGCTCAGCACAACGGAAATATTCTTGTTAAAGGCGGGCACGTTTGCACGGCCTTTTATCGCTATCCTGCTGTTGAGAATATTATTGTTGAGCGCTATGTTTCCGTTAAAGGACCCATTCAACTGCTCTCCCGATATGTCTGCCTCATCTATCGTGAGAACTCGATCTTTCAGGGCGATATTGGTTTCAATGACGTCAAAATTCAGTTTGCCGAGTCCCAACAAGGCTTTGAGCAGTTCCAGTTCTCCATTGCGGAGTTTTAAGTCGGCGGTTCCCTTTCCGTTGATCATGTCCCCTGTCTTGCCGCTGAATTCCACAGAGCCGGTAAGTCTCCCGGTTATATGACGGTTCAGGGCGGTCTTCAGATAGGAACATTGCCCTATAGCGATGTTGTTCAGTCTGATCTGTGACTGTACCGGTCCACTGGTTGAAAAGCGATCTGCGAAGAGAATATCGGCAAGCACATCACCACCATAGGCATGTGCCTGCAAAGACACGGAGATGTTCCCCTGCAGGAGTTTGCCGAACAGCAACCGTGCCTTCACGTGATCTATCTTAACGTTTGTTCCGGGATCGTCCTTGCGGCCGAATACCAGGTTATCTCCCGTCATGGCCAGTGGGAAGGCAAGCGAGGCGGAATCCAATGACACGGATATATCGGGATTGTTCTTCGAGACGGCCGACTCGATGAACGTTCGTACACAGGTATCGGGAAAACAGCAGTACAGAAAGACTACCGTTATCAGAATGGCGTATAGTATATATCCCGCAACTTTCTTTTTCATGGCCTCACATCGTCCGCTCGCTATAGGTATGTCATCAGGTGAATCAGTACGGTCAGGTATTCAGGGCTGTTCTTGCTCTGCTTGACCGATATTCTTTTTACCCGTACCAGGTTTTCCGGTGATTCAACGAGATACAGGTATTCGACGAGCTGTTGCAGCGTTATGTTTTCGAGGTTCATCTCTACGGATGATTCCTTGTAGGGATCGGCTTCTGTAGAGATGGAAGGCTTCATATATTTTATGTTTGCTTTAATAGCCGCTTTTCCCGCCTGTTCTTCGAGGAAAGAGAAAAGGGTAAATCCTTTCGGTCTCCGGGCGAGGGTGACACCGATATCGCCGGAATCGGCGCTCAGGGTACGGTATTCCGAACTGAGGGCGACGATTTCCTCCAGTGCCTTTTCGTTGACCTTTATGGAGTGTCTGACTCTTTCCCGCGCGTCCACAAAGGGGAGGATGACAAACTGGCCGACAAGAAATACAATTACAAGGAACGCCCCCAGGGAAACATAGAGCTTCTCTCTCTTTGTCAGTTTTGGTTTCACCAAAAAATTCATCGTCATCACAGGTCCATTTTCATGTCCAATTCGACCCTGTTTTCCTTCTTTATAAGGCTTGCAGAGCTGATCTTGACATTCTTAAGGATGTTCGATTTGTCAAGGGCCTTCTTTATGGCATCCACCGTGTTGAAATTATCGGTCTGGCCCTTGATCGTTACGGTGTTCCCGTCATACTGGAAACTCGTTATGAGAAAATCCACGGACGTTGGAATAAGCCGCGATATATCGTCCAGTATGGCCAGTACTCCTGTACCCATACTGTTTTTTGTCCCTGTGAACGGATTGCGCAGTTGTTCGACCTTGACCCTCGCCTGTTGAACGGGATCGACTATCCGGGTCACTTCCGGCCATGTGTCGCGAAAGACGCCGGTAATCTCCTTTTTCAGGTCTTTCAGGTATACTGTGTCGTAGTGGTAATCGAGAGAGAGATCGATACCGAAGAGACAGAGAATAAAAAAGAAGAGGAGTGCTATCCAGCGGAAACTTTTCTTGAATTCATCATACTTTCTTTTCGGTCTGAAATCGCCACGGCTGAAGTTAAATCCGTCCGTGTCCCGTACATTCCTGGTTGCGAGTGCAAGGGCCTGATTCATAAATGCAGGATCCCAGCTCTTTGCGGTTTTTCTCTCCATATGAATGGATTCGGTCGCCGATAGATCGGCCACGGCTACCGGAATGGAGAAGAACCGTTCCATCTCCTCCCTCAGCAGGGGCGAGTGCGACCCTCCGCCGGTTAGAAATATTGTTGAGGGCATCGAATCGATTGCGCCGTTGAGCATAAGAAAGTTCAGGGTATTCTCAACGTCTGAGAAGAAGCGGGTATATACCGTGCCGATATCCTCCCTCGCACCTTCGACCCTTCCCGTCTTTTTTCTCTCTTCCGCAAGGTTCCGGTCGCAACCGAAGGTTCGGGCTATCCGGTCGGATATGTCATCCCCTCCGAATCGAAAGTGTCGTATCTGGATGATTTTGGTCCCTGTAAAAAGGACGCCCGCCGTTTCACTCTTGCCTATGTCCAGCAGCAGACCGTATTCGTCGGAATCGCAGTCGGCCGCGAGTTTCAGGGCTACGGGAACGGAGCCGATATCTATGATCGATGTCTCCACATGGTGCATTGCAAGGAGGCGGACGAGGTCGCCTACGGCGGATTTCAGGGTCGATGCCACCAGCGCCTCCGGCTGTTCCGAGGGAACCGTTATCACGTAGTCGATCAGGACGTCGTCGAAGGGGTATGGGATAAGCGGTTCAATCTCGTAGGGAAGGATCTGGCCGATCTTTTTCCTGTTCTTGAAGGGGAGTTTGATATTTCGGAAGGAGAACCGGCTGACCGGCAGAGATGTGATGCATATGTTACTTCTGATGGTGCCGTTCTCAAACAGCTTCTCTATTGCCCTGTCGAGACCGCCCGCTTCTTCGATATCGATCATCGTCGAGTCGATAACATGGTATTCCCTGAGACCGGCGGTAACCTGAACCGCTTTTATGCTGTCTTCACCTATGTCGAGGCCAAGGATCTTTTCCGGCATCAGTCAACTTCCCAGGATAGTATCTGTACGGTCTTCTTTCCGCTGTCTCTCTCGACGACGCTGCTGATTTTCCTGCTCATGGAGTTCAGGATCCCTGTAGATGTTATACTAAAGATGTTGCTCTTCACGGATATCAGTGACGGTGATATGGTGATTCCGTCCATGCCCGGCACCCCCCTATACCATGATGAATCGGACAGGGTGTTCAGTTTGTCTTTTCTGAACTCCTCCATATTCGAAACCATTTCCTCGGTGATGTCGTCTGCCAGTGCCATCAGCACCACTCCGGGAGCCGTATTTATATTGATCGTACCCGTTCCGTACACGGTGAGATATTTCCTGATGCCGGGGCTTTCTTCGGTTCCGTAGTACAGTTCTTTCGTAACGCCCTTTATCATAAGCAGTTCATCGATACTGTCGAGAGGTCCGTTCTTACATGCATAGGGCTTACTCAGATTTCCATAATACGAATTTTCTGCGCCGAAGCCGGTTATTTCTCCATCCTCATCAATCCAGTCCTTCATCGCGTCGATGATATCTCCGGCCTGATGTTCATCGAGGCTGAATGCAGGGAGGGTCAGAAATCGTATAAGCACGTCTTCGATCTCGCTGTTGTATTCACCGTCCTTGACCAGGTGATTGATCGGTATCTTACCAGATTCATCCGTAATATTCAGCATGAAATGTCCTTCGTCAAAGAAAGCGGATGATCCCGCGGAGATGAGTTCCAGGTTTGCCCAGTCTTCGTTGAGAGAATCGAAATCGTTTGAATCTTCTATCAGGAACGCTTCCGCCCCGTACAAACCGGACTTTGCGATATACAGAAGCTTGATCCCGTCTCGCAGATTTGCCGCCTCGTACACCTCGGATCTCGATGACAGGTTGAGCTGCAGCGTGAGGGCAATGATGACGGCTATCATCAGGATTACCAGGATTAATGCCACACCGCGATTGTTTGACAGGACCTTTCTCATGGTTTTTCCACCATTGGCAGGAACACCTTCGTCATGAACCGGTACGGATTCTCAGCGTCATCGGGATTCGTAAACTCCAGATGTATCGCGATTATCGAGGGAATTTTGTTCTTGTGCGGTTCGAGCCCGGAATGCCATGAGTCATACTCTTCTCCCTTTGTGTCGTAGAAGGTATACGTTACGGAACGCAACCCTTCGCACAGGATAAATCCCTCACCCCTGAAAAGAGTATCTTCATTCTCGGCACTATCTTTAAAGACCGTGTCTTCTCTCATCAGGGTAGGACCTTCTTCACCTTCCTCCTCGATATAGTAGCCGATCTGCGCAATACCCGTAACATCTCCGTACTCGGGGTCCAGATGGGCCGATGAAAAAAAGGAAAGGTTCATAAATCGGTTGTCCGCTATTTCGAACTCTTCCGAGATAAACCTGAACGAATCATCGTACCTGCAGACGGATTCCAGATCGATTATCATACGTGCCATAGTACTGCGGGCCGAGCGATAGACGGTATTGCCGGATTGTGTGTCCTCAACAATCCCGAACGTTCCCATATAAGCGGCATATACGGTACCCATCACGATCGTCAGGATCGCTATGGCGATAAGTATTTCAACAAGGGTGAAGCCGCTTTTTTTAACCGCAATCATAACGGTTCCTCGGTGTGTCCGGGTATCTGCGTAAATGGTTTGTTACCGCCTATCTCGCATGAGAATCCAATAGGCGATACATCACCGGTACAGGACGAGCCGGTAGGCGTTATTCACTAACAGCCGGCTGTTTGTTACCGTCAGTTCAATCTTTTTCAGGTTTTCAATCTCCGTTTCGAATACAGCCAGGTTCCATCGATAATCGGGAAAATCATCACCGAAATCGCCTTCTCCGGAATGTATGTCTCCCGGCGACATCGCTTCGATGTGTGCCATCCGGGATTGGGCCAGAAGGGGAGCCGTTGTTTCAAACCGCGACCTGCCGGTCATGGATATACTCTGTGACTGTGATTGAAAAACCGCTGTGAGGGAGATTGCGAGAATGGCCATGGCCAGCATGACTTCAAGGAGCGTAAATCCCCCGGAACCATATCTGCGTGAACGCTGCGTCATCTGTGTCCAGCTGCCCATATCTCATCCTTACAATGCTCAACACCGTGTATTTTAAAAATTTCTATCATAGGGTTCCGGATTTTTCAATACGGCCATTTATCTGTTGACAAGCACATTCGTTCAGGTATTATGCAATGATAATCACGATGTTTGCATAAAGAAACAGTTCTAAAGCCACCGGAAGTGAATCATAGCGATATTGTAGAGAATGAACGAAATGTCCGGATACATTCTCTCAGAGCCCACCCTTTCAGGCTCCGGTGACTGTGTCTGGGGATCAGAATGTTTCTCCATATAGGTGTTATACGATGCCATGAAGACATTCAGAATAATTCTTCCCGGCCTCTTGGTTGCTCAGATTATAGCTACGCTTCAGGTTTACATCTCTGATATCCATCTGTCCCTGTCCCTCGATGCCATAAAGAGCGCCGGTTATTTCGCCGTTCCCAACCAGTACATAGTGTCCGGCCTCCGGGAGCTGTCCACGGCCTTCTTCGGCGGTATGTTTTTCACCTTCAGTGCGGGAGTTGGTATCTCACTCCTGGCATTTCTGGCAGCCTGGGTGTGGGATCGTATCTTCTCGCGCAACAAATTACTCCTGATTCCCTTCCTGGTATTGTGGATATGGGTGATTGCTGAGGTAAACAGCCATGGGGTATGTCTCATTGTCTCATCCTACTTTTTTGTCATACCACCCATCGTCTTCACGGTCTTCATGAGACGGATATCCGGGGAAAAAGCTCCTTTTAAAGAGGCTGCCTGTTCGATCCCCCTTTTACTCCTCGCATTGCTCTGGACGCTTCAGATGGGAACCAGCCCGTTCCAGGGTATCAGAGATGTCTATCTCCTTTCCAATTCGTTCGGTGCTAAGATAAACGATTTCTACTATGCCTATACCCTGTATCCTGCGGAGGTATTCAAGACACAGGAACAGAAGATGCTCAAAACATACAGACTGGAGAATGCTAGCGGTATTTCTTTCATGCAATCACTGGAAAGAACGCTGGAGGGTCGAGATTACCTGTATGTGGAAGGGTATGATGATGTTGACCTGACGATAAAGGATGAAGGAAACGGGACCTTGCTTTTTAAGGACAGAGGCAAAACGATTCTTACAACCAGTCTTGAGGACTTTCTTCTCAAACCGTCAGCCGTGTTACAGGAGTTTTCAGCCAAAACCGACAGGTATGCATTCTTCCGTCAGTTTACCTTTTTTTCTATTCTCATGGCTTTTCCCATACTCCTGTATATCGTAACATATACAGTGATTCATAGAATATTTCGTCTTTTTCTCGATACGAGAGACTCGGTAATTATCACCTCGATAATCTGTTTTTTCATAGGCGTGGCGTTTCTCCTCCCTCTTGTGGGCATAGGGAAGAACGTCAATACGGGTAATCTGAGCAGTGCTATGGAGTCCGGACAGTGGCGAAATCGAGTCGCTGCCCTGAAAACGATACAGCAAAAACGGCTTGATATTAGTGCGTTCGGAAACTATAGACCGATGCTCACCTCTCAATATGCGGCTGAGAGATACTGGCTTGCAGACGCTCTGGGGTACAGCAGGAAACCCGAGGCGTACAGGGACCTGCTGGTTCTTCTGGACGACCCTTCGCCCAATGTGGTCTGCAAGGCATTTGAGGCCCTGGGGAGAAGGGGGGACAGGCATGTTGTTCCGGAGATTATGAAGAGGATCGAAGCATCGGATCACTGGTATGAACAGTGGTATGCCTATAAGACCCTGAGGACCCTTGGGTGGAAGCAAACAAGATCGAAATAAAACTACTGGCAGTCATCATTGCCGCCGTTGTTCTTACGGAGGCAATAACGAGATGCATGCTTCTGATGGAAACGTATCATCCCATGATTATCATGGGGGCGGCCCGCATCACCGGGATAGTGCTGATTGTTCTGATTGTGCTCCTGTGGGGAAGGGGTATGTCGTCCATAGGGCTGTCACCTCCTGCCATAATGCCCGGGCTGAAAACGGGCCTGCTGTGGTCGGCCCTTCTGGGGGCGGTTACCCTCCTTGTTTTTGCGGGATTATTCGTAGCCGGGATCGATCCCATGTCATTGATTCGGGCCGATTTGCCGTCAGGACGTAAAGACATCCTCCTCTTTTTTGCCGTGGGAGCCGTTATAGCCCCCGTGGCGGAAGAAGTCTTTTTCCGGGGGGTGTTGTATGGGTTTTTCAGGAGATGGGGTGTAGTGGTCGCCCTTGTCATCAGCACGGTGCTGTTTGTTATGGTGCATCCCATCGGTTCCGGTGTGCCGTGGCCACAGATTGCGGGGGGCGTACTCTTTGCGGCAGCATACGAGACCGCGGGAAGCCTGGCGGCGCCTATGGTCATTCACATCCTGGGAAATCTTGCCATCTTCACCCTGTCGCTCATATCCGGCATGTCTTAAGTAGGAATCTGCCCTCTGTGTCTGAAGAACTCTATCTGTAATCGTCATACACCCTGATGCGGCTGAGGAAGGGCTCGAAGATCAGTGTGCGATGTCTGTCCTTTTTGGCAAGATGCAGTACCGTCGGCTGCACGTAGCCTTTTCTGAAGAACCGTATGTCGAACCCCCCGTCGGTGGTTTTTTCCTCCTTAAACCGGAAGATATCTTCCACTATCACTCCATCGGGGAGTTGGTAGGCACGGTTCCGTATCGTATCCAAGGCTTCAGGAGTTGCATCTGCGCTGTATGCGTAGATACGACGGTTGTCGAGATCCAGGTGCAGGATGTAATCAACCTGGTTGCGGATTGCGTCGCTGCGCAGTTCATCGCCCCTATTAACCAGATGGTTTGAAGCCGATTGTAAGCCGTCGTTGAGCAGGCTATCGCGGACCCTGGGGACGGCTATCAGCATCATCAATCCTATGAGGAGCACGACAACGGAAAGCTCTATTAAGGTAAATCCGCTGTTACTCCGTATCCCAGTTCGTAATGTCACTGTTTTTACCGTCGCCGCCCGGCTCACCGTCGGCCCCATAGGATATGATGTCGTAGTCTCCTTTTGTTCCCGGGGACAGGTAGAGGTAGTCGTTATCCCAGGGGTCTCTCGGAATCTTTCCCTTTTCAAGGTACCCGCCCTCCCGCCATTTTTTGGCGAGTTCCCCCACTTCGGGGGGCTCGACGAGCGCTTGCAGACCCTGCTCCGTGGTGGGATAGTTTCCGTTATCGAGCTTGTAGAGTTTGAGGGCCGTTTCCAGGCTTTCAATCTGTATCCGGGCTTTTGCCTGTCTCGCCTCGTCGGGTCTGCTCATGATTCTGGGCATGATCAGTCCCGCAAGGATGCCGAGAATCACTATGACAACCATCAATTCAATCAGCGTAAAACCATTGTCATTTCTTCTCATTACCGTCTTCTCCTCGCCGGTTTCCGGTGTGATTACCGTATTAATTGATTCATCTCGTAGATCGGAAGTAATATGGAAACGACTATGATGCCCACCAGGAGACCCATGATAAGGATCATAATCGGTTCCAGCATGGATGTCATGATCATGATGCCCGACTCCACCTCTGTTTCATAACTGGCGGCAATCTTGGAGAGCATCTGTTCCAATGTCCCGCTTTGTTCGCCCATGGAGATCATCTGGATCGCAAAGGGAGGAAAGAGACCGCTCTTCGAGAGGGCCGCGGACAGGCTCTGCCCCTCTTCCACATCCCTGGCCGCCTCCTCGAGTGCATCCGCTATCAGGGTATTATCCGCCACGTTCTTTGCGATGGCGAGGGCTGTCAGAAGGGGGACCCCGCTCCGTAGAAGGGTGGCGAGTGTCTGGCTCAGACGTGCCACGACCATTTTATGAATCATGGGGCCAATCAGCGGCATCCCTATCTTCATCCTGTCCCACAGATATCGTCCCTTTCGAGTTCGTTTGAACGCATAGGCAAGCCCTCCGTACAGGGCGATGGCGATCAGAAGTATGATGAGCCAGAACGATCTCAGAAAACCGCTGAAAGAGATCAGGAGGACCGTTATGCCGGGAAGGGTCTGATGCATCTCGTCAAATATATGTGTAATCTTGGGGACAATAAAGGTGGTGAGAAAAAAGAGAACGGCGCTGCCTATGAAGAACATAAAGAGCGGGTAGGCGAGAGCAGCCTTTATTTTTCCTCTGACGGCCTGCTGATTTTCGTTGAAGTCCGCCAGTCGTTCGAGGACGATATCGAGTGTTCCCGATGCCTCGCCGGCACGAATCATATTGATGTAAAAAGGGGAAAAGGTTCCGGGGTACTGGGAGGCGCTTTGTGCCAGACTGTTCCCCTCATTGACCCCTTCCTTGATCTGGGCCAGAGTTTTTTTCAGTTGCGTGTTAACGGTCTGGGAAGTGATGGCCACTAATGAGGCTACGAGGGGTATCCCGGCGCCGAGAAGCGTGGCCAGCTGCCTGGTCATAACGGATATATCACGCTGACTTACCCGCTTGAACGGATTGCCGACGGATCTTTTATACGATGTCTCCTGTCTTTCCCCTGACGATGTTTCAATCAGATCAATGGGAAACTTATTGCTCTCTCTCAATTTTTGCCGTGCTGCCAGAGTGCTCTCGGCATCAATGATACCCTTCAGCTTCTTGCCCTTGATACTCAGGGCATGATATTCATAGACAGGCATGTGAGAATAGTATTTCCCTTATCCCAGCGTTATGTGTGAATTTTCCATTCATATATCTTCCTACCATATCGGATGCCCTATTTCAATATTGCCGGAAGGGACACGATTTCGCCTCGTGGTATGTGTGTATTGATCAAAGATATGGTGCCGGCGGTGCAAAACTCATCGTCACGGCTGTGTTGCCTAAACGAAGAAACGGTTCCCCTGAGGGTATTTCCTTCTTACCAATCAGCACATATTCATTTCTTGAGGGGATCTGTTTATGCGATTGTTTCAGGTCAGAGTATCGGCATGGTGATCGGAGGATGGCGATCGATTATAGCTCACCCCGGAGTTCGGCAAATTCCCGGAGGAGTTTTTCCTCTTTTTTGCTCAGACCCGTCGGTATCTCTACTGTAACCTGAACGATCTGATCTCCTCTTCCGAATCCTCTGAGATGGGGAATCCCCTTGCCTTTCAGCCTGAATATCTTGCCGTGGGGGGTATTCCTGGGTATTTTGATCCGTTCCGTCCCCTCAAGGGTGGCAACTTCGACATTGCCGCCGAGCACGGCCCGGGTCATAGGTATGGTTATGCGGCAGATGATATCGTTGCCATCCCTTTCAAAGAATTCGTGGGATTCTATGAATATAAAGACATAGAGGTCTCCGCTGGGTCCGCCGAATTCTCCATCTTCACCCTCACCGCGGAGCCTCAGGCGTGAACCGGTTTCCACACCGGGTGGTATCTTGATCTGTAAAGATTTTCGTACCTTCGTTTTGCCCGTCCCGCGACAGGCCCTGCACGGCTTCTCTATTATCCTGCCTTCGCCGTGACACTGGGGGCAGGCGGATCTGACACTGAAGAAACCGCTTGATCTGGTTACCTGTCCTACCCCGCGGCACATCGGGCACACCACCGGCTGAGTTCCCGGAGCGGCGCCACTACCGTCGCATTCGGTACACTTTTCAAGTCGTTCTATCTCTATTTCAGGGGATGTTCCGAACGCTGCTTCCATGAACGAGATTTTCAGGTCGTACCGGAGATCGGAACCCTGTCGGGCGGCAGTTCCAGATCGTGTCCTGCCTGAGGAGAAACCAAAGACATCCTCGAATATATCGCCGAAGCTTGAGAAGATATCCTCGAAGCCTCTAAATCCCTGAAAGCCGTTCCCCTTCAGTCCCTCATGTCCGTATCTGTCGTAGATTTCCCTCTTTCTCGGGTCGGACAGAACTTCGTAAGCCTCAGCGGCCTCCTTGAATTTTTCCTCGGATGCCTTATCCCCCGGATTCCTGTCGGGATGATATTTCAAGGCCATCTTTCTATAGGCGACCTTTATCTCATCACTTGCGGCGTTGATCTCCACGCCGAGGGTTGCATAATAATCGTTCTTCATAATCTACAGCATTATAGAATGCGGATTTCCGTTCGATAGGTAAATTCACTGTTCGCAGGATGTACAAACGACAGTTTTAAGTTAGTAACTGTTTGCCGCATGTCAAGTGTGGTGCCTTACGAAAGGTCGTGTCCCGAAATACGCCTCAGGGCTTCTTTATATTTACCCTTCGTTTCGGCAATAACATGTTCCGGCAATTGGGGGGCGGGAGGTTTCTTACCCCATTGTATGGAGAGAAGATAGTCTCTCAGGAATTGCTTGTCAAAACTCTTCTGCGGTCTGCCTTCCTTAAAATCATCTTCAGGCCAGAATCTTGACGAATCAGGTGTCAGAAGTTCGTCGATCAGTATCAATTCGCCGTCGATCGTCCCAAATTCCATCTTCGTGTCGGCGATGATGATTCCGCCTTTCTGGGCGATTCCGAGCGCCCTACTGTAGATCCTCATGCTGATATCGATAATTCTGTCGGTCATATCACGACCGATCAGGTTTTCCATCTCCTCCTTTGAGATGGGCGCATCGTGTTCCCCTTCACCGGCCTTGGTTGAAGGTGTGAAGATAGGATACGGGAGTTTTGCCGATTCTTTCAACCCTCCGGGAAGGCGAATCCCCGAAACAACCCCTTCTGCACAGTAATCTTTCCAACCCGAACCGCTCAGGTATCCCCGGACAACACATTCGACTGGCAGGGCGACAGCCTTTTTGACCAGCATGCTTCTTCCTCTCAGCATGTCCCTGTAAGGACTACATTCTTCGGGAAACGCATCCACATCCGTCGAGATTACATGGTTGGGTACGATGTCTTTCATCTCGTTGAACCAGAAGGCGGACATCTGTGTCAGAATCTTTCCCTTATCCGGAACGGGATCGGTCATGATGACATCAAAGGCCGATATCCTGTCCGTTGCGACGATAAGGAGGTTGTCTCCGACCTCGTATACATCCCGTACCTTACCCCTGCTGAAAAGTTTTAGCCCTGCGAGGTCTGTCTTGATGATAGCGTTGTTATCCACGGGTGATCTCCCTTTTTTATCCCAAGAAGGGATTGTTCTCTTTTTCGTTCTCTATGGTTGATGTTGGCGTCCTTCCGTAGTTGTGGCCAGGCAATACAACGGTGTCACCGGGAAGTGTCAACAGTTTATTCATGATTGACGCATGCATGACGTTCCATGATCCGCCCGGAAGGTCTGTCCTTCCCAGGCCCTCAACGAACAGGGTGTCGCCGGTAAAGACGTACCCGGGGGTATAGAGTGACATGCCGCCCGGCGAGTGGCCGGGAGTATGTATAACCTTGAGACTGATCTTACCGATTGTAATCAGGTCACCGTCCTGCACGGTACTGTCTGCCGGGGGAGAGGGCTTGGCGTGGAACATGCGAAGTACCATGGAAGGTGTTGAAACAAGCATGTCGGCATCGTCCTTGTGGATGATGATGTCGGCCCCCGTTAGAGCCTTCATGTCGGCGTTGCCTGAGATATGATCGACATGTCCATGGGTGTTGACGATATATTTTATGGTGATACCGTTGCTGTCGGCTTCTGATTTTATGCGTTCAATCTCTTCGGCGGGGTCGATGACCAACCCTTCTCCATTCTCCCTGTCACCCACAATATAGGCGAATACCGCCATATGGCCTACCTGCATCTGTCTTAGAAACACCTGTATCCGTCCTCTCAATTGTAATAATAAAGGTTCACTGCTATATTTTTTTCAGTGTAAAGTCAACCTATTTCGGGGAGCTCGATGATCCGTACTTCTTCCCGGTTGCCTTCGGTTTATGCTTTATGTTTTCTGTATGATATGATATTATACTTATGCCAAAAACCGATGTCATGCATGAACGTGGCCGGATAGCAGGGAGGTGATGGGATATGCTGGAACCACGACCGTATATACGGGTGAAATATATAGATGACTCATACGATTACGTTGCCGGGCTTGTGCTCGACAAGCTTATACGAGCTAACAAGATAAAACAGTTCTATCGCTATTCCGAGGAAAAGTGGGTCACTCCGGGTGTCGATCCCATACGGGGTATGGGTGGACTATACACGGGTGCAGAGAGAAGAAGAGTTTCGTAGCAGTCCGACACGACTGCCTATACGGGTTCTCCCTTCAATCCGATCTCGACGGCGACTTCGCGCATGCCGTTGATCGTATCTTCGATAAGTTCTCCTATATCAACGCCCAACATCTGGGTTCCCTTTTGAATGATTGACCGATCCACACCCGCCGCAAATGAGGTATTTTTCCATTTTTTCTTGACCGATTTCACACTCATGTCCATGACACTTCTGGAGGGCCGTATCATGGCGTTGGCTGCGACAAGGCCGGTCAATTCATCAATTGCGTACAGTGTCTTCTCCAGGGTACTTTTCGGTTCTACGTCAGAGCATATTCCCCATCCATGAGATACGACAGCACGGATATATTCATCCGGCCAGTTATGCTCTTCAAGGATTTTTTGTGTCATGGTGCAATGCTGATCGGGGAAGCGTTCATAATCGAGATCATGAACGAGGCCGATAATACCCCATTTTTCTTCATCCTCACCATGTTTCCGTGCGCAGTAGCGCATAACTCCTTCAACCGAATAGGCGTGTCTGCGGAGACTGTCGGTTTCATTATATTCATGCAGAAGTGCGAGGGCCTCGTCACGGGTGGGTATATTTTTGGTCACAATTTATCTCCCTTCCTCTTTAATATGACTCCGAAAAAGCCGTCGGTGCCGTGTCGGTGAGGAAATGTTCTGAACATTCCGTACCGGTCAACCATGTCGGCAGCGAAGGCGGTCTGACCGGTAGATTCGAAATCAGGGTGGATGGCCAGAAATTCTCTTACCACCTCTTCATTCTCAATGGATGAAACAGTGCAGGTACTGTACACCATGCTTCCCCCTTTCTTCAAGTACGGGACGGATCGATTCAGTATTTCTTTCTGGAGTTGAGAATTTTTTTTCATGTCTTCCGGCGTGGTGTTCCATTTGATCTCAGGGTGCCTTCTCACTGTCCCCATGCCTGAGCAGGGTGCATCAACGAGGATCTTGTCGAACTTGCCGATAAAATCATTGGGTGGATTTTGGGTTGCATCCTGGACGATTGGTTCGATGATTGTTGCCCCCAATCTGTTCGACAGATTCTGTGATTCTTCGACTTTTCGACGGTTGATATCCATCGCCACTATCCTGCCCCTGTTGTGCATCAATGCGGCCATGTGTGTCGTCTTTACCCCTGCGCCGGCGCATACATCCAGCACCGTTTCTCCCGGTTTTGGATCCAGCAGGAAGGATATCAGCTGGGAAGCTTCATCCTGCATCTGCATGTATCCCTCTTCGTACAGGTCCGTCGTGCCGATAAATTCGGTCAGGCCGGAGATCACAATGCCGTGGGGTGAATATCGGGTGGGAGTCGCGCCGCAGCCGCGATCTTCCAGCATCCCAATCAGATCGGATCGGGTGGTCTTCAGCGTGTTTGACCGTATAGTGAGGGGAGGTATTGCATTGTTGCTCTTACAGAGGGCGCGAGTGTCTTCGACACCATGCTCTCTCGCCCACATCTCCACCATCCACAGCGGATGCGAATGCAATACGGATATATGGAAAAGCGGGTTGTTATCAAAAAGAGGGTACGATATCTCGTCCATTCTTCTCATCGCGTTTCGGAGGATGGCATTCACCAGATTAGAACGTCCCGGATACAGCTTCTTCGTCATCTTGACAGCTTCGTTTGTTGCGGCATACTCCGGAATCCGGTCGGCAAAGAGTAGCTGATAAATCGCTACTCGCAGGATATTGCGAATCCCCACCTCCATGGATTCAAAGTCACCCGTGTACAAGGCGCGGATAATCCAATCCAGTCGGTTTCTGAAGCGGAGAGTTCCGTATACAAGCTGGGTCAAAAGCCCCCTGTCTTGAGTATTGGCAAGGATATTCCTTGAAAGGTATGTGTCCAGCAGAGGCTGTGCGAAGGCCCTTTCCGTTTCTATCCTGTTCAGAATCTGAACGGAAAGACTGCGGGGAGTGTTCTTTGTTGAGTTCGAAATCTTTACGGATCTCCTATTCAAGCATATCATCAGGCAAGAGACGATACCCTCTCATGAAATCTTCGATAAACATCCGTTTTTTACCTTCAAGCTGCACATCTTTGAGGTACACATGTCCGTCCCTTGTGGCTACCTGCAAACCTGCCTCCATCAGCTTGCCCGGCGTTCCCGGCTCTTTTTCGCCCGAAGACTTCTCTTTTCCTGCCACGGCATAGAATATCTTCAATTTCTTGTCCCTGAGAAATGAATATGCTCCCGGCCGCGACGATAGGCCCCTGATGAGATTGACGATCTTTTCCGAATCGTCATTCCAATCGATGTGTCCGGCCCCGGGGACAAGGCGGGGTGCAAAGGTGGCAAGGGAATTGTCCTGCCGGACTCTCACAAGCGTGCCATTGATCGCGCTTTCCACGACCCCGATAAGGAGCCTGGCGCCGACTATGGACAATCTTGCATGGAGATCGTCGAATGTTTCATCGGCAGCAATATCCGTCTTTTCCTGTAACAGGATATCTCCCGAATCCACCCCCTCATCCATCAGCATGATGGTAACGCCCGTCTCCCGATCTCCGTTTATAATGGCCCAGTTCATGGGAGCGGCGCCTCTATACTGCGGGAGTAGGGAAGGATGTACGTTGAGGCACCCAAATCGGGGAAATCTGATGATTTCCTCCGGGAGTATCTGACCGAAGGCGACAAGGGTTACCATGTCGGGAGATATCTTCCCGAATATATCCAGGAAATCCCTGTCGCGGACACGATCGGGTTGATAGACGGGTATCCCCAACTCCAAGGCGCACACCTTGACCGGTGGTGCGATATATTGTCTCCCTCTGCCCTTCGGTTTGTCCGGCTGTGTGACGACCCCCACAATATTATAACCATTGTCCACCAGAGCCTTCAGCGACGGGACGGCAAATTCGGGGGTTCCCATAAAGAGTATCTTTGGTTTCATGACAGGTACCTTCTTACCCTTCTTTCATGACGTTCTGTATACCCTTTTGTGTGAGATTAATCAATCCGCTCTTGCGGTATGAGTGCCTTGGGTTCATTTTGCATTTGACTATGGATAGAGATTTTAATAGAGTATTTTCGATTAATATTGATATTATCAACTATATATTATCATGGTAATTTTATCATGCCTGAGCAGAAAAAAAACCAAGAAGAAAACACATCAAATCCGGTGATTCCTTATAAAGCTCTCTTTGACTCTGCTTATTTTGGAATTATCGCAATCGACAGAGAAGGGTATCTTGTATATATTAATAATATAGCGAGATCTCTGCTGGGGTTCAAGACGGAGATTGAACTCCAATCCATCCACTATTCTGAGATTAACGATGATGCCTGGCCCGACTTTAAAAAGATTATCGATACGGGTGAGCCTCAGATAGCGGTTCCTGTTGTCAATACCGCAGGCTCGTTTCTAGTCAACAGGACCCCCATCATGTGGGAGGGTGAACTGGTCGGTGTAATGAGCGTATTTCACTACAGGGAAGAGTATGAGAAGATTTCACCGCACCTGTCCAGATATCAGGAGATAGTAAGTGAGGTTGAGGCAATTATCGCTACCTCATATGACGGGATATATGTGTCCGACGGTGATGCCAATACGATACGGGTAAACAAGGCGTATGGAAATATTACCGGTCTTGATGTGTCTGAGTTACTGGGGCGTAATGTGCGAGATCTTCTAAGGGAGGGTTATTTCAATGAGAGTATCACGCTGAAAGTCCTTGAAGAGCGAAAGACGGTTACCCGCATACAAAAGTTAAAAACGGGAAAACATGCATTGGTAACGGGTACTCCTTTCTTTGATGAAACAGGCGAGATCAAGATGGTTGTGGGCAATATCCGGGATATGACCGATCTGAATAGATTGAATCAGCAACTTGAAGAATCGCTTGAGATGACGAGAGCCTACAGGGATAAGCTCCAGGAGATGCAGTTGTCGAGTTACAAGGACAATGAATTAATACGGGTGTCCAGAGAAATGAGATCCGTGTTTGACTTAGTAGAGCGCGTGTGTGGAACCGATGCGACCGTACTTTTTTATGGTGAGACCGGCGTGGGGAAGGACAGAGTCGCCGAAGAAGTGCATGTCAGATCGAATCGTTCGGAAAAAGGGATTTTCGTTAAGATCAATTGCGGAGCAATTCCAGAGACGCTTCTTGAAAGTGAACTGTTTGGATATGAAAAGGGTGCCTTCACGGGAGCAAGCAAAGAAGGTAAACCGGGATTATTTGAAGTGGCAGATCAGGGAACCCTTTTCCTGGATGAAGTGGAATCAATGTCACTTACTCTTCAGAGTAAACTCCTTAGGGTATTACAGGATTTTGAGATTACACGGGTGGGAGGTACAAAACCTAGAAAAGTGGATGTTCGATTGATCTGTGCTTCCAACCAAGATTTGAAGGAACTGGTCAGGCAAAAAAGTTTTCGTTCGGACCTTTATTATCGTTTACATGTAATCCCCGTTCATATTCCCCCCCTCCGCGATAGGATTCCGGATATACCATACCTGGTAACGCTTTTCCTGAATCGTTTTAACAAGCAATACTCGAAAAATAAAATGTTTAGTAGCGAAGCCATGGATAAACTGATCCATTATTCATGGCCCGGAAATGTGAGAGAACTGGCAAACCTGATAGAAAGGCTAGTGGTCATTTCACCCTATAACCGTATAGACGTCAATGATCTCCCGGTTGAGATATATAAGGTCCCTGCTCACAAATATGTGCATCAGGGTGAAACTCTCAAAGAACATTTAAATAAGGTAGAGGTTTCTATCATTCGTGACATGATCAATCAATACGGAAGTGCCAAAAAAGCCGCCCCCCATCTTGGTGTTAATCCATCCACATTAACTCGTAAACTGCAGAGACATGATGGTGCAAATTAGCATCGGTTGGATTTCTGTTTCAAACTAATAATACACTAATATTATATTGCATATAATGAGACGAGAAGGTGTATCGATTGCAATGATGCATATTGGCACCACAAGCCATCCTGTGTCTATATTTGCTGTAATATCGGGATTATGAAGATATGCTTAATAAAAGGGCGATGCGATTATGCACCGCTCTTTTCAATAAAAAACCGCAATATACTTGTATATTTCTTATATATAAAATGATCTGGGTAATTATCAGAAATTTATAACCAGTTATTCACAAAGAAGAATCGTTGGTAATTTCAGTCCGACGAGCCTGCTTGGCATCTTACTTGCATTTGAATCTGACCAATTCGAAAGATGCTATTTAGATATTATATGAGTAGCCTTAGGTTGATTCCATAAGATTGGTAATTCGGAGGATGAAAAATGCCATTAATGAATGCGAAGGAGTACGAGGCGAGTTTACGGGAATTGAAGTTGA
>DAISYQ010000013.1:0-68745 GCA_036825195.1 Syntrophales bacterium
CCAACACGGCAAGTGGATCGCGATTGATGATGACAGCGGCCTATAATCTGAAGGAAAACGGCGGCGGATACGCAGCCTGTGCCATCTGTGGCGGATTAACGCAGGGAGCCGGCTGTATCATATGGGTCGAGTAGGAGATTTGTTCATAACATTTTCAAGAGCCTCAATTGACTAAAATAGAAAATCAAAAATGCAACATGAATTGGAGGAAGAAATATGGATTTTGAATTATCTGATGAACATAAGATGTTGAAAGACATGACGGCTAAGTTTGCCAAGACGGAATTTACCCCCTACGTTCATGAATGTGACAAGGAGGAAAAATATACACCGGAACTCCAAAAAAAGGCGGCTGAAAATGGTCTTGTCGGCGCATGGATACCGGAAGAATATGGCGGTGCGGGTGTCGGTATATTGGGTAATACCCTCATCACCGAAGAGTACTGCAAGGTAGATATGGGGATCTGCATTAGTCTCTTGTCATCTTTCGGCTGTGAAATTATCTTTCAGAATGGAACAGAGGAACAGAAAAAGACCTATTTACCCCCTGTCTGTTCAGGCGAGCAAATCAGCGCCGGTGCCTTCACAGAACCCAATGCCGGTACGGATGTAGCCAACTATGGTACGCGAGCCGTCAAGGACGGGAATGATTATGTAATCAATGGCAACAAGATGTTTATCACCAACGGAACGGTTTGCGATTTCTTGCTGACGGCTTGCATCACGAATCCGGAGGAAAAAAAGCACAAAAGATACAGCATAATCCTTGTTCCCGCAGATGCGGAAGGGATAACCCGAACCAAGATTCACGGAAAGATGGGAATTCGAACAACCGATACGGCGGAGATAGCCTTTGAGGATGTCAGGGTACCTCAATCCAATCTGATCGGGGAGGAAGAGGGAAAGGGCTTTTACCAGCTTATGCATTTCTTTGACACGACACGGATCATGGTCGCGGGGCAGGCTCTTGGACTCTCCGAAGCATGTTTAGCGGAAAGTATCAAGTATGTTAAGGAACGGACAGTTTTCGGGGCACCACTCGGTTCCTACCAGCTCACCCAGATGAAACTCACCGAGATGGCTATCCGGATTGAAGCGCTCAGGGGAATGACTTATAAGGCCGCGTGGTTGATGGATCAGGGTCGTCCCGATTACACTCTCGCAGCAATGGCAAAATATTTTGGAGGCGAGACCGCCGTTTTCTGTGCTAATTATGCCGTCGAGCTTCATGGCGGTTATGGGTACATAGATGAATATGCTGTCCAGAAATGGTACCGAGACGCAAAGGTACTCGAGCTCTTTGAAGGAACAAAAGAAGCAGAAATCATGACGATCGGCAGGGTGCTCCAGGCGGGTTAAACACCGATTGGACTTCGCTTGTAATGTGTAGGGGAAGCGGTTATTCGCTATGAAGTTTTTCAATACTTGCCTGCATACCTCTCCTTAGGTGTGAGAGGTGCGGGCAAGTAAGGTAAATCTTTTTACTCCTTTCGATTAGGGGAAATCCGATTCACTTTTTCAATACGGCAATACGACTGGCGCGGGTCTGTTCTCTGTCAATTACATAAAAATTTGATTCTTCGGCGATAGAGACGGTCGTTTCGAATTCTTCCGCCGTGATGTGTCCCTTGGGTTCGATAACCAGGAATATGGCTCCGGGTTTTAATGCCCCGTATATCTCTGAGAAAAAGCCGGGGGCATCCGGAATTTCGTGCACGACGGCTATAGCAAAGGCGAAATCAACCTTTTCCGTCAGATCGTCGATTTCGAGAGAATTCTGATTGCATATCCGGGTTTCGATCCTGTCGGAGACACCGGCCTTAAGGGCGCGTTTCCTGAGTGATGCAATCATCTTCTCCTGCATATCGATGCAGATGACCTTCCCGCTCCGGCCCGCCATCCGGGCTGCGGGCAGGCTGAAGAATCCCATGGCGCATCCTATATCGAGGACGGTCATGCCGTCTTCGATATACGGGCTGAGTACCTTGTCGGGATTCTGAAATAACCTTCTGATCGGATTGGCAAGAAGATATCCGACCCATACGGGGCATACCCTTTCAGCCATTGATCGCTCCTTTGGTGTCCGCTTAATTTACAGGTATCTTCTCACCCGTTTCTTGTATTTCAGATATTGTTCCGAGAAGCGGCTTTCAAGAAATTTTTCTTCCCCCACGATTATCAGGTGGTACACGACCATGCTGTAGATTCCCATAATGAAGACAACGATATTATCGATAAACACTATTCCCGAAAGTGACAGCAGGTTAAATCCCAGATACATGGGATTCCGGCTGATTTGATACAGGCCGCCTGTTTTCAGCACGGTATCTTCCGTCGGAACTCCCAATCGTGTCGACTTCCCCAGGTTTATAAGGCTTACAATGGAAAAGATCAGGCCGATACAAAGGATGATGACGGCAACCCATCTTTGCGTTGTCATGTTGCTGATATCATGTGTTGAAACCAATGCTATCAGCAGCAGTACCCAGACGATATATCCTGAAATTTTTCCGGAATAAAATAAAAGCGGGTGTATCGGAGTTTTCCCGATCATATGCATCATATTCATACCGTTACCTTTATAACGCCGCAGACCACCACCAGTACAGCCGCATTGTACGATCGGCTATCTATTCCATAACTATCATTTTTTCTTATAATTATTGCCGATGTTCCATGCCTTGCCGAGATTGTCACCCAGAGACCAGTAATGATTGTCTGGCATCGTTAATGTGAAGGGATTGATCTTTGTTATGTCCAACTTTTTATCCGTCATGTACCTTTCTTCCGTGAACACCTCCTTCACCTCTCCGATATAGAGGATATCGAAGGGCAACTTGATGGTATCGTAGAGGGTACACGACATACAGATCGGGCATTCTCTGATCAGAGGGGCCTTGCCCAACGCGCCGTAGAAGATATCAAACACTTCTGATTTATCGGTTGTACTTCCCGAAACCAGGCCGCAGTAATCGGTCTGTTCGATCAGCGAGACGTCGGGAACATTGATACTGAATTCCTTGTTTTTCTCGATTCCCTTGTTGGTGTGATGGGGCCCCAGGGCTACCATGAATAAGGGTGGTTCGTAATTCACCCGTGAAATCCAGCCTACGGGCATGACGTTTACTTTTCCCCCAACAACGGAACCAACCAATACCACCGGCATCGGGTAAAAGAATGCCGCGCCACTGTCAACCTTTATTTTATCCATTGCTCTTTCCTCCCTGGAATGAGTGTATCATAAATTTATCATTTTGAAACAGGTATCACGGGTGCAGTATGTAGAGATATTTTACCCTTGACAATTATGATAACAGGAGTAGTATCCAAGCGTTACGTTCATTCAGACATGCAGTATAACCGGATTAGCTTCTTTTACCATAGAAAGAGGACCTATGATCTGACAAAGATACCCCGTTTCACATACAGAGACGGGGTTTTTTCGTTTGTGAAGACGGGTATGATATGCGGTTGACGATTTAAGAACTACTCGGTCATAAAGACATAAAAACTACGATGACTTATACACATGCTTTAAATCAAGGCCTCCAGGGAGTTCGAAGCCCGGTGGATGTTTTATAATGTGTATGAGGGGGTGTTATACAGTTTCTGTATAACACCCCCTCGTAAATTGAGGTTCTCTTTATATATATTTGTATGACAATTGCTTACGATTGCACCCTTAATATGTTTTCGAGGGGTCTTATACAGTTCTGCTAACTGTGTTTTGTTTTTATACAGAAAACTGTCTATTTAATGTTAGGCAATAGGAGGAAGTATGGCTAAAGCGACAGGTACAACCAAGCCGTCACAGACTACAAAAAAGAAGCCAGTCTCGAAGAAGGCCTCTACTATGCTGTCAAAGAACACTAAGAAAAGTGACGATGGTCGCTCACTTACCATGAATGTGAGCATAACCGAAGATGCTTTTAAGGGAGCAGAGGCTCTGAAAAAAGTCGTAGGTGAGAAGGATGCGAAGAAGGCTCGCGCCAGTGCACGCGAGAAAATTATGAAGCTTGCTCTTGAATCCCCACCGAGCAAACTATCCCCTAATGATAGATTCCTATTCGCGTATAGTTGTGCCCTCTCGAACGATACACTTTCGGGTTACTGCACGTTGGATGAAAAGCACATCGCAGATGTTCAACATATGCTGACGAGGATCAAGGCATACGCAGACGATCTGACTCAAACTCGCCCATTGAATTTCTTGATGTTCGCCTCTCCCGGGGCTGGTAAATCTCACTTCATCGACTGTGTGGCGAAAAACCTCAGTTCACGCGATGTTACTGCAATCACTTTCAACATGGCGAGCATGAGTTCACCAGATGATCTTATGCGACCACTGGATGAAGCAAGAAACGCCAAGGTCGAGGACGAGTTGCCGTTGCTATTTTTTGATGAGTTCGACTCATCAGTTGAGAACTACGGACTTCTGCTTCCTCTTCTATGGGATGGCTCGCTCAGTTTAGGCGAACGAGATCTAAAGTTAGGCAAGACCGTCGTTGTCCTCGCTGGCAGCAATCCAGCCCTTGAAGAGACCCTTACACATGCGAAGAGCATGGCAACAGATGTCCCCCTCCCGCAGGGCATGACGTCCAAGGCTGTTGATCTCTTCTCTCGGATTAATGGCGCGGTTATCAGTATACCACCATTCTTCGAGCCGGCGAAGGGTATTGACCGACGCGCCGACAAAGTTGCCATCGGATGCCAGCTCCTAAAAAAAAGGTTCGGGAGCGACTTAGAGATGGTTCCGATAGCTTTGTTGCGAATGATCGCTGCTACGCGCTTTCGATACGGGGTTCGAAGCATCGCACACCTGATCGATCTTATCCCAAGCAGGAAGATTAAGAAAAAAGTCTTATCTCTTAATCAGTTGGGGCTTCCCTTGGGTACACCAGCGGCGCTGAGGAAGAGCAGCTTAGCCTATCATGTCATAGACGATGAGAACCATGCTCACGGTATTGTCGACGCGTGGCAGAGCGCCTCAAAGCACTCAGGTTTGGTGCCCATCCACACTGCATTCAGAGGGAGAGAGTATGAAGGCCGGGGTGATGCCGGCGACTTCTTCCTGAAAATGCGGCTGGCATTTGAATTGGAGCGCCTATCCGATGACACTCCCAGACCAATAAGAAAGAGTGGTACCACCAAGAAGACCCATAGCAAGAAGAAAGCCTAACAAGGCTAATACAACCGACGCAAAAAGCCGTGCGGCTGATTAGCAACGTTCGGCAAAAGGAGAAGAGATGATGAAGATTTTTCTGATCACCGCCCTCGCGATGTTTACTGCGATACTACCCTTGCAAGCAGCGGGCAACATGAAAGCATTTCCGCCGGCCGAGGCGGGCATTGTTCGCCATGTCTTGCAGTTGCCGCAGCAGAAGGAAGAAGCTGGATTCAAAATGGAACTGATCGTGGGCAAGACGGTTGAGGTCGACAAGGGCAACAGGTACTTCTTTGGCGGCAAGATCAAGGCAGAAACGATCAAGGTATGGGGCTTTACTCGGTACATTGTCTCCAAACTTGGGCCCATGGCGGGTACGCTGGTGGCAATCGATCCGAACGCGCCAAAAGAGAGACGCTTCGTCCCGCTGGGGGGCGAACCCTACCTCATCCGCTATAACAGCCGCTTGCCCATCGTGATCTACGCACGAGAAGGTGTTGAGGCCCGCTATCGGATATGGGCAGCTGATACTGAGGCAACCCCGATTCCTGAAGGCTGAGATCAAGCGTGGGGGAAATCGGGGGATACCATACTTATTCTCTTGACTTAACGTAACTTCAGCAAGAAGAAATTACAGAGATGCAAAGGCGCGAACATACAGGGCGACCACGTGGCCGCGTAAGTTTTGTCGAAAGTCTGGAGAGTTCGCTTGGTCGCTCTTTGAAACCAAAGAAGACGGGAAGAAAACCTAAGGATACAAACTAATAGGTAACAGTGTCCCCGGAATTTCCTAAAGGGAACGAAGAGTCCCGCAGATACATTGTAAAGTGTAAGGGATGGTGTATTACGGAGTTCTGTATAACACCCCCTCATAAATAATGAATAATTTGATTATCAATATATGATTAGATACTTAAGAACTGTTTTTTTGTAACAGCATAGGCGGTTTATACAGTTTCATTAACTGTATTTCGGTTTTATAAGAAAACTGTCTATTTAATGTTAGGCTAATATTAGGAAGTCGAATGGCGGGAGAAATTTAAAAAAATGATAGAGGAACCTGCTTTTAGGTTTTCGCTGATTATCCCGGCTCATAATGAGCAGGACTATCTTCCCGCGTTGCTTGACACAGTGGATATCGCTCGACGTAATTATAATTGTGGCAGAAATGCAATTGAAGTAATTGTTACTGATAATGACTCTACCGACAAAACTTCAGAGATAGCCAGAACTCGTGGGTGTGTGCTTGTTCACGAAGAAAAACGCGTCATAGCGGCTGTACGCAATGCCGGTGCAACTGTCGCCCGGGGAGATATCCTAATGTTTGTAGACGCCGACAGCCAAATCCATCCCAATACATTTAACGCAATTGATCATGCGATGTTAAACAATAGAATCATAGCTGGTTCAACCGGTGTCCGTATGGAGCGTATGTCCTTTGGTATCGCGATGGCATATATGTTCATGGTACCTATGATATGGGTAACAGGCATGGACACGGGAGTTGTTTTTTGTTGGCGGAATGATTTTGAGGCCATAGGCGGGTACAATGAGCAAAAGCTGTTCGCTGAAGATGTTGATTTCCTTTGGCGATTAAAAAGGTTGGGCAACACCCGTGGACAAAGATTGACAAGAGTAACTTCTACCAAGGCAGTAACATCCATGCGAAAATTTGATCAGTATGGAGACTGGCATTATTTTACCCTGATCGCATATGCACTATATGCAATGTGTTTCTCATTCAAGCGCGTTGAGAACTTCGCAAAAAAATATTGGTATGATGATCTGAATAGAGATAAAGATTAAAAAGATCATGAATAAGTTCTATTGTCCAACCTTTGCATCAAGTCGGATTTGGCTAAAAAACAGCCAAACCGCTTATGCAACCCGTTATAAAACCTATATCAATCTAGGGATTGAAGAAAATGTAATCGGGGGACACCATACTTGTTTTCTTGACTTAACGTAACTTCAGCAAGAAGAAATTACAGAGATGCAAAGGCGTGAACATACAGGGCGACCACTTGGCAACGTAAGTTTTGTCGAAAGTCTGGAGAGTTCGTTTGTGTTTAATCAGGGTCCAAAGAAATTTAAGAACCCTGCAGATACATTGTAAAGTGTAAGGGGATGGTGTAGTACGTAGTTGTTTCAGCTATGTTTGGCTTTTATACAGAAACTATATAAACACTGTTATAACCTCAGGAAACTAATCATGATTATCCGAAAAATCAAAGAAAGTGAACTAAATCAACTTATTGAACTATACTTTCATTATACCCATGAAGATAATTTACCAACTTTAGCGCCTGATAAAATCCGAGAAATATGGAAGCAGATTGAATCAAATCCTTTGATAAATTACTTTGTCCTGGAAACTGAAAACAAGATAGTAGCATCCTGTATTCTCTCAATTACTCCATCATTCATAAGAGGTGGCGATGGTTATGGGTTAATTGAACATGTTGTAACGCATACTGATTATCGACAAAGAGGATTTGGGAAAGCAATTGTTAAATTTTCTTTGGATTATGCGTGGAATAATGGATGTACGGAGGTTATGCTGTTATCGGGATCTCATCTCAAGAGAGCACATGCTATGTATGAAAAATTAGGGTTTGATAAATTTCGAAAAACTGGGTTTATTATGTATAAGCCCAGATAATTGTATATGTGAATTAATTAAAAATGTTATAAAAAAAGCCTCCACCCGGGCGCAATCGCCACTCGATGAGTGGAAGTACAATGTTTACGGCAAATTCATCATTTTACAAAAATCATCGTAGCGCCTGATGCCGGTATTAAGCACGCGATCACATGGACTGATACATGCTTCGAAGGAATGGTATGGTATCGAAACCAGATAATCAAAAGGCAGCTCAAACAGCGTCTCCTCGCCATTGGATCGGTGTAGTTGTGGTGTATCTTTCCATCCCACTGGTTCTATTGGTATGCGGAGGGGATTTCGGTTGGTGGCAGGCGTGGGTCTATTCTCTGCTGATCGTTGCCGCCGGCATAGGGGGGCGCATTTTGGCGGAACGGCGGCATCCGGGGTTGATGGCCGAACGACAAAACATTGAGAAGATCCAACAAAGTGCGAAAGCTTGGGACAAAGTGCTTGCTCCGCTGATGGCGCTGGGTTTAGTGTTCCCATTGGTTATTGTGGCAGGGCTCGATCACCGCCGTGGCTGGTCCCCCGTATTTCCGCTATGGCTCATTGTGCTCGGCTTCATCTTGATCACGCTAGGATACGCTTTCTCTTCGTGGGCATTGGCAGAGAACCGCTTTTTTTCCAGCGTGGTGCGTATTCAGACGGATCGAGGGCATGTGGTGTGTGACAGTGGCCCATATCGGATTGTTCGGCATCCGGGCTATGCTGGAAATATTCTGCCACTGCTGGGTATTGTGCTGGCCTTAGACTCGGTGTGGACACTCATTCCGGCGACCGTGGCGTTGATCATCACGGTGATCAGAACCGCGCTGGAAGACCAGACTCTACAGGAAGAGTTGCCAGGGTATCAGGAATATACGCGGCGCGTGCACTATCGGTTGATTCCGGGGATTTACTGAAGGGGCTCATCTGTGCGATTTGATGGGGCGGGTAGGAAGGGTTCGTTTTCAGAATGTGCAAGAGAGCGTGTAAGAGCGCCCGACAATTCGCTCAAGCACAAAGCTCAAACTTGGGCTTTGCTTAATCGGCTTCGGCCATCTCAATTATAACCCGAATTTACTTTAACCTCGGCTAGGCGCGCGTCTTAGCTTTACGTTCTGCTCATAAATGGTGAATATGGAAATTAGACCATTTGATCCAAATGATGAGGAATCTGTGATCCGACTGTGGACCGCTTGTGGTCTGGTCGTTCCCTGGAATAATCCTCATCGTGATATTCAGCGCAAGCTTAAAATTCAACCGGATATGTTCCTTGTCGCATGTTCCGACGGCCAGGTCATTGCCACGGTCATGGCTGGGTACGATGGCCATCGCGGTTGGATCAATTATCTTGCTGTTCATCCACAACACCGGCACTCTGGGATTGGCAAACTGATGATGGACGAAGCCGAAAGTCGGCTTCGATCTGCTGGCTGCCCAAAGATTAACCTGCAGGTGCGCGGCACAAATGCTTCGGCGATCCGGTTTTACGAGAGAATTGGTTTCAAGAAAGACGATGTCGTGAGCCTCGGAAAACGTCTGGAACCGGATAATTGAGCAGAACATGCGTGTGTAAGAGACACGCGGCGTTATAAAACCTATATCAATCCAGGATTGAAGAAATTAAAGAATGAAATCGAAAATCCAAAACCGGTTATCGCATCCCATAGTTTCTGGGAAATCGGGGGAAACCATACTTATTTTCTTGACTTAACGTAACTTCAGCAAGAAGAAATTATAGAGATGCAAAGGTACGAACATACAGGACGACCACTTGGCAGCGTAGGTTTTGTCGAAAATCTTGAGAGTTCACTCGGTCGCCCTTTGAAACCGAAAAAGGCGGTAAGGAAACCTAATGTGGGTACGATATCAGAACGATTCAAGAACTGCTCGGGCATAAAGACATAAAAACCACGATGATCGACACCCATGTGCTTAATCAGGGTCCAAAGGGATTTAAGAGCCTTTAATAATTTTAGTCAATGGACTATCCCTGGTTTAAAACCTGAACATACAAAAGCAATAGATATAGTTAGACGAAAAGTTGTAGGATAGTATCTTGTTTATTATTACTCACAACATCAGTTTCAACAAGGACGGGCTGCGCCCGCCTGTTAAACTGCGCGTTAGATTTCTTCGTACGGCAAAGGATCATCTTTTATATTCATGTTTCAAAAATATTAAAAACAATCTATTGTGAACCTTTATTGTCAAATTATGCTTCAGTATATCATTTTACAGAAAGAGGTTTCGCTTATTGTCAAATTATGCTTCAGTATATCATTTTACAGAAAGAGGTTTCGCTATGTTGAATCTAAAAAAAATTGCTCTTTTCGCCTTTATTATCTTAGGTATAAATATTAGTGCATATTGTGCAGATTTAGAATCAGCTGCGTATAATGGCGATAAGCAGAAAGTAATCCAAATATTAAAAACAAAGCCAGATATAAATCATCGAGATAGTTTTGGTGGAACTGCGTTGCATGGCGCGATGTTCCAAAAAGACTTATCGATAATTGAGATGTTGCTAGATTATGGTTTTGATCCAAATGCTAAAGGTATAAGGAATGGTTATACACCTCTGCATGATGCAGTATGGGCAACAAATATAGACGCTGTAAAACTCCTCTTAAGACGAGGAGCAAAACCAGACATAAAAAATAATGATGGATTAACGGCTTATAGCTTTGCTAAAAATAATGGGAAAAACGAAATAGCCAAATATATAAAAGAATATTCGGAAAAAAAGAATTTGAGCTATGAATAAGGTCAAAGGTTGAAATCCAACATCTCATCAAGTGGGATGCTTCCCGTCCTTTGCGGTAGATTGTTTGTGCGATTGAGGTTTAATTGATTTGCTAATAGAGTCTGTATCGCGGGTTGTGCGGTTGAACGTATCATTAAAAAACCTATATCAATCCGGGATTGAAGAAATTGAAGAATGAAATCGAAAATTCAAAACCGGTTGTCGCTTCTCGTAGCTTCCAGCCGGCAGGAACGGCAGCCGGTTCACGCCTCTGTAACCTGTCCGAACAGAAAAAATATAGATCATATAAAAGACAATCTTTGAACTGAACAGTGAGCGCATTCCCCGCTGCTTGCGGCGGGGTTAGCGAGTGAATAAAGATACATTTTCCTTAACAGTCGGAGATCCCCCGTAACTTGTTGCGGGGAGCTTCAATACGAGGATTTTGCATGAAACTAACATTATCAGATGATGATCGCAGCAGCCTGGATACACGCATCGCTGAGACGGAAAAGCGCACCCGAACCCAGATCGTTCTGACAGTCATCCAGCGCAGTGACACGTACGCAGAACTGCCATGGAAAGCTTTCGCGCTGGGCGCGTCCGTCGCCGGATTGGTCCTTCTTCTGTTGGATTGGTGGTTGTACGACTGGTATCCGCATGTGACAGCGCTGATAACGGTGGTGGGCATGCTGGCATGTGGCGCCCTGTTTGCATTGCTGACCGTCCTGATTCCGCGTTTTGCGAAATGCTTCTTATCCGACCATCGCGCTGAATTGGAAGTGGAGCAGTATGCAAAATCGTTATTCCTGGACCGTGAGCTGTTTGCCACTCAAAAAAGGACAGGTATTCTGTTTCTGGTCAGTGTATTTGAGCGCCGCGTTGTTATTCTGCCGGACAGGGGCCTGGATGAGCGTTTAAAGGAAGAAGATGTACGCAACATGATCGCGGCAATGATGCCGTCTCTGAGACGCAGCCAAATCCGACAGGCATTCGATGCCGGTTTGGACCACCTGTCCCACATATTGGCAACCTCCGAGCCGGACGCCGGTGATGATGAACTGCCCAACGAAATTATCGAGGAGGAAGGAATATGAAGAGACGATCGATGTTCCTGGTACTCCCCCTCGTGCTGCTCATGGGCTCCATGCTTTTTGGCGCGGATATCCCCTATCTGACCGGACGAATCACGGACAACGCACAGCTTTTATCCCCGGCGGTTAGCCGGTCACTGTCGGAAGGCCTGAAAGCACATGAAGACCGCACCGGAAACCAGATCGCTGTCCTGACGATTCCCACAATCGACGGGGAGGGCATTGAAGAATACGCAGCCAAGGTTTTTGAATCATGGAAACTCGGCCAGAAAGGCAAAGATAACGGTATCTTGATTGTAGTGGTTCCTAACGACCGGCGAATGCGTATTGAAGTCGGTTACGGTCTTGAGGGAACACTCACCGATGGGATGGCTGGGCAGATCATTCGAACGGTGATGACCCCCAAATTCAAAAATGGAGACTATGAGGGCGGTATCGCCGATGGCGCCAGGGCCGTGGTAGATGTGCTTGAGGGCGGAGAACTGCCAAAAACGGCCGTCGATACCGGTTCAACAAAAAAGTCGAGATTCTTTGAAATAGAGGGACCTGAGCTTTCGATTATAGAACGTATCCTCCTCGGAGCGTTTATTTTTGGAATTATCGGAATATTTACCGCGATTGCGATACTCACGCCGGGTTTCGGCTGGTTTCTTTACTTTTTTTTAATACCATTCTGGGCGACCTTTCCGATCATCATTCTGGGATCCACCGGCGCGTTTATTGGTTTTATCGTGTATATGATTGGCTTTCCGGTAACAAAACTGTTTTTACGAAAGACCGACTGGTATAAAAAGGCTCATAAAGATTTGCGCACCAAGGGGCGGGCTTCAATCGGCGGCTTATCGATCGGATCTGGCAGTTCCGGCGGATCATGGTCGTCAGGAGGATCAAGTTTTTCAGGCGGAGGTGGATCATCCGGTGGCGGCGGTGCGTCCGGTAGTTGGTAGGGTGAATCTGATATTTGTGAATATTTGAAATTTTCACCCGGAAAGACCGGTAAAAAACAAAATTATTGATTTGTACATATTCTGTTAAAAAGCTGCCACCTATTCCTGAATGAGGCTATATCATCATCCTTTCTTTACTTTTCCCGATAAATAATGGTGCCCACGTGTTCACCGGCAAGGGCACGGGTGATGTTTCCTTCTTCCATGCCGTTGATGATCTGTATGCTGTCGAGCACTTCGCTTTCCTGGAGGATCTCGAGGCAGGGACGCTCCACGATCAGATCAACCAGATCCCGCTTCATCAGTTCGCGCGCGCCGATCTCGGCGATGAAATCGGCATGGGGGTTCTTTTTCGGGTCATCGGTATACAAGCCCTTTTCGTCCTTGACGAAGATACAGGACTTGGAGCCGATGAGGTTGGCGAGGAGCACGGTGCCCACATCGGTGCGGTGCACGGGTATTCGCCCCTTTGCCGGCGGAATGGCAAAGTAGTCGTAGGGCGGCATGCCGTGCATAATGGGGATGCATTCAGTGGCAAAGTAGGTATGAAGCTTCACCACGTCGTCGTGACCGATCTTTACCCCGCCCCAAGGTGAGAGGAGGGTGGCGATGAGGAGGGCGTTCTGTTCCGAGATGGTGCTGCCGAACTTCGCTATAATGCCGGTCGGCATGCCGAGTTCGAGACCGATGCTGTAAATGTGGCGGCTTCTCGTGCCGCCCCCGGTCGTGATGAGGAGTTTGTGGTGGTCCTTGTTCGCAACAATCTCCTTCACGATTGACGGCAGGGCCTTGATTCCCCTGTCGCAAATTGATTGCCCGCCGATCTTGAGGACGTCCACATCGGGAAACAGGCGGGTCTGGGGCGCCAGTTTGATGCTTTCGTAGAGGTCTTTGCCCACCAGACTTTCACCCATGAGCTGACTCTTTACGTGCAGTCTCTTTCCATCCTTTTCTCTTAGAAGTGCCATATGAATACCTCGAAATCCTTTTGATGAAATTTTTCTGTAAAATATTCAAACTTGTGGACTGGGTGGTTCGCTCCGGCAGGGCGCTATACTTCTATCTCTTCATCCTGTTTTTCGCCCCGCTTGAGTTCGATCAGCTCCGCCCCGACTTCACGGGCAATCTGTTCGAGTTCGCTCTTTCGCATATGCTTGACAAATATTTTCATGTCAAGCCCCGCCACCGCCACCAGATTAAAACGGGGTTTTTTCTCACCCTCATTAATCTTCTGACGTTCTCGGTAGAAGATTTTTCCGGCCATGACCGATCTCCTCCATGAATGGTTTGGGTTGTATATCTGACTGTTCCGGAAGGGCTTTATGTGAGTTGCTCTCCATTGCCCGTCACGGTGACTCTCAACCGACACACCGCCACCGGGTGCGCATTGTACGAGACCGTAACCATTGACTCGTTAGCGCATTATAGCAGAGAAGTGTCGGAGAAGGAAAGCCGTTTAATGGTGATGAACCGGGCGGTCGCACCTCACCGGGATGAAAAGGACAGGGCCCCGCATGCCCGCGTGGCATGGGGACCCTGCAGTTGAAACGCTTTAGACTATCGGGCGTCGTTCGCCTATTTCATCTTCTTTTCGCCGCCGGTCAGTTCTACCAGTTCCGCGTTGATCTTTTTGGCGATCTGTTCGAGCTCGCTCTTGCGCACGTGTTTGGCATGTATCTTGAGGTCCGTTCCCGCCGACGCCACCAGGTGGTATCGAGGCTTTTTCTCTCCCTCGTCCACCTTTCTCCTCATTCGATAAAAGATTGTTCCTGCCATGACCTGTCACTCCTTTTTCTTGTGTTTCTTTCCCACGGTTTCCCATAGCTGGTTGCCGTTTCTGTTGACCGGCAACAGCACCCTGCCGCCCCATAATCGGGGCCTAAGCCATCCCTGGGTATCGATCACATCATCCGGGGCCGGGGTGAGGGCTTCCCGGTCAACGGAGATCACAATGATGCCGCGCGCTTCCAACTCGGACACCGTCACCTGAGAGGGAAAGTCGCGCAGTCTGGAGAATTCGATAAACCGGCCGCTCCTGCCATAAACACACAGGCCGACGCCTGCCGCCGCCCCAATGATGCCGTCGTTGGTGCCGCCATGTCCAGAGAGGTGGATTCCCTCGCAGGCACTGAGAGCCTCCTGCTGGGTTACCACTTGCCGGGAGCATTTGAGACCGAAGTCCATGAGTCGAGGAAGGGAGGGATCGTCATCGCAGGCGACGCAGAGGCCGGGGTCGCTGCCGGGTGCGGCAAGTTTCTCCACATGAGCGACGGCACGCTGGATCAGGTCGGGAAGGATCGAGTGGTCCGGTGCATCGACAATGGCGCAGGCCGAACTGTTGTGCGACGTGTAGGGAATGCCCTCCATAACCGGCAACTGCTGCCGCACCACGCCCCAGAGACTGCACCCCTGAGGCAGCTCGTCTTCAAACCAGCGGGTCAGCTTTCCTGTCCCAAAGGTTGAATCGATATTATCGGTATCGTCGAATGCAACGAACACTTTCATGAATTCTTGTCTCCTTGAGGATGTATTGTCACGGGTGCCGGAAGAATCTTTCAGAACCGCGCCTCTCCAATCACACATCACTCTCTGTGTCAATACCCATTATGAACAGTATAGTTACTACAATAACAAATGTCAATCAATAACTATATGAAATAATAACTAAATAAGTTATTGCGATGATACTCCGACACTTAGTGCTTGTCTTCCGCAATCCCCTGTGGTACAGAAAAAATATGGAACGAGATATCTCCCTTCACGAGGTGGAAGTGTTCATGCGTCCCTTCGGCAAATATTTCAGCCGGTCGGAGGGCCGTGCGCTTGCCTCCCGTTATGTCTTGGGACTCATCCTCGAGGGCGACCGAAAATCCGTGGAACCCATGGCTCTCCGGGTGGAGGCCTCCGAACGGTCGCTTCAACGCCTTCTGACGGAGGTGAAATGGGATACGGAAGGGGTGTGGAGGGAATATCGCCGACGCATCATGACCGCTCATGCCGGTACCAATGGCTTGCTGGTGGTAGGAGAGACCCTGTTCCCCAAGCGGGGTGGTCACAGTGTCTGCGTGGCGAGGCAGTACAGCGCAGACCCGGGCAGGATGGTGAACTGCCAGATGGCGACGGATTCGATCTATGTGTGGGGGAATGCCGCCATGCCGTGGGGCATCGATCTGTACGTGCCGAAATTCTGGAGCCGGTCTGGCGATAAGATGCATCGGCTCCGAAGGCGAAACGCAGGAATTCCCGACCATGTCCGCCACCGGGAACGATGGATGCTGGGACTTGAGCAGATTGGGCAGGCGAAAGGGCAGGGGCTTGCAATAGGTTCGGTCGTATCGGGCGCTGCATTCGGGTCCGTTTCCGGGTTTCGGGACCAACTCGACGAAGAGGGCATTCCCTATGTCGTGGAGGTATCGCCGGATACCGCTGTGTTTCCCGCCGAACCGGTGTTTGTGGAAGAAGCTTCGAAAAGACGAGGCAGAGAACGATCACGGAAGCATCATCGGCGTTTCAGTGTCGATCAGATGCCGGTGGCCGTCTCCCATGTTCGTGACGCCGTTGGTGCGGGCCCGCCCGGGGAAACGGAACCATATTTTTTCACTCCCCGGCAGGTGTGGCCGGCTCAGGGATACCGGGAGGGCATCCGCCATAAACCGGCCTGGCTCGTCGTGTCGCCGCCCGGCATATCGGCAGGGGAAGGAGGATACCGCTATTTCCTGGTGACACTTACCGACGGAGCGGCTCTTGGGGGTCTGGAACGGATCGGGAGAGCATGGGAACAGGCCATGATCTGCAAACGGTTTATGATTGAGCACCTCGGCCTCCTGCATCATGAGGGCCGGTCGTGGATCGGATGGCACCGGCATGTCCTTCTCGTTTTTCTGGCCTGGAGTTTCCTTCTGGAGAGAGAACTTGTGTGCTAAGGAAATCTCTTGTCGATTACAAATGGTATTGTCTCCTGCTTATGCCGGTGGTATGTTGAAACATGGAGGAAGAATGAAGATGGAACAGTGGATATATGACGAGTTTAAACATTGCGGTGTCGATTACTCGAAGGCCGAACTGGCTGAAGCCTATGACGAACGACATCAGAAATTCCGCGATTACGAGAAAGAGTTCAAAGGCATGATGGAGTTTCTTGGAATCCGGAATACGGAAAACAAGATCATGATTGACCTGGGCTGTGGCACCGGAGCAACGGCGATTCTTGCGGCACCCCTCTTTAAGGCCGTATACGCCGTTGATGTCTCGGATGTGATGATCGAACAGGCAAAGGAGAAATCGGGGAGCACTGCTCATAACCTCACATTTGTGAACGAGGGATTTCTGACCTACCGGCATGAAGATGAGCTGGCGGATTTGGTCATTACAAAGGCCGCATTTCATCACCTGCCGGATTTCTGGAAACAGATCGCGTTGCTGCAGATCAATGCCATGTTGAAGATTGGCGGCCTGCTGTATATCCATGATGTCGTCTTTCATTTCGATCCCCGGGATTATGTCGGTACGATCAATGCGTGGATTGCCGGATTTGAAAAAGTCGCGGGAGAAGAATTCAGACAGGAAGTCGAGACACATATCAGGGATGAGTACAGCACCTTTCACTGGATAGTGGAAGGAATGCTGGAAAGAGCCGGATTTTCCATAGAAAAGGCCAAGTCGCCCAACGATTTTCTGACCGAATATGCCTGTCGCAAAGTCAGGTAATCGAATGATAACAACTTGATATAACCAATTCATCTGCCGGATGGATCGCAGCAACTACTGATTTCTTCATTAACCGGGATGGCGAAATAATGCGCAGAATTATTGTATCTGACATCTTTGGCAAGACCCCGGCCTTGGATAAATTATGCGCGGCCATAGGAGCCGATGTTGGTGTCATCGATCCGTACGCCGGGGAAGACATGGGCTTTCAGACCGAAGAACAAGCCTATGAATTTTTTATGGAAAATATCGGCTTAAACGGATATTGTCACATAGTGCAATCGACATTGGAGAAAACACCGTCACTGACCGTTTTGATAGGATTCAGTGTCGGGGCGTCCGCTGTCTGGCAAATTTCCGAGTCGTTGAACGCTGAAAAAGTGAAACGCGCAGTCTGTTTCTACGGTTCGCAGGTCAGGCACCTGACGGAGATACATCCGAATATTATGATCGACCTTGTACTGCCGACACACGAAGCCGGATTCAGTGTTGATGCATTGGCACAAAGCCTGTCGGGCAGGGAAAATGTTGTGCTTCACAGGACGCCGTATTTGCACGGTTTCATGAATGAACTGTCTAAAAACTATGACAAGTCGGGGTACACCAGATATGTCGGTTGGCTGTGCCACAGTGTCAGGTGACAAATAAAGTAACATGTAAATAGGTGAGCCGTATGAAACATACAGAGAGAAGGATTCCTTTGGTGACACCGCTCAGGATTGCTGCTTTGATTGCACTCGTCTTAACGGTTCTTTCGGGGTGTGCCTCTCGGATAAACCCTGAAACGGTACGGTTTGAAGGTCTTGAAGCGACACCCAGGCATTTCAGCGGCACCTTGACATTGCCACAAAAGAGCGATGACCCTGTACCCGTGGTGGTTCTCATTCACGGGTCCGCGGGGGTTGACGACAGGTACGCATTCCACCGTCCTGCGCTACTGGATGCCGGGATAGGGACATTCGAAGTTGATTTCAAGACCGGTGTCTTTACCTCCCTCTCCAACCGTCCGCCCATGGTAACGTTCCATCCGTGGGTTTTCGGGGTACTTAAAACTTTGCGTTCTCATCCGCGCGTCGATGCACAGCGAATCGCCATCATGGGATTTTCTCTCGGTGGTCATCTGAGCGTTTCCGTTGCTTCACAAAAGGTAGTTACACAGTGGCTGGGACCGAACCAGCCGGGATTTGCCGCCCATGTGGGGTTCTATCCCGTGTGCAAAGAGTTGCGAAAGAATTTTGATGTGACCGGACCAACGGGAGCTCCGATTCTTATACTCTGTGGAGAGAAGGATTCATGGGGCGATGGAAAGTCCTGTGGGGGTTTTTGCGACTGGCTGAACGAGGCACAACCGGGTGTTGTTTCGCTGACAGTGTATCCCGATGTCAATCACGGATTCGACCGTAAGGGATATTGGAAGGGATACGCACCGTTTGCAGAAAATCAGACGGCCATCCTTCAATGGAATGCCGAAGCGGCACAGGACAGCCGCAAGCGCGCCGTGGCATTTTTGTGTCGGGCTTTCGGTATGTGAGTATCGACGTAGCGTAGAACGGACTTACCATTATTCGTTTTAGCATTGTTTATAGGTCGGGCGGGATCGACAGGGCACATCTACTAAACTGAAATCTCATCAATATAGAACCATTTGCAATATCTAATTAGGGACCATTGATGAATAGAGAAATATATAGAATCGGATACTGGTCCGGGTCTATCGCGGTTGCGGCAACCATCGTATTTTATATCGTTCAGATGCTGCAGATTTTTGATGTTCTCAGGTATCCGAGTGACGAGATTCTAATCTATGGGTTTTCGCTTTGTATAACCATACCGTTTGTGATCGAAATACTTGCTCTACACCATGTAACACCGGTCGAGAAAAAATTCTGGAGTCATGCGGCGCTTATCTTTACGGTTATCTATGTAGTATTTGTTACTGCTAATTATGTCGTCCAACTGGCAACGGTCATTCCGATGACGCTGAGAGGTATTGCCGATGAGATTCAAATTCTCAGGCAAACCCCGCACTCTCTCTTCTGGGACTTCGATGCGATAGGGTATATCTTTATGGGGCTGGCAACCTTATTTGCGGTACCCGTGTTTGAAAAACAGGGATTACAGAAATGGGTCAGATATTCCTTCCTGGCTCACGCATGGGTTACCCCCTTGATCGCATTCGTTTATTTCTACCCCGATTTTTCGGAGAATTTACTCCTTCTTGCGACTCCTTGGGCCATTACGGCTCCGCTGTCAATGGTGTTACTTGCCATACTGTTCAAGAAGAATTACGAATTGCAGGGCAACGCAAAATCCTATTGTAGATGAAAACAGATTTTCGGTGTAAAGGGGTTCCTGTATGAAACAGTTTGAGGTCGAAGTTGAAAAGGTAACCGGTTACTGCTCGCATTCCTACGATGCGGGAGACAAATTTGTCTTCAATGGGCTGGACACGCCCGACGGATTCTGCGGGGGTGCATACACCACTCTCTTCCCGATCCTTGTCGCGCTTGGCTCCGGAGCCCGGTTCGAATTTGAGGAAGATCCGCTCTGCAAGACGAGGATGGCTTGTCCGGACAACGGCAATGTTGTATTCAGGGTCAGATTAATAACCGAATAATCAGGACAATGATAGAAATCGTTGAAGCACATACGGACGAACTGATCGTAAAGGCACAAGAACTTTTTCGGGAATATGCCGGATCACTGGATTTCGATCTGAGTTTTCAGGATTTTAATGCGGAACTGGAGAATCTTTCCGGCCAGTACTCACCTCCCACCGGCGATCTGTTTCTGGCCGTATCGGGAACCCAGATCGCAGGCTGTGCAGGGCTTCGGTATTTCGCGGAAGGAATTTGCGAAATGAAACGATTATATGTGCGGCCAACCCACAGAGGTAACAATGCTGGCAGGGAATTGGCAGAATCCGTTATCAGGGCCGGAAAACGATTCGGCTATGAACGGATGAGAATAGATACTTTGCCGTCAATGGAAACCGCAAACCGGTTGTATGAGTCGTTGGGCTTTGTGGAAATAGAACCGTACCGATACAACCCCGTTGCTGGGGCGCGGTATCTGGAATTAGACTTAACACAGTGGTAGCAAGCAACACAGGTGGTTGGGACTTATTGACGGTTGTGTTGCTCCTCGCTCCGAATTCAAAAGGGTTTTCTTTAACGATCGATGGTTCTGGTCTGAGGAGCACAATTGCAAGCCATTTATCTCTGGATTATATTCTCGAGTAGGGGCATTCTTTTCTGCACACGTTGCAGGCGAGCAGCCACCCGCCGCCCTCCGTCGAAGTGGCACTGATCTCCCTGCACCTCTTTTGATTGATGCTTACCCCATCCAGCGCCGTCTGAGGGCATGATTCGAGACAGATCCGACAATTCTCAGGACAACTCGTTTCCGTTACGTCATCAGGTATCAGTTCGAGGTTTGATATGACGGCCCCCAGCCAGAGTCGATTTCCGTATGTGCGGTTTAGCAGCAAGGTGTTTTTCCCTATAAACCCCAATCCGGCCAGGTGAGCAGAATGTTTAAGGGAGAGTATCCCTCTTCCGTACCGTTCTTGTTCGTTCCAGTATTCATATGGTTCGGATGAGGGGATCGGTACCGCTGTGTATCCTTCCTCTTCGATCTTCACAGACAGTCTTACCGAAATATCGTCTATCCGTTCGATGAGAATATCTCTTACCAGGGTATAGGGCGCATTTGAGTTTGCCTCAAAAACGCTCTTGGTAAATTGCTTTCCAAACACGATTACCGATTGTGTATCAGGCAGTATGTCATGAGGGTGAAAACCTCGCGGTGCATCGGTGAAGCGGTCGACACTGGCGATTCCGCAGATATCGGCACCCAGATGATAGACGGTATCTTTTATACAATCAGTATCCAAGGTATGATTCTCTTCCTTTCGCGTAGTAGGTTCTTTACGGCGGTATGTACAACTGTGCCGCCTGAACGTTGTTTCATACTTTTAAGTTAAATCCCGGACCGATTTCACTGGCAGGGATACCGCCGCTCACTCCCTGGTTGTTCAGATCGGGTTCGTACATAACAACAACGATGTCGTTGTCCCATTCGTCACACTTTACTATGATTGCCGTATGCTTTACAGGTAATCTTCACGTGGAGGAGTGAAGTAATCCAACACCTCTCCTGCTTCGATGATTTCGATGCTGTGTTCGACATTGGCCGGTATGGAATATGAATCTCCCGGACCGATTTCCGTATTATTCTCGGAAAATTTGATCCTGTATCGCCCGCTCAGTACATAGCCGCTTTGTTCATTGGCGTGGCTGTGAAAGAGAACACGATCTTCCGGTTTGTACAGCATCTTTGTCACCATGGACTCCGGTCCGTGGGACAGCACCAAGAAATCAACGCCATGAAAACTTTTTCTTTTTCCTTCTCGTGATGTGACGATCATTTTACCTCCTCTTGCGAATACTGTCTTTCATGCTCCTATACCCCTTGTGAGAAAATAGATTACATCATGTCTGATTCACCTCTTCACTCTTCCAATCTTCCCGTTCACCGAGTGGCCAATATCCCTTCCAGATAAGCTGTCACGGCATGTAGATCGGGGAATATCCGGTCAGCCACCGTATCAATGCCCTGCGCAGGGGGCTCGATATCGGGGATCATGAACGGGCGCATCTTTGCCTTCGCCGCGGAGAGTATCCCGCTGTTCGAATCTTCGAGGACGATACATTGTTGTGGCTTGACCCGCAATCGATCTGCCGCCAGAAGAAAGATATCGGGCGCCGGTTTCCCATGTGGAACCTCGTCCCCATAGACAACGGCATCGAATCGAACCGACAGTCGGGCTTTTTCGAGCAAGACTTCCGCACGTGAGCGCTCTGTTGATGTGGCGACGGCCGTCAGAACTACGTGGTTTTCCAGCAGATCGAGGAGTTCCAGCAGTCCTTTTTTCAGAGGAATTCCCCGCTGTTCAATGATGTCATCGGTATACCGAATGCGTAGTGCACGGGCACAGTCAAAGTCGAAGGTCGAACCTAGGGCCTGTTCATACAACATGCGTGTGTCGTGAACGTCTCGCCCGATACTCTGAATAATGAGTGCTTCCGGAATCTCACAGTGATATGTTCGTCCTGCCCGCTGCCACGCCTCAATGGCGATGCGTTCGGTGTCGAACATGAGACCGTCCATATCGAAAATCACGGCGGAAATATCAGATCTCGTTCTCAACATGATACATGCAGTTCTCCGGGTGGGGGTCGATGTTACCGTAGGTCATTATGTTATATTCCAGCGCATGCCTTAAAGAATGTGTAACAGAAGACGCCGTCGGCTTCGGTTGTTCGATACAGGGCTTTGATGCCGTTGTCGAAGACGCTTTCTTCTATGAGACCATTGTTCAAAGCCTTTTCCCTGACACCTTCAATCATTGCCGTAAAGGTATTTCGTGTAAATCCTTCGACCAGCTCCGGTTTGCTTGCATCTACATAGACCATGCGCGGAGAAACACGGCATTCTTTGAAACCTGCCTGAATGAGCAATGGAAAGAGCTCCCGTCCTATCAGGGCATTTCCCCCAGCCTGTCTCTGAAGCTCAATCTGACAATTGATCGCCTTGTTTGCGTCTTCGCTGTCAGGATAAAAGTATGTCGACCCGTGATCTCCTTCGATGACGGTGATCGTCCCTCCCCGTTTGATGAGACTCTTCAGGCAGATCAAGGCCGCGACCGGATTGTTCAGGTGCTCGAGGACAAAGCATACAAAGACATGATCGAAGGAGTGTTCTGCAAAGGGGAGGTGAAAGATATCTCCCTGCTGCAGTGTGACATTGGTAATCCCCTCGGCATGAATATTGTCCTTCGCCTGAGCGATCGATTCATCCGATATGTCGACAGAAATGAATCGGGCACCGGGACTGTTCTTGGCAAGCGTGACGGTTTGCGAGCCAACGCCGCAACCCGCTTCCAGGACGAGGCTTCTATCGGGGTATGATGTGTCGGAGTGAAGCAATTCGGTCAGTGTCTGTGCCTGGTCCTGCAGGCGCCGGTTCTCTCTATAGTTATATCCGTGAACGTATGTATGATTCATAGCTAGTACCTGTCCATATATCAAAGCCCGGGAGACACCTCGTATGCGTTATACCCATAGGGTACCCTCCTGCTGAGAGACTCGTTCAATCGGAGCACCAGAGGAGATAGGGGAAGGAAAACTCGTACCGCTCAAAATACCGCTCTCAACGAAATGGTTTTAATTTCATTTAATGGAATCCTTATTATTCAGTTACCGCTGTATGGCGTGATTCTGGTGAAGGCTTACTTTCGCTCCTTCAGTAAATCCCGTATTTCCGTAAGCAGTACTTCCTGAGCAGGGGGAAGCTTGGGCGCTTCTTCCTCTTTTTTCTTGAAAGAATTAATCGCCTTGACAGCGATAAAAATCGCAAATGCGATGATTATGAAATCGACAATCGTTTGTATGAACTTTCCATAACTGATAACCACCGCCGGGATTTCACCCGAAGCTGCTTTTATGGTCAATGCAAGGTTGGTGAAAGCGACTCCACCCAAAAGCACGCCTATGGGGGGCATAATTACATCGCCTACAAAGGAAGAAACGATTTTACCAAATGCGGCGCCAATGATGATACCGACCGCCATATCAACGACATTTCCTCTTACTGCAAATTCCTTAAATTCTTTCATCATCCCCATAATAAAACCCTCCTTGCTAAAATAGTGACCGGTTATGGTGCAACCCTAATAACCTCTCGACGAAACCTCCCACTGCTTAGCATCGATTAATCCGTATTACGACGAAGTTTACCTGCCCACGGATTGGGCAGGACACAATACTTTATTAGTGTTTAGATCCTCAATATTTCAAACAACCATTTTTGACTAATAGTTATGTCTATATCCGGGATTGGACCACACTTGTATTCTGATCATTAATATCACCAAAACAGGTTGTTAAGAAATGCTTTTTTTGAATCGTGAAGGATTGTCGATAAAGGCCTCTATGCAAGAAAGACATATGCAAGATGTGCCTTTTTGTGTATCAGGGACCAGATCCAGCAGTTCTTGAGGAATGGTGATTTTGGTGCACCAGCACGGTTCGTCACTATGAGCCATGCATTCATTGTTGGCATGGCAAAAAGGGCATATGGTTTCATCTACGATTTTATTCATTATTTTTTACCCAAAACTAATCTTTGTTGAAGAATTTGTGCTAATGCTTCTTTTACTTCAGTCACAGGATATGTGCACACTTTATTTTTGCAGATATATATGGTGGTTTGTCCCTCTATCAGTTTATTCTCAAGCAGGGATACCGTTCCTTCATTCTTTCCGCCTGATAAGAACACATCGGGCAGGTACTGCGTATCGAATTCTTTTCGTTTTGCCTCAAATTCTTTTCCTACGATAGCTACTTCATAGGACCCTCCGGCAAGCCAGGCCATCAGAATATCCCAATTTGCGTAATATGCACCGCCGGTTAAAGCGTTTTGCTTTATATTGCTCAGCATTCTTTCTGATTTCCGGATATAATCGTCATTGTAAAAATACTGTCCGAGTACAAACAGGTTTTTTGCCATTTGTGAATTTGCGGCTGGAATAACATTGTCGGTTGTTTCTATCTTACGGGCTATTAATGCCGGATCGATATCGGATGTGTAATAAAACATCTCCCTCTCTTTGTCATAAAAATGATCAATAGCGTAGGCAGTTAATTGACGCGCCTCCTGTACCCATCTTTCATCGAATGTGGCCTGATATAGAGAAATAAAAGCCTCGATCGTGAAGGCATAATCATCCAGAAACGCGTTGATGGACACCGTACCGTTTTTATAATTTCTATGTAATCTGCAATCGAGGGTCTTGATTTCCGCGTCGATAAGATAGGCATTTTTCAGGGCTATATCTAAATATTGCTTGTTGTTAAAAACTCTATACGCATCAATATAAGCCTTGAGCATAAGGGCATTCCATGAGGTGAGAATCTTATCATCAAGACCCGGTCGAACTCGCCTCGCCCTTTCTTTCAATAGGATCTCTTTTGCCTCCAGTACCCGTTCAGCTAGTTCGTTTTCCGTGATCTTATAGGTATCCGCTATCTCTTTATCGCTTGCGGATCTGAATAAGATATTCCGTCCGCCTTCCCAGTTTCCTTTTTCCGTGACGCTGTAATAGTCAATAATTACATCGGCCCTATTGCCCAATGCTCTCTGCAATTCATCCTTTGTCCATACATAAAACTTCCCTTCTTCCCCTTCACTGTCGGCGTCATACGAAGAATAGAAACCGCCTTCGTTCGATGTCATCTCTCTTTGAATGAAGTCCAGGGTTTCCCGTACAATGAGTTTGTATCGGGGGTCTTTGGTCAGTTGATAAGCGGCAGCATATAAACTGACGAGTTGCGCGTTATCATACAGCATCTTCTCAAAATGGGGCACTTTCCAGTAGGGATCGGTAGAATAGCGAGCGAAACCACCACCAATCTGGTCGTAGATTCCGCCATCGGCCATCTTGTGCAAGGTTGTTGTAATGGCCTCCAGCGCGTCCGCATTTCGGGTCAGATGATGATAGTGAAGCAGGAATTGATAGCCCACGGGCAGGGGAAATTTGGGGGCACCCTTATGTCCCCCGTTGGTGTAATCTATATCGCTTTTCCAGGCACCAAAAATACGGTCCAAGTCGCCGATGGTGAAATCCGCTTTTCCAGTATTCCCATACAACATTTCGCCGGATCGCACTCCCTGGGTGAGCGCCTCTGCCTGCTCCTGTGCCTTATCGGGATTTTGTTTCACGAACCGCAATACCTGGGTGAGCATATCAACCCATTGTGCTTGTGGTAAATACGTTACGCCATACACAGGCCGACCATCGGGCAGGGCAATGCAATTCAGCGGCCAGCCTCCGCTACCGGTAATCAATTGTACGGCATGCATATACACCTGATCGATGTCGGGCCGCTCTTCTCTGTCAACTTTAATAGAGACGAAATTATCGTTCATGAATGTTGCTACTTTTTCGTCATCAAAACTTTCGTGCTCCATAACGTGGCACCAGTGACAAGCCGCATAACCGATACTTACGATGATCATTTTATTTTCTTTCCGGGCCTTATCCAGGGCTTCTTTCCCCCAGGGATACCAATTGACAGGATTGTGAGCGTGTTGCAGCAGATAGGGACTGCTCTCGTGAATAAGGTGATTTGTGTGTTTATATTCCGGAGACTTCATGACGTTGCTTTCCTTTTATGGTTGCCGGTAAGAAGTTTTAAAAAATAACCATACAGTATGAATACTGCCTCGAATGATAATACCGTGCCAGTAGCTGATGGAATTTGTAACGGTCGTATGTATGTTCGCAAAGCAAAACACCGGACCGAAGTAGCAGTCGGGTTGCCTCGCTTCTTCGATGCCTATCACAATGTACCGAGTAAATATTGCTGCCTCTCTTCTTCGTTAAACTTTTCGATGGCGTACCTGAGCATCGTTCTTGGCATTTTTCGATAATGAGCTTTCAGAAATGCTACTTCTTGAGCTTTGTCTCGCTTCCCAACTTCTCTCAACATCCATCCCACAGCCTTATGAATCAAGTCTTCCTGATCGCCGAGCAATTGTTCTGAGATGTGCAAGGTGTCGCCAAATCGGTTTTTTTTGATGAAGTAAAAGGTGGACATAATCGCTATTCGTCGTTCCCAGAGTGAATCCGATCTTGATAGGTCATCCAATATCGATGTGTCCCGGTCTTCCAGATAGGGGCCGATAATGTAATGGGCAGAACAATCAACCAAGTCCCAGTTATTTACGTACTGAGTGTTCCTCAAATACAGACAATAGATCTTCTCTTGCTCATCGGCACGGGAGGTGGAGAAGCGGGCAACTAACAGGATCAAGGCAAAGAACCGAACCTCGTGATACTCGGACCTCAAGAGTTTTTCTGCCACACTCAATGGTGTGGTCTTATACCGTGTAACTGCCTGACGGATTACCGGAACTCGGATGCCGAGGAACATATCTCCAAAGCCATATTCACCCTCCGCTGTCTTGAAAAAATGCTGAGAGTGCCTGGCTATTTCCGGATCAGCCAGACTGCACAAATGATCTACTATCTCCTGATATTCCATATGGTAGTCCTTGTCTTCTTCCCGCATGCTGATCGACATGTCTCTATTAAACCGCGCAGCTCCAACGTGAACGGTAAGGTTATACTAGGGACGTAGATTTGAACAAAAAGCTAAAGGAGTGGGAGGGCTTCTATAATTTCCATCAGCCGTAGGCGTAGCCATCACAGTTTTATCTTGATCAGTATGCTCCCGTATTTTGTTTCCGATTCAATGTACTATGTCTGAATACGGGAGCCCTGAATTGGCGCATCAAGACGTTGCTCGATTACCGTTGATCCCCATTGTGTGCCTGATTGTTCTTCAGCTAACCGGAATCCGTATTTTTCATAGAGATGTCGTGCCGAATCCAGCCCCTGAAATGTCCAGAGGTAAACGCTATCATATTCTTTGCGTTTACAGAAAGACATTGCTTGCTTCATCAGGTAATTCCCGGCCCCTTTCCCCCTGAGACTGTCCGACACGATAAACCAGCGAAGATGTCCAATATTGCGGTTCTCTGATGATCCATTGATGGTAATCGAACCTTCAATCTTTCCATCGACGGATAGTGACCAGACGCAATCCTTAGTCTCATTGTAGTTTCTGATGAAATCGGAAAATTCCGTCGCAACCTTTGCCTCAAAGAAATATCCAAAGTTCCAGCACTCGGCATAATACTCTGCATGAAGTTCAGCCACACGCCCGATTAGGCCGGGGATATATCCGGTTACTGTTTCAAAAATGCTCATGGGTTGGTCCTGATGATGTTGTCAGTTGTCGACCCTTATGGGATTACATTTTTGCCGGCACTCATTATAGCAAACCGGCGACGATATTGAGATGTTTTTTATATGGAATTACAGTTTTTGGATGTATAATTGAATAGAGGGGTTGGGATAACCCTGTTCAACCTGTGGGTGTGTGAAAAAAGAAAATAGGAAAGGATACGGTTCTCAAGCATCGGGATATACCCTCTTGACCCCAAAAAAATCAGGAGGTGAAACGATCATGAAAAAGGTAATAACAAAACAAACTGCCTGTATTTTCCTCTGTATGATCCTTGCCTTCTCTTTCACTCCTCAGTCAGGCGCAGAAGATGCTCCTCAAGACGTTATTCGAGCCGCACAGGATGGATTGCCGCACTATTTGTCTCTTATCAGCAATGACATGGAAGACTTCGGTTTTGATGAAGACGACAATCTGGACGATGTCGTTCTCGGCCACCCGTACCGTGAAAATTACATAGATGTGGATAATTATACGGAAGGGGATACCATTTACGACGTGTTGACAGAGGGTTTGACATGGTATTTTCCGGTTATGATCGGAGATGAAACCAAGTGTTTGCTGGGTGTGTCCATGAAGGAGGGCCCCTGGGAAGCGATGATGTTTGGCAGAGCAACTGTTGCCCAAAGGATCGGGTTGGTGAGGAACGTATGGCCCCTGTCCGAAGGCTATGACCCGCTTTTCTTCACTCGTTATCCGACGAACCTTTATTTTTCTGTCCCTCAGGTGGACGAATACAACCTGACACGGCTTTTTTATGAGGATCGGGTTGAAAGTGAAGAAGAACTGATTTCACTATATGCGAATCTCCGGCCCCTTTCAGAGACAATGGCATACATAGCCTCACAGATGTCCGATCCCGGTGACGGAGATGACGAGGGAGGCGCTGGTGGTGGTGAAGTGAACGTTAGCAGTCACGGCGTTGATGCTTCTTGGACGGGATGCTTTATTGCCACGGTTCATTGAATAGAGCGGTGAGCGCCTTTCCCGTAACTCGTAACGTGGGTGGCGAACATGAGGGATTACAAGGGTTCTCCTCAGAGGTCAGTTATTACCGCAGTTACGCTCAAGCGATATTCGATAGATATAATTGCTTTCAATCCCTTCCATGCCTTATTCCATTTTCAAAGGCGGGGGAATGCAATTGCCATTGCACAAACTGCTTTTGAAATGATATGCCAAGAGCGGTATCGGATACAAGCCAGTCTCAATGCGTAGAAGCCACAGGACATTTGCTCAGTGAGATCAACCTCAAAAAACATATCGAATCTTCTTTTGATTGTGGTGTGCTGTTATGTAATCCTTCTGATTGTCGTGGGATTATGGCCGATGAATTTCAGGCAACACAATATGGCCGTCTTGGATGACCATAACGGTATTTCTTTTGCACTACCGTCTACCGCCTATTCGCAGGTACCTCCTCAGAAGCTCCTCAATGTGCGGGAATTTACCATACTCATCGATATGGTCTCTGATTTCTCCGTATCCGAAGGATTTGGAAGTATTCTGACGTATGGTCTGGATTATCATAAGATGAATTTTATCGTGGGGCAGTGGAAAGATGGTATTGAGCTCAGAATCCAATCCGATGGCACTGCCAGCACCATCAGCTTCGGGAAGAAGCATGTTTTCACAAAGGGGAAACCGACTCGATTTGCGATCGTGTACGATCAGAACAGATTTGACCTCTATCAAAACGGGAAAAAGATCGCCACGCGGAAAACGGGTCCCATGACGTTCTCCCGCTGGGATAATTCATACCCTCTCGTCGTCGGAAGCAACGCCCACGGGACGGGTCCTTGGAAGGGAACGATACATTCGATAGCGATTTTTGACCGATCACTATCGAAGAGTAAGGTCCAAGCAGAGACTGATAGCATACGAACGTTGGCACCCCTGATCTGGTATGCCTTTGACGGCGATAACGGTACGGCAGTTCCCGATTATGGCTCCGGAACTCCTGCCCCTCTGATTGTCCCTGATCGTTTCATTCCCTATGCGAGAACGGTTCTGGAATTCCCATTGAACAGACATAATAAATTCACAAATAATATCCTGGACATCACGATCAATCTGCTCGGGTTTATACCGCTTGGATTTTTTCTTTTCATGTATATGACCCACCGGCACGTGTCGGTCGCAAAAGCACTTCTGCTCTCGATAGCTGCCGGATTCGCCGTCAGTCTTTGTATAGAAATATCCCAGGGCTTTCTCTCGGGTCGATCCTCGAGTATGCTTGATCTGATTAATAACACGCTCGGGAGCGCTTTGGGGGCCTTTCTGTATCGCTATAAAAGGTATTTCTTCAGATACTCCTCATGAATACGATCGAAATAATCCCTTTTTGAAAAGAATGCCTTGTGAAGCATATTCAGTTCCTCCCGTGTACAGACCTCGGCGGCATGAGATCTCAACTGTTCAGATTTTACGAATACGCTGTTAATGATCGTACACGGATAGTCATCACACAGACCGCAGTTTTCCAGTGCTTTTAGACTGATGCAAGCGCACAGTTCCGAATAAGCGCACTCCTTTTCCAGCGCGCAACCGTGACAGGCCATATTTTCGACAGGAATATGGGGATCTCTCAATCCAAGGCGAACCCATAATGCCTTCACCTGTTCCAGCTCGATCTTTCCGCCGTCTTGTGTCGCTCTATAGCGGGGACAGCATGTGCATTGATCGCCGCAGAATCCGATCATCTTTATGTGTATTCCTCCTGCCGAATCTTCCATCCCCGAGCCGCTACGTTGAGCTGTCCTCTGAATTGATTCCTTGGGCCTTGCCGTCTTGTAACGGTTGTGAATGATGCACCAGTACCGGGATGTTCGTGTGAAAAAGGGCGCTGGCGGTTTTTACAAGAAACCAGAATGCCAGCAACGGTAAAACGATAACCTGAATCAGAAAGATGCCAACGTACAGGAATGTCAGCTTGAGAAGATTTTCTATGATATCTCCCGCATTGGTAACGATAGCCACGAGGGCATTGTTGAACTCTGTTGATTTTCGTTTAAGAAACGACGCGCTATTCTCGATGGTCCCCACAACTCCATCAATTTCCGGGAGTGACAAATCCGTTAATTTTTCAAGTTCACCGGAACCAATAGCCAGTTCCTGATTTGCGTTTGCTATTTGTTCGGCGAAGAACTGTCTATGGAGATATTCGTCCGCAACGGACGATAGGGGAAGAAAGAAGCGGGCGATAACAACAAGTACTATTACCCTCGTGAGAGTTTTCTGCAAGGACGTTATCCGTTCATTATCGAACCATACCAGCAAGGAGAGGATAAACAGAAATACGGCGAGTATAGGCGGTGCAAGCGATACGCTGATTTCATATACCAGCTTCTGGACCCCCAATGACGTAATCGCCGTCACGAGCACGTCGGAAAGGCGTTCCGTCATATCATCGATCGGATCCAGGGCCTGACCGACGGCCAACGATACGCCCACCCCTGCGGGTTCCAACTGAAGGCTTGAGTCCTTTATAATTGAAACAGAGGCATTGATAACCCTGCAGGTCGCATAGGCTACTCCGGCTTTCGTTATTGCTTCGCGAAAGTAATCGTCAGTGGTGGTGTCCAAAACCGGAACCTTGAGACCGGAGGAGAACAGCAGCAGTATCGCCAGTATCACTCCAATAGAGGATCGTATTATCTTTTGTTTTTTTGTAGTTTTCATTGGGTGTAATGTCCTTCGTTGCTGATACGTCGTGCTTTTTAGTCGGCCCTATGATTCGTGTTCGAGCTGTTATCGTACGACTGGTTTTCTCGCGAACACGTACGCCCTTCGACTTTCGTATTCTATGTTCGGATAGGGCTCTCTTTCGATTATTTCTATCCGTTCAAATCCACTCTCCTTCAGACAGCCGGAAATAAAATCCGTAGTGAAGAACATGAAATCTATATCGATCTTCGCGCCGAGAAATTCATCTATATGGATTGTTTTATCACCGATGTGGTAGGTGAAAAGAAATAATCCTCCCGGCTGTAATACACGAAATACTTCTCGAAAAGCGATCCCTACCTGTTCATCTGTAAAGTGAACAATGGCATAGAACGCCACAACGCCGCCTATTGAGTCGTCATCGCACTCGAGCCCGAGTATATTGCCCTTTCGGAAGGGTATTCCGGGATGGAGTATTCGTGCCTGCTTCAGCAGTACTTCGGACAGATCCAGCCCGGAGATTTCAATTCCAAGATTGCGCAGGTATTGTGTGGTGTTGCCGGAACCGCAGCCGAGATCCCAGACCGGCTTTATCTTTCCGATTTCTTTCGAAAATCTGTGGAGGATTTCTTGATCTTTCGGTTTCTTCTCGTGATCATAAGAAAATGCTTTGGCATATTCTTTTGCTACCGTATCGTACACTCTTTCTATGCTATCTAATTCCTGTCCCATAGCCATAGCCCCTCATCGGCACGAGGTATGAGTGTTCGCCTGTGTGAGGATTGTGAGCCGATGTAATGTGCTCTATCCGGTACTGGTCCTATTATTGACCTTCATAAATCCTGCGTCACCGGTTATTGTGTATAGTGCTTCCATAAACATCTTGACGGTCAGCCTTGATATGTATCTGTCGTTAATCGACAATAAAGAGCTTGGCACCCCCCGCTGTTGAGGAGCGATGCGGCTCTGCATTGTCAGCAACCTGATAGCTCATACCCGGCTTGAGAATAAATGTGCGGCCATCTTCCAGTTCCGTGTGTAATTCACCCTCAAGGCAGAATAGAATATGTCCCTTACTGCACCAATGATCCGCTAGATAGCCTGGAGAATACTCAACCATCCGGACTCGAATATCTCCAAAATTCCGGCTTCTCCAATAGGCAACGCCGGTATCACCTTTGTGCTCTGTTCGTTCGATTTCGGACCAATTCGTAATACCGAAAGGCGTATCAGTTATGTGCATGTATTGTTCTCCTGAGACTCGTACCGGCGGTCATCTGCGGTGCGCGCCAGTCCGTTCGAACTCCGCCCCGGTTGGGCAACAGGCCGTAAAGAATGCACTTCAATCCTCCCGCTGCCCTTTCCCCCTAGTGTAATACGTCGTGTTCAATCCACCCTGAAAAAAGCCTTTTGCTTCGCGCCGCAGACAGGACAGGTCTCCGGGGCCTCGCTTTCATGGGTATAGCCACAGATCGAGCAGACATAATAGCAGTCAACAGCAGACGGGTTATCAAGTTCTTTGATCATCTTCTGATATAATCCCGCGTGGATCTCCTCAACCGCATTGGCGAAAACAAAACTTCTTTCCGCCGCCTTGTCGCCCTCTTCCCTGGCCGCTTCGATCATGGCGGGGTACATCGACTTGAATTCGTGGATCTCGCCCGCTTCCGCCTCTTTTAAATTTTCGAGGGTGCTGTGTATCCCGCCCATGGCCTTCAGATGGGCGTGGGCATGCACGGTCTCAGCCTCTGCCGCGGCCCTGAACAGTTTCGCAGCCTGGGGATGGCCCTCCTTGTCTGCCTGTTTTGCAAAGGCCAGATATTTTCTGTTTGCCTGAGACTCGCCCGCAAATGCTTCCTGAAGGTTCAACTTTGTTTTACCCATCTTTCATTCCTTTCAAAGGTTTATTCTTATACTGCATGTTACTGTCTTTAAGGCAGAGGCTCTGCCGATTATTCCGGTATGCAATTAATATGTACGGTACATATATATCGGCCGACCCGTTGGATCACCATGCGATTACTCACCGCTTCACGGTTATGCTCCCTGATCTTTTGCAGGGCTATCCTTGATGCGGGGTATATAAAAAAGATTATACTTGCTCCATTCTTATGTCAATATATAACTGTGATATGCCCGAATTATAAGGGTTTCTGGAAACGCTGTATCTGAAGTTGATACCATGTGTAGCATCGGTCTGTCCGTTGATGATGCAACGTTCTGATTTTATATTGACAAAGAAAACGGTTTTTGAAATGAATGTGCCAATACGGGTAGTAAGCGCAATCGCGCAACCTGGCGTGTTGAATACCACAGGATTCAGAAAGGGGACCGAGGATGAAAAGGATATGTGGAGGAGTCGTGTTGGCTTGTCTGTTCTTTGCAGCCAACCTTTTTGCTACGGACTTTGATACGGCAGAAAAGTTCCGTAAACTCGATGATAAAATCAACAGGGCATTACAGAACAATGAGTGGCATTATGTCGGTAAGACCTTTGTTCGTGCCTTGTGGGATGATTTCAAGATAGCTCACGAGAACACAAAGCCGGAACTCTCTTCCGCCAAGATTTATGGAAAAGTTCCGAATATCGAAGACTACAGCCAATACGCAGGCGTATACAGACGCGAAAACAAAGAGGACGCTAAGGCCTTCGTTGAGATCAAGAAATCAGAGAAGGGGGTCTTTTTTGTAGAACTTGCGGGCTATCACTATCCGGCGGTGGCTACCGGGAAGAGTATCGTGTTTACGACCGGAACGATTAAATCCACCCCAGCCCTCCCTCGGTTGGCTGCGAAACCCTATTGTATGCTTGCAATGTACATGATTGTTCGGATAGATGGAGCATACTTCTTCCTTGCTGCGGATGCGTCGCCAAACGAGTGGGTCGAGCTGTTCAAGGACGTGGAGAAGGGGAAAGAGTGATCATTTCATGGGATGAGATGGAACCCATTTGGTCGATCATCACACGGTGAAAGCGTGTCTCTTGCCTCAAAGCCTGCATGTAATCGGTTTCATTTCTCTAAGTATACGTCTTGGCCCATTGTTGCCGTCGAACTCAACGTTCTTGAGATATTGCGTAGGCAACCGCCTGTTTCGCATGTATCGCAGTGGTATCGTAGAGGGGTATCTCGGTATCGCTTTGATTGACCAGCATGCCGATCTCCGTGCAACCGAGAATTACCCCTTCGGCGCCTTCATTGGCCAGGTTCTCGATAATACGGAGGTATTCCACCCTGGATTCGGCGGTAATCCGGCCCAGACAAAGTTCCTGATAAATGATATCGTGAACAATCCTCCTGTCTGAGGTATGGGGAACCAGCACATCTAACCCATATTTCCGGTGTAACCGTCCTTTATAAAAGTCATGCTCCATGGTAAAGCCGGTGCCCAGGAGGCCGACTTTCTTCACGCCATTCTCTATGAGAACTTCGGCAGTCGCATCGGCTATGTGCAGCACCGGAATATGAACGGCTTGTTCTATCTGCGGCGCTACCTTATGCATGGTGTTCGTGCATATGAGTAAAAAATCGGCCCCGGCCGTCTGGACGCTCAGGGCGGCGGCTGAAAGGATTTCTGCCGTACCGTCCCAATCGCCTTCATGTTGCAGCTTCTCGATGGGATCAAAATCCACGCTGTAGAGAACGACCTTTGCGGAATGAAGACCGCCTAGGGCATCTTTTACGCCCTCGTTTATCGCACGGTAGTATCCGACCGTGCTTTCCCAACTCATCCCTCCTATTAGGCCTATCGTTTTCATGTCGATGCTCCAACTGTCCATCTGCAAGGTATGTAAGGGATCATCAATAATGACCGACTTACTGGAAGGGGTCTTTCCCGATATGGAGCGAATCCCACTTTCTGTCGTCTCCCAGAAATTCCCCCGAATAACTGAAGCAAAAGGCAGCGGCTTCACCGGGAAGCGATACGCTTGCATTGAAGGGTATCTTTTCGGGGGCGGTTGAATTCACCGAATAGAGAGGGCTGATATGGTGGGTGCTTATCACCCTTCCATCGGTATATAGAAAGCTGACAAGAAGACTCAGACTTCTGATTTTCGGATAACTATTGGTTATGGATTCTGATATCGATATATTACCTTCCAGACTCAAACGATCGGGCAGCGACGTATAGGTATAATGAACCGCTAATTCGTTGGTATTCCATATCCCTGATTCGGTGCCGCCTGAGACGATATGAATCCGGTCGGCCTGCTTTGCCGTTTCCCCCCGGTATAGCTCGTGGGTGCTGGCACATGCCAGCAGTGAAAACAGTGACAAAGATATGAATATAATGACCCGGGTATTTTTTTGTACCATAATTCACTCCTTTCTCGCTTGTGTGTTCTGTGGCATCTCCGTCTAAAGTCCCGGGATTCCGATAGGGCCGGGAAGATCAGGGATGCAGCATCCTGAAAGCGAGATCATAATTAACAAGATAAATGCTAACAGTGCCAGTTGTTTCATTCGGATTCCTTCTCAAGGTATAACAAAAAGCTGAATCGGAGCGACCCTAGAGACTCGATCAGTTCTATTGATTTGTTAGAATTTTATACTACGTCTCTTTCGCAAACTTAGCTTCCATAAGTATATTTTTTTCGTGCCATTTTCCCCACATTTCTTGTTCTTGCCTGAATAGTTTGTGATCTACTATCCGAGGTGCGTATTTCTCTATTTCAGGATCTGGTTCGTTTGAAAAGATCATCCTATATGAATTTTCAGCGATTATCTTTCTGATAAATAAAGTTTTCTCCTTATTGAACCGAGTTCCCTTTATCGGTGGTTTACATCCAATTTCAGTAAACAAAAGATGCTCTGAGTCTAATGGAAAAATAATATTACCTCTCTTAACACCCCAACCACCTTTTAAATCATACTGATTTTGACTGATAAAATTTAGTCTAACGACGGGATTATCACTCGTGAACCATTTCATGCCATTGTATGGACGTATTATAGTCCATTTGTGTTTATTTAGAATATTGATAGTGTTGTTTAGTATGTGTTTCAAGCTAAATAACCAAGACGAACGTCCTGTATATGATTCTATATTGACGATCATTGTTGGTTCGCTGCCTTCCTCATAAGTAGTCGTTATTTTTAAAGGAAGATGATTCTTGTGTTTTGTCGGATTAGAATATTCTTGTCTCTGCTCCAAAAGTCTTTTGGGAAGGTTTTTTTGCAATTTTTTTAAAGTTTGAGAAAAAATTATTTGAGCTCTTTCGAGATGTTCATGAAGCCTTGCTGGTGTTCTTACGTCATGTAGTGCCACAAATTTTATCAGTTTATTCCAATCATCTGAAGATAAATGTAAATCACTAATTGCTCGGTTTAGTGCACTTTGAACCGGGGTCTCAAACTCTTTATCAAACCACTGCTCTACCTCATCATCTAGTTCTTGATCTTTTAATTGAGAATATAGGTGTAAATGATAGGCTACAGCTTTAGGCGGAGATTTCTTCCACATATTAATATTATCATGGGATACTAAGGTACGGTAACACCAAAGATAGTTTTCAGAATCACACCAATTTCTGAGATAACTCTGCGAGACAAAATGATTTTTGTTACGCAACCTATCTTCCTTTCATAATGCATTTTAATCGAATTCTAACAAGTTATTAAACGGGAAAGTATCCGTATCTACCAAGTATTCCGATATTGAGTAACAGGGTCTTTATTGACGATCTCCGCTTCCGTCCTATCAGCATATTTAACATCCACGGTTTATGTATTGAAAAAGCCGGGGGAAATTATGGAAAATAAAGGATACTATGTCAAGGATAATTCAGGGCATAAGCAATAGGAATTATTGGGCGTTGCAAGAATGGAAGAGGAGTATTCAGGCCTTGAGATTTCATTTTATACCATAAGGTATAACGGGTTACCTGGTCGGAAAACGCAGGAGTCGAGGTGGTTTTGTTTAAATAGGTTGCAATTTTTGCATATTAGGTATAGAAACGGCCGCAATCGTCTGACACTTGAGCAGACCGATGATTGAATGGTGCTGTTTTACGTGTCATGTATTGTGCGTGGAAGAGCTGTCCAGATCGCTTTGGGCAGCTTTTTTTGTGGTTCGGAAAGCCGGCATGCGTCGCATCCGGCTGTTTCTTTAGAAGAAGAGTGCCGGCAACGGCGTTCGTCCAATGGGATTTCAACTTCGATGTGCGCGATGATTTCAAAAACCGGAGATGTGAAGCATTTCTGGCAGCTCGCAGTCTTACATAACTAGCCGGCATGCCGTAGACGATTACCGTTTGCATGAACGTGCCCGGCAGATGAATGGTGATTATGGATTTTCAAGAATTGGGATTAAATGAGGAACTGGTCCGCGCGGTGAAGGCGTTGGGCTTTGTAAACCCAATGCCGATACAGGAGCAGGCCATCCCCGTACTGCTCGACGGCAGTCGGGATGTTGTGGGATCGGCGCAAACCGGTACCGGGAAAACGGGGGCTTTTGGTCTGCCGCTGCTTCAGCTTATCGACAGGTCGGTGCCGCACCCGCAGGCGCTTGTCCTGTGCCCTACCCGTGAGCTTTGCATTCAGATAACGAATGACATAAAGCAGTTTTCACTCTGCATGGAAGGAGTCCGCACGGCTGCCGTATACGGCGGTGCCAGCATCGAAGTCCAGATAAGGCAGATAAAACGCGGTGCCCAGATAATTGTGGCGACACCGGGGCGGCTGAATGATCTGCTTCGGCGAAAAGCGGTGAAGATGGAACATATCTCTGTGGCGGTTTTGGATGAAGCCGATGAAATGCTGAATATGGGATTTAAGGAAGATATCGATTTAATCCTGGCAACACTGCCGCCGCATCGGCGTATATGGCTGTTTTCTGCGACCATGCCTTCGGGCGTTGCGGCGATTGCAACGAAGTATCTTACTGATCCGGTGAAGATAACCGTGAACAGCAAACAAAAAAGCCCGGAGAAGATCGAGCATACCTGCTACACGATACAGGAAAAAGACCGGTATGAGGCCCTGAAACGGATTCTGGATTTTTCTCCCGGAATTTTCGGTCTGGTATTCTGCCGGACCCGAAAGGAAACACAGGATGTGGCCGCCAGGCTGATACAGGACGGCTATGACTCGGGTGCCCTTCATGGAGAATTATCTCAGGCGCAACGGGACAGCGTGATGCAGAGATTCCGACAGGCATCGATCCGTATTCTTGTGGCAACTGATGTTGCCGCACGAGGGCTTGACGTCAATGATATCACCCACGTGATTCATTACAATCTGCCGAATGAGCCGGAGATGTATATTCACCGCAGCGGGAGGACAGCGCGCGCCGGAAAGCATGGATCGTCGATTGCACTGATCAATGTGAAAGAAAAATACCGACTCCAGGCCATTGAGAAGCGATTGAAAATCCAGTTTGATTTCGAGAAAGTCCCTGATGGACCGGGAATTTGCAAAAAACAGCTCCTCAGTCAAATTGAAAAAATTGTTGATACAAAGGTCAACGATGCCGATATCGCCGAATACCTGCCTGTCGCATACGAAGCCCTGCGCGGAATAGATAAAAATGAACTGATAAAACGATTGGTTTCTTCCGAGTTTACTCATTTTATTGACTATTACCGCCATTCCAGCGATATCAATGTGAAACCCCTGAAAAAGGCCGTCACTGGTACCGGAACGACGAACCCGAAGACCCGCGTGAAAGACAGCCGCACAAACAGCGTGAAGGATGGCATAAAAGATAGCCGGAAGGACACTCGGAAAGATAGAAAAGCCCAGCGGTTTTTTATCAACATCGGGCGGCTGGATAAAATGAATGAAGGCTCTATCGTAAAGCTGATATGCGACCACTCTGACATCCGGGCAAGCATGATCGGACAGGTCAATCTGAAACGTTCTTACTCCTTTTTCGAGGTGGAGAACAGGGTGGCTGGAATGATGCTCCAGTCAATAAGGAACGCCAAGTTCTATGGCAGAGAGGTCATGATCCGGGAAGTTTTCGATAAAAAAATTCCGCCATCAATACGAGCGGAAGCCATAAGAAACCTAATAAACGGCGTCAGCATTACGCTGCCGCCATGTGACAACAGGCTTTTCCACGGCACTTTTATGGATAGATGAGTGTCAGTCAGTCTTGCCCTGTCCCCTCCTCTGTCCGAATATGTGCCGTGCGGCGCTCAAGGGTTAGAATGATAGATCCGTTATCCTGACTGTGACTCATGAGAATATTACGGTAATAAATATTTCCCATCAATCCTTACGATGGCCCCTCCGCCGAAGAAAACGCGGGTCTTGGCTTCTGGGGTACTGTGTACCATTAATTTTACGTTGTTTGGCTTCTCGAAACTTCCGTTTTGTTCCAGTGACATGAAGGTGCCGTCCCACATCTTGTTGTTCAGGAGATAATAGCCGAATGCGGAATTCCCCGATCCGGTTGCCGGATCTTCAAGGTACCCGAACGTCGGCGCAAAGACCCTTGTCCGGTATGTATTTGCTGTGTGAGCAACCTCGTCGGTATACACGGTTATGATGTCGATAGTATTCCGGACACAGAATTCTTTCAGCTCGTCTAACAGTGGGGATATCGAAAGGATTCCTTGCAGCGTTTTTATCGGTACGATGAGTGTTTCCAGACCGGCATTCACGATAGATATGGGATTGCCAGTATCGATTTCATCAACCTTGATTCGTAACGCTTCAGCAATACGAGCAGGATCAATCTCCTGTGTTGAAAAAACGGGATCCGGCGCAGAGATAAATACGGCATCTTCATGGGCGATCCGGTTTTCGACTGTCAGGTTCCCCTTCTTTGTCGTGATAGGTATCTCACTCATGTTGATTAGTTTGTCGCTGTTTTGTATCAGGTCGTACATGATGGCTATGGTGGCGTGGCCGCAGAAATCGACTTCTCGTTCGGAAGAATAATACTTCAATACAAACGTGTTGTCTGTCTGACAGACATATCCGACCTCACTGACAAACCCCTTGAGTTCTTGAGCGATTCTGAGCAGTTCATCGGTTGTTGTGTCGTTAAACGAGTCCACGCAGACCATGCCGGCCGGATTTCCGTCGGACTGTTGCGTTGCAAAGGCATCAATTTTTTTGAATTTAAATTTCTTCATATTTCAACTCCTCCGTATATACACACCTTGCGTTCTTGAATGAATACGGTTATCGTGGTGTCTGGACAGGTGTATCTGCCCATGATGTTTCCATCTCTTCGCCGTTTCTCACAACGCTTTTATCAGCTCTCTTCCTTGCTCAGCCACCCCATGATAAGCTTGTAAGCGATTGATGCCGAAGAGGGAAGAATATGCGGATTTGATCTGACTTCTTCTCTCGTAAACCAGCGGGCATCCTCAAGCTCATTCTCGTCGATAATGATTTTTTCTTCCTTCGCCGATGCCGTGAACCCCAGCATCAGTGACTTCGGGAAGAGCCATGGTTGGGATTGTTGATATTCAATGGTATCGATGTCTATGCCTACCTCTTCCTTGATTTCCCGAGCCACCGCATCTTCAATGGCTTCACCCGGTTCCACAAATCCGGCAAGCGTTGAATATATTCCCTTCCGAAACCCTTTACTGCGTCCAAGCAGACAACGTTCCCCGTGTGAGACGAGAACGATAATGGCCGGATCCATACTTGGGAAATGATTCTCCCCGCATGCCTCATTCTGACAGATACGGACATGGCCGGCTTCCGAGCTTTTTGTTTCATGGCCGCATTTCCCGCAATAGCGGTTTCTTGCATGCCAATAGGTCATGAAACACGCCAGCGACAATAATTCCCAGTCCCGGCTATGGAGCAAGGAAATCATTGATCTGAGATCCCGAAAAACGGTGTTTGTTTGTCGGCATATCATCGAAGCCACATCATGTGAGCCGACATCTGCCGCAAAATAAGGGATCCCATCATACATGCCCAGGAATATCGACGAATCGGCCGATACTAACGATTCGGGAAGATCTTTGTGCGTCAGGTATAGCGTGTTGCACTCTTGTGAATTGTCGCACAAGACGGTCATATCGTGTACGGGAATAATGCGAGCCCGTTCGTCGTTAAATGTCTTATTGATCCAGCTTTGATCGCTTCTGTGTAGCGAAGAACGATCCAAACCATGTACTTCCATGCTGCCTCTTTTCATGGTGGAGAGACCGATCCTCCGGTATGACCCGTATCGGGTCGACATTCCCCACATCATATAATCCTTCAGTATGTTCTCCGGGTGTTTTGTTGCGCTCCGTTAGATGTATATTAATCATGCCCGGGTGCAGGGTATGATAGAGCGGTGGAGATTTCTTCCGCCGAAGCGTTGCATCCGCTCATCTGCAATGCGACCTTCTTTCCCTTCAAGTGATCCTTGAGCTTGATTGCCGCCATTAAGGTCGACGCGCCGGCGCCTTCTGCCAGATTATGGGTGTAATGCAATGCCATGCCGATGGATTCGTAAATTTCGTCTTCCGTCAGCAGGACAAAATCACTGAGGCCCTTGCTGTAGATGGCAAAGGGTGTCTCATAGGCCTTGCCGGTCGCAAATCCTCCCGCAAACGTATCGTTTTCAGCCGATACAATCTTTTTCTCTCTCCAGGAATGATACGCGGCAGGTGAACTCTTTGCCTGGACGGCGATGACTTCCACGTGTGGACGAAAAACCCGCAGGGTAGTAATCGCCGCGGCCGCTTCACTGCCGGCGCCAATGGGCACGATCATGACATCTATATCAGGAAGATCTTCGATGATTTCGAGAAACTCCGTACCGACACCGTTGATCAGATGCGGCTCATCGGCGGGATGGGCGTAATAGAGACCGCGTTCAGCGCATATGGTATCTACGATCTGTGCCGCCTCTTCGAAGGTCCGGCCGGCCTCTATGAGTTCGGCGCCGGTTTCCATGATGGCGCGGTTCTTTGCGGGGTTGTTGTTCTCGGGAACGACGACAACCGCCCCGATCCCCGACCATGCCGCAGCCGTCGCTATGGACAGGCCGTGATTCCCGGTGGAAAAGGTTATCACGCCGTTGATATCTTTTTGACCGAGATGGTGCAGCAGATTGACGCCCCCGCGTATCTTGAAGCTGCCCGTGGGATTGTGATTTTCATGTTTTACGTAGACCTCGGCCCGAACGGCCCGTGAGAGACCTTCGTACCGGATCAACTGCGTCGGCTTAATGAAACGTCTGACGACGGATCGGGCGCGTACGACTTCCGCAATTGTTATCGGATACTCCTTCAGATCTTTCATCGTAACTCCTTTGTACCGGGTGAGTTCAACCGTATCTCACCGCATTTCTCACCTGCATGTGTGAAAAAAGGTTATGCTCTTTTCAATCTCTCGCCTGTTTTCAGAAAATAATTCATCGATCTCTCCCAAAAGGTGACTGCCTCAAGAAATGAATCTTCCGTGAAGTCATCAATAAAGTCATTCCCTTCGGGAGTGATGCCCGTATAGGTATAGGATATCTCCACGTATGAGCTGTCACTGTCTTTGGGGGAAACGGCAATTTTCAAGACGCATGTTCTGGAGTTATTCGTGAAACGGGTAAAATCAACCTCGAGGGTACGAGGATTATGTTTTGTAATGATCCAGATCGTATCGTCTTCGCCTTCATGTGAGGTACGAAAGACAGCCCCTTCTTCAACCAAGCCGGATTCGGAATAGATCATGTCATACTGCCAGCCGTCGAGCCACTCAGCTTCACGAACCGGACACAGTAGAGGGAACACTATGTCGGGATTTGCATTGATCGTTTGACGATATGCTCTGGTTATTCTTCTGGATTGAAATTCTGAATTTTTCAAGAAGATTCTCCTCCCATCATTCTCTGGCATAATGCCGAAATCGGCGGCGGCAGTAAGACATCCGCTCACGGACAATCAAATTCCTTTTTTCCTCAGTCTCACGTGTGCATGGTGATCACATCCGATATCTACAGCCAGATCACCGATTTTGACGGTACGGGATATTCGACGGGAGGCGGCTCATAGGTATCTGCCGGGTATCCCAGGGCGCATCCGTCAAGCGCGTATTCCCCTGCGGGGATGCCGAGAAGTCCGCAAAAATCCGGGTCGCTGTCCATCTGGGACGTCGCACTGATAAGTTGCAGTCCAATCCCCAGGGATGTCGCTTTCAACCACATATTCTGCAGGCAGTAGCAGAGTGACTGGGCAGCAACGGCAGGCACTCCCTTTCTTTCTCCGACAACGATGAAATATGGCGCACTGCCGACACCGGGCACGCCGTGCCGTCCGATTCGCCTGAGATTCTGAACAAACGGAACCGATCCCGCCTTTGTTTCGAGTTCATCGGCCAGCCGTGCCATCCGGTTTTTCATGCTCTTCGATACGGCCTCCATTGATGCTGTTGCGTTCCGAATCACGAACACCTTTCGAAAATCAGGTTTTCCCGCAACGGCCAGCGCCCCGAAGGGAGCCAGCAGACCTGCCTGGATGATCGCCTCAACGGCCTCCTTGGTGGACGGGGTGGCGCTGAATGCCCGTACCGAGCGCCGCGCCCGTATGATTACATCGAGAGCCGCACTGTGTTCGGATGTGATGTTTTCAAACATGCCGTCCTCCATGTCTCTGTTGCCCATAATCAGGCTAAAGGGGGAGGCGGTGGCGGCAGCTCACCCCGTTCCAGTGCCTCCCGTGCGGCCTTGACCGGAATCGTGCTTTCACACGGTACGCCTACCTGACACAGGCCGCATCCATAGCCTTCATATGCATAGGTATCCTTGACGTATTCTCTGGTTCTGGTCAGATGGATCCGGCATTTTTCCTTGTCATGGCCCTGTACCGTAATCGCACCAACCGGACATCGATCGATGCACTTCCCGCAGGTCCCGTCGGCAAAGAAAAGACAATAGGCGTGATGATTTGCGTAAGGCCGGGGGTCCGGTTCGACGGATATATGCGCGACGACGGACCCTGTTCTCATCGCTTTCCCGTGGGCTGTGATCAGACCGTCGCACAGGCCGAAGGTTCCGAGACCAGCAGCATGGGCCGCATGGCGTTCGGACCATGAAGACGCGTAGGAGAAACGTTCCGATTGTACGATCGTCCAGTTGGGAACGAGCATGGGGGCTACTGCCGCATATCCGGCCAGTTCCAGTCTTTCTACGACATGGAGCCTCAGGGCCGCGTTACATTCCTCTCCCAGGACCCTTGTCCGCGCCCATTCTTCGGACGGATACTCTTTGTTGGAGCGGTTGCTTTTACGGACCGATTCCCGTTGGGGTAAAATCCACGAGATAACGGTCAACTGGTCCGCGCTGACCTGTTCACCGGAATGATGCTGATTAAAAACTTCCCAGGGTGTCCAGTGAAACGCTCCGATATATTCCTTGTATTGCTGCCAGATCGCATCCGCCCCGGAAGCGAAACCGACCAAAACCTGATCCCATGCCGGCTCACCGGTCCCGTTGTCCATGGTATTGAGTGGTGAGGTGGAAATGAAATCCTGAATGATACCCCTGATCCGATCCTTGGTAAGGTTACAACCTTCTCCCATTAACAAAATCCTTTCACTCTATGAATCACAAAAAGCGTCATTACATATCACATAAAAACTTACAACACACTAACCATCGAAATCGGCAGCCACTTCCTGAAGTCGGATGGATTGCTCTGACGGGCAATGTTTTCAGACAAACTCGTATGACATAAAGGTAACACGGAAGGGTAGGTGGGGGAAGTCTTTACTCTCTCCTTCAACAAATCCAATACGCCTGTACCAATCCTTGAGTTCGGTCTGTTCCGCAATAATCCCTATGTTTACAGAACGAGCCTTGCGGATTCGTGCTTCTGACAGTATATGATCGACCAGTGTCTTACCAAAGCCCTGCTTTCTGTGTTCAGGAAGCACCGCAAGACGTTCGAGGTAGCATATGTCCGAACCTGCCGCTTCGAGAGCGGCACATCCCACCACCCGGCCCGAATCTTTCAGCACGAAATAGACCACTCCGCGATTCATGTCCTTAAGGACCCAGTCCACCGTGCAGTTCGATGGATGGCGCGAGGCATTCTCCCGGGTGAGCCCAAAACGGTCCGCCACATCCTGAAATGACCGTTGAATTGTCCCTGCCAGGACGGAAGCATCTTCTTCTGTACAGGTGTGTATGCTCTGATTATTCACTGCCTTGTAACTTCTGACCATAGCTCTCACGGTTCCACTCAATCAAATGATCTCGCACGTCGTCCATTTGACGGACTTATTGGATGACGAAACGGGCCGGGATAATACCGTGTTTGAACATCTCGTACAACTCCTGAATTTCATCCCCGGTATAGATATTCAGCAGCCGGACGATCTCACAGGCGAACTCTACGCTGCCCAGTCCACTGGCCGTTATAAGGTTCTTGTCGGCGGTTGCCAATGCATCCACATACAAGTCGTCATCCCTGTAGTCGGGTATCATTGCCTTCAGGTATCCTCTGGAGTTGCTCGTGTGGTAAAGATCATGGGTCAATCCGGCCCGTACAACCTCCAGTGTCGCCCCGCAGATTGCGGCTATGGCGGTGCCTCTATCATGGAACCGGTGAAGGAGTCTGATTATCTCTTCGCACGGTCCTCGTTCCCACATATCTCCGCCGGGCATGATGAAAATGGTGGCTTCGTCGGGATTGATCGCATCAAGGGTAATAGCAGGGATGATTGTACAGCCGCCCATTGTGATGACGGGTCTGTCGGAAAAACCGACCGTTACCACCGTATATTTCTCCGATTTGTTGATCTCGCACAGCGCAAGGGCCGTTTCCCAATCGGCGAGACCATCGAAAACCAGCAGGTACGCTTTAGATTGCACTGGTATTTTCCTCCTTTGCATATTCGAGTCGTCAGACGACCCGGCTGTCCGGTCGATCTTCCCGTTGCAGGCTTGAGCCGATTAATCGGCTTTCAGGAGAGCAGATCGATAGTCAAACTCTTGAATGCCTGCACGCCAAACAGCATGGACCGTTCATCAACGTCAAAAGCCGGGTGATGCAAAAAGACCGTTTTGTCGGAAAGTCTTTCAGGCACCGTGCCCCCCAGCAGAAAAAGAACACCGGGAGCTTTATTTGCCATGAATGAAAAGTCTTCACCGCCCAATGTGGGCTCAAACTCGGTAAATAAATTATTTTTCTCTATAAACGTAGATAATACCTCTGCAACCTTTGTTGACAAAGGGGGATCATTTACCGTCAGCGGATAAATATGCTCGTAATCGATATCGACCTTACATTCGGGATGTACCGACAGCGCGCTGTGATTACATACAGTTGTAAATTCCTTTTCAATGGTCTCCTGGGTTGCAGGGTTAAATGTCCGAACGCTTCCCTTGAATTGAGCTGTTGCAGGGATAACGGTTCGAGACGTGGGCGAACCCGCCTCGACGTAACCGATCGACAGAACGGCTGGCTCGAAACCGCTGATTCTTCTCGTTATGACCGATTGGAGGTCGTTAATGATCCGGCTCATGGCAAGTATCTGATCGCTTGCCCGTTCAGGGGCGGCACCGTGACCGCCGATGCCATGTATGGTTACCGAAAAATAGTCAAGCGCCGCAAAGATGGGACCCTTCCGAAAGCCTATCTGGCCGACGGAGAGATTCGGCCAGCAATGGAGGGCGAACACATTGAGGACATCATCGAGATACCCGGCTTCGACCATACGTTTCCCCCCGCCATGCCCCTCTTCACCCGGCTGGAATAACAGCCGTATTTTCCCCTTCAGGTTGCCGCGATGTCCGTGAATGATTTTGCCAAAACCCGCAAGTATGGCCGTATGCACATCGTGACCGCATGCATGCATCCTGTTTTCATACTTTGAACGAAAATTCATCCGATTCGGGACGTGGTCATCTGACGGTGTCTCCGAAACTTCGAGCGCGTCCATATCGGCTCTGAATGCGATTGTCGGACCCGGGGCATTGCAGCCGATATCGACAACGAGTCCGGCTTTCGGATCGCCCTCGATAAAGGTCACATCCGCCATGCCGGTGAAGATATTTCTTATATACGTTATGGTTTCGGGCTGTTCAGGGCCAATCTCCGGGTAGGAATGGATGTGTCTCCGTATGTGTACCATTTCTTCAAAATAATCCCGAATGTCCTGATCAATGGCGCTAATGTCTATGGTGTTCACTGTGTTACCTGTTATCCCTTCCTGGCTTATTGACGATCTGTAATCAGTTCTTAGATCCTCTGAACGATTTTTATAATCAAGAAAATTCAAAAGGTTATCCCGGGCAATACCGAAAAGTTTCCCTCCTGCCATCGCTGCCGATAGCCCCTTTTTTAAGCGATTTGTCGGATAAATTCATCTTTTCCCCCAGCGCCATTTCGGTGGTTCACCTTTGAGCCAGCAGATAGCGATCAGAAAAGCGGTTGATAATAGTACTGAAAGTAAAAAGAATGTCAACTCGTCTTCCGGAGGAAAACAATATACACTGAAGGTGATGAAACCGAGATACAGAACAAGTACCACCCACCCCTGCCAGGAGGAAGGAAGTCCCCATCCCCAGCCGTATCTCTGGGCCGGAAACCAGTACGTTTTTTCTTTTTCAACGTTATTTGACATCGTTTATTCTCTTTGCATGTGATTTCAATTTGTGTTTCCCCTATTCATCCAAAAAATCCAGAAGGTTATCTAGGATGACCACGAACGACTATGTTTCGCAGTGTTGTGATTTTATTCGTGCCGCGTCAAAAATAAATCAAGTGTGCAGATTGTTGTCAATCATTTCGTAGAATGTCACGGTCCTGATTTATTGATCTCATCTATATGTTCCCCGTAACACAGATAATGAAGATGACCTTCTTCATACTCGGTGATCCAGGGTCGCGTGTCATACCGACTGAGACCGTTTCTTTTTCGTCGGGTCTGTCATGGAGCAGGGCAAGCCGACGCAGCATTTGCCGCACACATCAGCCAGACCGATATCACGGTAATAATCAGCGTTTTCCAGACATGTTTCATAACACGATGCCCGGTTGAACGTTCCGTTCTTATATACTTCTTTCTCACAGCGGTTCTGACAGATGCCGCAACTTCCATCCCGTTTGAACAGGCACCTTTCCTCTCGGTCTACGAATGCGGGATATTCAAATTCATAATCGGTTACGATGCTTCCCAGGCGTCCGCAACAACCCCTGTCCGTAATGAACATGTTGTTTATCCCGAAGGTGCCCAGTCCGGCAATATAGGCCACATGCCGATGGGACCAGTTGCTGATTAAGGCGGCTTTGTCAAAGTTGTGGGTCGCGGGTATTTTGCCGACCTGGAATCCGTCCTTCCCCATGAGCGACTCTATCACATCGCCGATATGGGCTATAAGCTCATTTGTTGCTATGTAGGCCCGTGCCCATTCCATAGACGCTTTGTCGCCATCTCTATTGCTTTCCACGACGCTCGAATGAAAGGGAATAAAGTAGCAGATGACGCTCTTCGCACCTGGTAGTATGTCTCGCGGTACCAGGTGGTTTTCCGAGACGATCTTTTTTAAATCGTTAAACTCAGGTCGCGCAGCCGAAACAAAACCGATAAGGGGTATTTCCCAATATGAAAAAGCATTATTGGAAGTGACCGCCTCGACTATTGTTTCTATTATCGTGTCTTGCAATTGAAGAAACCTCCCGCCGCTCTCATGGTACTTGCATTCTCCTGCTTCCTATATGTTCTCTTCCGTTCTAACCTTAATTCCGTTCCTGATCAACAAGTCGGCTGTAATGCCGTTCCCGCTTACTGTTTTCCCGGAGAACGTTCCGTCGTAAATTGTTCCCTTTCCGCATGACGGTGAGCGGCTCTTCAATATCGCTTCTTCGCATCCATATTCTTGTGCTATTGCGAGGACGATCTCGGCTCCCCTCCTGAATTCATGGGAGACGTCTCTTCCCTCCGTGTTTACCACCTTCCCGCTTTGTATCTCTGAAGCCGGTCTCGGGGTGGGCAGACCTCCGAGTTGTTCGGGGCAGACGGGGATTGCCTTCCCTTCTCTTACAAGTTCCTGGATCTTCTTGCGGGTGTTCCGCTTCCCGTCGTAACGGCAGGGTATCCCTGCCAGGCAGGCGCTCACGATAATCATCGTACGATCTCCATGTGGTTAAGCTTGTGTCAATGCCGCTGCGTACACCCCACGACTACATTCGGACATAGTGCTTTAATTCCGTGACACCGTTATGCGTACTCTACTGAGGCAAAGGTTCTGCGTATCCCCTTCGCGTACTTCACGTCCGGATATCCGAATATCACAAACAGGCCTTCACGGCTCGCATATCGTATCCCCTGTTCCTTTCTGAACTTCTCCGCCTTTTTTCCCTTCTGGATCAGCGGGTGTATTCCCCCTATCATGCATGATCCCAGACCGAGGGTTTCGGCGGCGATCATGGCATAGGTGGCCGCAACGATCGGATCGGCCGGATCGGCGTAGGGCGATCCGTAGAAGTACAGTGCCAGAGGGGCATCATAGGTTACCAGATTTATCCCCTTTTTCATATGTTCCGTATAAGTGTGGAAGAGGGGTCTTACAAAATTTCTGAACAGTTCATCATTGGCCCTGCCCCAGAAGGGCCGCATGAGAAACAGAAACCAGCCGGACACAAGCCATTTCATTCCTTCCAGATAGGTACAGAATTGCTCGGCGAAGGCCCGTCCTTTTTCTTTCGTGTCAAAAACCAGGACATGCACGTCGGAAGGGGGCACACCCATGGGGGCCATCTGCGATGCACGCAATATGGCTGTCACGAGATCGTTCCCAACCGGAGTGTCCTTGAATTCCCGTATGCTTCTTCTGCGGCTGAGGAGGCCGTTCACCTGATCGTACGTTGCGGACTTCTTGCTATCCGGCAGATCGAAGAGATCGTCGGGGGATATTGTCCTGCCGGTAATTTGAATCGCACCTGACGGGCAGATTGCCATACAATGACCGCAGCCTATGCATCCGAACAGCGTATTATCCGATTCCCTGACTTTCCCATCTTCCATCTTCAGGCTGAAATCCTTGCAGACGGTCACGCACAGGCCGCAACCGGTGCATTTTTCATCATCGATCCTTATCTCGGCTTTACTGCTTGTTCTCGAAGTCGGAATTGCCATGTGTCCACCTTGTTGAATATTTTTGCCCGAACGCCTGCCATCCGTCAGGACTTACCGGAGTGATTGCCGTGTGATTCCCCGCTAATGTTCAATATAGTATGGTGCAGGGAATTCCCGATTCTTCACTCTGACGCAGCATGATCCTTTTTACATCGGAGAAGAATTCATTCCTTTCGTACTTTTCCAATCCCTTGGTTGTATAAACAGGATGAGCGTATCCATAATTCATGCGGTCGACGTACAGATAGTCAACCATTCCGTCGAGTAAGGGGATGAGTTCTTCAGCCCCCGGTAATACCGGCGCAATCATTGCGTATGTCTGGATTCCGGCTGCATGTAGCTCCTTCAGGGCGTCGATGCGTTCTTCGATCTTCGTCGCCTTTGGTTCGAATAGCCGTCGAATACCGTCGTCGGCCGTTCCGATCGATAACCCGACATCGCAATCCTTTCCCTTCTTCAGTATGTCCAAATCCCGAACAACCAGGTCTGATTTGGTCTGTATCCGAACCGGCCAGTTGCTATCGACCAATATTTCCATGCATCCCCTGGTTACTTTGTACTTCCTTTCGATGGGCTGATAGGGATCGCAGACACCGCTTATCCAAACGCAATCCGGTTTCTTTTTCGTTATTTCTTTTCTCAGCAGCTCCACTGCGTTCGCTTTGATGTCCACGAAATCGCCCCAGGGCTCACGGTGCCCCGTGAATCGCTTCATGTACCGGGCGTAACAGTACGTGCAGCCGTAGTGGCAGCCCACATACGGATTGATGACGTACGTATATATCTTCGACGGCGATACTATTGACTTTGCATGAATCTCTTTGATGATCATGGGAACACCATGAGCGAGCCTGAAATGTCGTCTCTTGCCACGGCCTTGTCGGCCCGTATCGCTTGTTCATACGCATCCTCTCCTCTCCGGCTCAGGTATGCGGACATAGCCTCTTCGGACGAAAGTTCCCTGTTCCGTATGGCTCCGGCGAGTGTCGTAACAGAACTATACGTATTCAAATCCATCTATCTTTCCTCATACTGTCCCGTCTGCATCCGATCCACAGGCAGCCCTGCCCGGTCCGTTGCCGTCAAGCTTGTTGTCACTATGCATCTTCATGATCGTTCAGGTCCTTTATCGTTGTGATCTAATCAGTCTCAGCCAGACCAGGTAGCCGAAGACAAATGAAACGATACACCCGATCGTTGTAGCGATCAACCGGTCGAGCATTGCCTGATAAGACAGTTCCTTTCCAAAATCCAGAAGGATCACGACAAGGGCCGTCATGACAATTGCGTAAAAGAGGTAATTACCTTCTCTCAGATATACACGAACTCCGGCAAGCGCGGCAATTACGGCAATGGTCAGCCAGGAAGGAAGATGATAACTTGTCAAGAGTCCCAAGATCATAACTCCGATGAATGTTCCGATTCCGCGTTGGAGCATCCGTTTGGTGAGATGATCGCTGTTACGTTGCACAACTATAACGATGGTCAACAGAATCCAGAGGGCGTGTCGCATCGGGAACAGATACATAATCGACACGGCGACGATCGCGCACAGGGTGATTCTCAGGGAATACTGCCAGCCGCTGAAACGACGGAGACCTCTGCGCCAGTGACCCAATAACTGGTGGATGGTGTATTTCTGCTGAGTATTGCCGTTGACTGTGCCTGCCTGCATCATGCCGATCGGCCGGAAAACGATAAAAAGAACCAATGCCCAGACCGCACCCATCAGAAAGAGGGCGGTGCGCGTTACGACGGTAGCTTCTATGGAGCCAAAGCTGGCCGCGATGATCAGAAACAGCAGGAAGATCGTCGTCGATCTTGCCATGAGTCTGCTGATACCGCCCACAAGCGAGACCGCGAAGATGATAACCGGCAGTAGAAACAGGGTTGCCGCATTACTGTGTGAGATGTAACTTCCCATCAGAAACGCCAATCCGCCCGCAAGCAGAGCATATACCAGATTCTTCAGGTCCGCTGTGAACTCTCCCGTGTCTGTCGCGCTACTTAACGCCAGCCCTCCAAAGGAGGCAAAGATTCCCGACTGGGGATGTCCCATGCATTCTCCCAGGGCGATCGGCACGGTCATCCCGATAATCACCGCCAAGATCTGACCGATATTGGGCGAGGCGCTTCCATGCCAGCGGAACAATTCACGTATTGATTTCCTCATTGTTTATGTCCCCGGAATGCTTTGTCGACAATCGGATTTACATAAAAAGGAGGCAGTTCCAGTCTCGATACAACGTTCCGGCACCATTCGAGCGCTTCGGATTCTTTCCCGGTGTAGATTTCCCTTACAGCCTCATCCAATGCTTTCAGATACCTTTCGGCATCGTCCAGCAGACTTTCAATTTCTCCTCTGTCGATAAGCGGCGGAGTCCAGGAAGTCAGCAGAACGGAATAGTCCCGATTCGTTTTTATGGATTGCAGAGAATTCATCAGATCATGGAAGTCATCATAAGTGGGGATATCATTCTTTACGGGGATCGAATCGGCGGTGAATAAGATCCTGTCTTCCGGGAACAGAATATTTATGGAGCCCTTTGAATGGCCGGGCGAGTGAATGATGGAAAGGCTTACATCCTCATCAACTGCGAGCATCTGGCCGTGTTCCAGAAACCCGTCTATCGTGACGGATTCGTCCACCAGATCGAAAAAGGCGGGAACCGGGCGGGCCTTCACCTGGGCTTCAATATCTTCGATCCAGTCTCTTTCACCCTCATGAGCCAGAATCGTGCATCCGGTTCTTCTTTTGATTTCAGCCGCTGAACCTATGTGATCGGGGTGTGAGTGAGAGAGTATCACAGTATCCAGATCGGAAATATCCCGACCGTTACCCTGTATATAGCTGAATATATGGTCGGCATTTCCTTTCGTTCCCGTGTCGATCAGGAGTATCTTATCTCCGAAGACAATGACGGAGTTTACAAACCGTTCGATCTTCATCTGCGGATTCAATTGTATTGTAAAATCAGACCGTACCAGGTGAATCTTTCCCGTAATCTTCATATGTTCAATTTCCGTTACTCTTTAAATTCATCTCTTTTGGCGATAGCTGTTTAAAGCCTACGGTTTGGTCTTGATCAGCCTCCTTTTGCTGAAAACAAATTCCGCCAGGAGAATAACAGCATAGGCACCGAAGATCCATGCCAGGTCGTGAGCCGCCGTTTTGTAAAGGTAGCCAATCAACACGACCAGAGAGGCAAGGCAGAGCACCAGCGCAATCAGCGGCGGAATCGGATGGAGACCGATTCGCCGGCGCAGTCTGAAGGCCGCAAGGTTGATGGATGCGAATACCAGCAGAAAAATGGAGCTGGCAAACGACGATATGACGGTGAGATTCATGGTGTTCACGAAAACAATCGCCACGGCCGTGATCGCGATCAGGCTCACGAAGGGGATATCTTTTGTGCGCTCCTTATGGCAAAAGAGCTGTGGCACCGCTTTTTCGCTTGCCATGACGAAACCCAGCCGTGCCGTGCTGAACAGAGTTGCATTAATGGCGGACGCTGTGGACAGAATCGCTCCCAGACCGATCAGCAAGAATCCGGCGTGTCCCAGGAAGGGTTTCGCCGCCACGGCCAGGGCGTATTCCTTGTATTGATTGATCTCGGCAGGCAGCAGATTGCCCACGGCGACGAGGGAGACCAGAATATATATGATGGTTGTGACAAGGATTGATATCAGGATGGCCGGTTTCAGATCGTGGGGGGCATCTCTCATTTCGTTGGTGGCATTCGGGATCAGCTCAAATCCCTCGTATGCGACGAAGATCAGAGCCGCCCCCATCACCATGCCGGCTCCGCTGGTGTTGAAGACCGGCAACAGGTGATCGGACCGTACATAAAAAAGTCCGACAATGGCGAACAGCGAGAGGATCAGGACTTTTACCAGAACCAAGACGTCCTCGGCCTCTCCCGAGGCATGGACTCCGTAAAGGTTCACTCCGAGAAATGCCAGCAGCACACCGGATGACAGTACGTGGGACATGGCCGAATTGACTCCGGAGTTTCCCAGTATGGCGCTTCCGTAAACGCCGAAGGTGTATGCGTAGAGCCCGAGGGTGCCGATATATCCTGCCAGTAAGAGCCATCCGCCGATGCCCGCAATGTTGGGATGGGAGAAGGCATGCTCCAGATAGGTGAAGCTTCCCCCGTCCGAATGATAGGACAGTCCCAGACGGATGTAACTCCATCCGGTCAGCAGTGCGACGATGCCACCCAGAGCGAAGGCAAGAGGGGCCGCGTGACCGGCAACGCTAACCGAAAGGCCGAGGACGGAAAAGATGCCGCCGCCTACCATCCCGCCTATGCCCATGGCAATCAGTTCTTTCAGACTCAGTTTTTCCTGATGTTGCTTCGCCATTATGATTATCCCTTTGAGTTAAGTCTGTTGTGCCGCCTGCATGAAATCCTGACCCCGCTAATCAACGGTTGCTGTATTGTATACTATCTTTGGCCCTGAATGGCGAGCCTGATACCGAGACCCATGAACAGCAACCCCGTCGCACGCTTTGCCATATGCAGAGATCTGGATTTCCTGCGGAGTCCCTTTGAAACCATAGCAGCCACGGCAACCAGGAAGAGACACCACACCGTTCCCGTAAAGATAAATACGCTGCCCAGAAAAAGAAAGGGTAACGGATTCGAGGCGTACTCCGGGGTGACAAACTGGGGCAGGAAGGCCATGAAAAACATCGCCACCTTGGGATTCAAGAGGTTAGTCAATAATCCCTGTTTATAAATCACCCAGTGGTCGACTGATGGTGTTGTAAGCATGTCCGTCTTTTCCTGCGGCTCCTGATTCTTACTCAGGAACATCTGTAACCCGAGATACACGAGATATATGGCACCCGCCCATTTGACCGCGTTGAACGCAACGGACGAAGCAAAGAGAATCGCGGAAAGCCCGAAGGCCGCGGCCGTTGTGTGAATGAAAATGCCCGAACAAATGCCGAGCACGGACAGAAAACCGGCTCGCCGTCCCTGTGCGACACTTCGGCCGACGATGTACATCGTATCGGGGCCCGGCAGGAGATTGAGTGAAATACCTGCAATGAGAAAGATGATAAAATCATGAGTTCCAAACATGTCCACTGTCCTGTTTCATATCATAACGTCGGGCATCACCGGCGGATGCGATTATCCGGTGTGAGGTCCTCAGCCTTTCATTTGCTTCTTTACCGATTTGATAAATTTCCCGAAGGCCTTGTCCTTTTTCCGCCTGTCCAGATATGACATCTCGTAATGGTCCGACTCCTTCTTGAGTTTGATATAGCTGGAATACCGATCTTCAGACAGCTCTCCGTTTTCAACCGCGGCTCGGACGGCGCAGCCGGGCTCGTGCTCGTGGCTGCAATTCGTATATCGGCACTGTGCGGCGAGGGCGATAAATTCCTCGAAACCCGTATCGATTCCATCGCCGGCGCCGACGATGCCCAGTTCACGCATGCCGGGTGTGTCGATCAGCATCGCACCCTGGTCGAGAACGACGAGCTGCCGGCGCGAGGTCGTATGGGTGCCTTCTCCCGTGCCGCTGACGGCCTTTGTCGCGAAGGCTTCATTGCCGATGAGACGGTTGATGAGGGTCGTCTTTCCTACGCCCGATGAACCGAGAAGGCAGTATGTCTTTCCCGGAGACAGGGTCTGTTGAAACTCGTCCAACCCGATCCCGGTGACATTGCTCAGTGCGATCACTCTGGCCTTGGTGGCGGAACCGATGATCGCACGCTTCTGATCCAGTTCATCCTGGGTGATCAGGTCCGTCTTCGTGAGGATGATGATCGGTTCGACATGCCCGTCCGCTGCCATTACCAGGTACCGATCCAGACGATGGGGATTGAAGTCAAAATGGCAGGATTGAACGATAAAGGCGGTATCTATATTGGCCGCGATCATCTGATAATCGACGTTTTCACCCGCGGCCTTGCGCCGCAGGAAGGTCTTTCGCGGGAAAATCCGGTGGATGATCGCCTCGGTATCATCGTTGTAGTACTGTGCCGTCACCCAGTCTCCAACGCAGGGCAGGCCGACGGGACTTTCGATGTGATAGGAAAGCTTCCCCGTCAACTCGGCCGGAACTTCCCGGTATTCGTTTTTTATACGGTATGAGCCGCGGTCAACTGCGGATATGCGGGCGAAGCCGCATCCCTCCTGACCGAACTCAGGGGCCTGTGCCTCAAACCATTGATCGAAACCCAGATCTCTTAATTTCATATCGTCGTTAGTCCGTTACGTGTTCTTTTTTCTGGCTACAATAGCGATATCGTTGGACTCGGGTGAGAAAGGAGTGCCCGCGACATCGGAGTAAAACTCTTCTACCTCGAATCCGCTTTTTTCTAACTCTTCCCTCAACGTGTCCCTGCTGAAGTATTGGAGCCAGTTATATATAACACGGGTTCTCGTTTGTTCAATGATCGTATATTTATCGAGCGTTACTTTTTCCCTGTCATATTTGAATATGTTCAGGAAGCTATAATACTCTTCGGGCGACCAGAAATGGTCGAGCCAGTTACGCTCGTATGTTGCGACCTCCTCCCTGCCGTCGAAGACGTTGAAAGAATGGACATCCAGGAGAACCGCTCCTCCGGGTTTCAGGAATGCGTGGAAGCTGGCAAGGAGCGTTGTTCTCTGGGCCTGGCTCAAGGCGCAGAAATCACAGAAAATCATCGTAATGAGGTCGAATCGCTTCTCGGTCTGAAACTCCAGATAGTTTTGCCGGTGATAATCGATCTTCAATCCTTCCCGGTCGGCAACCTCTTGGGCGTATTTGATAGACCGTGCCGAGAAATCGATCCCGGTAACATCGGCGTCGTGTCCGGCAAATGGGGTCGTGTAGAGCCCCGGTCCGCACCCGAAATCGGCAACACGGGTATGCGCGCCTATTCCGAAATGCGACACGATCCACTTGACGGAACGGTCGACGAATGCCTTGTTGCGGGAAGAAAGGTCGATCTCTTCATCCAGATGAAACGCAAGCATCTTCTGTGACGTATGGTCGTCCGTCCAGAGCTGATCCGCGGTGTAAAATTCAAACGGCGCGGGACGCGAGTTGATTTCTTCCAGGGCTCCGAATAGTGTCGTCTTCATTGTATTATTTAACTCCATAAGGTGGATGACCTGTTCAATAAGGATGTCATCAATTCGCTACGTTGGGAGGTTCTACATGTTGACCGAACCAAGGTATGCGTGTAACCGAAATACTTGCCCCAAAATTGTTGCTTGAGATGGGGAAGTTCGAATAATGATATCCACAAACTTACTTCCCTTATTCATTGAGTGGTATGTATAAATCTTTCTTCATCCAAAGGCGAGGGATTTCGACCATCAGTATTTGAGTTTTCGACTAAGTGGAGTAAACGAATCGGATAAGCAGAGTAGGAGATCTGTTGAAAGAGGAGGTTGAAACGGACTTGCAGTTTAAGGCGATCAAGTTTGTCAACCTCAATTAAATACAGGGAAAAGAATTCAAATGGAACTAGTGAGATGTTTGCTTTTCTATCCGCCCATTCTATTCTTATGTGATATTTTATCCAGTGATGACTGATAGAGATATCCTCCTGTTCAACGTAAATACATTTCAATGGCTCTTAGTGTTTTTTAGAGCTGAGTTTGATCTGGTCGAAAAGAATGAGAAGGAAAATTGGGAATTATTCTTGCATGCTTCTCGATGTTCGAAAGATAAATCCGGCAGTTTCCTTCATTGTCATCTGAAATTCTGATGCGCAACACTGACTGTCAAGATATGCGTGTGTAACTCCTCGTAGGCAGATATACCTTACACGGTTCCCCTTGGCAGAAAGTTTCTCGGCGAACTTTTTTGCATCATCACGAAGAATATCGAACTGACCTGTCATGATAAGAACAGGGGGCATATCCCGTGCGTCGGCATTGATAGGAGAGATTCCCCATACAGCACGCTTACAGGAATCAGGAATATAGCAGCGAATTAGTTTTTCTAAAACAATCGAGTCGAGTCCATAACCCGTCGCAAAAGATTTCATTGATTTGGTACCGGATTCGCTGAGATTCACCGCCGGGTAATACAGAATAGCCCCTTTTATACTCCGGTGATTCATTAATTCGCACACAGCCGACGATGCAGCAATGTTCCCCCCAGCGCTGTCCCCGGCAAGGTAAATCAGGTTTGGGTCCCCGTTATACCTGAATGCATTGAGCCGAACCCATTGTATCGCCTCGGTACAATCATCGAGCCCGGCAGGATAAGGATTTTCCGGTGAAAGCCTGTAATCGACGGATATGACAATGGAGCAGGATGTACGACAGATACCGGTTGCGATGTGATCCGACCCGGACGGGGACCCGAAAGTCCATCCGCCCCCGTGCATATAAATAACAACAGGAACCCTCTCTGCAGCGGAAAGATCCGACGGAGTGTATATCCGGAGTGAAAGACTTCCCGCCTGGCTTTTGATGGAAAGGTCGACAATCGTTATCCCTTCTCTTGAAAAAGGGATCAGGGTTTTTTGGGTTTCATTTCGTAGTTGCATCAATAGTGAATAATCGCCGGCGGATGCCTTATCGACCGCACTCGTCATATAAGCTGAAAACTGTGGAGCATATTGCTTCAACTCGGCAGCTACTTCCGGTTTAAGTTCCTTGCCAGGTGAATTTCCCTCGCATGGCGAAATTGTCCAGTATTCCTGTTGTCCGCATCCAAGACAACAGGGCGACACCATTATGGTCGCAACAATCCATAACAACAGAACAAAATTTTTGCCCCGGTTTTTCATCATATTTTGATTCCTTTACACAATTTTTAAATCCATGCCGGGAAACAGACATCAGCCTAATATTTGAATCCTTGCGTTTTGCCGTCAGTCAACATGGTCCGGAGTGTTGTTTTAATAATATTTTTTGACACACCGTATTATACATAACAATACCGTATCCGGTTTCTTAGGAGTACCCATACAGCCAGACAAAGACTTATAAGTTCGGCGAGGGGGACAGATAACCACACACCGTTCACTCCGAGGAATCCGGGAAGGCCGATGATGCCGAGCGCGATCAGGAGGCTCCGGGAAAACGAAAGTATGGCGGAAAGCGTACCGTTCGACAATGCGGTGAACAAAGCCGACATAAAGATGTTCAAGCCGGTAAATAGAAACGCGAACGGAAAAATGAAAAACCCGGCGCGTGCGATACGGTATACCGGCGAACCTTCCGGTGAAAAAATCTTGACAATCATGTCTCCGAACAAAAATGCTAAGACAAAGACTGCAATAGACACAACGAGTGTTATGCTTAAAGAGATCTTGGTAACACTTTTGAGATGCAAATGGTTGCCGCTGCCATAATTGAAACTTATCACCGGTGCGACACCCATCGAAAACCCGATGAAGAATGTCGTTAAGAGGAACTGGGAGTAGATCATGATTGTGATCGCGGCTACGCCATCCTCTCCCGCGAGCACCATCATCGCAGTGTTGAAAAGGAATGTGGTTATAGCGGTCGAAAGCTGTCCGACCATTTCCGAAGAACCATTGAAGGCACTTTCGCCTAACACCTGCAGATCGAATTTTGGTGAACTGAAGAAGATTGTGCCTCGCCTGTTACAAATGAAAAAAATGGTCCCTGCAATAGCAGGTACCGAATAGCCGATACCGGTTGCAAGTGCTGCCCCTTGAATTCCCATGTCAAGTACGACAATTAAGAGATAGTCGAAGAACGCATTTGTCAATCCCGCCGTGATGCCGATCAACATGCCAAGTCGGGGCTTTCCGGCTGTTACGAAGAGTACGGAGAAGAGTATCTGCAGCATGTTTGACGGTGCAAATACAAGGAGCACTCCGAGATAATCATTGCAGTACGGGAGTAGGTCGTCACTTGCCCCGAGTGCGCGGACCAGTGGATTGAGGGAGATGAGTCCTGTAACCGTAAAAAGAACTCCAATCACCGTGCATGACGCGGTAATCAGTGTGAAATTCTTGCGGGCTTCTCTATCGTTTCCGTTGCCCATTTTTCGTGCGATGATGGCGCTTCCACCGGTCGCGAGCATCGTGGCGAGCCCTACGATGAGGTTCACGACAGGGGTCACGATGTTGATGGCGGAAAGCGCATTGGTATTCACGTAACGTGCTACAAAGATCATATCGACGATCGTATAGAGACCGAAAAAGATCATCATGAATATCGTGGGTGCTGCGAAGCGTAAGAGTGAGCGTAGGGTGAAATCTTTGGCGAGTCCATTTCCCTCAATCGAAGTATCCGTCATTATTCATCAAGTATTATGGATATTCTTGAGGAGTGTGTCCGTCACGATCGTCATTTTCTGTGTCGGATAGCCGAACTCAACAAGGAGTTCACCTTCCGCAAACCCGAACTCCTGAAGAGAATTCCGGTATCCGGTGTCCGCCTTGTCTCCTTCGCGATAAGTTGTGATGCTCATCTTATTGTGTGAAATCAGCTCGTTCATTGCCTTAACAAACAGTGCATTCGCTATGTTCCGGTTGCGATAGAGCGGATGTACTCCTAAAAAATCAATGTTTCCCGCTTCGCGGGAAATCATCATGATGCCAACCGTGACACCGCTGTCATTCATAATAAACGCTCGATTTTGCGCTATGTACCGTTTCAGTGTTTCTATGTGCTCATTTTCGTTTAAGCACGGGAACCCGTCGATAACGAGTTGCACCAAGCGCATCCATTCCGGAATGTTCTCCTCGCGGGCGAGAGTTATTGTTTGTTTTGAGTGCCGTTTTTCTGGATTTTTTCTAACCATTGCCTCTTCGAATTTGAAAGGCATCTGAAGGGGGTAGAATTCCTTGTGATCACGGAACCTTTTGGGTGGGAGTTTGTACATCGATTTAAAAATCGACGAAAAGGCCTGTTGACTGTCGTAACCGGCCTGTAAGGCAATATCGACGATCGGAGTATTCGTGAAAACGAGCAATCGTGCCGCTTCAGTAAGCTGCCTCCGTCGGATATACGTGTGTATTGGAATTCCGACCGTTTTTGTAAACATGTGATGAATATGATAGAGCGAATAACCAAGCTTACCCGCAATCGTCCCAAGTGTAAGAGGTTCGTCAAGATGGGCTTCGATATGGTCGATTGTCGCGACAATGTTTTCTATGTTTCTCATAGTACTATCCTTTGTCACAAAGATATATCAGGCATTGTGACGAGCGTCTTCATCATTCTTGCGCTTTTGGATAAGTTTCTTACAGAAAAAGTCAGACAGAGGGTAGACAAAAGGAATCAAGTTTCCTTTTGGTTCATTCGGTCCATACTACTTTGTCTTCTAATTCAGTTCTCGGCCTTTTGGGGATTTTCTTTTGCTTTCCACTCCCGAACGCCACACCGGCCACTAATTCATCATTCGTTTTTAAAAGTTTATTTATCTCGTCTTCTGCGTATAAGATATCGCATATCCACAGCGTCTGGACATCTTTGCCGTGGGCTGCAAGGATCATGTTCTGGATACAGGCTCCGATGGACAGCATGTCGGCCTTCCATCGGTTTTTGGTATAATCCGGTTCTCTGCCTGAATACGGGTTATATACCAGAAGGAATTCGGAGCACTCCTCGATGGATGTTATACTGATCAGAAGACTGCCGAAATTCTTTGATTCGGCCTTCATCTCTTTTATCTTTTTTTTCAACACCCCGATAATCAGATTCTTGTATTCCGGCCCGCAGGCGACAAAACGCCAGGGCTGTCGGTTTTTGGGAGAAGGGGCCCATAGCCCCGATTCAAGGATTTCTTGCATATCGGTCGGAGGGATCTCCCGGCCCGTGAATCGCCTGTGACTTCTTCGTTCGGAAATTGCCTGTCCTATATTCATTGCTTCGCATAACCTTTGTTGTTTTGGCCTGTTCATATCATAAAACGGCAAATTATGCCCGGATGGATGGTAAGTCAAGAAAAGAGGTATACATGGCTCATGGCGCAGACCTGTGACCTTGCAATATGCGTAAGAATGATTAAGTTGAATGGAGCATGGATACTGCGGGAAGGAGACGGAGATTGGCATGCTGAAGATGATGGTGGTCGGGCCGATTCAGGCCAACTGTTATATACTGGGATGCAAGAAGACTATGGAGGGCATTGTCATCGACCCCGGGGACGAGGCGCTTCGCATCGCGAAGGTGATAACCGATGCCGGCCTCAGAATCAAATATATTCTCATTACACACGGCCACTCGGATCATACGGGGGCGGCAGGGGAGCTGAAAAGTATCGTAAAGGCACCGGTATGGATACACAAGCTGGATACTTACGGCCTGGGCTTCCCGCCCGACGGGGAACTCTTTGACGGTCAGGAAATCGAGGTCGGAACCTATCGGATCAAGGTGATCCATACCCCCGGACATTCTCCCGGCGGCGTGTGTCTGCACGCTCCCGGCGCCGTCTTTACGGGGGATACTCTCTTTTGCGGCTCCATAGGACGCACCGACCTGTGGGGCGGCGACTACAACCAGCTGATCAGGGGTGTCAGGGAAAAGATATTTCCCCTGGGAGACGACCTGCGGGTCTATCCCGGGCACGGACCTGCCACCACCATAGGACGGGAGCGGTTGACGAATCCATTCTTCAGACAGTAAAGGGAAGGGGGACCCTGTTTTTAGATACCTTCCGGAAGTTTGGACGCCATTAATTTTTTTCGATCCAACCTCCGCCCGTCTACTATGAACGTGCCGTCGCCGACGGCGTGCAGGGTCCGCTTCTCTTTGCGGGATGTGTCAACGTATGCCACGACGGCATCGAGGACGACGATGTTGTGTTCTTTGACGATGTCGACGATTCTGCATTCGATATTGGCGAGGCACTCCCTGATCAGCGGTGCCTGGACCGCTTTGCCTTTAACGGGCGTCAGGTTGAACTTCTCGAATTTGTCCGTATCGGCACCGGAGCATGTCCCTATCCCCACGACCGTATCGAGCATATCGACGGTCGGTATGGCGATAACACATTCCTTCGTTTCACGAAGGGCTGTAAAGGAGTAATTCCACTCCCCGGTGGTGATGGCGAACGTGGGCGTGAAATCCAACACCATGGTCCATGATATGGTCATGATATTATTCTTCCTGCCGTCATACGTCGTGATGAGGACCACCGGTCCCGGTTCCAGTAAGGTGAAGGCTTTTTCAATTTGGAATTCGTTCATAAGGTGACATCCCTATAAATATAGGTAAGTTAGAAACAGTACGCTGTTACTATTCCCCGCTTGGTAATGACTGGCTAGGTTTTTCTATCGTTTTCCTTTGAGATAATCGTCAATATCTTTTCTTAAAACCTCAGTGGAGGGATTAAGCCAACCAAATCGTTCAAAAAACCATACTACAACATCAAGCGAATACTGAGCGCTGTTTGCTATAAGAGCCCCACTATCAATAGCCCAAGTTTTCCCAAGAGAATCTTCGTTAGCAGCATAGTATGCGGACCAAGCCCGATTCCAGTCAGTTGTCAGTACAAAACCTTTGATTTTATTCAGTTGAATACTTATATTTACTTCCCCTTTATATACCTCTGCTTGGCATAATCTTGCTGCAAACTCAATTATCTCAGTTGCACAGAAAATGAAGTTCATTATAGATATGAATCCTGGGACTTCGTCCCAATTAATGTGGCCAATATGGGACAGATGAACAGCGGTTTGTTGCTGTAATTTTTCTCTCCATCTCTCTTCAGTAGCTTCTCTGACGCTGGACAAATGGAGGAACTGTGTGCTTTGATAAAATCTCCAATACTCGAGATGGCTCATGAAACTCGACCATGAAGCAACCCATTTAGCGCCATGACCTCTCTCTTCATCACGGTTGCTTAGATGTGGAAAGTCCCACCCTCGTAGCCGAACTCTATTCTTCTCGACAATTTGAAAGCACTCACTCAATGTAGGGATGGCTTCCTCTGAATAGTTCTCCGGGCGAAAATTGACTCGCCAGTGAGGGTAGGCCAAAACATTGACAGGAAGTTCGGTTTGGGGAGTCGTCATAATCCCTCCAATTCATCATCAAATGCTTGAGTGCTACTTTGCGATGGGACGAAACCAATACGACGAGATGTTTCAACCATTCTTCGTGCTCGCTTTTCTGCGGCGAGTTCTAAGAGATCATCTATCTCCTGCGCATTTGTTACCTTTTTTGTTTGTGGCTTACCAGGTGGTCTAATGTAGACTTCCCCTACACATAACAGGTTTATTTTCTCTGGACCGTTCTTCTTACAGATATAGGGAGTATTAGCAAATTCAAGTACTTGAAATGCAAGAAACTCTTTTTCGTTCCGATATTTGATGCGTACTATTTCAATCTGCATTGGGGGAGACGAGTATTTGTTAATCGCATCGATGATATTGTCAATGTCATAAGTGCCCAAATGATCTGGTTCAATACCACTCAACTCCCAGTCGTCATCATTTTCGGAAGCTCCGATGATAATGACACCACCGTCACGAAGATTACCCATCGCCATCACAGTCCGAATTAATTGCCACTTGAGGGTATCCCACACAGCTGATTGCTTGAAATCAATTGCTTGGGATTCTTGACAACGATCGAGTGCGCTATACACTCTGTCGTGCAATTGCTGATATCCAGGCATGTCTGATGTTGGAATTGTGCCCACTATTAACTTCTCCTTTGCTTGCTAAGGAAGATTAGAGAAACTAGAAGGCATTTCCTGTATTTTTAATACAAAAAATGTCACTCTATAGCAAAATGAGAAAATCCCGCCACGGTTAGTGAAGCGGGGTATGTTGTCGGATCATAGGGGCCCTCTTTTTTGCTGTCAAAAAGTACAACCCGGTTATGAACTGAACAGCGCGCGCATTTCCCGCTGCTTGCGGCGGGGTTAGCGAGTGAATAAAAATAAATTTTCCTTAACAGTCAGAGATTCCCCGCAACTTGTTGCGGGGAGCCTCAATTATGTCTGAAAGAATATAACGCTGAGATACTACCCGTGTTATGATATTTGTCAAGGATTTTCACCCGTACCAATCACTCCAAATCGACTTTCATACGTGCGGCCGACACATATCAGCATGAAGAGCATCTAATCTTTCGATTGAATAATCTGTATCGCCGATCCCATGAGTCGGAAGGGCTGTATCTTCGATTTGGTCTGGTTGATGGTTCCTGCCAGGTACAGATCGTAGTCGACTGAATAGTAGAGGAACGAGCCGGAGGAACCTGAGTGGCCCCATAGCGGCGGTATCTTTATTACCATACGTATAAGCCGGGGAAGCTTGAAGTACATGGTCCCGTACCCGTATTCAAGCGGAAACTGCAATGTGTGCCAGTTGTGCATCAACCGCAGCGTCTCGGGACGGATCAGTTTCCCCCCATTGAGGGCTTTGAGGAAGGTGATACACTCCTGCGCCGTGGAGATAATGCCGCCATCGGCCCAGTACGATCCGTTCGTGCGGATCTCGGAGATGTTCCTGTCGCCATAAAACACGTCCGCCGGAGCGGCCGTCGCCTTTGACCGGGGCTGAGAAAGTCCGACCAGCCAGGTATGATCAAGGCTCAGCGGACGGAAAAAGAACTCTTCGAATACGACATGAAGCGGTTTGCCGGTTATCTTCTCGATGATCTTCCCCAGTAACTGAAAATTGGTGTCCGAATAGGAGGCATCCGTCCCCGGCGGAAAATTCGGCTTCAGTTTGGTGCGCGCCCACTCGATCGTATCATCGACGGACCACTTTCGCGCCGGGTCTTCCAGGAACATTTCGAAGAGGCTCTTTCCCCCCTCGGGTTTTTCGATGTAGTAGTCGGCTATCCCCGACGTGTGCGACAGCAGTTGCCGGATGGTAATTTCCCGCGAATAATCCTTTCCCTTATAGATATGGATACCGTCGATCAAATCATCGGATAGATATTGTGCCATAGGATCATTCAGGGAAAGCTTCCCCTCTTCGTACAGGCGCATGACGGCCGTGGCGGTAAAGAGCTTGGTGATGCTGGCGGTAGAGAACGGGGTATCCGCGGTCATCGGCACCCCGCCGTCCTGCCGGGCGACACCGGCCGCGCCCGTCCATGAAAACGATCCGTCACCCTTCATTACGGAGAGGACGCAGTTGTGTATTGACGTGTCTTCCGCCACGAAATCGGAAACCAGAGAGGCCAACTCGTGATTCGGGTCACCAAGGGGTGAGGCTGTCCGTCTCGATTCCATTATCTGCAGCACCGCAATGACAAGCAATATCAGCATGCAGACCGCTATGATTATCCGTCTCATCGTTTACATCCCTCTCCGTTCTTACCTGCATACTGTTCCGAAAGCCTCGTATGAGCAATGCAATCATCCCTCAATCCGGTTGCTGCCATTTTCCACCATTCTTCCTGCTGCATTTTCCCTTTACTGATCAGTTTCGGATAGTAGACATAGATGACGACTCTGAAATGCCATATCAATGCAGTACGTTTGGGCAGTCATATGGTTCCGAGAAGAGTATCTCTCGCTCTCGTGAACTTCCGTTGTTGAATAAATTCCGTATGGTTATCCTCTTGTTATTATGAGAAAAACTTCGCGTACACCGGGTCCCGTGCCCAGGCGCGAATGGCATCCCAGTCACGGAAATCTCCTTCGGGTGTTTTCTTGGACTTCAGGATTTTCTTGTAGATCCAGGAAAGGTTGCTGTAATCCATCGCTCCGGCGAATGTTCCGATACCGGTGGGCTTTATTTCCGGCACGTCCTTGAGAATTGGGTCCAGGTAGGCCAGTACTTCGGCCCGGTTCTCTTCCGTCGGCTGAGACAGGGTCATGCACACGAGAAAATAGGCGACCGGCACCCGGCTCAGGATGCCCCGGTTCTTCTTCACGAAATCCGTCGCCTCCGACATCCATTTGCCCATATAGATGGCGCTACCGATGATCACCCCTTGATATGATTCGATGTTACGCGCGTTCTTGATCAGGGCAACGTCTACGCTCACGCCTTTGCCGCACAGTTCCTTTCCGATGGCGTCGGCGACTCCTCCCGTGGAGCCGTACTTGCTGGCATAGGCGACCAGTACTCTCTTTTCCATGTTACCTCCACACCTTCCTTCGGCGAATGTGATGTCAGCGGCATGGCCGATCCCCGTGCCTGGCACACCTCCGAACGACATTGCGGCAATCAGACCGCCGGACAGAGCCAGGAAATCCCGGCGGCTGACGTTCCCAAGATCACGTTCATCTATTTTCATGGCCCCCCCTTCCATTCCTCGATCTCCATCCCATTCAACTCCAATGGTCATGCATTGTTGGGTTGTTTGGGTCTGCGTTTGATTTCCAGGAGCTTTGATATGTCTTCTATCACCTGTTCGCTGTCGATTGCAAGGAGCAGCCATTTCCCGTCGTGGTATGTCGTGGCCGCGTCATATGCTTTTATGATGTGCTGTGACAGACTGTCCCGTATGACCTCAACCCGTGTCCGCTCTTCCGCACCGAACACGATAAGCAGGGCGAAACGATTCTTCTCGGGGATCAGCGTGCAGAATGATCTACTCTTTTTATATCTGAGAGACCAGCCATGCTTTCTGCCGCCGAAGAGCCACTCCGGGGTAAAAACATCCGGGTAGCGGCGGTCGATCAGCCGTGTTACCTGCTGCCAGTATTCATGGGCTTCCGCGCCGATCCATTGAGCGATCGCGGCATCGCTTGGCGGGCTTCCGGGCTGGGTCATGCGACTGACTGATTCGTTCATGGTTTCCTCCTCCACATACCATCCAGGCGGCAATCAATTCAGCAGAAGCAGCATAACCGGCGTAATCGGAGCGGGACATATTGTGTTGCCATACAGCTCCGAAACTTCATCGGTATCCTGATCGGCGCAGTAAACAACGCGGCTGCTGTCTGGGCTGTGAGAAAGTCCACCGTTGTTTACAGTTTTTCGGGGTAAAAATATTCAAGCAGT
>DAISYQ010000014.1:0-67736 GCA_036825195.1 Syntrophales bacterium
CGGCTCCGGTCGGTCCCCGTGCCCCGCGATTTCAGCATCGTCTTCGGCGGTGATTACGAAGACCAGCAAAAGGCCTTCAGGGAGCTGCTGCTCAGTTTCACCCTGGCGATCCTCCTTGTATACATGGTTATGGCCTCTCTTTACGAATCGCTCCGATATCCTCTGGTGGTCATGTTTTCCGTCCCCTTCGCCGCCATCGGGGTCATTCTGATCCTTTTCCTTTCCAATACCACCTTCAATGTCCAGTCATATATCGGCTGTATCATGCTTGGCGGCATTGTGGTGAACAATGCCATTCTCCTGGTGGATCACATCAATCTCCTGAGACGCCGGGATAATCTTCCTCTGAGGGATGCCATTGAGGAGGCGGGGCGTCGACGGTTGAGGCCGATTCTGATGACGGCTATGACGACGATCCTCGCCATGGTCCCTCTCGCGATCGGACTCGGTGAGGGGGGCGAAGTTCAGGCGCCGCTTGCACGGGCCGTTATCGGGGGACTTCTCAGTTCCACCTTGATTACACTCCTTTTGGTTCCCTCTGTGTACCTCCTGTTCGAGCGGAGGCGGGAGAAAAAATGAAAGGATCGTACCCGTCGGTTATGGAATCAACAATGATATCGAGGTATCGCATAGGGAAGGTCGTGCTTATCCTTCTCGGAGCTTTCTGTCTCTGTTCGCAGTCCTGTCTGCTCCCGTGTCAGAGGACCGGAGGTGTATGTTCCGGCTCTTCGATTGTCCCTGCGTCGGGGCCGGTGGCCGCACAGGACGAAATAAGGACCGGAACCGACGAGGCGAGAGAACCAGTGGCGTCAAAGGGTCCGTTGAGACTGACGGCTCGGGACGGCATTCTGACGGCACTGGAGAACAACAGAACCCTCCGGATAGAACGGTTCAATCCGGAGATATATCGAGCGGCAGAGGAGAAGGAACGGGCCGTATTCGATCCCGTTATCGCCGGTACCTACTCACGTTTCCGTGCCAGGAGTCACAGCGATGCTTCGGCGGTGGACGATGATATAGATAACGAAGTCGACACGATGATCGGGCTCTCCGGACAAATCCCCACGGGCACCGATGTGGAACTGGAAATTGCAACGGAACAGTCATGGTCCGACGATTCCCCGGACGATCTCCATGAATCACGCGTCGGGCTCAGTGTGACCCAGGCCCTTCTCAGGGGAGCAGGCCTGGAGTACAACCTTGCCAGGCTCCGTCAGGCGAGGATCGACACGCGGATATCGGAGTACGAACTGCGCGGCTTCGCCGAGGCCCTTGTTGCCGAGGTGGAGGAAACATACTGGGATTACGCCCTCACGGAGCGGCAGATAGAGATTTTCCAGGGATCACTGACGCTGGCCGAGCAACAGAAGAGCGAAACGGAGGAGATGATCGCCATCGGCTCACTGGCCGAATCCGAGCTTGTCGCCGCAGAGGCGGAAATCGCCCTCAGAAGGGAAGGGCTGATCAATGCGAAAAGCTCCCTTGAAAAGACAAGGCTGCAATTGTTGCGGCTGCTGAACCCCCCAAGCGAGAATCTGTGGAGCCGTAAGCTCGTCATCATGGACCAGCCTGTCGCACCCGAAGTTACACTTGACGATGTGGAAGATCATGTGCGGGTCGCCCTGAAAATGAGACCCGACCTGAATCAGGCACGGATCGGGGTGCTCCGGGGTGATCTCGAAATTATGAGGACAAAGAACGGGGCCCTTCCCAAACTGGACTTTTTTATCAGTCTCGGCAAAACGGGATATGCCGGATCGTTCAGTAGTTCCGTTACCAATATTGCGGGCGATTCCTACGATATTCTCGCGGGGATCAATCTCGAATACCCCTTCCTGAATCGTGGTGCGAAAGCCGATCATCGAAAGTCTCTCCTCACCCGGAAGCAGGCGGATGAGTCGGTGAAAAACATGGCTCAGCTTGTCCAGGTGGATGTCAGATCCGCCTATATCGAAGTGGGACGAGCCCGGGAGCAGATCACGGCAACCTCAGCCACCCGAGCGCTTCAGGAAGAAAAGACACGGATTGAAATGGAAAAGTTTCGCGTCGGCAAGTCGACAACGCTTCTTGTAGCCCAAGCCCAGAGAGATCTTCTTGAGAGTCGCATCGCTGAGACGGAATCGATTGCCAACTATTTGAAATCACTTGTAGAACTCTATAGGCTCGAAGGTTCTCTGCTTGAACGGAGGGGTATCGAGGCACCCGGCCGGGACCCGGTCCACTTCTGAGAATGCGTCAGCGGAGATGATTGTCATTTTCTTATGTTTGATCATATACGATTGTATGATGACTATGTCGTGAAACCTTTCGAACAGCGATCGAAGTCGATTCGCTCTGTCCGTCTTCCCCTGTGCCGTAAATAAAAATAGTATTTTCCGAACTTCACTATTGACAATACAATATCCAGGAAGTACAAGAGCGCATTATGCGCTAGGAGTGTTTCTGTGTGATTACCTTTAAAAATGTCAATAAGTGGTTCGGAAAACTACACGTCCTCAACAATATCAATTTTCATGTAGCCCCGGGAGAGGTCGTTGTCGTCTGCGGTCCGAGCGGGTCGGGAAAGAGCACTCTCATCCGGTGTATCAACAAACTGGAACCCATACAGAGCGGTGAGATCACTGCCGATGGCATACCCATTCACGACCGCCGTGTCAATCTTACCCATCTTCGAGCGGAGATCGGATTTGTATTTCAGCAGTTCAATCTCTATCCCCACATGACCGCCCTCCAGAATATCACCCTTGCCCCTGTCAACGTCAGGAAGATCAAACCGGAAGAGGCTGAAGAGCGGGGGATTAAATTACTGGAAAAGGTCGGTATCGGTGAAAAGGCCCACGCCTATCCGACTCAGTTGTCAGGGGGGCAACAGCAGCGTGTGGCCATTGCGCGCGGTCTGGCCATGCAGCCCAAGATCATGCTCTTTGATGAACCGACATCGGCACTGGACCCGGAAATGATCAACGAGGTCCTTGATGTCATGCGTGATCTGGCACGTGAGGGTATGACCATGATCGTTGTTACCCATGAAATGGGATTTGCCCGCGAGGTTGCCGACAGGGTCTCCTTTATGGACGAGGGTCAGATCATCGAAGAGGCAACGCCGGATGATTTCTTTTATCGACCCAAGAGTGATCGTACAAAACTCTTTTTAAGTAAGATATTGACCCATTAAGTGCAGGAGGCGTATTCCCCTGTCGGTACCATACGATATGGGGAGTATTTATTAATTACTTTAATATTTTATAGCTAAGGAGGTTGTCCGATGCAAAAGAGAGTATGGAGATCAGTGTTGGTGTTGGCTGTGGCATTTCTGCTGGTGCCCGGTATCTGCTTTGCAGGCCCGACCTATGACAAGGTCAAGGAATCGGGTGTTGTTAATGCGGGTCTGATGTATAACAGTATTCCAGCGGCCTATTTTAACGATAAGAATGAATGGGTTGGGTTCGATGTCGATATCGCTTCAGAAGTTATCAAACGTATCGGCCAGTCCATGGGCAAAGAACTCAAGATGGAGAAGATCAAACTGAACAACAAGACACGCATCTCGTTTCTGACATCCGGACGTATCGATATGAGTACGGCCAATATGACCCACAAACGCGAGCGGGACAAGACAATCGATTTTTCCATCACCTATTTCTTTGATGGGGAAAAGATTCTGGCCAAAAAGGGAAAATACAAGGACCATAAAGACTTTGTGGGTAAGAAGATAGCCTCCATGCAGGGAACAACCAGCGAGAAAAATGCCGTCAATCTCCTGAAATCGTTGGGTGACACCGATCCGAAGGTCATCAGCTTCCAGGATGAGCCTTCCTGCTTCCTGGCTCTGCAGCAGGACAAGGTTGCAGGTTGGGCTACCGACAGCACGATACTCATCGGATATGCCGCAAAGGAACCGGGTAAGTATGAACTGGTGGGCGATTTCTTCAGCGATGAGCCCTATGGCATCGGATTGCCCCAGGATGACAGTGCTTGGCGTGATGCCGTCAATTTCGCGATCCAGGATATGTGGGTGGACGGAACGTACATGAATATATACAATAAGTGGTATGGCCCCGATACACCTTACTACTTCCCGATGACCGAGAAAATCGAAATGTGGCCATAGAACGTACCGTTTTTTGAGTGCCGACAACCGCGGCCCGGGAATAACCCGGGCCGCAGTTTTGTGCGGTATCTTTCCTTAGAAGGTGGATGTGAGCATGATAGAACCTTGGAAGCGCCAGGTTCAACAATTTGCGATAGTGGCCGGGATAGCCCTTGCCATATATCTTTTTTTTACACACATTGATTTCGGGTATAAATTTCACTGGGCCGTTCTCTGGGAGGTAAATCCAACCTATAAGGAGGTCTTCGGTATCTGGCTGATCCGGGGTCTTCTGCTCACGATAGAAATCTCTCTGATCAGTACCATCGTTTCACTGGTGCTCGGGACCTTTTTCGGAATCGCCCGTCTCTCCGACTTCAAGCCCCTCTACTGGTTCGCCACGGGTTACGTGGAATTCTTCCGAAACACCCCGCTCCTGGTTCAGCTGTTCTTCTGGTACTTCGCCTTTCCTCTGGGATTGCCCGAGACTTTTCGTGCCTTTCTCTACGACCATAATTATGAACTGATAGCCGCTACCGGTGGCTTGAGCATATACACCGCCGCCTTTATCGCCGAGGTCGTTCGGGCGGGCATTCAGGCTATCCCGAGGGGGCACCTCGAGGCAGCGGCATCTTCCGGCTTGAGCCGGATTCAGGCCCTGCGTTTTGTAATCCTGCCCCAGGCATTTCGCATCATCATGCCGCCTCTTGGAAGCGAACTCCTGAACAACATGAAAAACTCATCGCTTGCCATGACGATAGGAGTTGCCGATCTCTGCTGGCAGGCGCAACAGATCGAGTCATTCACCTTCCGGGGCTTCGAGGCAACAACGGCGGCAACAGTCATCTACCTCTCACTGTCGCTTACTATCAGTACACTGATGAACAGTATCAACCACCATCTGGAGATCGGGAAGGAAAAGGATCTCAGTATCCTGGACCGGATACTGGGTTTTGTTGTGAAGCCCTTCTGGCTCCTGATGAAGCTCCTTTTCGGGGGTATCGAACGGACCTGGAAGCGTCTGCGGCCGAGGAGAAGGAAACCGTTGGAGGTGGAAGCCACCTACATGTCGACGGGAACCGCATGGATGGAGCGCCTGATCCCTATCCTTTCGCTGACGGGAAAGGGTCTCTTTCTCCTGATCCTGTGCGGCCTGGTGGTTTCGGTCGGGTATGGGCTATTGGGCTTCAAATGGAGTGTTGTGGGTGACAACTTCCGAGCGCTCCTGATATGGACCTTCCCCAACGGACTGGGAGGAGAGATCTTCTACGGTCTCGGAGGACTTTCCCTTAGTATCATTCTGGCCCTGATCGGGCTGACGGCAAGCTTCGTTATCGGTCTTGCCGCCGGTTTGGGGCGTCTGAGTAAAAATCCGCTTATCAGTACCCCGAGCGTCCTGTATATTGAACTGATACGCGGGAACCCGCTGATCATGGTGATCTTCTGGGTCTACTTCTTTTCACCCATCATCACGGGGATGCAGATGGATGTCTTCTGGAGTGCCACGATAGCCTTCACCCTCTTTTCAGGGGCATACCTGGCTGAGATCGTCCGGGCCGGCGTAAAGGCTATTCCTCCGGGACAGATGGAGGCGGCAACGGCTTCGGGCTTGAACTATTTCAAGGCGATGCGCTTTGTAATCCTCCCGCAGGCCCTCAAGATGATGATTCCCGCTATTGTTGGGCAGTTCATAGCACTCTTTAAAGATACCTCCCTTGCCTATATCATCGGGGTTTTCGAGCTGACAACCGTGGCCCAGACCATCAACAACCGGCTTATGATCTATCCCTTTGAGATCTATACGACGATCGCGGTGCTCTACTTTATCTGCTGTTACAGCATGAGCATGGTGGCACGACGGCTCGAACGCAAGTACACCCCGGAAGCCCGCATCGAAATTCCGGCGATGGCCTGAGGTTCCGAACTCTCCTCCAATTTGCCTGTAATGAGAAGAAAAGGCCTTTGTGTTTAGGCTGTCACGATATCTTTATGATTATGGGGCTTTGGAAAGAGGGGGACAAGTCCCCAGACGGCCCGTGCCTGATTGCATCGCATCAGGTCCTCGAGTCCGGCATGCCAAAGACCGCCATCGAAGGTAATCCCAAAGTTCCTGCAGGGGCCGGGCCTTCGGTTGTAGATCATACATCGGACAGCACATCCGATGTCGCCTTCGAGGGCGATACATCGCGGGTGACTCCGGTTTGTCCCCTTCATACAGAGACGAAAGCCTGTCAGGTGGTCTGTCATTTCAAAGGGAACGACCCCGCCGCTCTCTTCATCCGCCTCGCGCCAGTAAAAAGAGACTCTGAAGACAGCACAGCATGCCCCGCAGGAAAGACAGGGATTGTCAGTGAAATCGTATGCATATACCAATGGGTGAGCCGTATCAATAATCGGCATCTGCCGTACTCCCGGAAGTTGTAATTACACCTGCCTCAAAGGCGACAGGAATTGTACGCCGAAAATTGGGGCTGTCAAGAAGGATTTCTTGCGGAGCCTATCTTTCGTCGTCATGTCGTGACTGGTCGCCAAAGACTCTTTGGTGGAGAATGTCTGGAAGATATATTTTCCGGATAACCCGACTCCGATCGAACTGATGAAGTCAAGAAGGAGGGAGGTTCAGAAGTGTTGTAGCGGCGTGTTGTTACGTGGAGCCGTTCCGATCTACGATGCCGGTGGTTTTCTCGGTGGATTTTTCTTGCGACCCAAAAATGCGATACAAAAAAGAATCCCCGCCCCCTTTCGCGGGCGGGGATTCGACCTGTTCTTGTTGCTATGCGTTTATACCTTAGCGTCGCACCGCAGGCAGCGGGACGCCTCTCTGATGGCCGTCTCTATATCATAGCCCAGTTCCACTTCGGTGAGATTACCCTTTCTCTCGGCCGGACTTAGTTCAGGCATTGCAGCCTGGGGTTGTTCATCGGAATCCTCGTCGATTTCGAAGGGTATATCGATTTCATCAACCGGTGCCACCCAGGGAGGTTCACCGTATTGGGCGCGTATCGTTCTGTCGATATCATCTGCGGCCTGATGCCCTGCGGCGATGGCGCCAACCACTGTCCACGGCCCCGTTACCGCATCGCCTCCGGCAAAGAATTTATCGCTGGTAGTTTGAGATTTACTCCCCTCCGCGAGATCGAAACAATCCCATCGATTGACCGATACGCCGCTTTCCTCCGGTACAAATGAGAGATCCGGGCTCTGACCGATGGCAGCTACGACGGCGTCAACATCAAGGGTGAATTCGGAGCCCTCGACAGGGATGGGACGTCTCCTTCCGCTGTTATCGAAGTCTCCGGCCTTCATCCGCTCACAGACGATACCGGTCACCTTGCCGTTCTCCGAGACGATCTTCTTGGGTGCTATGAAGTAATCGATCTTGATCCCTTCTTCCTCTGCGGCAATGATTTCTTCATCTGCAGCGGGCATGTCTTCCCGTGTTCTCCGATAGAGAATCGTGACGTCCGCACCCAAACGTACCGCACAACGCGCGGCGTCGATAGCGGAATTACCTCCTCCGACGATCGCCACCCTACTGCCAAGGGTCTTTTCACCCTTCAGCCAGGCATCTTCATCGTTGTTGAAATCTCTCAGGAATTCGACACCACCATAGACACCAGCCGCATCTTCTCCTTCGATCTTCATCCTCTGGCTCTTGTGAGCTCCGGGTGCGAGATAGATATAGTCGTATTCATTCCCTACCGTATCGAAGGAGATATCTCTGCCGACGCGGGTATTGCACTTGATGTCCACACCGAGGGCCCGGATATCATCAACTTCCCCTGCAAGGATGTTGCGGGGGAGACGGTAAGAGGGGATACCATAGCGGGTCATCCCACCCGGTTCGGGAAGTTCTTCGAAGACGGTTACCTGATAGCCGCGAAGTGCCAGATCCCGTGCCGCCGTCAGACCTGCCGGTCCGGCTCCGACAATCGCTATCTTTTCATTTCTGTTGACCACTACAGGCTCCACTGAGGGACGGCTTGCGTTGTCGGTGATAAATCTCTTAATGAATTTGATGGCGAGAGACTCATCCAGTGAATTGCGCCTGCATTTGGACTGGCACTGATGATCGCACACCCTGCCGCAGATGGAAGGGAAGGGGTTCGTTTTCATCATAACCCGATAGGCGTCGTCGAATCTTTTTGCTCGAACGAGCGCCAAATACTGGGGAACATCCATGCCGATGGGGCAGGCGTTTTTACAGGGCGATTCGAAGAGGGCCGAGCAGACACCGGCCGAGCAGTGTTTATCCCTGATATGTTCTTCGTATTCCTTACGGAAGTATCTGATGGTGCTCAAAACGGGATTGGGTGCGGTCTGGCCGAGACCACACAGGGCCGAATTCTTGATTACATCGGCCATTTCCTCAAGGAGTTCGATATCACCCTCCTGTCCTCTTCCTTCACAGATATTGGTAAGGATTTCCAGCATCCTTTTTGTTCCCTCGCGGCAGGGGGTACACTTGCCGCAGGACTCATCCTGGCAAAAATCCATGAAGAAGCGCGCCATATCGACGGGACACATATCCTCGTTCATTACGATAAGACCACCGGACCCCATGATAGCTCCGAGTTTGGCGACATTTTCATAGTCTATCGGGGCATTGAGGTGTTGAACGGGAATCATTCCTCCCGAGGGGCCGCCGAGTTGAGCAGCCTTGAACTTTTTCCCTTTCGGAATGCCGCCGCCTATGTCGTATACGATGGTTCCGAGGGAGGTACCCATGGGAACCTCAACAAGCCCGACATTGTTGACATCGCCCGTGAGCGCAAAGACTTTCGTACCCTTGCTCGTTTCATTTCCGACACTGGAGAACCACGCGCTTCCCTTTGCGATGATCTGACCAACGCTCGCCAGGGTTTCAACGTTATTCAAGACGCTCGGTTTCTGCCAGAGACCGGCAACGGCGGGGAAGGGTGGACGGGGCCGCGGCATGCCGCGATTCCCCTCGATCGATGTCATGAGGGCCGTCTCCTCGCCGCAGACGAAGGCGCCGGCGCCTTGATAGACTTCAAGGTCGAAATCGAAGCCGGTATCCAGTATATTTTCACCGAGGAGGCCATATTCCTTTGCCTGTTGTATAGCAATATCCAGTCGGCGAAGCGCCAGCGGATATTCGGCACGGCAGTAGATGTAACCCTTGTGGGCCCCGATTGCCTTCGCTGCGATGATCATTCCTTCGAGTACGGAATGGGGATCTGCTTCGAGGACGCTCCTGTCCATGAATGCACCCGGATCACCTTCGTCGGCGTTGCACAGGACATATTTGACATCGCCTTTCGACTGGAAGGCGAATTTCCACTTCAGACCGGTCGGGAATCCGGCGCCGCCACGACCGCGGAGACCGGAATCGAGAACCTCCTGAATGATCTCCTCAGATGTCATCTCGGTGAGCGCTTTAGCCATGCCGGCGTAACCATCACGTGCGATGTATTCGTCAATGACTTCCGGGTCGATGAGACCCTTGTTTCGCAACACCCGCAGTTCCTGGTGTGCAAAGAAGGGTATGTCATGCATTGCCGGGATTGTCTCTTCAGTGGACGGCTCTTTGTACAGGAGACGCTCCAGTGGTCTTCCCTTGAGGAGATGTTCTTCAACCAGTTCGGGGATGTCTTCCGGTTGGACCATCATGTAAACGATTCCGTCAGGATAGACGACCATGATGGGACCCATGGCACAGAAGCCGTTGCAGCCCGTTTCGACTATTTTTATCTCATCGGCGAGTCCCTGCTTGTCCAACTCATCGGTGAGCGCTTGCTTTACCTTTATGCTCCCCGTGGCGTGACATCCGGTACCCCCGCAAATCAGAATGTGAGACCGAAAAATTTTCATCGGATATGTGTCCTCCTTACAGTATTGATTGGTAATGTCTATTTGTCTTATTCCGTAACTTTGGCCAGGACAAAGGGAGTCTGAACCTCACCTTCGAGAATGTGTCTCTTGAAGACCTGCCGCATCTTGTTGGAATCCATGAACTCGTAGATAATGGGATTTTTGTCGAGAACTTCAACGGTTACCTCAGGTTCTCTACTGCACAGTCCCATACAACCCGAGGTGGTGACGATAACATCGGTCACCCCTGCCTCTTCGATCTCACTCATCAGGGTATCCATAACTTCGCGTGCTCCGGCAGCTATGCCGCACGTTCCCATATGCACGGTTACTTTAACCCTTCGTTCTCCAGCCCTCAGAGCGGTCTCACCCTGCACGCGTTCCTTGATCTTTTTCAGATCCTCTATCTTTAATTTTGCCATATCAATCTCCCCTGTCGTATCAACTGTATTGTTGTAGGATATCTTTCAGCTTATCAGGTTTGACCCTACCGTGGATATCATCATCAACCACGACGACCGGTCCCAACCCGCACGCTCCGAGGCATCGAACGGTTTCATAGGTGAACATCCGGTCCGGTGTTGTCTCGCCCTCTTTTATGCCGAATAGTTTTTCCATATTTTCAGCGATCTTTTTACCCCCTCGTACATAGCAGGCTGTTCCAAGACAGATTCGTACGGTGTGTTTGCCGCGGGGGTGCATGGTAAAGAAAGAATAAAACGTGACGACGCCGTACACATGGCTGAACGGTATGCCGAGTTCTCTACCGACCCTTTTTTGTACGGGAACGGGAAGAAATCCCAGAAGCTCCTGAGCCCTCTCCAGTACAGGGATCAGTCCACCGGCCTGACCCTTGTACCGCTCAATGATTTTATCCAATTCCTTGATCTGTTCCGGGGTAAATTCCTCCATAAGCTCATTGTACTCTAAATCCATATATGCCTCCTTCAATGTAAGATCCAAGGGGAGAGGGTGCTAAGACCCGGCCCCGATCTCCTTTAGACCATCCCTTATATCTTCCTTTATAAACTGCAGCACCGTCGGATGATCGATGGGAACATCCTCCAGTTCTTTCTTTATCTCACGCGTGTCCAGTGTGTAGGACCTGCCGCCACTCAGGTGTGTATACACAAAGTCAATCCCTGGATTTCCGGCTATCAAGGTTATCATTGTTGCCGTCATGTTTCCCAGGGGCTGACGGTCGATATGGCTGTACCCGAAGTTCGCCCGTATCGTTGTTCCCTCTCCCTTTTTTGATTGAATCGAACACCCCCCGCCGGTCATGTGTGCGGCATGTGCAAGTAAGGGAATACCCAGACCGACCCGGCGCACCGTCTTGGATGTGTAGAAGGGGTCAGATGCTTTCTGTACCGTGTCCTTTTCCATTCCCTCTCCGTTATCGATAATCTCAATACCCAGCATGTCGTCCTTTCTGTTCTCGGAGATGCCGATTTGTATGAGATTTGCTCCGGCCCTGGTCGAGTTTTCAACAATGTCGAGAATGTGCAAGGCAAGTTCCTGCATCGTTCACTCCGCTAAGATGTGTCGACCCTTACGTCCCTCAAGGGCCATTTTCAATTCGGAAAGTGAGGGCGTTTCCATGAGGATCTTTGTACACACCGTTCCGATGTCTTGTATGAAATGGGCATCGGATGATTCGATAAACGGGTAATCGCACAGATCGGGGTGCCGCTCGCGTGCCGCCTGTAAACCCGTCCTCCGGGATATCTCCAGTGCGTCGAACCGTATATCGGAAGGGATAAATCCCAGCTGACCCAGGACGCTGAAGCTTTCACGATCAATATGGGCGGCGATAGCGATTCCGTTCGCATCGTGGATCGCAGAGACAACTTCCTGGAGAGAGAGACGAGTGACTCCGATCAATAACCGGTCATTAAAGCCCTCAACTTCATCCAATGCATTGACAATTGCCTGGCACCCAAAGATCTCTTCCCGGTTGGATCCGGAAAGGGCCGTGTAAACAATCTGTTGAATTTTCAGCAAGTCATCGATAGTATCAAAGAGCGCAACAACATGCGTTTCCTCTCTGCTGGTTATCTCCATGCCGGGAAGGATACGCAACGACTCTCCCCGTGCCGCTTCGATCACATATTGAACATTTTCGGATGCATTGTGATCACATATGCCGATAACATCCAACCCACATGCTACCGCCCGTTGAACCAGCGCGGTCGGATACATATCCAGATCGGCGCAGGGGGAAAGGCAGGTATGTATGTGAAGATCACATCGAAACGTTCTTACACTTTTTGTCATGGACCAATGCCTTCCCCGAAAGTTCGCGACAGAGGCAATACGTTCCGTCAGGGGTGCATCAGCTTGTATATTCTGCCGACTATTTCGAAGCCGGACAGTTCCGTTACCAGTATCGGTATCCCCTCTCGCGATGCCCGCTCGACCGTATCTTCCTCTGGTTGTCTTCCCTGTATGAGGATGATACATGCATGCTCTTTCAAAACGCTTACCGCCACGATGTTCTGGTGTGTCTGGCACGTGATCCATGCGTCGCCGTTTGTGCTGGACGCCATAACGTTGCTCAGGAGATCACCGACATACCCGCCAGACACCTCCCTGTTTAGGTTCTCCGTTCCACACTGTATCGTGAGATTTAATTTTTCTGCGAGAAAGGCCACGTCCATTTTGTCTCACCTGTTGATCTGTATCTTACGATTGAGTTACTTTTCCTTATTGGATGATATCCCGCAAAGATATCGAGGAGGCCTTTGCGGGTGCCAAGGTCCTCCGCCTCGAGTCCCGTCTTACCTATACAGTCATTCTCATTGAAATAGTGCTGTTATGTATTTAGCTTACCCCGGAGCAGATATGATGAATGGTAGGCTGTATTGAGGGTATTACGTACTTATGACCCATAGGTTGTAATGACAGTCTCCCCCAGGATATCGTCCGCTGATAGTCTATCTCCTTTTTGATCCAATCAAAGCCGCTTTAGCATCGTTGATCAAATCACTGGTTTTTGGCGGGGAGGAAATATTGCACGTATGGGTCATAGCGGCACAAGACATTTCGGATCTTCCCTTCTATTCTGGTACAACCGGTAATTCTGTTCGTTCACACCCTCCCCGATGTTTCGAACGGAATAATAGAAGAATAGAAATGATACGTCTTCTGCTGCAGAAGAAATCAAATATAAATCGGCTCTCCCTAACATAAGGTCATGGTTATGTCAATGCTTTTGAGATCGGATACGAATACTATGTGTCTGATTTCGAAGCGATTCACAGATGGTTCGGCCGCAAAAGAAAATCAGAAAAATTAAGAGTCTGTGAAGAGACAAGATGATATTTTTCTATTGGTTAGCTTTCGTATTACAGGCCTATTCAGAAAGTCAACTGTGAAACGACTACTGTTCAAGGATATTTCCGTGAAGATGTTCTCATCGTCTTGAAACGGGTTTTGTCCGATTGGTTCAATTACCTATGGAACCGTTATTGCTGTTACTGTATTGTGATTCTATGTGTCGGATACCACTGCTTTGAAAAGAGGTGAATGGAACATTTTTCGACTCAATCGATTGATTCTGCAGCATCCGACACATCAGACATAATCAGATAAAATGCATTGACACACCACCATGATTTTTCTATACTGCCCCCGGTAAAAAAAGCTTTTGATCAGTAGGTTATATTGGTTTATGGTACTATTTCGGTTTCGCCCCCTCGCCGTTTACCGCCATATAGTTTATTCTCAGAATAAAAACCCCGACAAGCACTCGGAGAGAACAATATCATGAAATGGAAAAACGAATGTTATGATAACTGTAAACATTGATGGGAAAGACTACGAAACAGTCAGCGGATTAACAATTATTGAAGCTGCTCGTATGCACGGAATAGACATCCCGGCCTTGGGATATGATCCGCGGGTGAGCCCTCCAAGCAACTTTGAGGCCGCTTTCGTGGAGCTGTTCGACGGCGCCGGAAGCAGGTTTGCATCGGCAACGTCCACGCTTGTTCAGGACGGTATGGCGATCACTACACAATCAGAGGCGCTGTATACATATCGTAAGATATACCTCCAGTCTCTTCTGAGGAACCATTACGGCGACTGTATCGCACCATGTGTCTTGCGCTGCCCGGCTCATATCGATATACAGCAGTATATCTACCATGTGAACTGCAACAATTTCCTCGAAGCTCTTAAGGTCATCAAGGACAGCAATCCTTTGCCCGCGGTATGCGGCCGCGTCTGTCCTCACCCCTGTGAAGATGATTGCCGCCGTAATGCCCTTGACGGTGGAGTCAATATTAACGGCATTAAGCGATTTGTCGCCGACTGGGACGCGAATCAGCCGGAGCCGTATCGGCCTGAGTGCCTGCCCGATTCAGGGCATAAGATTGCCATCATCGGGGCCGGGCCGGCGGGTCTTACCGCCGCGTGGTTTTTACGGCGACTCGGCCATGCGGTTTCCATCTTCGAGATGCAGGAGAAAGCCGGGGGCATGCTGAGGTGGGGAATCCCTTATTATCGCCTCCCCGAGGATGTCCTGGATGCGGAGATACAGGCGATTCTTGATCTCGGTGTCGATATCCACTACCACACAAAACTGGGGCGTGATTTCTCCCTCGAATCTTTAAGGCGAGACGGTTTTGAGGCCCTATTCCTGGGATTGGGAGCACAAAAGGCCACCGCCATCGGTGTCAAGGGTGAGGACAGCACCGGCGTCATGTCGGGTCTTGATTTCCTCGCACGGATCGCCAGGGGCGAAAGGCCGGAACTGGGGAACCGGGTCATCGTGATTGGGGGTGGTAACACGGCCATGGATGCGGCACGCAGTGCCGTACGTCTGGGCGTTAAAGAGGTTATTATCGCTTACCGTCGCACCCGACAGGAAATGCCGGCTCAAGACATTGAGATTGAGGAGGCCATCGAGGAAGGCATCTCTGTTCAGTACCTGACCGCACCGATTTCAATTACATCATCAAATGGCGCGCTGCAACTGCTCTGCGTGCATATGGAACTGGGGGAACCGGATGAGAGTGGTCGGAGGCGCCCGGTACCCCAGGAAGGCTCGGAATTTAACCTTTCGGCAACGACGATCATCTCAGCCATCGGTCAATCGGTGGAGGGGTCCTGTGTCGGTGACGCTGCGATAATCGATCGGTGGGGCACCATTATGGCAGATCCCCATACGATGCAAACGGCCCTGCCCTGGGTCTTCTCCGGAGGTGATTGCGTTACGGGCCCGGATATCGCCATTGCGGCGATAGGTGCGGGCAAGCGTGCCGCGGAAGCCATGGATGAATATGTGCGTACCGGTACGGTCACCGTCAAGGATGAACCCTACGCCTGTAGCAAGGATAGCTGGAAGGATCTGCCACCTGAAACCTTTCAGGGAATCAAACCGGCGGAACGCTGTGAAGTGCCGGTTATCGAGCCGCCCACCCGGAAAAAGAATTTCGATGAATTCTCCGTAACGTGGGATCAGGAAACCGCAATGGCAGAAGCATCACGCTGTATGGAATGCGGCTGTACCGAACGATATGACTGTTCGCTCCGCAACTATGCAAGCGAATACGGCGTCCAGCACGACAAAGGACAGCCGGCCAGACCTCTGTTCATCGATGCAAACCACCCCACCATTTCGAGAGATGCAGGCAAGTGTATCTTATGCGGTCTCTGCCTGAAGGTCTGCCGTGAAATGATGGGGGTCTCGGCACTGAGCTTCTATGAGACAAATGATGTCTTGACAGTCGGTCCCAATGACCATCGGCCCCTCGATCTGACCGTGTGTGTTGCCTGCGGGCACTGTGCCATGGTTTGTCCCACGGGAGCGCTGACGCTGAAGTCGACATTGCCTGATGTCTACCGGGCCCTGAAGAATCCGGAACTGACCGTCGTCGCTCAGATCGCTCCTGCCGTGCGGGCCGCCTTCGGAGAACAGTACGGTATCAATGGTGCCGATGTCATGCCGGTGTTGAGCGCCTGTCTGAAACGGTTGGGGTTTGATTTCGTCTTCGATACCTGCTGGGCGGCCGATCTCACTATTATGGAGGAGGGGACCGAACTCCTGTCGCGCATAGCCGAAGGTGGTGTTCTCCCGCAGATAACCTCCTGCTGCCCGGCCTGGATCAATTACTGTGAAAAACTTGCTCCGGATATTTTGCCGCACCTTTCATCCTGTAAATCGCCGCAACAGATGTTCGGAGCGGTGATGAAGCAATACTTCGCCAAACAGCTCAAGGTGCGATCCGAACAATTGTATTTTGTTTCTGTCATGCCCTGTAATGCAAAGAAATATGAATCCATGCGCCCCGAGTTCGGTACCAACAATGTCCAGGATGTTGATAAAGTCCTGACCACGTGGGATGTGATGTGCATGCTGTCGGAGAAACATATAGATCCGCTCACCATTTCACCCGTTCCGGTCGATGCCTTTTTCGGAAAGGTTTCCGGTGCGGGGATCATCTTTGGCGCCAGTGGCGGCGTTGCCGAAGCGGCCCTCCGCCTGGCTGCCGAGCGAGTTATGGGCAAGCGGATGGACAGTTTTGCCTATGAAGAGGTACGAGGCCTGCAGGGCGTCAAGGAAACGGCCGTTACGCTGGGAGATGCCACGGTGCGATTGGCGGTGGTCAGCGGTTTACAGAATGCGCAGAGGTTGATTGACCGGATACGATCCGATGACGCCCCCTATGACTTCATCGAAGTCATGGCCTGTCCCGGAGGCTGCATCAACGGTTCCGGAAATCCGGCTCCGCTTCTGAAAAGCGATGCGGAACATCGTCTGGAGGTCCTCTATCGTTTGGATCAGGAGGCACCCATCCGCACCAGCCAGGACAATCCGTCCGTACAGGCCATTTATTCAAACTGGCTGGGCAAACCGGACAGCGATCTCTCTCATCATGCCCTGCATACAACCTATAAGCGGCGGTCCATGCGCGTGCAGGACGCGATCCAGGATGAAGAGGTGCGACAAACCGAGGCACCTGTCGATATGAGCGTATGTATTGGAACCAACTGTTACATCAAGGGATCGTGGAAGTTGTTGGAGGGTCTGTCTGCCGAATTGAAGAGACGCGGTCTGTCGGAGCGGTTCCGAGTCAAGGCGCGGTTCTGTACTGGTCAGTGCGAAGGCGGTCCCAACGTGGTTATCGATAATAGGATTATTTCAGTGGAACAGGTAGATCGCCCCGGATTGTTTATCGATACATATCTGATGCCGATTATTCGGAATACGGATAGAACGAGGTAATGACATGCTTTTGATAACGATTTGTGTCGGGAGTTCGTGCAGCCTGCGTGGTTCCGATGAACTGGCGTCGGAATTATTCAATCTTATAAAAAAGGAAAAACTCGAAGGGCTGGTCGACATCGTCGGCGCTTTCTGTATGGATTCATGCTCCAAGGGAGTTTCCGTTCGTGTCGGCGATCATGAATTCAGCGGTATTCTGCCGGAGGATGCGGAATCATTCTTTTATAAAGAGATCATGAGCCAAGTGGAAAACACATTGCTGATCGGAAAAAAGGATTGATATATTGTTTCTACATGACAGAGGAAGACCGTTATGAATGAACCCGTCATTGTAACAAACCCGGCCCGCTGCCGTGATTGCTACCGTTGTGTCCGCCACTGTGACGTTAAAGCCATCCGTGTGCATGAGGGGCAGGCCCAAGTGGTCACGGATTTGTGCATCCTGTGCGGGACCTGTGTCCGCGAATGCCCCCAACAGGCGAAGGACGTCCGCAGCGCGGAACAGGATGTCAAACAGGCGCTTAAAGACGGCCGGAAGCTTATAGCGTCGGTTGCCCCTTCGGCACCCGCATATTTCGACTTTCATCACTTTTCTGAGATGGAATCGGCGTTGAAACAACTGGGTTTTACCGCGGCCGAGGAAACGGCTCTCGGAGCCGAGTTCGTCGCCCTGGCTCATCGCGACTACATCGAACAAATGCCGGATCGATGGCCGGTTATCACCTCTTCCTGTCCGGTTATTATCAATCTCGTCGAAAAATACCACCCCGATTTGATCCCGCACTTGGCACCGATTGTATCGCCGATGATAGCGCATGGTCGTCTGCTTGCTGAAAAGTACGGGCCCGATGCCTACATTGTCTTTATCGGTCCCTGCATTGCCAAAACAGTGGAGATAACCGAGGAGCCGGTAGCCGGTACGATTTCATCCGCAATGACCTTTCGTGATCTGGACAGGTGGTTTGAAGAAAGGGGTATCACCTTTGAAGACACCCAGAATGATATGGAAGAAAAAACCGTCGTGGACGCCCGCCTCTTCCCGGTCGAAGGAGGTCTGGTCGGTACGGCGGGATTGAACGCCGATATGCTCGACGCCTCACTTGTTGTCGCCAGCGGTCTGGGAAACTGTCAAAAGATCATCGGTGACATTCGTGCCGGTCAGCTGCAGGCATCACTTGTTGAACTGATGGCATGCACCGGCGGCTGTATCAATGGTCCTGCCATGGCTGATCTGGCAGGGGGTGTGTACGTCGCCCGGCAGAAGATTGTCGACTACCACAAAAACCGTCCGGCCTATCAGGTGCCTCCTCGTGAGATGTGGCCGGATCTGTCTCGCGTATACACCGATAAGCATCAACCGGTCCCGGAATTCAGCGAAGAACAGATTCGGGATGTCTTACGCCGCGTCAACAAATATACAAAAGACGACGAGCTCAATTGTGGTGCGTGCGGCTACTCAAGCTGTCGTGAAAAGGCCATCGCGACGCTGCGGGGCATGGCGGAGATCACCATGTGTATTCCATACATGCGCCGTCGTTCCGAGTCGCTCCGTCAGGTCGTCATGGATGTTTCCCCGAATTCTATTATGATTGTTGATGATCACCTCGCTATTCAGGATATGTCTCCCTCGGCTGAGGAACTCTTTGGCTGTTCTCTTGCCGATATCAAGGGAAAGCATCTTTCACGGTTAGTTCCACTCTATGATGACTTTATAGCCGTTCGTGATACGGGAAAACCCGTGATCGCTAAGACCAGGCGTATCAATGATCGGCTGATAGCGGAGCTGAGTGTCGTTAAGGTTGAAGGACACTCGCTTCTGGTGGCCATCCTGCGGGATATTACGGAGCATGAAAAGGAGAAAGAGGTATTCCGCGCACTGCGTTCCGAAGCCCTGGAGCAGACACGGGAAGTGGTACGGAAGCAGATGCGCGTCGCCCATGAGATTGCACATCTCTTAGGGGAGACAACCGCGGAAAGCAAGGTGATTGTCCTGAACTTGGCGAAACTGCTGGAAGAGGAAGAACAGGCGTGAGGCAGTTGGTTGAATACAGTTGGGCAAGTCTGAACAAGGCCGGTGAGGATTTGTGCGGAGACTCGATCATCATACGTACGAAACGTGATTCGTTTGTCGCCGTCTTATCAGATGGGCTGGGAAGCGGTGTAAAAGCCAATATCCTTTCGTCTCTGACTGCCGAAATCGCCGCGAGAATGTTTGAAGTTGGCACGACGGTGGAGGAAGTCATGCAGACCCTGCTGGAAACCCTTCCGGAATGCTCCGTCCGCAAGTTAGCCTATGCAACCTTCGCCGTTTTGATCGTCTATAAGGGACATGATGCCCATCTCGTTCTCTTTGATTCCCCCCCCATGATCCTCATCCGTGATAACAAGCTCGAAACCATTCCCTTCGAAGAACGCCAGGTGGGGGGCAGAACAATCAGCGAGGCACGTTTCGAACTCCAGGAAAACGATTACATGGTATTAATCAGCGATGGATACGAACATGCCGGTCTGGGCGGTGTGTACCGTCTTGGATGGGGGTGGCAGAATGTGGCTACCACCGTGCAGCGTTTTGTGAGAACCGGTGTTGATACTATGAAGCTTACCGAAACACTGTCCCGGACATGCATGAAACTGTATAACGACAAGCCGGGTGATGATTCCAGCGTTATTTGCATGAAGGTACGTCCTTCCGTATCCCTCTGTATTCTGACCGGGCCTCCCGGTAACCGTGATACGGATGAGGAAGCCGTCGCTCGTCTGATGGCCGCCGAGGGATATAAGATTATCTGTGGCGGGAGTACGGCACAGATGGCGGCACGAGTCCTGAACGAGGAGCTTGAAGTGGAATGGGTCCCGCCGTGGAAACAAACCGGTGAAAAGCCCAAGAAGAAGGGATCACCCCCTACCGCCATCATCAGGGGTATTGATCTTGTAACGGAAGGCATCTTAACCATCGGCCTGGCTTTGGAAATCATACGGGGGGCCAAGACAATTCATGACCTGCCCAAAGATCGTGACGCCGCCACGCGTCTCGCTCGCTATCTCTTGGAGGCAGACGATATCCATCTCCTGGTGGGAGCGGCCATCAATCCCAATCAGGTTGCAGACCTGGTTCGCGGCGAGCCGATGCGGATGGGATACATCCGGGATTTGACATCCGAACTCACCGCAAGAAACAAGATAGTGACCGTCGAAAAATTTCTATAGGAACAATACGTAACCCACTTCTCACTTCTATCGGTATCGGGAAATGTAACGGAAGGTTTTTACCATTAAAAAATGGTCATTAGCGACTAATCATCTTCATGCATGATGATCCTCGTCTTTGCATCCTGAAAGATCCTGTGTCTGGGGAATGCTATCTTCACGATAGTACCGGTTGCCCCCCTCCGGAGATCGGCATTGGATTCTACGGATAAGGACCCCCCGTGAGTCTTAAAGGTGGAATAGGCCATGGCCAGACCGAGTCCGGTTCCATCCCCCGCCGGTTTGGTTGTGAAAAACGGAGTCAAGAGAGACATCATATTTTCATCGGTGATGCCGGATCCTGTATCGGCAAGACTGACACGAATCCTCTGATCGTCTCCCTCAATCATAATGGTCAAGGTGCCGCCATCCGGCATGGCCTCAACGGCATTTTGTGCCAGGTCAAAAAAGGCCGTCTCCATCTGTTCGTGATCAACCCATACATCCGGGTCATCCAGAGAAGTTTTGATGACCACATCAATAGCCTCACCGTGGTGTACCTTTTCAAGGCTTTTTTCGATGATTTCGACGATACTGGCCTTTTTTAGTCTCAAACCGTGCAAAAGATGATAAACCTCTCTGTCCTCGCCATACCCAACACGGAGATGTAATCCTTGTGGCATGGTCGAATGATTTAAAACATTATCTGTTGATTCGAATTTTGAGCAGGGTCCCTTTGTTAACCTCGGATAATATTTCGAAACTATCGGAACAATTTTTTATATTAAACAAACCCATCCCGGCCCCGAATCCCATCTCTCTGATACGATCATTGGCGGTGGAGTATCCCTGCTCCATGGCCTGTTCAATATCGGTGATGCCTGGTCCTATATCCTCGATATTGATCAATATATTATCATCTGTCACGCGAACGTTGATAGTGCCCTGTTGGGCATATGATATGATGTTCACTTCCGCTTCATACGTTGCAATAGCGGCCCTTCTCAAGATGTCATCCTGTATGCCAAGCCCTTTGAGCAATTGTTTTATTGCAACGGAGGCTTTACCGGCATTAACAAAATTTTCACCTTCTACAGGGAAAGAAACTTCATATTCCTGACTCATAACGGAACTACATTTCTAGGACCTTCAATCTTTCTGATACAACCCACTATCCCATTCGCATAGAGTCTTCCCGATGTTTCAAAAAGAATGTATTGAGTTGAAAGAATGGGTATGTCAAGTTCTTCGGCCAGTCGTATTGTTTCGTCAGGAGGGATTTTACCTCTAACGATAAGAATTGCCGAATTATCCACGATGCTTGCGATCCTTACAATCTGTGGATTTGTAAGTCCGGTGATCATGATACTACCCGGTTTTGCAAAGGCGAGGACATCGCTCATCAGATCGGCACTGAAGGCGGTTTTTACTTCGACACCTAAGTGTTTTTCCCCTGCCAAGACCTTGGCATCCAATAAATCCGCTATTTCCCGGAGGATCATTTTGCTGCCTTTTCTGTTTAGAAATAAACGAAATGCCCGTAACACAAGGCAAAGGGTATGTCAATATTTTTGATGAGTTTGATTCATATATTTTTTACTTGACAACCCTTGTTTTATTACTTAAAACACTTATGACCTATGGTCATTATTTGACCTATGTTTATATGTTGGATCGGACAGAGTGCACACATCCTCTTACAAGCATCAACGTGCACGAATGAATAAACAATGCTCACGTTCATTGCCAACCAAAAAATTCCCGCAATGTGTTGCGGGAAACATCAATACTAAAAAAGGGGGAGTGAGGGATTAGTGTTGTGGAAAAGGAGAGAAAGGGAGCGGGAACAAAGAAAGAAGTCCATTCTTAAGGCGGCGAGGAAATTATTCTTTAAACAGGGGTACAATCCCGTAACGGTTTCAGACATTGCCAAAAAGGCTGAATTAAGCAAGGGTGCGATTTACCTGTATTTCAGCAGCAAGGAAGAGATATGCGCTCAGTTGCTTTTGGAGGATATTGAGCGATTCCACAACGGAATACTCCCCATATTCAAAAGTGGGGATAGTGCGTCTGACGTACTGATCGGTTTTGCCAACCTGTATCTGGATTTTTTCCTGAAAGAAAGGGAACTGTTCAGAATCTTGATGAATTTCATGCTTCATGCCAACAGTCTGAATCTATCGCCTGATACAAATAGAAGAATTATTCTGGAAACAAACAGGGCGATCTCTGTTACTGAACAAATATTCCAATATGGAATTGATAAGGGGGAATTTCTTCTCAGGCGGGAAGATGTGAGAGGGATGAGAAATTCCCTCTGGGGGATGCTTAATGGGATAATCTCCCTTCATCTTTTTATCGGGAGTGAATCAACCAGGGCACAAAGGATACATTCAGGGGTCAATGAATTTTTAAGCGTTTTCATCGAAGGCTTGAAAAAATCTGAATAAGGAGGGTGCTAGAATTATGGGTAACACACTGGTTAACGTGAGGGACCAGCGGTTCGTTTTGTTTGAACAGCTCGGTATCGAAAGTCTTTTCACTGCTGAGAAGTATGCCGACTTCTCCCAGGAACTGATAGACATGATGCTGAACGAGGCGGAGAAGATGGCCGTAGACGTCATCCTTCCCACTTACGACGTCGGCGATAAGGAAGGGGCTCAATTCAAGGATGGAAAGGTTACCGTTCCATCATGTATCCACGACGCCCTCAAGAAGTTTAACGAGGCGGGCTGGAACTGTGCACCTGCGCCCCCGGAAGTTGGAGGACAGAGCCTTCCGCTGTGTGTGTGGAGCGCCTGTACGGAGATGTTCGACTCGGCCAACTTCGCATTTATGATGTATCCGGGGTTGACCATGGGGGCGGCTGCTCTGATAGCGAAGTATGGAACGGAAGAACAGAAGAACACCTATATGTACAAGATGTTTTCCGGTGAGTGGGGAGGCACCATGTGCCTGACGGAGCCGGGCGCGGGAAGTGATGTGGGGGCCACAAGGACGACCGCACGGAGACTCCCCGACGGTACGTTTCGTATCGAGGGGACAAAGTCCTTTATCTCCTCCGGAGACAACGATATCTATGCCAACATCATCCATCCGGTGCTCGCCAGGATCGAAGGCGATCCTCCGGGGACAGGCGGAATATCCATCTTTATCGTTCCGAAATTCAAGGTGAACGAAGATGGCAGTGTAGGTGAATCCAACGATGTCGTGACAGGCGGTATCGAACACAAGATGGGAATCAATGCGTCAGCCACCGCCACCCTGAACTTCGGTGAGAACGGGAAGTGCATCGGGTATCTCCTTGGCGAGGAACGCTCCGGCATGAAGGTCATGTTCAACATGATGAACGAAGCCAGGCTGGAAGTGGGGATGCAGGGTCTCGGACATGCCTCTGCCGCTCTGGAGCATGCCGTACAGTATGCAAAAGAGAGGATCCAGGGCAGGCATATCATGCAGATGACCATGCCCGATGCACCGGCTATCCCGATTATACAGCATCCCGATATCAGACGTTCGCTCCTCTGGATGAAGTCTCATGTGGAAGGTATGAGGGCGATGAACTATTTTATCGGATTCTGCATCGATAAGGAAGAGGCGGCCACTGATGAGGCGGAGAAGAAGAAATGGAAGGGGTTTGTTGAACTGCTGACACCCGTTTCCAAGGCGTATTGCTCGGATAAGGCCTGCGAGATCTGTTCGCTCGGTATCGATGTATACGGAGGGTACGGCTACATCAGGGAATATCCGATGGAACAGTACCTGCGGGATTGCAAGATCGCCTGTCTCTATGAGGGGACCAACTATATACAGTCCATGGATCTGGTGGGTAGGAAGATGGGTATGAACAAGGGTATGAACGTGATGAATCTCTTCGGAGAGATCGGTCAGACTATTGCCAAATCCAAAGAAAATGAGGAGATGAAAAGTTATGCACCGCATCTTGAGGCTGCCTACAATGCCGTTGTGGGGGTCTCGATGCAGTTTGCGGAGTGGGGGAAGAGTTCCAGCGTATTGCTGCCCATTCTGAATGCGAGACCATTCCTGATGATATTGGGTGATCTTGTTGTGGGATGGCAGCTTATTCAGGCGGCGATCATTGCCTCCGGGAAACTGGATGCGATGTACACGGAAGCTGGAGCAGAGGATTCCATAGCGAAAAAGCGCGCACTTGCCCGTAATAACGGTGAAGCCGCGTTCTATCAGGGTAAGCTCGCGTCGGCGAAATACTTCGCATGCAATATACTTCCCACCATTGAGGGACGGTGTAAGTGTATTACGCTGGCGGACAAGACCCCTATAGAGATGCTGGAAGACTCTTTTTCTGTCTAGGGGAGACAGAAAGATCGTAAAACAGGGCGATTCTTGTATGCCCATGAATAAGGAGGATTGATATGTCGTATGAAATCAGGAAAGCTGCCATCATAGGGGCAGGGGTCATGGGTGCCACCATAGCCGCCCACCTGGCCAACGCGGGTATTGAGAGTGTGATGCTCGATATCGTACCCCCTTTTGAGCCGAGCGAAGCGGATCTGAAGAAGGGCCTCATAAAAGAGAGCGCAGCATGGCGAAACAGTTTCGCAACAAACGGATTGAACGGTGCACTGAAATCCAAACCCGCCAGTTTCTATTCAAAGAAAAATGCGTCGATGATCACCATCGGCAACCTGGAAGATGACCTGGATCTTCTCAAAGATGTCGATTTTCTTCTCGAAGTAGTCATTGAGAACCTGAAGATCAAACAGGAACTTTTCGCAAAACTGGAAAAGGTTATCAAACCCGACTGTATCATTGCGACCAATACGTCCGGTATCCCGATCAGGGAAATATCGGAAAAGATGAGTGCCAAGAACAAGGAACGGTTTCTGGGGGTTCACTTCTTTAATCCCCCCCGCTATATGAAACTCGTTGAAGTCATCCCCGGCGAAACGACAAAGAAGGAACTTGTCGATTACATGACACATTTTCTGGAGAATGTCGTCGGAAAGGGTGTTGTTATCTGCAAGGATGTTCCCAACTTCATCGCAAACCGTATCGGAGTCTATGATATATCCAATGCCGTCAAGACGATGCTTGAAAAGAACCTGACCATACCGGAACTGGATGCCATCATTGGAAAGGTTCTCGGCAGACCCAGTTCCGCCATCTGCGGAACGATCGACCTCGTCGGTATAGACACGGGCTATCACGTCATGAAAAACCTTGTAGAGGCGGTGCCCGACGACGAGATGGTAGAGACCTTTATCCCGCCCGAGTTCATGGACAAGATGGTGGAGAACAAGTGGCTCGGCAACAAGACCAAGGGTGGTTTCTACAAGAAGACGAAGGACGAGAAGGGCAAGAAGGTCAAACTGGCGCTCGACTATCATACGATGGAATACGTCCCCTTCGAGAAACCAAAATATGAATCAGTCAAAGAGGCAAGCAAGAAAGAGGGCGGTTTCGATGCCCAGTTACGAGCCCTCTTCTACTCGGAAAAGGACATTGCCGGCGAGGTCGCGCGGGAATACCTCTGCAAGAACTTCATTTATGCCGCAAATCGTATCCCTGAGATATGTGATACCGTCTATCAGATAGACAACACCATGAAATGGGGATACAACCACCAGAAAGGTCCCTTTGAGACCTGGGACGCCGTCGGGGTGCGGGGATCCTTAGAGGTAATGAAGAAGCTGAAACTGAAGGTTCCCAAAAAGATCACCGAGATGCTGAAAAAAGGAGAATCCTTCTATCTCACAAAAGAAGACGGCACATACTACTATGACTTCGGAAGGAATGATTATGTGAAGATGGAGGACAATCCCAAGATTATCCTTCTGCCCGACCTTGCGGCGAAGAACAAGGTCGTCAAGAAAAACATCGGCGCTTCCCTCGTAGACATTGGTGACGGTGTCGTCTGTCTCGAATTCCGTACCAAGATGAATGCGATCGACGGCGATATTATTTCCATGATTGAGGAAAGCTGTGGCATCGTGGAGAAGGATTTTGTGGGATTGGTGGTTGCAAATCATGGCACGAACTTCTCGGTGGGAGCAAATATATTTCAGGTCCTCATGGCGGTTCAGAATGCTGAATGGGATATACTCGACAAACTGATCCACGATCTTCAGTACGCGAATATGAAGATGAAATATCTGGAAAAGCCGGTCGTAACCGCTCCGGCGGGCATGGCTCTGGGAGGAGGTTGTGAGGTGTCCATGCACGGTCAGAGATGCCAGCCCTGCGGCGAGACCTATATGGGCCTCGTTGAAGTCGGTGTCGGTGTAATCCCCGCGGGCGGTGGTTGCAAGGAGTTGATGGTACGCTGCACGGAAGGTTTGCCGGACGGTACCGCCGAGATCCTGAACATGCAGCCCATATACGAGAAGGTCCTGATGAATATCGGACAGGCCAAGGTAGCCACCAGTGCGATGGAGGCGATGGAACTGGGATACATCCGAAAGACAGAAAACATCAGCCTCAATCGAGATCATCAGATATGGGATGCAAAGCAGCTCGTTCTCGCAATGGCAAAGACCCATACAAAGAAAAAACCCGACATGATTCCCGTCATGGGAGAGAACCTGATGGGCATCGCACAGGCCGTCCTCTTTAATATGAAACACGGTAACTACATGTCGGATTATGACGAGCATGTAACGATGAAACTTGCATGGGTCCTTTCGGGTGGCATGTGTCCCGAGGGTACCTTTGTAACGGAAGATGCTATCCTTGACCGCGAGAGAGAAGCCTTCCTGAGTCTCGCAGGTGAACAGAAGACCCAGGATCGCATTATGCACATGTTAACACGGGGGAAACCACTGCGTAACTAACAGATACGCTATGTATCGCCAGTGCCGACCGCGATTCGTCGGCCGGCACCGGCATTCAATGATAAGGGGGAATATTATGCCAGAAGCTGTTATCGTTAAATCAGTGAGAAGCCCGGGGGGACGGTACAAGAGAGGCGCTCTTGCCCAGACCAGGGGTGACGAGATAGGGATTCAGGTCCTGAAGGGATTGATGGAAAGGGTTCCGCAGGTCAAGCCCGAAGATGTGGATGATCTGATCTGCGGGTGTTCATTTCCTGAAGGGGAGCAGGGAATGAACTATGGCAGAGTGATAGCACTCGGTGCCGGTCTCCCTATTACCACGTCGGGGATGACCGTCAACCGTTTCTGTTCCTCAGGTTTGCAGGCCATAGCCGATGCAACGGCAAAGGTCATGGCGGGGTGGTCCGATTGTATCGTGGCGGGAGGGTGCGAGACTATGTCACATATCCCGATGGGTGGATGGATATTCCGCCCCCATCCCGAATGGGGTGATCGCCCGAATACCTATGTCTCCATGGGAGTCACCGCCGAAAATGTCGCAGCCGAATATAACATCTCCCGTGAAGATCAGGACAAGATGGGAGTCGAAAGCAATAGAAGAGCCCACGAAGCGATTCAGAAGGGATACTGGAAAGACCAGATCGTTCCGATCGAGGCATGGAAATATGTGAAGGACAAGAACGGTCAGTGGGTCAAGACAAAAAAGACCTTTGACATGGATGACGGCGTGAGATGGCCAGCGACACTGGAAAATATGGCAAAGCTCAAATCGCCCTTCAAACAGGGCGGCTCGGTTACCGCCGCAAATGCATCACAGATGACCGATGGCGCGGCCTTCACGATGATCATGTCGGCCGGGAAGGCAAAAGAACTGAAGCTGAAACCGATTGCCAAACTCACCCATTACGCGGTTGCGGGTAACAAGCCGGAAGTGATGGGGGTCGGTCCCCGGTACGCGATCCCGAAGGTTTTGAAAATGGCTGGTCTGACACTGGACGATATTGACCTGTTCGAGATCAACGAGGCCTTTGCCTCTCAGGCCATCTACTGCTGCAGAGAACTCGGTATAGAAGACCGGTATTGGAAAGGTGACATTAATCCGAATGGCGGCGCGATCGCCATCGGTCATCCCCTTGGATGTACCGGCGCAAAGCTGACATGCCAGCTTTTGCATGAGATGAAGAGACGAAAACTGAAAAGAGGGATCGTTTCCATGTGTATCGGCGGCGGTATGGGAGCTGCCGGCATCTTTGAAATGCTCTAGTTCCGACTGATTGTGATCTCGGAATGTCCGGAAAAGCCATGGTCCATGTGACCATGGCTTTTCGCTTTATGGTGAGACCGTTAATGTTTGAGTTCGGCATCATGAATGTGATAATGAAAATCCCGAGAAAAAGAACGAATGGAGTGAACGATGGGAATAAAGATTGGAGCGGTTCAGTTTGAGCCTGTGTTTGGCGAAGTCGACAGAAATCTGGAGATGGCAGAGAATCTGATCAGGCAATCCGATGCGGACCTCCTGGTTCTTCCGGAGCTGTTCAACACCGGGTATGTGTTTACAACGAAAGAGGAGACGATCTCCCTTGCGGAACAGGTCCCCTATGGCAAGACGACACAGAAGCTCTGCGATGTGGCAAAAGAAACGGACACCTTCATTGTCGGCGGTCTCGCCGAGAAGAGCGGCGACAGAATATTCAATTCTGCTGTCCTTGTTTCTCCCGACGGCTACGTCGGACGTTACAGAAAGGTGCACCTCTTCTTTGAGGAGAAGCTCTGGTTTGATCCGGGAGATATAGGGTTCAAGGTCTATGATATAGGCATATGCAACGTGGGAATCATGATCTGCTTCGACTGGTTCTTCCCGGAATCGATGCGCGTGCTGTCGCTCAAGGGCGCCGAGATTATCTGCCATCCGGCAAATCTTGTACTACCCTTCTGTCAGGATGCCATGAGAACGAGGTGTCTCGAGAGCCATGTCTTCGCAGTAACGGCAAACAGGACCGGAACCGAAAGCAGAGACGGGAAATCCCTCCATTTTACCGGCCGGAGCCAGATAACCGGACCTGACGGCACGATTATTTACCGTTCCGATGAGGACTCACAGGAGGCAAGGGCCGAAGAGATCGACGTGGAAGCGGCACGCGATAAACACCTGACCATCTACAATCACCTCTTTACCGATAGAAGACCGGATTACTACGGTAAGCTTATTGATCCCTGAACCGGACCGGGAGCGGTTTTCCCGCTGGCCTGTCCGGGCATGAACAGTGGTGGTTTAATGGTACTGCAGAGAAGCAGAAAAGATAAAACAGGACACTATCCGACGGAATTATGAGATTACAGACAATCATTCTCCTCACGCTTGGCATTATTGTGTGTATTGCATGCTCATCAGGAAATCACTTTCGCACGGACAAGCCAACGGACAGCGTCTATATCCTGGCAGATACGCAAAGAGACGATACTTCGGCCAAAGCCCGCGAAATAATCGAAGGAATCATATCGACCGTCGATGACACCCGCACCTATCCCGCGGTCAGTATTACCAATCCTCTTGACGGAGCCCTTTTCCCCATAGATATCGCATCACCGGCAATACAATGGAATTGCGCGGACTCCAGCGCGTCACTGTGGCTGGTACGGATTTCCTTTCAAGGTGAGGGGCAGACCGTCAATTGCCTTACCCGTGAAGCTTTATGGACACCTGATCGCAATACATGGGAATTGATCAAGGAGCATTCTGTCGATGGCGATGCGGTTCTATCGATTTTCGGAATAGATACGGAAAATGGCATCGCCATTGCCGGCAGAGGACAGATCTCCTTTGCAACCTCCCGCGATCCCGTCGGCGCGCCCATCCTGTACATGCAGATGCCGCTCCCCTTTGCTTTTGCTCAAACCCATCCCGAACTCTTCAGGTGGCTGCTGGCGGACCTTTCGTCCTATGAAAAGCCTCCGGTCGTGCTTGAGAAGATGCCGGTCTGCGGGAACTGCCATTCCTTTTCCCGGGACGGAACCGTACTGGGCATGGATATCGACTATGGGGGAGACAAAGGCGGATACGTGATGGCGAATATGGGAAAAACCGTCGATGTGTTCCCGGACGATATTATCAGCTGGAACACTGTTAAAGGATCGGATGATTCGATTGTAAATTTTGGGTTCTTCCCCAAGGTATCGCCCGATGGCAGCTATGTCATTGCCACGGTACAGGAACGGTCTTTTTTTATCAGGCTGAACGATCCGGCTTTTTCACAATTCTTTTTTCTTGCCGCAGGTGCGCTTTCTTATTGTGTGCCGTCGGATAAGACCTTTCATCTTCTCTCAGGAGCTGATGATCCCGCCTTCGTTCAGACCTGTCCCGACTGGAGTCATGACGGAACGTATATCGCATTCTCACGGGCGTCCGTCAATGCCGATCTCGTTGATCTGGTGGTGAAGGAGGCCCTTCGCGATGTCGATCATGACATCCCCCTCTCGGTTCTGAACGAGAAATATCAGATACAGTACGATCTGTACCACATTCCCTTCAACAACGGCAGAGGAGGTATTCCCGAACCGATTGACGGAGCGAGCAGAAACGGCATGAGCAACTACTTCCCACGGTATTCGCCGGACGGGAAATGGATCGTGTTCTGCAAGAGTAAAAGCGGACTGGCCCTGCAGCCCGACAGCCGTCTCTATATTGTTCCCGCCGGGGGCGGCACAGCCAGGGAACTGATCGCCAACCGCCATATCATGAACTCCTGGCACAGCTGGTCGCCCAACGGACGATGGCTTGTCTTTTCATCGAAGGAGACGGGTCCCTTTACCACACAGTATCTTTGTCATATCGATGCAGAAGGAAACGACAGCGTACCGGTCCTGCTGTCAAGATTACAGGATCGCAACCTCTCCAATCTGGTTCCCGAATTTGGAAATATTCGGCCCGAGGCGTTACAGCGCATCTGCATAGAGAAATTCTAAAGGAAACTCCCCCGAAACTGCCTGCGAGGGAGCTTCCTTATTCGTGTCGCTGCCCGGCGAAATCTATCCGGCGTAACCGTTGAGAACCGCCTGTATCGCGTCGGAAGAACCTTTCAGAGAAAACGTATCTTCCTCAAGGCGGGATTGGGTGGAATATTGAATCGTTACCCGGGAACCCTTCATCAGCCCGACAAGGAGTTTCTCTTCGAGAGGAGCCTGAATACCGGCATAGAGGCGATAGTGGACAACGTTCCCCATATGCTGGTATCTCGTCAGATCGGTTCCCTGAGGTCCCACAAGGTATTGCTGGAGTTCGATGGGGCTTGAGTTGCCGATACGCAACGTGAGAGGAACATCCGTAACCATCCGTTTTGCGGGAAAGAATGAAAGCCACAGAACCCCTTCCCTTGAATCGACCGATAGGGCAAGAAGACTGCCGCGTGAACTGATCGTATAGGTGTACGGTATCATCCGTTCCGGCCCGGAACTCTCATCTTTTTTGTTCAGCATTCCGGTCAGACTCTTTAATATGCCGTCGGAGTCCGACACTTCAGGGTATTGTGCAATGGCCGATTCCCACCGATTCTTGATCTTATGGTTGATGGGAGCGACGGCGTTGTTGAAGGGAAGTACCAGATTCAGATCACTGCGGTTCTGAGCCTTTCTGAGCGTCTCCCTGTCGAAGGTTCCGAACATGGCCACCTGACGCTCATACTGTTTCGTGAACGGCTGCTCCTTGCCGGGCCGGTAAGCAAGCTTGAAATAGAGAGGTTTCTCATCGAGGAGCCTGAAGGTCCCGGGCAGCACGGCCACCCGCCATCCGTCGTAGTCATAATACCGTGATGAGTCGGAATACCCCTTCGACTTTATGTCCGCATCATCGACCATGAACCGAAGGCCGGCCGTGACGGAGAGGCGGTCCATCACGAAAGCAAATACATAATACATGTCGGCGCCCTCGGGAAGCCTGTCCGGTTTTCCCATGGCAACGGCATTGTCCGCCGCGAAACGGTAAAGGGTTTCAAAGGAGTTGAACAGTTTCATCGTATTCTTCGGCATCTTCTTTTTCGGCACGATAAAGGCAACAACCTCCGGATCGTCGGGAAAGACCGGCATGATACCGCTCCGGGAGATTCGGACGCCGTTATCCACGATTCGATAGGTGGCGTCATAGAAGAGGATCATCCGACGGCCCAGGATATCCTGAAAATCGAGGGAACCCGAAAGGGTCATGGATTGCTGAAATTCCGTGGATTGACCGTATTGAAGAATCTTATGCTGAACCAGCACGAAAGTGGACGGAACGAGAGCCTTCCAGGGTTTTTCTACGTCCTGCTCCAATTTGATACTGGACACCTTCTGCGGATCTTCGCCGTATGCGGAAACCCCCATTGCCGCCGAGACCAGTTTGATATCGGCGGGGATTGCCTTGTTAGGGAGATAGATCGACCGGGGTTCCTCCTGATTGGAAGAAGAACCGGGAAGTACCTGCGTCAGAGCCGCCATTTGTTCCTTGCAGCCGGTGAGAAGGAATATCAGGAGGCTTATCATCGCTGCGATACATACGTACAGAATATGATTGTTTCGTTTCATTGTTTTCCCTCCGTATTCCATCAAGCGTCTATCGGAGACATGGATGTGTCGCCGATATCGGGTGTTCCTCCGGTAGTACCGTCGTGAGTCATATCACCGACCCCTTTGCCGGTTCCGGCCTTCTGAATAAGGTCGATCGTTCCGAAGGCCGGATTCAGGTTGATAGCATGGTCGATAAGCCCCTTTCCGGCGGCGCTGTTCAACCCGTCTTCGGCGGCTTCGGTCTGGCTCTTTCCCTTTGAGAGACTCTTGTCATAGGTTTCGGCGCCCGTCATGAGGGCTCCGGTGATAAGCGCTGCCGCACCGTATGCCGCCGCCGTCGCCTTGGCCCCTGCAATGGTAATACCAAGAGCGGTTGCCGCCGCCGGCGCCATGGCAATAAGACCGGCCACGGCACCGATAAAAGCCATGGTGGCGATGGCGATCTTCGCCTTTACCTTGATGAGACCGGCGATACTGCCCATGATACCGTAGGTTGAGGCGACAGCACTGTGAAACGTGGCCGTCAGTGAATGATATTTCTGGCTCATCCACTGCGATAGGGCCGTGGAAATATCCTTATTGGGCGCCTTGTAGGTCAGCGGCGTCGTACCGTCAGAAACGGTACTCTCCGGATTCGTATATGAATCCGGAATACCGTAATCCAGATCGTCGGGTGGTGTAAAAGTCAGGGGTGGTCCACCGACACCGGTATCTGTCTGCGTATAGGCTTCTCCGTCTCCACCGGCGTCTCCGGAACCTCCTCCGGAATCGCCGCCCCCTCCGTCGCCGTAAGCGTAAATCTGAGCCGGCAATAACACCAGACATGCCACGAGAATCATCGATATCAACTTATTTCCCATACGGTATTCCTCCTGAGAGTGAGAGTATCTGGTTTCCATTTCGAAAATGGTTTCGCACCGTAACACCTTAGCATAGTTTTGTAAATGGTAATTAGTGTGCAATCTTATTGGGTATGGTCTAGAGGAGCGGTTGCCAAATAACAAGGTGAATATCATTGCCGTTTATGCTAAAGATAGCAGGCGGACGGTTTCAGGCACGAATCCGGCCCTGTAAAACGTATACGAAACGGAAACTGATGGAAACATTCGAGATAGGCATTATTGGCGGCACCGGCGGCATCGGAAAATGGTTTGCCGGCTTTTTCACTGAAGAGGGATATACCGTTCATGTGTCGGGGAGAAGAACCGGTTTGAGCATCAATGAAATGGCCCGGGTCTGCCGTGTGGTAATCATCAGCGTACCGATAAATGTTACGAATGCAGTTATCGAGGAGATCGGCCCTAAGATGAAGGAGGATTCTCTCCTCATGGATTTTACCTCCCTGAAAGAAGAACCGGTCAGGGCGATGCTGGCATCCTCCCGTTCGGAGGTAATGGGATGTCACCCCCTCTTCGGCCCCGATGTCCCGTCGATAGAGGGGCTCAATATCGCCCTGTGCCCCGCCAGGATCGACCGGTGGAATGGCTGGCCGGAAGGAGTTTTCAGGAAACGGGGCGCCCATGTCTTCGAAGTGGAACCGAGGAAACACGATGAGATGATGTCCATCATCCAGGGGTTGAACCACCTCGACACCATTACGTTGGGGCTGACCCTGAAAGAGACCGGTGTCGATCCCGCCGAGCTGAAAGAATTTTCCACTCCCATCTTCGATACGAAACTCGCTATCATCGAAAAGGTATGCACCCAGAATCCCCGGCTCTACGCGGATATCATCACCGGTAATCCGGACATCAACAGGCTCATCGCGATCTACGAACAGAGCCTCTCCAAGCTGAAAGCACTCGTGGAGAAAAACGATGCCGAAGGACTGACGGAACTGATCAAAAGCAGTTTCGAGTAAGGTGACGCTGAGGAACGACTTTCATTTCTCCAATAAATTCCTTGACTTTAAAAGTCATACATGTAACATCGACCGGAAAATGCGCTTGTTTATTAACAGATAATCGATTTCAGGCATCATGAACCCCTTATCACCAGACAAGAGGGAACTATGATCTGACTACCATACCCCGTTACACATACAGTGACGGGGTTTTTTCGTTTTATAACTACCAATGTATGCCGCGGTAAAAAAGCAGGGCTAACAAAGAGGGGAACGTACAGCCCATTCAGATATTCTTATGCAACTCGTTCGGGTGTGCGAAGACGCGCTGACGTTCTGTAGAGGATATTACAGATTATTATTCAATTCATCGTATTTTGTTTTATGCAGAAAACCGGCTATTTAATGTTCAGGAAACGTTGTGCTGATTCGGTCAGCGTACAGCGCTTCCCGAACCATAGGATTAATTGATTCAATTTAGGATTGGTAATCCGCTATATGTTAGACAAAATGAACAATGAAAGTTAATTTGATCGATAAGCATGACGTAGTTAAGAGGCAGATTAAAGAAGCGGTTCGCCTATTCTTTGAGCAGCGTGATGCTGTCGTGATCCATACGATAATTGCTTCAGCTCATCAAATTCTGATTGATTTGGGAAAGGCAAAAGGGATTGAAAGTTTCGTGAAAAACACACAGGTGTTAAAAGGCAACGAAATTCAGAACTTTATTAGCTTGATTAACTACCCGTATAACTTCTTCAAACACGCAAATAGGGATGCTACAGCTAAAATAGATATAGGTCCTCTTGAACAATTCATACAGGATTTCGTTATGGATGCAATTGTTATGCTCCAGAGGTTGTGTGGCGACATACCTATAGAAGCTAAAGTTTATTGGATGTGGTTCGTATCTAAGTATCCTGAGTACTTTGATGATTGTCCTGACGATAGTGAAATCAAAAAGATGCAAGAACAAGGCTTAGCGAATTGGGATTTCCCAACCATTTGTCAGTTTTTAACATTTTGCGATGTGGTAAACGAGGTTTAATCTAACCACACAGTTCAAATGTTATACGACTAATACAATGTATCCCCAATCAAAGGAGGTAAATACATGAATGAAAACAATCTCAGGCCCTTAGCTGTTACATTTGTCGCAAGCGGAATTTGGGATACGATAGCCGGTATTCTGTATCTCTTTGTGATCGGGACAGGTCGATTAATCGACGAACCTCAGACCCATTCTTTTTACAGCGTATTTCTTGCATCTTTCTTTTTCTGCTTTGCTTATCTGCAATTTTTGTCGTCTGTTAATATTCGAAGATATATTTTTAATGTTGGCTGCCTGATTATCGGCAGGATTTTCTATGTCATTCAGTTGTACGCCTATATACTGTTTTACAAGGATTTCCCTTCCACATTCTGGTTCACCGGAATTGTCGATGCCTCTTTCACGCTCTTGTATCTCATTTTCGCCTTCCGCGGCGGTTTAGGAATGAAGAACTTGTTTTTACCAGTTAAAGAAACGGCATAAAATAAGTATGGGAGGTCAGAAAATGGAAAACCGATTCAAGGAGATTATTCATTACGCCACACTGGCACCTTCGGGACATAATACCCAGCCCTGGACATTTTCGATCAGAAACAACTCTATTCGGATATATCCCGATTACTCACGAAGGCTTCCCGTCGTTGATCCTGATGACCATGCCTTGTTTATCAGCCTGGGATGCGCTCTGGAAAATCTTATCATTGCGGCGAACCGCATGGGCTATGGTGCACAGGTAGAGTGTCTCCCGCCGGATGAAGAGAAAGGGTGCATCCGAGTAACTCTTAACGAGGAAGAGGTGGAATGTGATACCGACCTTTTCGATGCCATCCCGAATCGACAGGCAACCCGGAGTAAGTATGACAACCGGCCGATTCCCGCTGAAGACCTGGAGAAACTCAGACAGGCCGGTAAGCAGGACAGGGTTTCTTTTGTTGTGTTTACCGAGGAAAAAGAAATCGATCCGATCATAGAATTTGTAAAAGAGGGGAATGTACTGCAGTTTCGCAATAAGGCATTTGTCAATGAGCTAATCGAATGGATCCGTTTCAGGAAAAAGGACGCTCTCACATATCGTGACGGACTGAACCCTGCTTCCATGGGATTACCGTTCGTCCCGACATGGATGGGCCGATTTATTCTGAATACCTTTGCCACTCCTGAAGGTGAGGCAAAAAAATGTGAAAAGCTCATCCGTGAGTCATCGGGATTGGCATTGTTTATCGCCGAATCAGATGATAGAGAATCTTGGATCAATGTGGGCCGAAGTTTTGAACGGACTGTACTCAAGGCCACCGCTCTCAATATCAAACATGCCCATATGAATATGCCCTGCGAAGAAGTAGCGATACGAGAAAAACTACAAAAGCATTTGGGGTTGAAAAACGGGCATTCTCTGTTGTTATTGCGGATAGGGTACTCAGATCCCATGCCTAAATCCTATCGTCGCCCTTTGAAAGATGTGTTGATCGAATCCTAAAAAATGTTACCATTAATAGGTCGAATCGGCTGCTGAAGCGTAGCGCTCGGCATAATCCCTATTGGAGAAGTTTGTTATGAGAACAAATACCTTTCACATTAAAGTGATATTGCTGTTTCTCCTGTGTGTAGTCGTCCTTGTGCCTTCAATGGCAAAAAGTGAAGAGTTCGGAGGATTTGGAATCGTTGTCGCACAGTTGTATGATATCGAATCGCCCGACAATATGGGTGAAATTGTTATACTCCATGTTTTTCAGGGCAGTGAAGCAGACAAATCAGGCATACGATCCGGAGATATTATTGTGGAGGTCGATGGCAAGCGGACTGCGGGAAGACCTTTTAAAGATATTATACTCGATAGCTTGCGCGGCAAGGTTGGATCATGCTCGGATGTGAAAATCAAAAGAGTGCCTGAGAATAGTACCATGCTGTTTAAGATAAAGCGGGCTCTTATCACCTATGAACCACAGAAAGCGGGTTAGGGATGAATGAGATCGTGACTTCCCGAAATCGGTATAGTCCGTTGAGTCTAGTAATATGAGCGATATAGACTGATACCTTTCCATCCCCCTGAGGACCAGGAGAATGGAAAGGTTCAGGGAATGCGGCTATTGGACTTACATGCTGGTAGGCATCGTTATGAGCATATTATTTTCGACCTTCTGAACCCCGTCAATCTCTGAAACCAGGTCCACATATCTCTTGCTTTCCATGCTCGAGGGTGCGCTTCCACTCAAGGTCACCACGCCTTTTTCCGCCTTGGCATGAATACCGCTGATATCAGCATTTAACAGTGTGTTTTCAACCTTTTGTTGAAGAATAAGATCATCCAATCTTTCCCGATAGCTCTGGACATCCTTCATCGCCTCGACAGCCGTAGTCGCCTGCAAGATCATATTGACTGCCACATCCACCGGGAGATCACGGGTATTGAGTGTGAGATCATAGAGGTATGTATCTTCCCAATCAACATCGAAGAAGGTTCGAATGAATCCCCCGGAGTCACGGTCACTCTGCCTCAGGATTCGCAGCAATGCTTTTTCGTCACCTTTATGTTGTGTGGCGAGTCGCGTGACGCGGTCCTGTAGCGGAGCGATGATCCGGACATGAAGAACACCGGGGATCCCCTTGAGAAGAACCTGTCCGCCGCGACCGACGATCACCACATTGTCCTTGCTGGCGGATTCGTAGATAAGCGCCTGCATCGCATGGAAGAACTTCTGTCCCTGTATCTGCCATTTGACCCAGAAATGAAGACTCTTTTCATCGAATTTCTCCACTTCCGGGACTGCCAGTCCGTACGAGGTAAGCCCTCGTTCGATTTCCTCTCTGTCAAGATATTTGTATTGGAGTTTACCGGATACTTCCTGGGCGATTTTTTCTCCCAGGCTTCCCATTTGCCGAGAAATTGTGATAACTGCCATCTCCAAGCCCTCCTTTCTTCACCATTGATCATTAATTCGGAATTATTAACAGCCCTTCCGAATTTCAGATATTTTGACCCCGCACCTGACTACATCCGGGGGTATGGTTTCAACGAGGGACGGATTATCCGGTTCAAATGCTGATATTCTGGGTTTCAGTACGCCAATATTCCAGAATTACACAAAGCTTTTAGTAAACCTAAACCGATTCATTAATTCGTTTGAAATAATCAAATCCTTTGATTACATTCTATCATATTGTTGAGTACAGTTCAGCCATTTTTTCTGGTTCTTCAATACTCGAGAGAGACATTGAAAATTCATTTACCAAATTGCGGAGCATGAGCTTGGCGCATCTTCGCAGGTGTTTGAGTATCTTCGGTTGGCATTGTCAGCGTGGATCGTGTGTGCGAAAGCGCAACACAATGAGTGGATCACCGTTGTTGATACGCTGAAATAGTTTGTGCTATAACTTGTTATGTAAGGGTAACCCGATGAAAATTCTGTATCATGCGAGCAGAGATGCTCCGGAATCATACTCCCGGTGTTCAACTACGGAGCCGGGACCTTTGTATTATTGGAAAAGATAGAGTAAGATATGAATATTCAGTATGCACAGGCAACAGACTTTGATCAATGGATCGCGCTCGCGAGAGAAGTTGAACCATTATTTGGTCCAATGGCAGAGGAAGTGCCGTTTCAGGAGGCCCTCCGGGATGCGATATCGCGAAAAAACGCCTTTTGCATCCGGTCAAATTCGGATGGAAACGAACAAACCTTACAAGGCGGAATTGTCATTTCAAAAGAATCAAACGAAATAGCCTGGTTTGCAGTCCCAAAACAATATCGGGGGAAAGGTCACGGCAGACAATTGCTCAGTTTTGCCATTCGTAAGCTGAATCCTCAGGAAAGCATATTTGTACAAACCTTTGATGAATCGGTTTCGGAAGGAAAAGCGGCAAGAACATTGTATTCCGATTTTGGATTTTTGGACTATAAAGACGGTGGATTAAATCCTGCAGGAATACCTACGGTAGTGATGCAATTAACAAATCCGCAGTATGGTGATACATAATCGTATAAACAATAAAACGGTAAGAAATCTTGCTAGTTCTACGAAATTCCCTGAAGAAGCCCCAGATTCCCATTAACGCCTGTTACGCTTCTTCTACAAGACATGTATGACAATGTGGTACACTTAACTCATAAAGAATTGCCATGCTGTCCGACGCAAGAAGGCAGAAGTGTGAGCAAATCATTGCGGCAGGTTCAGGCCTTTCAGCTTGTTCGAGCGTTTGAAGGAATGAAAGCAGCGCCATCAGAATGGAAACCGGACAAGATGACACTCAGGCCGGGACCGGAATCGGTTGGTAATGTGTTGAAAAAGTGGAAAACCACGATGGCCTTTGATTGATACAAATCGTACCCAGTCATAACTCCGGATGGGGTTGATGCCTCGTCCGGTTAGCAGATCATTTATCGAAACGATCGGATGTCATGAAAGAAATCCCTATCAGAATACATTGGGTTGAATCAAATGGAGGTAGTGTATGAAACGCTGTGAATGGGCTAAGGTGGGAGAATTGGAACAGTCGTATCACGATAATGAATGGGGAGTAGCAATTCACGACGACAGAACCCTGTTTGAGTTTCTTGTACTGGAAGGAGCGCAGGCCGGGCTGAGCTGGTCCACTATCCTGAAGAAACGGGAAGGGTATAGAAAGGCATTTGACAATTTTGATGTCCGGAAAATTGCCGGATACTCCGAGGATGATATTACCCGATTACTCGGTAATCCGGAGATCGTAAGAAACAAACTCAAGATCAACGCCGCCATTACAAACGCCAGAGCATTTCTGCAGATACAGGAACAGTATGGAAGCTTTGACCGCTATATCTGGCGGTTTGTCAAGGAGCGACCCATTCAGAATTCATGGGAAAAGATGGCCGATATTCCCTGCAGCACCCCAGAGTCTGAGGCCATGAGCAGGGATCTGAAGAAGAGGGGATTCAAGTTCGTGGGCGCAACCATCTGTTACGCGTTCATGCAGGCCGTCGGCATGGTCAACGATCATGTCATGGATTGTTTCAGATATGAGGAACTTAAAAACAAAGGCGAATCTTGATGGTGCAATAATCGCCTGAAAATCCGATCGTGGTTGACCTCGTGCTTTTCGACAGCACTGTCTCGTTGTTTCATTTTCAGAACCGATAATTGTTAGGAGTCGTTTTTACCTGCATGGATTTGCTTATATGGTTCGTATCCCCTTGATAGTTGGGCTCATCGCAATTACAGCACTGGTTACCGGGTGCGCCATGTCACCATACATGACGAGTCTCGACAAAATCCTTGAAAATGAGGGAAGAAGCAACGGAATCCAATACGGATACCGGTGCACGGCTGGTGCGCACCGTGGAGCATCGGGAGAATACAGGGAGAACACCCTGGCGGCTCTGAAGGCTGCGGATAATAACCGTAAATATGCCTTCATAGAGTTCGACGTCCAGTACTCTGCGGACGGAAAGATCGTTGTCTATCATGACAAAAGGATGCTCAGGCTGTTTGGCAGCATGAGAGCAATAGGTGACGCGACATTCGCCGAACTGGACGAAATAACGGGCGGAGAAATTGCTGCCTATGATGAGGTCATCGGCATCCTCAGCAAGAAGCTCAATATAGAAATAAAGTCGCGGGGAGACAGCCGGGAAGACGAGCGCCTGGCAGATGAAATCATAGCCGATATCCGAACCAGCAACTGTGATAGCGATGTTTTGATAAGCTCCATCTCCGGAGATCTGATCGCCTATGTAAAGCGGAAATACCCCGACATACAGACAGGTCAGGTCTTCTGGCTGACATCATCGACGTATCTGCATTTCGACGGTCTGACGAAGAGCCTGTACGATGCTATCAGCGCTACTCAGGCGGATTACCTCATGCTGTATATGGCAAACCTGCGCAACATCGATGCCCTGCTCCGATTGAAACCCAGGGGGAAAACTATCGTCTTCTGGGATTTTGGCGATACCATGTATGTCGTCCATAAAGACATCTCCGACCGGCTCTGGGGCGATTCAGGTATCAGGACATTTTTCCAGTCTGTGCGATATAGCCTTGCCTCGCTGTTCCATCGATCCGACCCAGAAACAGAAACGGATCATGGAATCAACGATATGAATACACTCGTGTCACATGGCCTGTATCTCCCACAAACCCCTTGACTTTTTATCCGGTGCATATAGTATTGGTCCACAAGATAGCTTGTTTCGTGAGCGTTTAATCGAATCCGGATGTTTTCAAGCCTTTAATACTTGAAAAAAGAATCGGTAACTTGACGATAATACCCCGTTTCACGTATGGTAGCGGGATTTTTATTCACTCGCTTCCGTACAGCGCAGAGGAACTGCAAAGTGCAAGAAGCATCTGCCGGTGTTTTAAAGAAAGCTGGTTTTCTTTTTGAGGGCGCCGGTGGATAAACCATATACACTCTAAGGGACGACACCAGATGTACACTCCTTTTGAAACCATGCTTTACATTCTGCTTTATAGCACTGTTATATTCCTGATATTTTTCATCCCCTTTTCGCTGGTGATCAGGGCGCTGGGAAAGAGAACAAGAGAGATGCGGATCGCAGCCGTTAAACGCGGTTTCAGCTTCAATCAAAAGGGAGATGGTTCCTTCCTTGCAGCCCTGAAAGATTTCTTTCTTATCCTCCCGGTGAGTATCGACTACAGTCAGGAACGTAATCTTCTGACAAAGCGGGAAGGATCGACGGGTATTACCCTTGCCGATCTGGGACTGAAGAGTTCCAAGTACAGAACGGATTCTTTCACAGTCCCTGTGACGGTACTGTGTTTTAGGAGAGAAGACTTCGCACTCCCAGAGTTTTGTATCACTCCGGGTGCTGTGAAGGACGGGGCAGGTCCCGAGTCCGGGTACGGAAACATTGACTTTGAAGGGCACCCCGATCTTTCGAGAAGATACACCCTGAGAGGGAAAGATGAGACCACAGTCCGAGATCTCTTCAGCAGATCCGGAATCACTAATCTCTTCGAATGGGAAGAAGGGCTGTGCGTAGAAGGAAAGGGACCGCTGCTGATTGTCTACAAATATGCCGACGGAGCCCCGTGCATCATTCCCGTCGCAGATCTCGATGCGTTTATCGATATGGGGCGGCGGATCTTTACTCTGCTTTCGGTCGACGGTACATCGTCGGACACAGGAGATATATACCATGAAACTTGATCGGTTCAGACTTGAACGGTACTTCGCCAAGCATGAATTTTCTGCCCCTTATCTGCTGTGCTGCTCGGATTGTGAGAGCATGGAACTGGGTGACCTGCTGGCCTTTGAGTCTGGAGCACAGGAACGGTTCGCCTCCCTGTGGCTTGGCTACACCGAATCGCTCGGCAATACCGATCTTCGTCAGGCGATTGCCGCGCTATACGAACGGATTACGGCCGATCAGGTACTTGTACATGCGGGGGCCGAAGAGGCTATCTTCAACTTCATGAACGTCGCCCTCACTCCAGGAGATCACATCATCGTTCATTCACCCTGCTACCAGTCACTCGGTGAGGTCGCCCGGGGAATTGGTGCCCACGTTTCAGAATGGAGGGGCAACCCGGAACGCGGGTGGGAACTCGATCTTGAAAGGCTGGAGGATGCTCTTACTACCCGCACGAAGGTGGTCGTGGTCAACTTTCCGCACAACCCGACCGGATATCTTCCATCGTCGGAGTTTATCAGCGAGCTATCGGCGCTTTCCGATCACTACGGCTTTATCGTCTTCTCCGACGAGGTCTACCGCGGACTGGAACTTGATCCGTCAGACCGACTGCCTGCTTTCGCCGATCTGAATGAGCGTGCCGTTTCGCTCGGCGTCATGTCGAAAACATACGGCCTTGCCGGGTTGCGGATCGGCTGGATCGCAACCCATAATGAATCTTTATTCAACAACCTTGCGGCATTCAAGGACTATACAACGATCTGCAGCAGCGCTCCGAGTGAATTCCTGGCGACTCTGGCCTTGCGGCATGCCGACGCCATCATCGAACGGAACCGGCGGATCATCAGCGGCAATCTCGATCTCCTCGATTCCTTCTTCGAATCCCACCAGGATCGGTTCGACTGGTATCGGCCCAGAGCGGGATCGATCGCGTTCCCCACGCTCATCGAGGGAGAGGTTGATGCGTTCTGTGCCGACCTCGTCGCAAAAGCGGGAGTTCTGCTGTTGCCGGGAACCCTCTACGGAAAGGGATTAAACTCGTTTCGCATCGGTTTCGGACGGAAAAACCTGCCTGAATCGCTCGATAGACTTGAAAAGTACCTCCGGGATTAACCGGCAAATAGAGTCACCGGCCTCATTTTCCATGGGGATCACGTGCTGTAAGTAACGATTGATGAAGACATACGGAGAATGTGTATCATGACAATCAGAATTGTGCGTCTTGGAACTGAGCGGGGTGAAAAGGAAGGACCGCGCATCGGGGCGGTGAGGCGTCCCCCGCGAGGCGTGCCCAAAAGTGAATACGCATCGCAGAACTGGTATGATGTGTGGCTTCCGAACATCGCGCCGACCCCCGAGCTTATGAAGCTGGGGAAGGCGGCGGAAACAGAGAAGGAGTGGACCCTGTTTATCAAAAAATACCGCGCTGAAATGTCGGAGCCGGATAAAAGCAGGATTCTCGATCTGCTCGCCGCGCTGTCTCACAACGCCAATTTTTCTGTGGGTTGCTATTGTGAGAATGAAGACCGCTGTCACAGATCGATACTGAGAGGACTGTTGGTCGAACGAGGTGCGACGCTCGAATGAGTCTGAGTGGAATATTGCATCTCTTGGCACCTGAACACCGAAGTGGTTTCCGAAAAGTTTCAGTTAGGGTATCTTAACGATGAATGGTATGACGGCACTGTTCGAATGGGCACGAATCCATAGTCTGCTTCTCTGGAGCATATCCGGTGCCTCTCTGATCGCCTTTATCGGAACGATTGTGGCACTGCCGTTTTTTGTCGCCCGCATCCCTGAAGATTATTTTTTCTGTCCGGAAAAACGTTCCCCGCGGCGTTACGTAAACTCTCCGGCAGGAGTCTTGTATCTTATTGTGAAAAACCTCGCGGGCCTTGTCTTTGTCGTTGTCGGTATCGTTATGCTGTTCATACCGGGACAGGGGATCCTGACCATCCTGATCGGTGTCATGCTGATGAATTTCCCGGGGAAGCAGGAACTGGTGCTGCGGAGTATCAGCAAACCATCGGTTCTCAGGGCGGTCAACTGGATGCGTGCACGATCAAAACGACCACCTCTGGTGCTTCCACAGACGGGTCCGGAGAAATGCGAATAGGGGATGTCTGTTGTTCTGGGTGGGAATGCAGTAATGGTTCCCATATGTGTAAAAAAAAGGTTAAGACGAGGGGCAAATGGGCAAATACCTTTTCACGACACTCCCTTCAAACGATCTGGGGTTGCTTATACGGTCACTTCCGATCGCCCGGGAGCTCATTGATCGAGGGCACCATGTAGCCTTCTGCAGTCCGGCCGAGGCCCCGAGCAGGTTGCTTGCTGACGCAGGGTTCGAAAACGTCCTGCCGACGGAACCACTGTATTACATCATCTCCGGGGATATTATCAGCTTTGCAGGCATGTCTCGACTGCTGCGTTCGCGGCACCTGATACGGGATGTGCGGGTTATTTTCTCGTTTATACAGCACATGCGCCGGTCGGGAACGGCTGAGATTCGTGATATCGATCACTTCATGTACCTGAGCGGGATGGGGAATGAAGTACTGATCAGGTCAAACGTGGAAACGGTGGTGGCGATAATCCAAGCGTATGATCCTGATGTTGTCGTCGACTTCTGGAATCCCTTCGCCTGCATCGCGGCACGGGTCTGCGGCAAGCCGCTGATCACCGTTATCCAGGCCGATATGCACCCGGAGAGTCAGGGGTTTATCTGGTGGGAGAACTCCCCCTTCGAACCGTATCCATCACCCATTCCGGCTACGAATGCGGTGTTGGCCGAATATCACCTTCCTCCTATCAGAAAGATGGGTAAGCTTCTGCTCGGCGATGCGACGCTTGTTGTCGGGATGCCGGAGACGGATCCTCTCCCGCCGACGGCCGATGTGACCTACATCGGACCGATCTTGTGGGAGAACCAGGATGGGAAGCTGCCTGACTGGATCGATCATCTGGATAAGGATCGGCCCTTGATCTGGCTGTATCCGGGTACCCTCCGATATGTAAGGGGAGGACGGTTGTTTGGTGATTCGGAGGTCGTCCTGCAGGCATGCATCGAAGCCTTGGGCGATGAAGACATACAGGTTGTACTCTCGACCGGACATCACTCCCTTCCGGAGTGTTTTGCCTCTCTGCCCCGCAACTTTCGTCACGAACCGTTCGTCCCTGGGCTGGCGATGGCTGAGCGAAGCGATCTGCTTATCCACCACGGCGGGTACGGTTCATGCCAGACCGGTCTGTACACCGGGACGCCGGCCCTGATTATTCCCACCTACTCCGAACGTGAGAGCAACGCCCGGCGGATAGCCGAGCAGGGGGCAGGCGACTACGTCATACCCGTATCCGACAGAACGGGAAAGGACAAACAGGTGTCGGCGGAGGAAGTCCGCAGCAAGGTCCTCAACATACTTTCGGATCCGTCTTTCTCGGAGAATGCCGGAAGGATCAGCGAGAGGATGAAGTCGTACGGGGGTGCGTCAGAAGCGGGGCGCCTGATTGAATCGTTTGTCCCTACGAAGAGAGAAGGGGAGGGCAGATAATCGATTGTATCATACGCCATATCCGAATCCGACAATCGGATGATTAACGTAAACAGGAGGATACATCCTGTGTTCGCCGATATACATGATTGGCATGATCGAAAAACGGGAGTCATGAGGACCGAATTACTTCGGGCCGCTTGCCTATTAATGGTTATACTGCTCATGTAGCCCCTTTGGGTTTGGGGGCAGGAACTCAAGACGGTGGGCTATCCCCGAAAGTAAGCGCTGTGTAATAACCCTCTGATTCATATTGATACGTTACAGCACTTATGTTAAACCGAAGACCATGATCATTATAGAGAACACAACCACCGCGTGCACGATCTGCGGGAAGGCCCCCGCCGTCATCTTCTGTGACGGCTGCGAAATTCCACTCTGCAAGGATTGCCGGAAATTTGACCTCTGGGGGTATGGGTGCGGTCACGTGAATACAAAGGTATTCTGCCACACCTGCTTCGACGACATTATGATCAACCCTTACGGCGGCAGCCTCAAGGATGACCATGAAGCGTGATCCCATTTCGCTATACATACTGTAAAGGAGGACCATATGGACCGTTGTGCTGAAACTGTAAAAGTGGCCGTCGTGCAGGCTGCGCCTGTTTTGTTTGATAAAGCCCTGTCGATAGAAAAAGCCTGTCATCTGATCGCCGAGGCCAGTGCGCGGGAAAGCAGGCTGGTCCTGTTGCCGGAGGCGTTTATCCCCGCCTACCCGAGGGGGCTGAGCTTTGGCATGGTTGTGGGAAGCAGAAGCGATGAGGGCCGTTCCTTGTGGAAACGATACTGGGATAATTCGATTGAAATTCCCGGCCGCGAAGTGGAGACCCTGGGAAAGGCCGCCAAAGAGGCCGGCGTGTATCTCGGCATCGGTGTCATAGAGCGCGACGGTACCTATAGTCATGGAACGGTATACTGCACGTTGCTGTATTTTGACCCTGATGGTAACCTCATGGGCAAACACAGAAAGATAAAGCCCACCGGTTCGGAGCGCCTGATCTGGGGTGAGGGTGATGGGAGTACCATGCCCGTTTTTGAGACCGAGATCGGCAATATGGGCGGTCTCATCTGCTGGGAAAACTATATGCCTCTCGCCCGTGTGGCTATGTATGGAAAGGGCGTTGAATTGTACCTGGCGCCGACCGCGGACTCGCGCGACACCTGGAATGCGACGATGCGGCACATCGCCTGTGAGGGGCGCTGTTTTGTGCTGGGGTGCAATCAGTTTGTCACGAAAGAGATGTATCCGTCCGATCTGGAAATGCTTGAAGAACTGTCAGAGCAGCCCGATGTCCTGTGCCGGGGTGGGAGCGTTATCGTTTCACCCTTTGGAGAGGTGATCGCTGGTCCCCTCTACGGTGAGGAAGGGATCCTCTATGCCGATCTCGACCTGTCCGAAATAGCGCGGGCGAAGGTCGATCTTGATGTGGTGGGCCACTATGCACGGGCGGATATCTTCCAACTGCACGTCAACAGCGCACCGCAACAGCCCGTCACGTACGGATTCAGAGAAAAACCGTAATCAGTATCCTTCGGGTGCACGGTGGCTTATCCGCAGATAGACGCCTGTCTCAGCAAATGGTCCGCCAGTGTGATGGCGACCATGGCCTCGCAGACGGGGATGATCCGCGGTATGACGCAGACATCGTGTCTGCCTCTGACCCGTATGATCGCCGGCTTTCCGTGGATATCGATTGTCTGCTGCTCTCTCTCGATAGAAGCAATCGGCTTGCAGGCTACCCTGATGACGATCTCGTCTCCGTTGGTGATTCCGGCCAGTATCCCCCCGGCGTTGTTCGTCGCGAATCCCTCCGGCGTTATGGGGTCGTTGCACACGGAGCCCGACATCCTCGCCGCCTCGAACCCCGCGCCGATCTCCACACCCTTGACCGTTCCGATGCTCATCAGCGCCTTGGCAAGATCGGCGTCGATCTTGTCGAATACGGGTTCTCCCAGACCCGGCGGGCACCCCCTGACCACAATCTCCACAATCCCACCAAGGGAATCGCCCGCTTCGCGCGCCTCTTCCAGCCGGACTTCCATCCTCAGGGCCGCTTCGCTGTCCGGGCACAGGAGACCGCTTTGATCGATCCGGTCGAATTCTTTACCTTCCGCTACAATATCGCCCAGTTCTCTGGTGTATGCGATGATCCCGATCCCTTTTCTGTTCAGTATCTTCCGGGCTATGGTACCCGCCGCCACGCGTGCCGCCGTCTCACGGCCGGAGGCCCGGCCGCCTCCCCGGTAGTCCCGGATGCCGTATTTTTTATGGTAGGTGATGTCTCCGTGTCCCGGCCTGAAGAGATCGCTGATCTCATCGTAATCGCCGCTTGAGGCGTCTTTGTTGTATATAATCAGAGAAATGGGCGTTCCCGTCGTCTTTCCTTCGAAGGTGCCGGAGAGGATCTCCACCCGGTCCTCTTCACGGCGCGGCGAACTCGCCCCTCCTCCGCGCCCCGGTCTCCTTCGGTCCAGTTCCCTCTGTATGTCCGATTCGGTGAGATCGATATTCGACGGGCACCCGTCGACGATCGCCCCGATCGCCTTTCCGTGTGATTCCCCCCAGGTTGTTACTCTGAAGAGCGTTCCGATGGTGTTTCCTGACATATCTGCTCCTTGTGTAAGAAATCACAGATTTCATCCGTTATCGAATCGATACCCTTTTGGGATGAGTCGATGGTGAAGGTTGCCAGTTGTCGGTATACGGGTTCCCTTCTTTTTAGGATCGTGGCGGCCTCCGCCTCGAGATCTCCGTCGGAGAGGGGAGGGCGCTGGTCGTCACTCTTCCGGTCTGCGAGCATTCGCTCCACGATCGTCTTCACGTCTGCGGTGAGCCAGATAAAGAGGCCGTTATCCTTCATGACCTCTCTGTTTTCCTGATCTTCGAAGGCCCCTCCTCCGGAAGCGATGACACTCCCCTCCAGCGATGAGAGCCGCCGGATCACATCATGTTCCTTCCGGCGAAAGAGGGGCCATCCCCCTTCCTGTACGATTTCACCGACCGACATTCCGGCCTCACGGGTGATCAGATCGTCGGTATCGAAGAGGGGCAGACCGAGCCTCTCGGAGAGGGTTTTCCCGACCGAGGTTTTCCCCGTGCAGCGGTATCCGATGAGGATGATGTTCTTCATGAGTAGAGACCCTCCAGTTCAGCCCAGAATCCCGGGAATGATTTGCTGACACACGCCTCGCCTTTGATCTCCATTCCCTCCGTCGCGAGCCCGGCGATGGCGAAGCTCATGGCGATGCGGTGGTCGTCGTAGGTCTCGATCCGCGCTCCGTGAGGTGTCCCTCCTATGATGACGAGGCCGTCTTCCCGCTCCTCGGCATCGATCCCGATCCGGTTTAGCTCCGTCGCGAGGGTCGCTATCCGGTCGCTCTCCTTGAGGCGCAGGTGTGAGACATTGTCGATTACGGTCCGTCCGGATCTGAATGCAGACAGGATAGCAAGGGTCGGGACCATGTCGGGCATGCGTGCCATATCGAAACGGAAGTCGCCGGAACGCAAGGTTCCACCCGTGACTTCAATCCAGTCCGGTCCTCTCATAACGCGGCAGCCCAGTTGCTCCATGATCTCCAGGATGCCGATATCTCCTTGGCGGGTGTGGGGATTGATATCCGGGACCCGCACCTTCCCCTTGCAGAGGGCCGCGGCCAGGAAAAAGTATGATGCACTCGATACGTCGCTTTCGATCTGATATTCTCTCCCCGTGTATCTCTGTGGGGTCTGAACGATATATCGATCTGTCTTTTCATGTCGTACATCCACGCCGAAATCACGCATCACATCGGTGGTTATGTCAATGTAGGGGAGGGAAGCAGTTGATCCGTTCAACTCGACGGTCACGTCCTCTCTTGCGTAGGGGGCGCTGATCAGCAGGGAAGAGATGTACTGGCTGCTGTGGGCATCCGTGAAAACCGCCCTGCCGCCTCGAAGGCCTCCTCCCCGAATGGTAACGGGCGGGCAGCCGTCCGTACCCGTGCCGCGGCAGACAACTCCCAGCCTTTGAAGGGCTTCGAGGAGCGGTTGTAGCGGTCGCTCCCTGAGCCGGTCTCCTCCATCGAGGGTGCTCTCCACCGTGCCGAGAGAGGCCAGCGTCGTGAGAAATCTCAGCGCGGTACCGTTGTTTCCCAGAGATATCGTCTTACCGGGATGTTGTATTTTTCCGCCGGTGCCGGTGATCGTAATATCGGTGCCGGAGACCTGAATTCCCGCGCCGAAGGAGCGAAGGGCTTCTATCAGACGGTTCGTATCGTCTGAAATCAGGGAGCCTCGCAGGACGGATTCTCCTTCTCCCAGTGAGGCGATAACAAGAGCCCGCTGCGTATAACTCTTCGATCCGGGCACCCTGACGGTCGCATCCGGTTTTTCCAGTATCCTAATTTGTTTCATTCACTCAGTCTTTCCAGGACGACCCTTTTCATGAGCTCTGTAGGAGGCTCCAGACCAGTCCATATCCGTATCTGTTGCGCCCCCTGGTGGACAAACATGGCGTCGCCGGAAACGGTCCGGAGACCCGCCCGGGTCGCGTCCTTCAGGAGCCGTGTCTCCAGGGGGTTGTAGATGGTGTCCATGACCCATTGAAACCGTTCGAGCGTCTTTATATCAACCGGAGATGCATCCATATCAGGAAACATCCCTACCGGCGTCGTATTGATCAGACAGTCGCCGGTTACTCTACGTATCTGGTCGAGAGGATAGAAATCGCAGTCGAACTCTCGTGCGATCTGTTCCCCTTTTTTCTTTGTCCGGTTCACGATGACGGGAGTCCCTCCCGCATTGATGATACCGTACACGGCTGCTCTCGCAGCCCCTCCGGCTCCTAGGATGACAAATCTCTTTCCCTGAACCTCAAGTGCGTCGCTCAGCGCGAGGACAAGGCCCGTCCAGTCGGTGTTGTCCCCCAGCAGCCTTCCATCCGTATGGGTGATCGTGTTTACCGCGCCGATCCGTTCGGCGCTGTCACTGACCGTGTCGAGGTACGGCATAATACCGGTTTTGTGGGGGATCGTGATGCTCGCCCCGCTGATGCCGAGTGCCCTCATCTGCCCCGGTATACCCCGGGCATCTTCTATACGGATTGCCCGGTACGATGCATCGATCTTCAGTTCACTGAAGACCATGTTGTGCATCAGGGGTGAGAGGCTCTGTGTCACCGGGTTGCCGAAGAGGGCGTATATCCGTGATTCGTTTTTCATCTTTCCAGTATCCTCAGTATCTGGTGCATCTCCACAGCGGTGAGCTGCCCGGGGGCGGATTCCTGACCTTCATCGAGAGAGGCAAAACTCAGGTATGAACCGAACAGAGGGGCCATAACCCGGCTTATCGTTCCCTTCTCCCCCATGCAGAGGGAGATGATGGGATGTCCCCCTCTCTGTGCCCATCCGATCAGATGCAATATTCTGAGATTGGCTTCCAACGAGTCTGCAAAGGTGGCGATCTTGACGATATCCGCACCCCTCGCGAGGCATAGGTCGCATATCCCCTGAAGCGTCCGGTATGGGGGGGTTCGATTGAAATCATGGTGGGAAATGATCAGTTTTGTTTTGTCTCCCTCTTTTCGTATCTCTTCTCGTACCGTGTCCACAAGGATTGCTGTAGTACTCAGCTCCACGTCGACAAAATCTGCCTTCAGTCGAACTGCCTCGCGCAGCAAGGCAATCCGCTGTGTTTCACTCCCTCTGAAGTTTCCACCTTCCTTTTTTCTGCGTGCCGTGACAAGGACCGGCCCCTTCTTCGCGGATAACAGTTCTTTGAGGTTCGCCCCTTCGATACGATCAACCCTCAATTCCACAAGATCGGACAGAAGAAACGCGGCATCCATCCGTGTCAGCGCTTCTTCGTTCGTTTTTGCGACGATCGGGATGCAGATCATGGCTGTGGGTCTCCCATGGGGTACGAACCCAGTATCTTGATGAGAGTGGCATGTTTGCCGAGAGCATCAAGGCATTCACCTATTCTGTCTTCTTTCACATGACCTTCGAAATCGATAAAGAAGAGGTACTCCCACATAGTGCCCTTGATGGGGTATGATTCGATCTTCATCAGATTGATATCCTTTTGGGCGAAGGGTTGCAACGAACTGTACAGCGCCCCCGGCATGTGTCGGGTTCCCATCAGGATGGACGTCTTGTCCTTTCCCGTCGGTTTGCCCTCTCCCTTTCCGATAACGAGGAACCGGGTGATATTCGAAGGATTGTCTTCGATTCCTTCCGCGATGATGTTGAGTCCATAGAGAGCCGCGGCATTACTGCTCGCGATGGCCGCCCCTTTATCGTCCTCTGCAACGTTCCGGGCGGCCTTTGCCGTACTGTCCGTTTCATGGAGGGAGCAGTGGGGCAGGTTTTTCCTGATCCATTCCTGGCATTGTGCCAGTGCCTGGGGATGGGAGTATATCCGTTTAAGGCCGTCCGGATCGGTTATCTTCGATACCAGAGAGTGATTGATCTTCAGAAAGATCTCTCCCAGGATATGCAGGGGTGTTGTGATCAGCCTGTCCAGTGTCAGTTTGACGGCCCCTTCCAGGGAGTTTTCCACGGGGACGACGCCCCAGTCCGCCTTTTTTCTTTCAATCTGATCGAAGACATCGAATATGGTAGGCTGGGGGAAAAAGAGGGCGCTTTTCCCGAAATGGGATTGTGCCGCCCCATGGGAGAATGAAGCCTCCGGACCCAGATAGGCGACCGATATGGGCGCCTGGAGGGCACGTGACGAGGAGAGGATCTCGGTGAAGATATCCTTCAGTGCCCTGTCGGAAAGAGGACCTTCATTGAGTTCATGCAGACGTGCGTAAATCCTGCTTTCCTGAGCAGGATCATAGATCTCCAGCCCCTCCTCCTTTTTTATGTCTCCGATCTCCAGAGATATTTGAGCCCGTTCGTTCAAGAGCCTGACAATCTCCTCATCCTTCTGTCTCAAACGATCTCTCAGATGATCAAACGGTTTGGATTTCATTTTTTCAGTTCCTCAATGGTTTCAAGGATAAGCGATTCATCTACCGATCCGTTGATGAAAGGCATCCCGATCTTCTTCAGCAGCACGAAGTGGATGGAACCCCTTTCCCTCTTCTTATCAGTTCTGGTCTTCTCAATGATCTCTTCGGTATCGATCGATGCGGGAATGTGGTCGGCAAGGCCTGCAGCCCTTACAAGGTCTTGTATCCTGACCCGATCCTCGAAGGGGAGGTACTTCATCTTTTCCGATATGCGAGCCGAGGCGATCATCCCTACTGAAACGGCGTTCCCGTGGGTAACTCTGTATCCCGATGCCGCTTCGATGGCGTGTCCTATCGTATGACCGAAATTGAGGATACGGCGCACACCCATATCCTGTTCGTCGATCTCAACGATGCCCTTCTTTATCTTGCATGACCTCTCGACGATCGTTTGGAGCACGTCCGGTTCCCGATCCCTGATCGCGCCGGATTTTCCTTCAAGGAGAGTGAAAAGATCAATATCGTCAATGATACCGTACTTTACAACCTCTGACAACCCATTGTTAAATTCATCGTCCGGGAGTGTTTCGAGAAACCGGAGATCTATGAATACGGACTGCGGTTGAGAGAATGTCCCCAGAAGATTCTTACCCTCCGGAAGATCGATCCCCGTCTTGCCGCCGATACTGCTGTCCACCTGGGCCATGAGAGTCGTCGGTACTTGGAGGCAGGGGATCGACCGCATGTATATGGATGCAATAAAGCCGGTTATATCGCCGGTAACGCCCCCGCCGAGTGCGATGAGGGCGGAACTCCGGTCGACGCCACGATGGATCAGTTCCTTTACAATGGTAAGGACCGTATCCATATTCTTTGACGCCTCTCCGGCCGGGTACTCAATCAGATCGGCCTTCACATGCACCTCCTTCAATACGCCGAGGATCTCTTCTCCGTACAAGGCGGATACGTTTGAATCGGTGATAACCGTATATCGATGAACGGTATTGCCTTTCGCGATGACGAGTCCCATACGGTCAAGGATATTATGGCCGATGTAGATCTCGTGAGAGAGGGATGATTGCTTGTCGAGATGTACCGTAATCCTTTTCATGATGACACCTACACTTCCTTGCTTATACGTTTCTCAAGGTCTCGTATTTCTTCCATAAGATTATAGAATTTTTCAGGTTTTAATGATTGAGTCCCGTCAGAGACTGCCTTTTCCGGTTCAGGATGAACCTCGATCATGACACCATGCGCCCCAACCGCGAGGGCCGCTCTCGTCAGAGGAAGGACATATTTCCAGTTACCCGCCGCATGGCTGGGGTCAATGATCACCGGCAGATGCGACAGTTCCTTCAGTACGGGAACGGCGCTGATGTCGAGGGTGTTGCGGGTCGCCGTTTCAAAGGTGCGGATCCCTCGCTCACACAGGATGACATCGTCGTTTCCCGACGAAAGGATGTACTCCGCCGACATGAGGAACTCTTCGATCGTCGTCATCATGCCTCGCTTGAGAAGGACGGGCTTTTTCGCCTTTCCCACCTTTTTCAAGAGGGCAAAGTTCTGGACGTTTCGTGCCCCTATCTGGAGGAGATCGACATACTCTTCAACCAGATCGACATCGGTGGTATTGAGCACCTCTGTGATAACCGGCATGCCGGTCTTGTCACCGGCTTCCCTGAGAAGCTTCAGCCCCTCTTCTTCCATGCCCTGGAAGCTGTACGGCGATGTCCTCGGCTTGAAGGCTCCTCCCCTGATAACATCGGCCCCGCCTTTTTTTGCGATGAAGGCGCTCTCCATCATCTGTTCCGGACTTTCAATCGAACAGGGACCCGCCATGACGACGAATCCTGAACCACCGATTTCCGCATTACCGACTCGAATGACGGTGTTCCCCTCTTTTGCCTCACGACTGGCCAGTTTGTAGGGTTTCAGGATGGGAATCGTCTTTTCAACACCGGAAAGCGACTCGGCGAACTTGAGGTTTTCCTTACCTCGGTTGTCTCCCACGGCGCCTATGATAGTGCGCTCGACCCCATGGGAGGGATGTGTTTTGTAACCGACAGACTCAATCCAGTCGATTACATCCTGTATCTGTTTCTGTGTTGCGTTCTTTTTCATTACGATGATCACTTTTTAAATCCTCCTGTAAAAAAATAAAAAAGCCATGGTGAAACCGGTTTCACCATGGCCTTATAAACAAAAAAGCCACGGTGTAGACGCTTTCGGTCTACCCATGGCTTACATTCATTTATGTTTTGAATTTAGCTACTCATAAGCGATGGGCACACCGATCCGCCAAAAAAGTAATAGCTAAACCAGTAAGTTACATTCAAATTTTTGCCCATCATTAAAAACACCTTCTAAAAAATGTTGTTGCTTTATGCTCACAAATCCTGATCATTGTCAAGAAGAAAAATTTCCCGTTGAAAAACAACCGGAGGGTAAGGAAATAAAGACCAATAGTTATAAATGGTTTTCGAAAAGGACCCTGACTGTTGCAGCAGCTTCTCCAATAAATGTGAAAGGAACGATCTCTTTCAACTTTCCGTTACGATTCTTGAAAAATCGGCGATCCGGTAAAAGAGATCCGATATTTCTTCAAGCAGGGACAGCCTGTTAAACCGTATCTTTTCATCCTCAGCCATAACCATAACTTCTTCAAAGAAGGCATCGACCGGTTTCCGGAGGGTTGCCATCTCGGAAAGGGCGTCTGAGTATCTGCCTTCGTCGATGCATCCGTTTGCCCGTTCCCGTATATTGATAAATGAATCATAGAGGTTGGACTCCGCAGTTGAATCAAAGAAAGCCGCATCGATAAAGCCGCCTCTAAACTCCTTGAGGATGTTTACGACCCGTTTGAAGGCGATCGCAAGCGGTTCGAAGTCGGGGTGGGTTTTGAAGTTCTCCATCGCCTCTATCTTTCGGAGAGATTGGACGATATCGGATATCCCGAGCGCCAGAACGGCGTTGACCACATCATAGGGGTGCCCCTGAGAAACCAGCTGATTTTCAAATCTTCCTTTGAAAAAATCGAGCACGTTTGCCTTTGTCTCTTCGGGATCCCTCTGAACTTTGCTGCCGAGAATCGCGATGCTCCGGCCGATAAGTTCGTCTAATTTGATGGCATACCCTTTGGTAAGGATGATATTGATGATTCCCAGTGCCTGTCTTCTGAGGGCGAAGGGATCTGCCGTTCCCGTGGGAATCAGATTGATGCCGAAAAAGCCCACAATCGTATCCATCTTGTCGGCGATGCTGACGATGGCTCCCTCATCCGTCTCGGGAAGATCACCGCCGGCGGCTATGGGAAGATAATGTTCGTAAATTGCCTGGGCAACAACGGGATTCTCGCCCTGGAGCAGGGCGTACTCTCTTCCCATAACTCCCTGGAGTTCGGTAAACTCATACACCATCTGGGTTTCCAGGTCCGCTTTGGAAAGGATCGCCACGCGGTCGACGGTATCACCGATCGGCAGACCGATTTCCTCTGTGAGATACGTGGCGAGTTCCCTGAACTGCATCACCTTTTCGTATGAGGTCCCGAGGGTTCGGTGAAACACGACGTCTTTCAGATCTTCGAGGTGATTCTCGAGGGGCGTCTTCTGGTCTTCTTCGAAGAAGAACCGGGCATCGGCGAGCCGCGCCCTGATCACCTTTTCATTGCCGCGGGTGACGACCGATGGATCTCTCGCAACGGTGTTGTTCACGGTGATGAAGTGAGGGAGCAGCTTCCCCTGACTGTCGATAACCGGGAAGTACTTCTGGTGTTTCATCATGGCCGTGGTGAGGACCTCTTTGGGAAGCGTCAGATATTCCCTGTCAAAGGTTCCGCATACGACAGAGGGATATTCGACCAAGAAACTCACCTCCCCGAGGAGGTCTTCGTTCTCAAGGACCGAACCGGAAACAGCCTGGGCGGCTGCTTTGGCCTCGTCCTGTATGATCTTCTTTCTTCTCTCCGGATCCACGATAACGAACCGTTCTTCGGCCTTCTTCAGGTAGTCTTCGAACCCGTCGACCGTGAAGGGGTCGGGGGCCATGAATCGGTGGCCGCAGCTGGTGTTCCCGCTGGTTATGTTCTCTATCGAAAAGGGAACGACTTCATTCCCGAAGAGGGCCAGCATCCAGTGAATCGGTCGCGGAAAGCGTATATCCAGATCCATCCAGCGCATCGATTTCCGGAAGGGAATGGACATAATAAACCGCGGCAGGAGGGCCGTCAGAATGGTCTTTGTATCTTCACCGAGGATCTTTTTGCGGGCACAGATCTGTTTTCCCTTGGGCGTCTCGACTATCTCCAGATCGGAGACATCCATTCCCTGTCCCCGGGCAAATCCGATGGCCGCCTTTGTGGGGTTGCCCTCTTTATCGAATGCCACATTTGTGGAAGGGCCCATCTTTTCCAAGAGCTGATCTTCCTGTTTCTCATCCACGTTCAAAACCGACAGGAGAAGCCTTCTCGGTGTACCCATGGTCTGTATACGACCGTGGCCGATACGGTTTTCGGAAAACTCCTTTGTGATGATTCTCTCCATATCCTCCAGCGCTTTCGGCATGAAGGCGGCGGGGATTTCTTCCGTCCCTATTTCCAGCAATAATTCTTTGGCCATGAGAAAATAACTCCTGCGTTAACTCCTGTTGAACTTTCCTGTGAGGGGATATCCCATCTCCTCTCTTTGTTTAACGTACCCCTCTGCGCTGAGTCGTGCGAGATTTCTTACCCTTCCGATATAGCCGGTACGTTCATTGACGCTTATGGCACCCCGTGCATCGAGGATGTTGAATGCGTGCGAACATTTCAGGCAATAGTCGTATGTGGGGAGGACAAGCCCCTTCTCGGCGGTTTTTATCGATTCCGCTTCGTACATATCGAAAAGAGTTCTGAGCATATCGGTATCGGCCTCTTCGAACTGATAGGTGGAGAATTCGACTTCGCCCTTGTGGTGAACGTCTCCGTATTTTATTCCATGTCCCCATTCGAGGTCGTATACATTATCGATCTCCTGAAGATACATGGCGATTCGCTCTATGCCGTACGTGATCTCAACGCATATGGGGTGCAGGTCGATGCCGCCGACCTGCTGGAAGTAGGTGAATTGGGTGATCTCCATACCGTCGAGCCAGACCTCCCAGCCCAATCCCCAGGCGCCGAGGGTAGGTGATTCCCAGTCATCCTCTACGAATCGTATGTCGTGGTCGAGGGGATCTATACCGAAACTCTTGAGGGAGTTAAGGTAGAGGTCCTGGATGTTAAGGGGAGACGGTTTCATTATCACCTGATACTGGTAATAATGCTGGAGTCTGTTCGGGTTCTCGCCGTATCGGCCGTCTGTGGGACGGCGTGATGGTTCAACATAGGCGACATTCCACGGTTCCGGTCCGAGCGCTCTGAGAAAAGTCGCCGGATTGAATGTGCCTGCGCCCACTTCTATGTCATAGGGTTGCTGTACGATACACCCCTGATCGGCCCAGTATTTTTCCAGGGCGAATATCAGTTCCTGAAAGGTCACGTTTGCCTCCTTGGACTTTCTTGCACCTATACGTAAATGCGGAGGGAAGCTATCATTAAGGAGGGATAGATGTCAAGGCAAATCAGGTTCTTGAATTGAACAGAGAGCACAGTTCCCACTCCGTGATTCGGGGTCATCGAGAAAATAAAAACCAGACGTGGTCCGAATCAATTAGAAATTTATCCCACCCTTTCGAATCAATACATACAGCCAGGATGTCCATCAGGAACAAATCTTTTCTAAATCAACCTTTTTATTTCGTCGAGAACCTGCAAGGATTTTGGTTCCTTCCCGAGGGTATGGCATATGAAAGATCGTAAAATCTGACCGCTTTCCCTCGTGGCATTCTCCGAAAGGATCAAACGGGGTATCCGGTTCGTTTCCATCTTTTTGCCCATGAGGAGCGTTTTGAGCGTTCCGGTCGATACCGGTATGCAGTTCAGATTGCCCCCGCTGCACAGAGAGCATCGTATGCCTCCGCTTGCGGCGTCGAAAAATGCGGTGTTTATTTCAGCAAGTGAAGTATTGCAGATTATGCACCGCTCCAGTGACGGTTCATATCCCGAAAGGGCGAGCAGGCGCAGCTCGAAAAATCGAGTTGTCTCTTCCAGGCCATTGCCTGCTTCCAGGAGTTCCAGAAAACCGGCCAGCAGCTGAAAGATGGCGGCGCTTTTCTTACCTTCGTCGGTGAACTGGTGAATGAGGTCGATCATGTATGAAGCGGTCATGGTCCGTTGCAGGTTTTCCCTGATGTGGGGGTAATGGTCGATTACATCACAGTTTTCTATAAGAGACAGGCCTTCTTCTCCCATTCGCGAGAAGAGCAGTATGGAATGGGAGAATGGTTCAATGGCGTTTGAAAAGCGTTTCCTGCTCCGTCTGGCACCCTTGGCGATTCCTCGGATCTTGCCGAATTCTCTGGTAAAAAACGTAACAATGCGGTCGGATTCTCCATAGTTGAGAAAACGCAGGACGAAAGCCTCTGTCTTGTAGGAAGGCCTTTTCATGTCATCAGCTTCAGAAATATGGTTGCGAGACCCAGGAAAGAGAAGAACCCGAATGCATCCGTAAAGGCCGTTATAAAGATATGAGAACCCAGAGCGGGATCGGCCTTCAGCCACTTCAGACTCAGGGGGATCAGTATCCCGATCAGTGTACCCACGAACACGTTGATCATCATGGCGAGGCCGAGCACCAGACCAAGTACGGGCATTCCTTTCCAGAAATATGCTACGGTGCCGATGACAATGCCTACTGCCAGTCCGTTGATAATACCCACAACGATCTGTTTATAGAGAGCCTTCTTTGAGTTTTCAAAGGTGACTTCGCCGAGTGCCATTCCGCGGACGATCAGTGTGAGGGTCTGACTGCCGGCATTGCCTCCAAGTCCGGCAACTACCGGCATGAAAACGGCAAGGGCGATTACCATCTGTATGGTATCCTCAAAGAAACCGATAACCAGCGCCGATGCAAGGGCGGTCAGGAGGTTGAGATAGAGCCAGGGGAGTCTTTTCTTTACCGATTCAACGGGTTCGTTGAAGATATTGTCGTCTTCATCAAGGCCGGCGATTCTGTATATATCCTCGGAAGATTCCTCTTCCATGACGTCAACGATGTCGTCGATGGTAATTCTGCCGAGCAGATGGTTTTCTTTATCGACAACGGGGAGCGAGACCAGGTCGTACTTTTCAAACATTCGTGCGACCTCTTCCTGATCCACGTCAGCCGTTACACTCGGAATAGTCTTATCGATCGCTTCTGTGGCGAGACTGTTTCGCTTGGAAGTAATCAGTTTCTGGAGTGGAATGGCACCGATGAGTGTTTCGTCTCTGTCAACGACAAATATGTTATATACGTTTTCAATGTCGTCCGATGCCTGTACAACAGCGCCCAAGGCATCGTTGATGGTTGATCCCGAGTGGATGGAGACCAGCTCCGACTGCATGATGCCTCCGGCCGTATCCTCTTCATATTTCAATAGTTCCTTGAGGTCATCCGATTCTTCGGGTTCTATCTCTTCCAGAACGGCCTTTGCCTGATCTTCAGTCAGTTCTGCGATGACGTCTGCTGCATCATCCGAGTCCATTTCATCGATGATCTCGGCGAGTTTTTTATCGGATATATCCTCGAGTATCTGTTCTCTCGATATGTCACTGAGTTCGGTGATAACGTCGGAGGCCTTTTCTACTTCAAGGAGGGAAAAGAGGTGGATCTTTTCCTGCTCTTCAAGGTTATCAATCAGATCGGCGATGTCGGCTGGATGAAGTTCCGAGAACAGGTCGATGATATCGAATTCTCTGTTCAGGCGTATCAGCTCTTCAAGCTGACTGAGATAGGGTATCTCTTCTTTTCTTTGTATTTTCATGACAATCACCAATTGGAAAACTAAAAGAATATTTATTACCACGTCTTAGGAATCAGGGCAAGATTGAAATAGTACCCATGCTGAGAGGTTACCAATCCTCCGTGTGTATAATAGGTTACCAGAGAGGGATAAATGAAACGGGCTGGACAGGGAATAAAAGGTCTTGCCAAAATACGCTTAAATACTGTAAGTGACTATAAGGGCTGACGATGTTTTGGTAAAAATCGGAGATATCCATTTCATACTAGGTTCCTGGTTCACTATCATGCTTACACGGCGTTTATCGGGGGCGTGAACTACCTATGGTTCGTTGATTACTCTACTGATATGATTCAGGGCTATATGTCTGCGAAAGGCATATGTGAGGACGATAAATATGAAGATAGCGGTAATAGACGGCCTGGGTGGCGGCCTGGGGTGCCAAATCATAGAAGTTCTGAAGAAAGAATTTAAGAATGCAATAGAAATAACGGCTCTTGGTATCAATTCTCAGGCAACGTTCAACATGATAAAAGCGGGTGCTTATCGGGGGGCTACCGGAGAAAATGCTATTCGGATTACCACACGGGAGATGGATGTGTTGGTAGGACCCCTGGGTATTATCATTGCTGGTGCCATGATGGGGGAGGTCACATCGGGGATAGCGGAGACCGTGATGAACAGTCCTGCAAAGAAATTTCTGCTGTGTGTCAAGCAGCCCCATGTGGAACTTATCGGAGCCGATGAACACCCTGTCAGTGTGCTGATTACACAGTTGGTAGCACGGGTCAGAGCGTTTATGAAAAGCGATTGATCAACAAGTGAGATGTTTAGATCACGAAGATCTGAATATCGGGATTAACGAACGGTCTGATGTTGTACCGATTATAAATTCTGTATAATGTCGGGGCATACCTGAATACAAACTGAATAAAGAATTGTTTGAATGATTGGATCACGAAGATCTGAATCCGGTTCGAATGCCGGTGGGGTTGTTCGTGATTTTTTTTGAAGGGGGCTGTAGGAAATGGGTACGCGTACAATACTGTACTACGACTGTTTCTCCGGGATAAGCGGGGATATGAACCTGGGAGCGATGGTGGATCTGGGGGTGGATGGTGAATATTTACAGGAGGAATTAAAGAAACTCAATCTGCATGGCTATCGGTTGAATATATATAGAGCCAGCAGGAAAGGCATAGCCGGCACCAAGGTGGATGTAGTATCGGACAGGCACCACGACCACAGAAAGTTATTCGATATACAACAGATAATAGAAGAAAGCAGCCTCAATGAGAGGGTAAAGAGATGGAGTGCCGAGATATTCATGAAGGTGGCAGAAGCAGAGGCCAAGGTTCATGGAACGAGCATAGATGACATACATTTTCATGAGGTAGGAGCCGTGGATTCCATAGTCGATATTGTGGGTGCGGCCATATGTAGAGATACGCTGAATGCAGATAGTATACAATGCTCGCCGGTGGAAGTAGGGGGCGGGTTTGTAGACTGTAGTCACGGCAGATTGCCGGTACCTGCACCGGCGACGGCGGAAATATTAACGAATGTGCCCATCAGGTCAGAGGGCGTCTCCAGCGAACTTACCACGCCTACGGGAGCGGCTATCGTGGCGACCTTTGCCGAGGAATTTACGGTCAAGAAAGACTTCACGATACTCAAAACGGCTTATGGCATAGGCGGAAGGGACCATGAAATCCCCAATGTACTCAGGGTGTTCATGGGAGAGATGGATCAGAATTGCTTGAGAGACGGGTATGGCAAGGCTGTTGTCATAGAAACCAATATAGATGATATGAATCCGGAACTATATGAACATGTCATCGGCAGGCTCTTAACAGATGGTGCAATGGATGCGTATCTGACGCCGATAATCATGAAGAAAAACAGGCCCGCCATCCAGATGACCGTACTGTGCGGAGAACATGATATCGAAAAGATAACAGACATTATTTTCCGAGAAACGACCACACTCGGTATAAGAAGATACAGCGTCGAAAGAAAAAAAATGAATAGAAGCGTTGTGGCCGTGGAAACTCCTTATGGACGGGTGGATGTTAAGATAGGTGTATATAATGGTGAGGTAATAAAGCTGAAGCCGGAATATGATCAATGCAGAAAGCTGGCAGAAGAACATCATATACCCTTACACCGGGTATATGAGATTGTTCAGGAAGCATACCGATGCAGGCACAGAAAAGAAAACAATATATAAAGACGCTGGTGGCATCAGTTAAAATAGGTTCGGTATCGGAGGCGGAAGTAATCATTGTCTTGAAAGCGATACATGGAAACCCGCCTTGGAAAGAGAAGCACAGTGGATATACAGGTTAAATACGATAATCTTGTGGATTATCTTCGATCCATGGACAGTCTGGTGGTCGCTTTTTCCGGGGGCGTAGATAGCAGCTTCTTGCTTTACGCCGCAAAGGATGCCCTGGGAGAAATGGCTGTTGCCTATACGACAGCATCTCCCTATCATCTCCAATGGGAAATATGTGAATCGATGGATCTGGTGAAGAGAATAGGGGTAAAACAGGTCGTACAGAAACAGGACATGATTCTGCCGGAAATGCGCAATAATCCACCGGACAGATGTTACGTGTGTAAAAAGGCCTTGTTCACAGAAATATTGATGTACGCCGATGAACACGGTTTCGGGTGTGTGGCGGATGGAACAAATGCGGATGATAGGGCGGATTATAGACCGGGGATGAAGGCATTACAGGAACTTAAAATTAAAAGCCCTCTGTTGGAGATGGGGTTCACGAAGGAGGATATACGAACCATTTCACAGGAAGTAGGCTTGCCCACCTGGAGCAAACCGGCCTACGCCTGTCTTCTGTCCCGCATTCCGTACGGTCAGAAGATAACCATAGAGGATTTGAGAAGGATTGAAAAAGCCGAGTTATACCTCTTGGATCTGGGTTTCAAGGCCGTGAGGGTTCGATTACATGGAGATGTGGCACGGATAGAAGTTTCAACTGAAGAACGAGAGAGACTCTTTGATGAGGTGCTGTTAGACCGGATAGCGGAAGAGATGAAAGGCTTCGGTTTCCGGTATGTAACCCTTGATCTGCAGGGGTATAGAATGGGGAGTTTAAACGAAGGATTGTGATGATGAATAAAGAAACGATACGGAACTTGCTGGAAGAGGTCAGAGAGGACAGGGTGTCGATAGACATCGCTGTAGGACTGTTGGAGGATCTCTCCTTCAAGGACTTGGGCTTTGCAAAGATAGATAATCACAGAGAGATCAGGACCGGTTACCCTGAGATCATATACTGTGCGGGAAAGACGGAAGAACAGGTGGTCAGGATAATCGAAGAAATGCTGAAGAATGACAGTGACATATTGGGAACCAAAGCCGACAGGAAGATATATGAAGCGATACAGGCGATCTGTCCGGAAGCGGAATATTACGACGTGGCGCGTATCGTTACGGTCAGGAAAAGAGAGGTGCACCTCACAAAGACCTATATTGCCGTAATAACGGCAGGAACTTCGGACATTCCGGTCGCAGAGGAGGCGGCTGTAACGGCGCAAATGCTCGGGAACAGAGTGGAAAGAATTTTTGACGTCGGGGTCGCAGGAATCCACAGACTGTTTGCACACCTTGATATCATCACAGGGGCGAAAGTGATTATAGCAGTAGCGGGGATGGAAGGGGCTTTGGCCAGTGTGGTCGGTGGTTTGGTCGACAAACCCGTCATAGCCGTTCCGACCAGTGTCGGCTACGGGGCGAGTTTCGGAGGATTATCCGCTCTCTTATCTATGCTGAACAGCTGTGCCAGTGGGACATCTGTGGTTAATATAGACAATGGCTTCGGTGCAGGATATTTAGCGAGCATAATCAACAAATTATCATGAAGATATGTAGCGGATGTATATTAATATTAAAAATGTTTGCCTTTGCTATTTTAATAACGATTCATCCTTTAATTCTCTCAAAAATTTAAGAAGTTATTGCGTTAAAACAATTGCCGCTTGTGAGGGTGACCACTTTAGATGCAGATTACCCATCTTAGGTTTTTATGTGCCATAGGATTTGTACGGAGTTATTGTTCCTCATTTTGTCTAACACAAGATAGGGATTGTAATTATTCGGTTTAGCAAATCAAAAGATGCCATAAATATCATATGGTATACTCGAATATACCGATATAAAAAGCAATGGGATCATGGCATACTCGACTTTATAGTGTGTTTCTCCTGTTGACTTTGGTAACTTGTCTATGGCAACGTAGTAGTGTAATCGCTCTTTCGCAGGAAGATCAGGAATCAACCACAATAATACAGCATAATTAATATAGTAATATTTGTTTACTTGAATTGATATTAGTATTCGATGAGAAACACAATCATTGCGAATAGATAATCTGTAAGAAGTTGATGTTAATAAGATTTTTGTTAGATTTGGAGGAATGACTCACAATGGGCGAAGAACATAGTTCTTATAAATTGGGACAAAGCACAAATCTCATAACAGATAAATTCTCGGATTACGAGAAGGTAAAAAAAGCCTTAAGCGCTCTCGAAGAAACGCATCGAACTATTCTTGATGGTATTGAAGAAGGTTACGTTGAGGTTGACCTGAAGGGAAATGTCGTATTTTGTAATGATTCGTATAGTAAGATAATAGGGTATCCTATAGAAGGAATTATGGGGTTGAATTATCGAGAATATATGACCGAAGATGTGGCAAAGATCGTTTTTGATGCATACAATCAGGTTTATCAGTCAGGAGTACCTAATAAGGGATTCTTCTATGAAATCATAACAAAAAACGGACGCAGAAGAATCATAGAAAATTCAATATCTTTAATAAAAAACTCAAAAAGTGAGCGGATAGGATTCAGAAGTGTTACGCGTGATATCACCGACCGTAAACAAGCTGAAAAGGAGCTGGAACGGCATCGCAGCTACTTGAAGGCCATTTTCGAAAGTGCAAAGGACGCTATCATTACCTTTGATTCTGATATGGTAATGATCGAAGCAAATAAGGCCGCAGAAAATATCTGCAGCCTAGCTGAAAAAAGCAATATAGGCAAAGTAATCTCTGCCTGTTCGACTCAATGTGACAAGACATGCCTTGATGTTATTCAGGAAGCGTTAAGCAGTAAAGCCACGATCAAGGAAAGCCAAATAAAATGCAGTCACCATTTTCGACCCCAGCAGGAAGTGATAGTCACCGGTTCTCGATTATTAAGTCCCAACGACGAATTTATGGGAATAGTTGTTTTCGTAAGAGATGTAACAAGGCTTACCAATCTTGAACAGGAATTAAGAGAGAGGCATCAGTTTCAGAAGATTATCGGCAAGAGCGATAAAATGCAGGATATTTATGAGCTTCTGAGTAGTTTAGCCGATTTAGAAACAACCGCTTTGATCACAGGTGAAAGCGGTACAGGAAAAACACTTGTTGCGAAGGCCCTTCATTACAGTGGAAATCGTGCCTTAAAGCCAGTTATAACCGTAAATTGTTCCGCTTTGCCTGAAAGCCTGCTTGAGAGTGAACTTTTCGGTCATGTGAAGGGCTCTTTTACCGGCGCCATAAAAGATACTCAAGGTCGCTTCCAGACCGCGTCCGAAGGAACAATTGTATTGGACGAAATCGGAGATGTCTCTCCACGGATACAACTCAAACTTTTAAGAGTTCTTGAAGAAAAGGAATTCGAAAGAGTAGGAGAATCTGTTCCGATAAAGGCCAATGTACGTGTTATCGCATGTACTAACCAGGACTTGAAAGAAAAGGTCAGATTGGGAGAATTCCGAGAGGATCTTTATTATCGTCTCAAAGTAGTAGAGGTCGAAATGCCTCCCCTGCGAGACCGGGTCGAGGATATTCCCTTGTTGGTGGAACATTTTTTGAATGTCTTTAATAAAAACTTTTCCAAAAATATTCAATTTTTATCCGACGAGGTATTAGAAGCCTTTATGAATTATTCTTGGCCGGGGAATGTAAGGGAGTTAAGGCATAGTATAGAACATGCATTTGTGCTTTGTCATAATCCATTTATTAGTCTCGACCACTTACCGGTAGAAATAAGGGCGGGACAAAACAGTGAGCGGCAAATTATTAAAAAACAGCAACCTGTTGAGGAACAGGAGGAAATTCTTGCGGTTTTAAATAAAACATATTGGAATAAGTCACAGGCGGCACGTCTCCTCAGGATAGACCGGAGTACTCTTTACAGAAAAATCCAGAGATACCAACTTCCTAAATCTATGTAAAATATATTACCTGTATCAGATATATTGTAACGCACCTTGTCTGTGTTGTGCCGTTTTACTCGGAAAGAAATTGGCTCTTTGAGACGAGAATCTTTTCGATGGACGACCGGCGCAGTCTCCATTTCCAACGTTATCATCTGTCGGCTAATCTACCGCCCCACTTTCGATTGAACGGTTTGCATTCTAAGCGATGAAATTTTATTGTCTCAGTTCTAGTATTTTTTGAAATCATCGTGCAAAAAGTCCCTGCATGGATTCGTGTAAAATCAATTAATTGCAAAAGTTAACCATCTTTGAGAAATATATGTCTTTTTTAAGAAAAACGGCACATGCTTTCTTTTATGCATTGCTGGAAGTAATGCATAATTTGTGAGAAAGTCCACCGTTGTTTACAGTTTTTCGGGGTAAAAATATTCAAGCAG
>DAISYQ010000015.1:0-66924 GCA_036825195.1 Syntrophales bacterium
CCCATCTTCATGCCTATAGCCATGCAGCTTGGATTTGATCCTTTATGGTTCGTTATCGTACTTGCCGTAAATTTACAGATGTCCTTCATAACGCCTCCATTTGGTTATGCTCTGTTCTATGTAAAGGGTACCGTTACACCTGATATGGGGATAAAGCTGATAGATATTTACAAAGGTATCATTCCCTTTGTTCTGCTCCAAATGCTTGGTTTGGTTATTGTCTCTGTGTGGCCGCAGCTTGCCACATGGCTGCCAACCTTAGTTGGAAATTAATACGGGAAATGAAGGTTTGAGTGATACATATAAAATCACTCAAACCTTCGTGTCGGTGTAACCGAGCACTGGCTGAGCGTTTTTTATCGGGTGTTTTTGTTTTTTTGCAAAAATACCCGATAAACAAATTATGGGGTCAGGTGCGTTGATCCGGATGTGGATTAACAAGTAACATTTTTTCTTTAAGGTTCGATCCTTCCAAAAGTTTCCTTTGATTCTCTTACTATGGCGAAGAACAGGATTGTTCATGCAGAAAAATCATTATGTAGATCAACTGACAGTGCGGATTCTATTATGTGCTGTTTTCCTTTTATCATTTAGTCTTTTGGGATTTCAAATTGCTCTCACAAGGCTGCTCTCGGTAATGCTTTCTTATCATTATGTGTTTGCCGTTGTCTCACTTGCCATGCTGGGGCTGGGTTTGGGAGGTATCTTTATACATTTCTTAGAATCTAAGATGGTGGAAAAATATAACAGACATACTCTATTGGTTTTATCTGCAAGCCTCTGTTCGCTGACCATGGCCTTTTCAGTAATGGCTGTGATGCAGGCCGAAAGTTCGGTGTATACGAGCAATATTATCTTTTTGTGTTGGTTTGTGTTTTGTGTCCCTTTTCTTTTTGGTGGAGCTGTAATGTCGCAAATCTTCCGCATATACCCTGTAATGAGCGCAAAAATTTATGCTGCTGATTTAGTAGGAGCGGCAACAGGTTGTATCGGTGTCATTTTTGCCTTGGATATATTCGGTGGTGTAAGTTCTATTTTTCTTTTTGCTGTTATTACTTCGATAACAGCGATGCTGTTTACTGTTAATGGAAGGCAGGAGAGTGGGTAACCCTTTTTTATCACCATGAGGCATGCCGTGCTTTCGTTTTCATTATGCTTCTGTGAAACAGATAGTATCTTGTGAGTATATGTATTGCATTATAGAATTTAGGTCATGGTGTTGGAGTATAGATGGGTAGCATTAAGAGAATAGTAATGGCTGCTGCCGGTCTTTCCGTTACCTCTTTTCTCTTCTGGGCAAGCCTATCCGGGTTTTTTGTACAGAGCATACCTATCGGAATTAATTCGGAGAAAGAAATCCATAATGCTCTCTATGGATCGCAACGGGGCAAGATAACTGAAACAAGATGGAGTGCCTTCGGCCAATCAGATGTGGTGAAGTATGAAGATACGGATTATATGGATATCTTTATAGATGGAACAGCAGGAACCCCTATGTATCAGTTCAATGGAAATTTTGATGATCCGAATTCTGCTGTTGCTGACCTGAAGGCCACTTTCCCCGGTTTTTTTCCGTTTATATTTTTAAAAGATACGGAAAAGGATACCATGCTTATTATCGGCCCCGGAGGGGGGCGTGATGTACTTTTGGGAGCAATGGGCGGTGTTCGAAAGATTACAGCCGTCGAGGTCAATAAGGATCTTGTGGATATGGTGCGCACGTTTTCGGAGTATAACGGCGGCATCTATACGTCCTATGATAATATTAGTGTCATTGTTGATGAGGGCAGAAGTTTTCTTAAACGGCAGAAGGAACAATACGACATTATTATGCTCTGTCTTCCCGTTACTAATACAAGTCGTAGCGTGGAGGGCTATGCAATGACGGAAAATTTTTTGCTTACCGTCGATTCGATAGGCGATTATCTCGATCACTTGACTGATGAAGGACGCCTGATGATTATTGCGCATGGAGATCTTTCCATGATGAAATTACTGTCTATTTCTCTCTCCGCCCTCAATGCAAGAGGGGTTATTTCTTCAGAAGCCATGAAACAAATTTACATGGTGGGATCAGGACAGTACCCCTTATTTGTACTGAAAAAAACTCCCTTTACGATTGATGAAACCTTTGCAAGGTATAAAGCCGTTTCCGCTTTTGGATATGATTACTCTTCATCTTTTTTCCCCTACATAGAAAAATCGCGGATACTCAACACGGCGCTCCAGGCCTTGGGTAGTGGAGAAACGGCTTTCGAAGATGTGGAAAAAAAGGTCGAGAAATTGGGGTATGATATCAGTTTCGTAACGGATGACAGGCCGTTTTTTTATAAATTTGAAAGAGGTATGCCAGATCCTGTGCTTACGGTTTTATATGGGTCGCTGATTGTTACCGTACTTGTGGTATCAATACCGTTACTTCTGTATTGGAGAAAAAAGGGTTATCTAGAACAGGCATGTCCGAAGGATATAGTAAACCACCAGAGGAATGTGATTACATATATCGTACTGTTTTCCATGCTGGGAATGGGGTTTATGTTGGTTGAAATTTCACTTGCCCAGCGATTCGTCCTGTTCCTTGGCAAACCGGTACTGTCGTTGGCGGTCTTGCTGTTCTCTCTTTTGACAGGGGCCGGTATTGGAAGCCTGTACAGTGGTCGTCTTCCTTCCAATAAAGTAGTGAAGGGAATAGCTACTGCTGCGCTTGGTATTGTCGGTCTTATACTTTGTTACAACTTCATCATTTCATTTATTTTTAGTCAACTATTAGGAACAAATCTCATTTTCCGTTTATTAGCCACAATTATTATACTGATAGTGCTGGGTGTCGTCATGGGATTTCCGTTCCCGCTATCCATACGATTGTTAAAAGAGAGAAAGATGGAACAGCACATTCCATGGATGTGGGGAATAAATGGCGTCAGCTCCGTATTAGGCTCGGCACTAACCATAGTGGTAGCAATATATTACGGATTTACTTTTGCGTTTTTATTGGGTGCAGGGTGCTACCTTGTGGTTTTCCTGTTGTTTCGGACTAACCATGTATGCAAAGTGACGAACATTGAATAATAGAGAGGTGGAAAGACAGGAATGAACAATTAACGGGTACACATGATGTGTCATATTACCCGAGAACAAACACAACATTCTGATCATTTTATCAATGTTGTATATGGCATAACAGCATACGACAAATAGTACGCAAAAAGGGGAAAGATAAAGGACAAAATCCCCACAAATAAAAAATGCGCACAGCGCATTAAGGATGGAACTTTTGTTAGCGATCGTAATGATCACAACCAATTACAGTACAGGAGGTATGCTATGGGAAATATGTGGGATGAGGAATAAACGGCCCATGGTGTGGTTGTCTATGACTCTATTAGGTATTGTATTAACCTGAGAAGTTTCCCCGTAACTTACTACGGGTAACTTACATAATTCTTTTTAGGAGGTAAAAAGTTATGGTATCGATGTTCAATGTTCCCTCAACTATTATTATCGGTGGCGGTGCCAGCAATGAGGCGGGTGCGCAGGCAAAAAAGATGAACGCAAAGAAGGTACTTTTGGTCACCGACTCGTTCATGGTTAGTACCGGTCTGGCAGGGAAAATCGCAGATGCAATCAAGAAGGAAGGGATTGACGTAGCAATTTTTGACGGTGTTAACCCTGATCCAACTGACAAGAATGTCCGGGATGGTCTGGATGCCTTCAAGAAAAACGGATGTGATGTCCTTGTCGGTCTGGGGGGTGGAAGTCCCATGGACTGCGCGAAGGTGATCTCGGTTATGACGGCAAACGATGAACCGATCAGTCAATATGCCGGTTTGCATAAAGTTCCCAAAAAGGGTGCCCCCGTCATAGTCATACCGACTACAGCCGGTACCGGAGCTGAAGTCACAAAGGTGGGAGTTATCGGCGACACCGAACGTGATGTCAAGATGATGATGCTCGATGTCAACATGCTTGCCGATTGCGCCCTCGTGGATTACGAGTTGACGATGAGTTGTCCTCCGTCACTGACGGCAAACGTAGGAGTAGATACGCTGGTGCACGCCGTCGAGGCATATGTGTCGGTCAAGGCAAGTGGTATGACCGATCCTATTGCCCTCTCCGCGATAAAACTCGTTTCCGATTATCTTCTCAAAGCCTTTAACGAACCTAACAATGCAGAAGCGCGGGAAGGCATGATGCTCGCGTCTCTCCAGGCGGGTATGGCCTTTGCCAACAGCAGCGTCTGTCTTGTACACGGGATGAGCCGGCCCATAGGAGCGCTCTACCACGTTCCCCACGGTCTTTCGAATGCGGTGCTGTTCCCTGCGGTCACGGAGTTTTCCATTTCCGGCGCCCCTGCTCGATACGCAACGGTTGCCCGGACTATGGGTTACGCAACGGACAGCGACTCCGACGAAGCCGCCTGTGCGGCCCTCGTGGAAGGGCTCAAGAAGCTCAACACTGACCTTAAGATCCCCCGCCTCGGCGATGTGACGAAGGTTGATCTGGCGACCTTTGACGAGAAAGTTGTAAAGATGGCACAAGACGGAATCGCCTCGGGAAGCCCGGGGAACAATCCCGTCGTTCCGACAACAGAAGAAGTAGTGGAACTCTATCACAAGGCCTGGTAACGGAAAGAATCATAGCTACACTGTATTGACTAAGGCCATTACGGTTATCGTAATGGCCTTAGTATACAAAACAGGAGTGTGTGAGACACATTATAAGCTCGCAGAGAATGTATACTGCGGGCTGTTTGAAACGCTCAATTCAAAGAGTAATGTATTGGTAACATTGAGGAGGTATTACAATGGTAATTGGATTTATAGGATTGGGTAACATGGGTGGACCCATGGCAATAAATTTACTGAAAGCGGGCCATGAGCTTAAGATATTTGACATGGTCCCTGAAAAGGTACAAGAGGTGGTCGCTGAAGGTGCAACTGCTGTTGAGACCGCTGCAGATGCCGCAAAGGATGTGGAGTGTCTGATCAGCATGTTGCCTGCCAGTCAGCATGTCTATGGACTTTACGTGGATAAAGAAGCTTTATTCAACGTTATCAAGCCGGGAACACTCGTCATTGACAGCAGTACGATCGCACCAGAAACTGCTCGCCAGATAGCGAAACTGGCCGCTGAAAAAGGTATAGATATATTGGACGCACCTGTTTCCGGTGGAACTGCAGGGGCGGCAGCCGGAACACTGACCTTTATGGTCGGCGGTTCAAAGGAAAATCTCGAGAAAGCCATGCCGATACTGACCATCATGGGCAAGAATATTTTTCATGCAGGCAGCAACGGCGCCGGTTTGGTCGTGAAAATTTGCAATAACATGTTGCTGTCTGTCATAATGGCAGGTACGGCTGAAGCAATTCAACTTGCCGTCAACAGCGGACTCGATCCGAAAATCGCATCGGATATCATGTCAAAAGCCACCGGACGCAGTTGGGTCTTGGATGTCGCTAATCCTTACCCGGGAGTGCTTGAGACAGCACCTTCTTCGAAAGGGTATGCTGGTGGTTTCATGACTGAATTGATGGCTAAAGATTCCAATTTGGCTCAAGACGCGGTATTGCAGACGAAAAGCAGTGCACCCCTGGGTGCTTTGGCGCGCAATCTGTTTGCTATGAATTGCCTGCAGGGAAATGGCAAGCTTGATTTTTCAAGTATTATAAAGCTATTTCAATAGTGGTGAGACCTCAATACGTATACTGTGTTTTGATAGGGTCGAATATTTTTATTATTCGACCCTATCTTTTCGAAAGGTCATAACTGGTTAGATGTATTCCATGATTATATCTAGTTTAAGGAGAACGTTTGATGGATAATGAAAGATTGATCAATAGCGCTCGAGAAAGGGCAGCCGATAATCATCGTAATGGGTTAAATTGTGGAGAAAGCACGTTCAGGGGACTCCTCGAAACGCTACGAGAAGCAAAGATGACCAAACTTCCCATGGATATCGTTTCTTTGGCAACGGGTTTCGGCGGTGGCATAGGAAGCTCGGGGAATACATGCTGTGCGATTATTGGAGGATCTATGGCTATTAGTGTAATCCATGGTCGTAAAGACCCTTATGAACTTCCTACTCCGGAGGCTCGGATAGCTCAACTTGGAGGAGAAGAAGGTCGTTACCGGCTCTATAACAATATGGTTCATGATTTCAGAGTCAAGAACGGTACAACATGTTGTGCCGAACTGACCTGCCCGTATGACTACTATAGTGATGAGCGAAAGATTTTCTGTCGTAGCATAATTGGTGAAACAGCTGCGTTAGCAATGAAGTGGATACTTGTAGGTATCGAAGAGGGATATGCGCATCCTTTTAAATACAATATAATGGGGGCAAAATGACCAGTATCTGGCCAGAGATGCTTCAAGATCTTACTCTTGCAATTCATAAATAAGGGTTTCTGCAATTAAAAAGAGAAGTTATGGAGATAATCTATGTATGAATTGAGGTTTAAGTTGGCTACGTCTGTTGAAAAAAGTTGCATTTCTTACGCTTTATTTCTATATTCACCTCAAAAGTAAACCTACATATAATCTTGGTACGCTTTAGTGGAAACACCAATCCAATAGGGCCATGTTGAATACCTCACTGTAAATTTACAGAGTTAAGTCTGAAAACATCTCGATTTGTACGAAAATGTAGGAATTGAAAACCATACCAACAAAATTGTTCTTTAACCGAATGATCCTGTAGAACGCCTCACACGTAACTATCCGATAAGAATAGAAAATAAATAATGGTACAACTCTTGCTTTATTTTGCAGGAAAAATATAAGGATTTGTTTGTATATCTCAATAAGTGAGAATGTGATATTCAACGAAAGGGGAGAATTATGGATGTGACAGAAATTTTTGGTTCTAATGTTTTTAATACGAAGGTAATGAAGCAGCGCCTGCCAAAGGATATCTGCAAGGCCTTGATGGAAACCATCGAGAACGGCACGCCATTGCGTCCGGAAATTGCCGACGTGGTTGCCAATGCCATGAAGGACTGGGCGATTGAGAAGGGGGCAACTCATTATACGCACTGGTTTCAGCCCCTGACCGGTTTTACCGCTGAAAAGCATGACTCCTTCATTTCTGAAACCGCTGGTGGTGGTAGTACCGTGGAATTTTCCGGCAAGCAGCTGATTCAGGGTGAACCGGATGCATCGTCATTTCCAAGTGGCGGTCTGCGCGCCACCTTCGAAGCACGAGGGTACACAGCCTGGGACTGCACCTCACCTGCGTTCTTGAAGACCGATGAAAGCGGCAACGTAACGCTGACAATTCCGACGGCCTTCTATTCCTATAATGGAGAGGCTCTCGATAAGAAGACCCCCTTGTTGAGGTCCATGGCCTCTGTCTCAAAACAGGCCCTGCGTGTTTTGAGGGCATTGGGCAATACCACCGCCACCAAAGTCATCTCCACGGTAGGTCCCGAACAGGAATATTTCCTGGTGGACAAGGATTTTTATTTGGAGAGAACCGACCTGATGCTGACCGGACGAACGATCTTCGGTGCCGCCCCTCCAAAGGGTCAGGAACTGGAAGACCAGTATTTCGGCGCCATTAAAGACCGAGTTATCAATTACATGTGGGATCTGAATAAAGAACTCTGGAAGATGGGTATTACATCTAAAACCCAGCATAACGAGGTTGCGCCTGCCCAGTACGAAATGGCCCCTATTTATGCAACGACGAACATTGCGACCGACCATAACCAGCTGGTCATGGAGACCATGCAGAAGGTTGCCCTCCGTCACGATCTGGTCTGCCTGCTCCATGAAAAGCCCTACGCCGGTATCAATGGTTCCGGCAAGCACAACAACTGGTCACTTTCCACGAATGACGGTGTCAACCTGCTGAAACCGGGCGTTACGGCCAGCGACAATGTCCAGTTCCTTATCTTTTTGGCCGCCCTGATCAAGGCCGTCGACATCCATGCCGACGTTCTCAGGGCTACGTGCGCCAGCGCAGGAAACGATCATCGTTTGGGAGCCAATGAAGCGCCTCCGGCCATCATATCCATCTTTATGGGGGATGAATTGACGGAGATCCTGGAGAATATTGCCGCGGGCAAGAAAAATTCCTCAAAAGACGCGCAGTACATTAATGTCGGTGTCGATACGCTGCCTAAGTTTCCGAAGGACAATACCGACCGTAACCGGACATCTCCCTTCGCCTTTACCGGAGATAAGTTCGAATTCAGGATGGTTGGCTCGGCCCAGTCGATTGCCGGCGTGAATGTCGCCCTGAACACCATTGCGGCTGAAGCCTTCGACGAGATCGCCACCCGACTGGAAAAGGCTAAGGATATAAATGCCGAGGCGACAGCGATTATTCAAGAGATCCTCAAGAAGCACAGCCGGATCCTGTTCAACGGCGATAACTATACCGACACCTGGTTGAAGGAGGCAGAAAAACGAGGCCTGCCCAACGCTCGCAATGCCGTAGATGCCTTGAAGGCCTTTGTTACACCTAAAGCACTCAAGCTCTTTGAGAAGTATGAGGTTCTTTCGAACAAAGAATTACATTCCCGCTTCGAGATTTATATCGAAACCTATTCAAAGCAGATCAACATTGAGGCGATGACGGCTATCGATATGGCCAAGAGGCAGATACTGCCCGCAGGGATCGATTATATGACCTCCCTGGCAGAATCATCGATCACCTGTAAGGGTGCGGGTGTTACCGCTCCGGTTCAGGAGGATCTCATGAAGAAAGTCAGCGCTCTTCTGGCTTCTATCTATAAAAGCCTGACGAAGTTGGAAGGGGCGGCGGCAAAGGCAAAGAAAATTAGCAGCTCCGTCAAACAGGCCGAAGCCTATCGGGACAGCATCGTTCCGGTCATGCAGGCTCTGCGCGCCGATGTAGACGCACTTGAATTGCTGGTACCGGCTGATATGTGGCCCATACCGACCTACGCTGATCTGCTCTTCAAACTATAACCGTTGGTACATACGTCTGAAAAAGGGTCGGTTTTCAATTTTGAAACCGGCCCTTTTTTATGGGCATCCCTAGATCAGTTTTAGGTATTGTGCCTGCTCATACAGTTGCTTAGCCAGCCGAACGGTAGCCTGGTCGACGATCCTGCCTTCAACGGCAACCGCTCCCAGTCCCTTTTCTTCGGCTGCCTGATGGGCGGCAAGTACTTTTTCGGCTCTGGCGATATCTTCCGTGGACGGTGAAAAGATCCGGTTGATGATCTCGATCTGATCGGGATGAACGGCCCACTTTCCGTCATAGCCAAGGGCGCATGCCATGGAGGCGCTTCTCTGAAGGCTCTCAGGGTCCTTGAAGTTTCCGTATGGGGTATCAATGGCCAGCAGTCCATGAGCCTTTGCGGCCATAACGATCCGACTCATTTCAAAATTCCACCGGTGACCGGGATAGATTTCCTCTTCTTTTTCACCGTGACCAGAGATCGATACCAGCCGGGCACCAATCGAAGCCGAGTAATCAACTATACCGAAAACAAGGGATAACAAGCGGTTACTGGATCGGGCGATGTCCGACACGCTTTCCAGACCTTCGGCGCTTTCGATCAATGCCTCGATGCCAATGCGCCGTGAGAAACCTTTTGCCATTTCGATACCGTCGAGCATTCGACTGACGAAATAAATATCTTCAGGGTGGTTTACCTTTGGTACCACGACGGTATCGATTCTCGGACCGGCAGCTTCGACAACTTCCAGGAGATCCCGATAACCGAAGGGAGTATCGAGGCTGTTGATTCTGAACGTAACGGTGGTATCCTGCCAGTCGAGGGTCTGTATGGAACGTATGACAAGATCCCGGGCCTCTGTCTTGGCATCCGCCGGAACGCTGTCTTCCAGGTCGAGCATTACCACATCGACCTGTTGCTCGGAGGCCTTGATGTGCATCTTTGCAATATGTCCGGGAACGGACAGGATTGATCGTCTCGGTTTCATGGTCGTGGTTCTCCTTATATGCAATTACAAGATGTCCATATTCTGTACGAAATTCTTACCGGTCTCCGCTTGCAATACCCATTAGTCTGCGTACTTTTACCTTTGCGTCAATGAGCTGACGGTGAGTCAGCCGAAGCAGATTGGCCAGCTTGTGAACGAGAAGATCCTCATGCCTGTCGAGCCTTCCGTCCGTATAGGCAATGCGCCAGATCATCTCTATTATCCCGATCTTTTCTTCCTGCGTGTAATTTTGATTGATAAGATTGGTAAATTGCCACAGATCCAGACTTCCCTTCAACTCTTTATCGGCGGTCTCGAAGATCGCGTCGATATGGTCATCATCAACCCCGTATTCCCTCTTAATAATTGTAAGGATACTCTCTTTCTCGGACTCATCGAACTCACCGTCTATCTGTGCCATTTCAAGCAGGAGGGCGCAGGTTGCAATCCGAATATCGTGAACGGAGTCTTCTTTCTCTTCGGTGCCGTTCTCTGTCATTTTCCCAAAAAACTTTTTTACAAGATCGATCATTGCACAACCTCTCAAATTTTCTTCCCAGGGGAAATAGTGACCATTGTTCTGTACTACTTGAAGCCATATTGTCAAGAAATTTACTGTTTCAGTACCATGACGGTGATTTTTTTATTGACAGGTTATTTCGATCATATTACACATCACAACTTCTCCGGTTAATCACCGTGGTGAATCTCTTATTATCCAAGAGAAAGAATCTTTGCTTACCTTCAGAGCTTTCTAATAAAGATTAAGTCCTGTAAGGAATAAAGATGTATCCCTGCAGTGGATGTTTGTCTGGAGACCGCGGCATATGGCCTGCACAAATTTCATACACAAGGAGAGATGGGCTTACCATGACAACACCGGTACAACAGAAAATCCGAGATAAAAAGAGAACACCCGGTCAGATTGCCGACATGATGAAGAGCGGCGAGTGGATGACGAATGGCACGGTTGGCGGCGATCCGACGGCATGTATGGAGGCGCTGGCGAACCGGCTCGGCGATGGCCCGTCCAATCTACGAGATATGGAAATCTGGAATTACGGGAAATTCTATCCCCAGCTTCGCTTTCAGGAGGTCGATCCCTTTCAGAAATATCACTGTTTTCACGACTACTTCTTCTTTCCCTGGAACCGGAAAGCCCGTGATGACCACGGCGTTACCAGTTGGGCCCAGTGGGGATGGACCATCGGAAGCTGGTGGCATCATTATCGGTTCGCCGACGGTGATCCGAAGAAGCGCGGAATCGACTGGTTCCTGAATGCCGCCACACCGGTGGATCATAACGGGTTCTTCAACTGGTCATACGGTACCAATAACTGCAACATATTCCGGGAATCAGCCAAACGCCTTGTCGTCGAGGTTCGGGAAGACTACCCCTGGGCCGAAGGCGGACGGTTTAACACCATCCATATCGATGATGTGGACTACTGGGTCGAAGTGGACTGCGAAAAATACGCCTGGCCGCAGATTGACGAAAAGGCCATGGTCCCCACCCAGCAGGAAAAGCAGATTGCGGAACACATCCTTACCATCATGGACGATCGGGATGTCCTGCAGCTCGGGATCGGCTCACTCCCCTCGGCCTGTGTTGCGGCAATGGCGAATGCGGGACTCAAGGACCTCGGCATACACACGGAGATGCTCAATTACGGTTTGATAAAGCTGATAGAATCGGGGCAGGTGACCAACAGATACAAGACCCTTGACCGGGGAAAGAGCGTCTGGACCTTCGCTTTTCCCGTCGACACGAAATGGTACTATGATACCATCGATCGCAATCAGCACCTTGCGGTTTATGACGCGGACTACACCAACAACCTGAATGTGATTACACGGATCGACAACATGATCGCAATCAATAACTGCATCGCCATCGACCTCCTGGGGCAGCAGAGTGCCGGATTCTACAAGAAACGGCCCATTTCCAGCACGGGAGGCTACTTTCAGTTCATGTGTTTCTGCTCCCAGTCGAGAGGGGGCAGGGGAGTGGCCTGTATGACATCGAGAAACAAGGAGGGCCGGTCACGGATCGTTCCCTTCCTTCCGGAGGGTTCGTCCGTGGACTTACCCGCCCAGTTTGCGCACTACGTCTGCACGGAATACGGCATCGTCAATCTGAGGGGCCTGAACGGATATGAGCGAACTTCGGCGCTGATATCCATCGCCCATCCCGATGATCGTGAGTGGCTCGAACGGGAGGCTCATGCCCACGGGCTTCTGGCTCCCCATTTCCCTGTTTCGATGAAGCCGGAAGAGGGCGGAGCACGGCGATACCCATCGTACAAGGACAAGAGGAACTATAAGGTTCCTGCGAACAGTGCCGTCTGGGGTTATGATTGGGATCCTATTCAGTCGGGAAAATGAGCTTTCCCACTGTATTGTCGCTGAGGTTTCCAAGGTAGAAAAAGTCTGCTTCCGGGAAAAGGCCTCCCGTATCGAAATCGTTTGCCTGATAAGCGGTCGAACAGTGCTCGTACCTGAGATCACGCTTGTCGAGTATCTAAAAACCGGTTTGTGTATAGGTAAACACAAAACCCTTTTGATATTCGATCCAGTTCCGCGTGTATATCGGGCATGGGTGTGAACTCATGGGAAATCACATGATATCAAACATGTTATGGTCTCGCATCTTCTGTACAGAGGTATGGTGTTCCCGTAATTTCTCATAGCGCAGGATTTGTGTAATGCATCTAAAAATTCTATTGCATGATCCTCAGTGCCGTGCTATTGACTCCTGCCGCATGCAAATTCAGACATTGTAATGAATTTTTTGATTCTATGAATTCACATCCCGCTAAAGGGTATCTCTATGTAATAGCCGCGGCTGTATTGTGGGCCTCGTGCGGAACTGTCGGAAAAATACTCTTCAATTCAGGCATGACACCCGTGGACCTTGTGCAGATACGGGTGACGTTATCATCTATCCTGCTGTTCGTCTTTTTGGGTCTCTTTCAAAGACAGTCCCTTCGGATTCGCTTGAAGGATGTGGGATACTTTCTTCTCCTAGGGTCTGTGGCAATGGCATTGCTGCAGCTTTCCTATTTTTATGCGATCAGTAGAATTAACGTAGCAGCGGCCATTTTGCTTGAATACCTGGCCCCCGGGCTCGTCGCCATCTACTCCATGTACTTTTGGCATGAACGGGTCACGGCGATAAAGCTTCTCTCCCTTGCCATGGCAATAGGAGGGTGTTATCTGGTGGTAGGCGGGTATGATCTCGATCTTCTCAGAATGAATCATGTGGGTATTATGTGGGGTTTGCTCTCTGCTGTAGTGTTTGGGGGATATACCCTGCTCGGAGAAAGGGGAATGCGCAGATATCCTCCCTGGACAATTACATTTTATGCCTTTGTATTTGCTTCACTCACCCTGAACATTATTCACTCACCGTTTTATGGCTTTACCATCGATTACAGCATGAATCAATGGCTCATACTTCTCTATGTCGTCATCGGCGGAACGATACTTCCCTCCGGCCTGTATTTTATGGGAATCGATTACATACGTTCCACAAAGAGTGTGATTACGGCAACGCTCGAACCGATATCAGCAGCAGTTATGGCATTTTTCCTTCTTGGCGAGGTGTTTGAAGGATTACAGATTATAGGAGGTGTTTCCGTCATAGCAGCTATCATCTTGTTACAACTGCAACGCGAACAAGACACCCTGTCACCGGAACTGCTCCGTCTCAAGCAAAATCAACAAGCCAAAGGCATTCAGCGATAAGAGTATGGAACAGATCTTCCTTTCATGAAAGGGCGCTGAACCTATTTGTGCCTTGTGTGGTGTTTTGTTGTGCATGATTTTATCTTAATGCGGATATACATGACTTTCATTAATACCTTTCGAATTTAGATATGATTCGACAACTTTCTTTATTTTTGCAGGAATTCTTGCCTTTATAAATACTTTCGTATCCATTTCTTGTTCATATTGTTTCCAAACCTCTGTCATGCTAAAGCTAAAGTTCATCTGTGCAAGATACACAGGTTTCTGATTAGCGGCTCTAAGCTGATTAGTTTGTTTCATGGGATGAAGCATTAATGGTAACCCAGCGTCTCCACTTAAAAACTCATAACTGGTCATATTATCAAAAAGTTGTTGTATTTTTATTGTTTGTCGGATTCTACCTGTTGCACTGGCATTAAAGAGATATAGAACTCCATCACCTGAACTAATTTTTTTATTCACACCAACACCTGACATTGCAGAAAAATATAACGCTATATCGTACACATGTGTCCAGTCGATAAGGTTTGTTCCTTGAATAAAAGGAACCTCGTTATACCTTTCAGGATATTGTTGAGAATGTTTTAAAAGTTCGAAGTATGGATCAATATTATTGCTTACTTCAGTATCATATACCTCTTGGCTTGGTTTAACAATCTTATCGAACTTCATTAATAGTAACGAGGCTATCGCTCTATGAAATGTAGTACTTTTCCTGATTTCAGATGGTAAATCTGTATATTCTTTAATATTGAAGAGCTTTTTAATAGAGTTTCTGACGAAAGTTGAGTCGACAGGCCAAGATATATTGGTTTGCCCTCTGTAAAGAATTAACGAGTCATCTTTACTTGCGATATGAGTTAGTTGGTCTAGCTCATCTATTAAATCATCTAACGATTCTGGACACCATACTCCTCCTTCATTCTCCGAAGATATTTCACGAAATTTTGAACTGATATTTTGCATAGTTTTTATGCACAAACATTGATTATTAGGCAAACCTGCCTTGCTCTATTGTCTTCTAAAAAATAGTGAACTTTCTCTGGTCGGATTGTTTTGTTTGTTCTAACTAATCAATATTATTTCCGAAGCGCTTTAACGACCATACACCCTGAAAATATTATGTCAAGGAATTTCTATAGTTGAAGATTATGACCAATAATTATCGGTTGTAGCTCTTTCGATATCAGAAGAAAGTTCAGGTAGATTCCCGCATGGATTTGGGAGTTTTTCGGGTGTGCCGGCATCTCATGTTCACGGTATGTCTCAAGCTGGAGACGTGTACTCAATATCCTATTTAATCAGTCCTGATTGTATTTTTCCCCCACGCAGGTATTCCGTGCCACTCGTTCAAAGGGGTCCTGGCGGTAGTATTCTTCCAGAACACGATACAGGTCCGGCGCATGCTCGATCATTAACCGGGGTTGATCGAAGAACTGTTCTGTGGCGACGGCGAAAAATTCCGCTTCGTTTGTCGCGCCGTAGGCACTGAGGAATGATTTCTTTCCCTTTTCGGTGTCGTGTTTGAGTCTCAGGTATTCACGCGAACAGGTCTGGACCCAGTCACGGTATTCGTCCCGGTCGCGTAGCGGAGGTGTCCCGTCGGCCGCGCCGTCAAGCATGTCCAGTTTATGGGCAAATTCGTGGTAAATAACGTTGTGACCGGACTCGGGGAGGCGACCGCCCCGCAGGGCCGCATCCCAGATAATAATTACCGGTCCCTGCCGGAAGGCCTGTCCGATAATGGGGTGCTGGATCTCCACCGGTGCTGTTGTATTCTCAAAGAAACCAGGCTTGCGTTGCGGAGGGAAAACAGTCGAGGGATAGACGATGATGGATTCGACGTTCCGGTAATAGTCGTGGGGCAGTCCAAGAAGAAGCAGACAGGCCTGAGCGGAGATCGTGACCCGGATCTCGTCGGTAAGCTCCAATCCGCCTGCGCCTTCCCAATGTTTTTCGGCGATAAATACCTGGATCAGGGCACGCAGGTGGGAACGTTCGGCATCTTCCAGCATGCAGTAGTGGGCAACGTTGCTGCGGATGATATCCTCCCACAGGGAAGGGAAGGGGGCCTGGATAAGCCTTTTTCGGCGACGGTTAATAAGCCAATGAAACATTTGAGATCCCTACTATTCTTCAATGCGATACAGCGACACCGTTACATGCAGTTCCATATTTAGGATGGGAATCTTTCACCGCGGCAAGCACAATTGAACAATACACCCTTAAAACATTTTGTCAAGAAATTTATATGGTTAAAGGCTGGTGTCGATACCTATTATCTGTGTATCTTTCAGTTCCGGTGGAACGGTCGAGCTTATCCCCGCTGCTATGAGAGATTGATTCAGTCTGAAACGCGCATCTCTCCGCTGAAGATTCTCCTCTTTTCATTCGATTTGTAAGGGTGGAATTGCTCTGAATCGGGGGAACCAAGGGGCTGCGTGGACAGAATTTTTCGGGGGCAGAGTCGATTTTCTATCGATCTCTGACGTGATTTTAATAAATATTATACCAGTCTGTTTTAGAGTTGTCAACAATATAACATATTGATATTATTTTAAAATATATGTTGACACAGGGGGGTACTTATGCGATAAGGCTCTTCACCATTTCACTATATCCCGGTTGCCGAATATGTCGAACGGTATCCGGACAATAACCAACCGATCAGGTATTTATGAAATCACTTGCTCCCAAGTTTAAACAGACCGGAGAATTGTTGCATCATATTCTTGACCTGCCGGAATTACCCGCTATCGTGGAACATCTTGATTCAGGAGTCTTGACCAAGCTGATTCGCCATATCGGGCTGGAGGAATCGGCGCAAATCGTTTCTCTTGCGACGACCGAACAGCTGAAGGCTGTTCTCGATGAGGACCTTTGGCGCAGTGAGATCCCCGGCCGGGACGAGATGTTTGATGCCGAGCGTTTCAGTCTGTGGCTGGAAATAATGATGGAGAACGGTTCAACCTTTGCCGCTCGCAAGATCAGAGAACTGGATGAGGATTTGCTGGTTTTGGGTCTGTGCAGGCTTGTACTGGTAGTGGGCAATCATGATCCAGCACTGCTCTTCGACGATGATTGGGAGCCAGATAATGGCAGCGTATTGGAAAAGGTTTTGGATGGTTCGCTCAATCAGGAGTTTGGCGATTATCTGGTGATTGCAAAACGTGAGTCAAACTGGGACACGGTCTGTGCTTTGATGACGGAACTCGATGAATCAGACTACGATATGCTGGTTCACCTGCTGGATCGGTGCCGTTCGATCTGCGGGGAGTACATCGAAGATAACGGAGGCCTTTACCATGTCCTTACCGCCGATGAGATGCTCGAAGAGGACGTATCATCCGAGCGGAGAGAGCGAAGGGAGGGCAGGGGATTTGTCACGCCCACATCAGCCGCGGTTTTCTTGAACCAGATACGCTCAACTACCCTACAGGAGATTGTTGCGGCAAAGACAGTCGACGCCGTTACCCGGGCATATTTCAGGGCATCGGAAGCGGGAAGGGAATCCTTCGTCAATCATCGGACTGCTGATAAAGCATCGGAAAACGGAACTCCGGTATCCACTGATCTGAGCGTCGTACGATTTATTCAAACACGCAGGGATGCTGAGGTACTGCCGCCTTCCGACCGGAGAATGATCGGTTTTGACGGAGAAGAGACAGGGGGGCATTCGGTTCCATTGGCAGAGGCAATACGCTCTATCGACAAAACGGATCCCGATCTGTGCTCCCAGAGATTAAAGGAACTTTCCTATCTGTCGAATACGTTGATTGCCGGATGTGGATTTCAGGGATGCGCTTTTCAGCCGAAGGAGGCGGCCGAGGCGGCTCTTGCCGTCTGCAATTTGGGGAGTGAGTATCTGCTCAAGGCCGGATTGGAACCGGAAGGAAATGAGCCGATAGATTCCGTTACAGCCCTTTTAAAAGAACGCCATCTGGTCACACTGTTTCAAATTGGATGGAAAATGTTATTTGAAGATGTCGTCCTCCACACGGCAAAGGCTGTGCTTTTATTTATTCATCATCTTAAAGATAGGATAAAACATACTGAACATACAAATGAAATTACTCGCATGTCTAACCTGCTGCGCTTTTATATCCTATCAGGTCGACCGTGGGAGTTTGCGGATCACGTGGATTATTTACAGATCTTCCTGGACGGCGAAACAACCATGGCAATAGAGGGGCTTCTGCGGGAATATCCAACCCTGTCGAAGGTCATTTGTAAAAGGGGAGAACATCGGGTATCTCCTTTTATCTGGTCTCAAGGACACATCAGAACCGTCCAGCGCTTTCTCAAGGATGAGCTTTGAGCAAGACGACAGAACCACATATCAGGTGACGGAGACCAGTAAAGTTTCGGAGAACCTGGTATCGATTAAAACTCTTCCCACCTCCGGAGGGCGGTGAGGTAGATCCCAACCCGGATACGGGATTCCGGCATGTTTTTGAGGCGCGCCAGCATTTCACGGTAGGCTTCAAGCTGAGGACGATAGAGGTTCCTCTCATGGGCAACGAATTCCTCTATGGACAGGCCTTTGTCCGGCCGTGAGGTTTTGAAATCGCAGATCCACCAGGTATCCCCATCGGAAGCCGCAAGATCGATGATACCGGAACGCACGCGCCCCTCTCCGGGTGTGTCTTCTATCTCCCATTCGTTGCGAACGGTGGGGAGTTCTGTCAGACGTGTGATAAAGGGGTCGGCAAGGGTCTTGCTTGCCTCTTCAAGAATGCCGGAACCTGTCTTGTCCGAATGGTTTTTCCCGATGCCTGAGGCCTCGAGGGCTTTTGTTACGGCCCTTTGCGTTGGAAGTTCCATCGTTTGTATGGCGGTGTTCAGTATGGCGTGAGTGATTGTTCCCCGCGTTCGGTTGAAAACGGCTTCATCGGTATCGAGTTTCCCCTCCGAGCGAAGCGTATCCTCAGCAAATGACGACGGAGATCGTGCCATGGTGAAGGTGGGTCGTTCCGGTTGCAGGTCATATGGGTCAGGGAGAACCGTCGCGCCGGTCGCCTTGTCCGTCAGCGAGAAAGGAGGCGATGGGTTTATCTCTACGGCGATATTTCTTCCGTCTGATACCTTGCCGATAGGCACTCCGTTGATTCCTTCATATTCCATAACCCATTCGAGTATATTGTTCCTGCCTGATATGATAGTATCATCGTCCGTTGCCTTTGCGATACCGCTCATGTAAAGGCTCTCTTTCGCCCGTGTCGCCGCGACGTAAAAGAGGCGTTTCGCCTCGCCCCATCGACGGTTCTTCTGAAACATTCTCAAGAGGTTGAAGACCGGCGGGGTCTCCGTGCTTCTCCGATCCTTTCCCATGGCAATTAGATATTCTCCGCCCGTTCCAGGAACCCGCTCCGTCAGATACGGAGGCGATGTCGCAGGGATATCCGAGAGGGGAGACCAGTCCATGAAGGGGAGGAAGACGATGTCGAACTCCAGTCCCTTCGCTTTGTGGATGGTCATCATCTCGACGGGGGAACGGGATGCGGAAGGATCGGCAGGTTCGTACAGTGTTTCTATCCGGGCCTTAAACTGCCTGAGGGTTTCAATAGGAGTTCCCCGGTTTGCGTATTCCAATATTCCAAGAAATTGTATGCAGTTGGCAACCCCGGCCATGCCGTATCGGGATGCGGTCCTCCGTGGACCGTCGAGATCTTCCCAGAAGGTTTTGACGGTTCTCCCAAGCGGTTCGCGTCCCACTCGTCGCGCGGCATTCTCCATAGCCTTTGTGATGGTTTTCATCTCCGGATAGGAGCGGGCGGTCGTAAGAATCTTCTCTGGCCACCCTTCAGGCTCCTGCCGGGCTACTTCATAGAGGAGATTCATGTCGAACCACGACCAGGGCGAGCGCAGGATGGAGGCCCAGGCGAGATCATCGTGGGGGTGCGCCAAAAGCTCGGCAATCTTCATGAGGTGCATGATCTCCGGTTGCTCCATCAGGCCGAGACCTTCCCGGACCTGTACAGGAAGGTCCTGCTCTCTGAAGGCGCGCAAATAGCGGCCGATCCGATTTCGCGTGAAGAGAAGGACCGCTATGGATGTGCCCTCACCGACTGTTCGCATGACCTCCTTGACCTTTCCGGCAAGCCATGCGGCCTCGCAGTCCTTAGCCCTCTGAGGATCGCTGTCGGTAAAGAGGTTGAGCGATATGGGACCTCCGTCATTATTTCCGTATGTCTCGGAGGGACTGAAGGGTACCTCGTCGGCATCGATATCCGGGTTCCGCATGACCAGATCGCCGAAGAGGCCGTTAATCCATTCGATCAGTCTTCTGCCGGACCGAAAGTTCGTTGTCAGGATATGCGGGTCGAGAGGAATCGTTTCTCCTCCCGGGACTGGGATTCCGTCCTTTGACTCCAGGAAGAGGCTCACTTCCGCGTTTCTGAATGAATAGATGGACTGCTTGGGATCTCCCACGATAAAAACGGTTCGTCCATCTCCGGGAGACCAACCGTTACACAGACGGCTTATGAGTTTCCACTGGGCTCGATTGGTGTCTTGGAATTCATCCACCAGAAGATGATGTATCCGATGATCGAGATAGAGCTGTATGTCGGAGGGATTACTGTCGCTGAGCGCTCGGAGCGCCGCCTGTTCCAGACCGGCGAAGTCGACGACACGCCGCTGTCTGCACGCGGTTTCGTAGCGGTCGATAAGGTCAGCCGCGATAATGATAAAATCGGAAAGAAGATTCATGTCCGTATCGATATCGGCAGGTGAGGGGAGGGATTTGCATTCTGCGAGGGCGGCGGCACAGGAATCGCCCATGGAGGTTATCATCGCTCCCCACGGTGTCTTGCTGAAGTTCTTGTAGAAGCCGCTTGCGGGACCAAAGCTTTTTCGGGCCGTTCCCGTCTTTGTAGTGAGAGCCTTCGCAACCGTCTGCCAGGGGGGAAGGTCTTCCCAGGTGCACCCCGGGACGGATGGTGGCAGGTGCCCTCCCAGTGGGGCGCTCATATCGATAAGGCTCCTGGTAAGATCTTTCCAGCATTGACAAATATCCGTTTTATTAAAGCAGCATGTTAGGTTATGTAAACGGTTTTCCACATAGGTTCGCAGACGCTCACACAGGACGGCCGGAAGGTCCGAGAGCCCCCGTTCACTCGTCTGCCTGATTATCCCTATCAGGTCTATGAAGCGTCCCCTGCTTTGTATAATATTTTGGAATTCCTGTGAGATGCCGTTCCAGTTGTTGTTGTGGTAGAGGAGGCGGTTCTCAAAGGCCTTTCGCCTGTCGTCGGTTACAGGATAGGCGAAGAAGCCCTTCATGGCGGTCTGGACGGTTTCTTCTATGAGAACGGTCTGGGCATCGTTGTCGATGATTTCAAAATCGGGCACCACTCCGGCCTCAAGGGGTGCGCGCCGTGCAATGTGACTGCAGAAGCCGTGGAAGGTCATGATATTGAGCGTATCGGAGGATACGAGAAGATGCGCCCTGTCCTTATGTACACGGATGGCCTTTTGGGCGAGTGCCTTCATCTCACCGTCGGGATCATTCGATGACCCTCTCCCACTCAGAAAAGCGGTTATGCGTTGGCGCATCTCTCCCGCCGCCTTCTCGGTGAAGGTGATGGCAAGGATCTCCGCCGGGTCAGGAACCTCTCCCAGGAGCTTGAGAAAGCGTTTGGTAAGGAGGAGCGTCTTGCCGGAACCTGCGGGCGATTCCACGTGGTGTGACCGTCTCGTGTCGAGCGCGGCGGCTCGCTGCCCGGCGTCATTCGGTTTCTTCATCGGTCTCCTCTTCCGTGGTGGTTGCCTGTAAACCCAGAACTCCGACCTGGCACAGGGTTATGTCAGGACATTTTTCGCATGTTTTGTACCGGTCGGTTACCTCGGAGACGGGGAATGGCTCGGGTCGGAAATCACCGCCCTCTAAAAGCTCACCCAGCTTTGCAATGGCCTCTTCCCACTTCTCAAGGGATGATTCGATCCCCTTGATCGGAGATATCCTGATATCGCCGGACGACTTGAGACGGATATAGCCGGACGAGAAGGGAGTATTCGAATCGATGTACGGTTCCAGAGCCGGAATGTGTCCGCTCACGAGAGCCAGGAGATAGACAACGAGTTGAGGATCTTTCAGGTTTGTGATGATATCGGCGGTCGTGGAAGGGGTGCCCGTCTTGTAGTCCCAGAGGAGAACGCCCCCTTCTTTGTTGAAGTCTATCCTGTCTATCCGTCCTTTCAGTGTGAAGGGAAGTCCTGAAACCGTAAGGGCATCAAATGGGCTTTCTTCAGCGATGCATCTCCATCCGTCCAGCCAGCGTTCCCTTTCACGGTCGAGCCAGTCTGTGAGGATGCCCCCTTCCGGTTTACCATCGACACCGATCCATCGTCTTCGTTCAACCTCCCAGTGTGGTTTATCCGCCACATTGTGTAGTGCATCGTCAACACACAGTCTCAGAAGGTCAGTAGCCCTTTCGCTTATCAGGTCCATGTCCTGCTCCCTCAGTCTCTTGGTGAAGAGAGACAGGGCCCGGTGGACACGGTTTCCCTTTTCCCGTGGGGATGCGTCAGGTTCGATCTCTTCCAGCGGTTCCGTCTTCAGGATGGCCTCGACAAAAAAGCGGTAGGGGCAGATGACCGCCGTCTGAAACCGGCTTACAGACACACTATCTGGAATACGTTCAATTCCGTAAAGCTTCTCTATTATTAGATCAGGCGATATTGCTTCATGTAACCCTTTACAGGCTGATCGAAGCCACCCAGCCCGCAGCCATGTCGGTTCCGGTTCATTCCAGATGTCGATAGACCGCTTCTCTTCGGCGGTCGGCCAGAAGGGAGAAGGCGCAAGGGGTTTGAGATCCTCCATCTCCGCACGGAGGAGGGTGATATCCGGCGCAAGGGTCATCATGTGGCCATAGGCACGCTTCGCGAATTCGTACTGGCTCTCAACCGTACCTCCCTGCACCAATTTTCGCTCTGTAGAGTCGAGAAGGGGAAGGGGGCGTATCGGTTCAGGAAGTGACCGGTCGTCCATGCCGAGAACGTACAGTTTATCGAAATCGAGACCGCGTGATTCTATCATCCCCATAATTTGTATCCCGGCATCTTCCGCGGCTCCTATCTGCGCGACCTTGCGGGAAGCCAGGTGTGTCAGCCATGAAAAGAATTCGCTACCGTCCATCCGCACTTCGGACAGGTGTCGGTCGATTTCGTCCATGATCTCATCGAGACCTCTTCCGTCAACGGTATCTTTTTCATCCGATAGGACGGGGAATCCGAGGCGGGTCCACACCTCTCTGAGTTCTTCCGTCCAGAACGAACCGCTTTTCTTTTCTGATACCTGTGCCGTGTGGCAGAACGAAGAGAGGCATTTGAGAATTTCAGGGGGAAAAAGGGCATAGGTTTGAGGATCTTCCCTTTCCAGCACACTGATGAGATTGTCAAACCCGGAGTCGAGGGAGCGTTTTCTCCATATAATATCTGATCGCGCTATCCGTCGGTGTCTGCCCTGCCAGCATCCATAATAGGGGGACAGAAAAAGGGACAGGAGAAACTCGCGGGGTTGCTCCTCGATGATAAACCGCAGCGGGAGCAATGCCGCCTGCATCAGGTGAGTATCGATAAGGGGAATACCCTTTGTCATGTTGAACCAGTGGAGACCGTGGGGTGCGGTATCGGCCATAACGTCTCTGAGAGACCGTTCCAGTTCCCTGGCGTACCGGTCCATATCGGGAACGATGACCCCTATCTGGTGCAGGGGTATTGTCCTGGCATCCTCGACAAGGCGGTGGACCAGGTAGGTTACCTCCTGCTCAGGGGAAGGAAGAGTCAGTGCCTCGACTTTTTCTGCCCTTCGCTCCGGGGTATCGATATACTCGACATGAGACTTCCCTTCAAGCATCACAAACAGTTCTCGCTCCAGAGGGGCTGGTGATTCAAATCCGGCCAGTGAGATCTTCTCCGGAAGGACAATGTTACCTTCGGCTATGGCCTGTCGAATAAGAGCGGGACGGAGGGATGGATGAAAAAGACCGGCCGATTCGAGCGATTTCTGAAAGACCATGCAGATCTTCCTTCGCCATTCGACGAGGGGAGTGGAAGGGAATCCGGATGTAGGATCAAGGCCGTGGCGCACCATGACACCGTAGTTCTCGTCGAGCATCGCACACAGGTTTGTGTCTGACGCCAGGAGGAGGGGAGGGGGGATCGTACCAGAAAGTTCTTTCCAAAGGTTCAGCCGGTAAAGATCTGGAGCGGGCATCCTCTCCGGCCAGGACTCGGACCATGTCCGGTCCAGCCAGGCATTGAGGCTCATCGCATGCAGGGATTCCCAGCCTTGCTTTCCCTCACGGAGGGATTGCAAACGGAAACTACGTTGCAGGTGGCGCGCCAATCTTCCGGTGGATGTCAGATAGAAACGTTCAGAGTCTATGTCTATCATTGATGCTCACGTATTGCTGGTAGAATATGATGATTATAACATTGCAAGCCTTACGTATGTATTCGGTAATCCTACGATATGGGGCGAAACTTTGGCAAACTGATCTCATCGGTTACGTCATCCCATACGACCTCTACCGGCATGTCGCACCGCACCACACCGGGATCGCAGCCGACGATATTGGTGAGCAGGTGGGGCCCTTCTTCAAGTGCCACGACCGCAACAACGTAAGGGAGATCTTCCTGAAAGGCCTCATCGAATGCAACATGGTTGACGGTAAAGGTATAGATCAGTCCTCTTCCGGTGGAGGTGATCCACTCCGTCGTTTGAGAGTGGCACCGGGGGCAGATAAACGAAGGGGGCCAGCGGACGGTTCCGCATTCGGTGCATTTCTGGAATCTTAAAAGATGTTCCTCGCATCCTTTCCAGAACTCTCTTGTGTCGGCATTAATCTTTGGTAGGGGTTTCTTGTATGCCATGGCGACTACCACCTCCTCAGGATATAGCAGGAATGAGTTTGCAATATAGCACCATTATCGCTGCATAGAATAATTTCCGGTTCTTTTGTGTCAGTTGTGGGACCAAGCTGCCTCTCTCCACATCGTCCCATCAGTTGCATCGCACCCTCCGTCAGGGGGGTTAAACCCATGTGGTATGCCTCCGATAGTTGGCCTCCCGATGTATTAACGGGCATTTCCCCTCCCGGTTCGATCCGGCCTCCCGAGAACCAATCCTCTCCTTCACCGGGTCCGAAGAAGCCGTAATCCTGGAGCGTGATTTCCACGGTATAGGTAAAGCAGTCGTATATCTCACAGGCGTCGATATCGTCAATTGAAATTCCGGCCATCCTGAATGCTGTTTCACCTGCCTTGCGCGCACCGGTCGGACCCGCGAGATAGGTTGCCTGTTGGAAATCCGTCGAAGGATTCTGCTGTCCCATTCCCATGATTGTAACAAGGCGGTGCTTCAGATTACGCGCTCTCTCGGTGGAGGTTATGATACAGGCTCGACCTCCATCATTAATCAGGCAATTATCCGGAAGGCGGAACGGTTCAACGAGCCATTTGGCATTGTAGTAGTCTTCATAGGTCATGGGTTTATCGTGCATGACTGCCCTCGGATTGAGGTGTGCCCATTTACGTTGTCCCACGGCGATATGTTTCCATGTGTCGGGACCTGTGTGAAACTCGTGCATGGCACGCCTGGCGGCCATGGCATATCCTGACGAAGCCCCGAAGTGACCGAAAACCGCCGCATCCCCGCTGCGGTTCATGAGATTACGGGACATGCTATTGCCGGAATGAGCGAATGAAAGGAGCACATAGTTACAAAGACCGGATTCGAGCGCGCCAACTGCATGCTGTATATGACTTCGCGAGCAATTGGCATCCTGTGTCATATAGGTCGGTTCCACGCCGAGGTGTTGTGCTAAGAGATACGGCGTGACATCTTCTTCACCCATTGGCGGAAGAAAGTGTCGATAGATGATCAAACCATCAATATCTTCGCGTCTCAAGCCGGAGTCTTCGATGGCATTGGCGCAAGCCTCGAGGTGAAAACTCAGCATGGTCCTTTCGGGAACATGGCCCTGGGGCGTATACCCCACTCCGACAATGGCGTATTTGTCTTTCAAATTCATTACTCGTACCTTACTTTCTCTGTATTTTGTGGTGTTGAACGTTCTGAATGTTTTGATCCGACCGAAAGACTATATCATAAAAAGGCGAACACGGTACTAACAGCAGGTCGGCCGTTTGTTGCTGGAGCAGGTCTCATTCGGTTCAATGCTGCAGCTACACCCGGTGGAGGATCCTCCTCCCAGCAGTGAATTGATGACGGCGGCGGCGCATCCTACCCCTGCGTTTACCGTCAAAGCATCTGTGGGGCAGTTGAGGGCGCATGCCCCACACTCCATACAGGCATCATGATCGGTGATACGGACGCATTTATCGCCGTTCATGCTGAATACCGCGTGAGGGCAGACGGCTATGCAGGTCCCGCATCCAATGCATTTCTCTTCGTCAAGGTTTAATGTTGCCACATCTTTGAGATATTTAAGCTGTATCATAGGTATATGCTCCTATACGATAAATCGTAATCCCAGCCAGAGCAGGCATCCTGCGGTACCGGCCGTTATTTCAAGGGGGAGGGCGAAACGCATCTCTTTCTTGACCCCCGAAAGCGAGGTATAGGTCGAGGCTCCGGTAAAATTCATAGCCAGGTACGCGGCTACAGCGGGAACAAAGAGAACCCATACGATGATCTCAAGACGATCTGCCAAACGTGCCATATCGGGATTACGGAAAAAGATGAGAACTACGGCGGTAATCAAGCCCAACACCAGCCCTTTCAGAGAGAAGGCCCGACCCGGAATATAGGGAAGCAGGAGGGGCGTCAGTACGGCACCCGCAAAGATACCGCTGAACAGGGCGACGACGAAGAAGATTCCGTACATAACCATATTTGTTACATATGAATCCGTTCCTCCCAGGCCGGAAAGAAGAAGGGCTATCAGTGTAACGATCAGTGTGGGTTTAAGAGCCTGAACCAGTTCTATGGGGACCAGGACGGCCCTCTCCGAGAAGGTGAAGCTCTTCAGTCGCATTGCGGGAGTGGCCAACATCCCGTTATCGAGGAATTCTCCCAAGTCCTGTGCCCTGATAGGACCATAGATGACCGTAAAACCGGAAAGTTTCTTGACGAGATGCGCTGCGACACCAGGGGCTCCGAGCTGGGGAAGGATGATCTTCCGGTGGGAGACAATCCTGTTGATGCTGCTCGATGTAATGCGAGTAACAAGTTCGACTGTTCCAAAGGTTCCCTTGCCGGCGGCACACCAGACATTGATTCCCTTTGTGTCGAGGACAAGAATCCAGACATTGCGTCCGGTGAGGGATGATCGAAGGCTGTCAAAACTCATTTTATAATTTGCTGTCACAAGGATCGACGATTCTGCATCGGGACTTCCCAGAGCATAGAGACCGGGGTCGACGGTGTAATCCATCCGATTGATACCGGAGCGGGCCTTGATCGTTCCCCAGTGGTCAGACCATGTGAGGCGTGAAGAGATTTGGGGGACACTGCCGATGATGGTATCAGCGGTTCCGCTTACAAAGGGCTGGTCGATGCGAGGCGGGTTCACCTGAACCGCAGTGGTAACGGCTCACGTGGATTGGGAAAAAACGGCGTTAGCGGGATCATTCCCATCCGCTACTCTCTGTATATCCTCACATGATATTAAATTCGAAATCTCTGTCATTAATGTTCCTTATACTATTTGAATTACAACTACATACGGATGATGTGTCACGTATCGCATCAAGAAATATCTTGAGGATACGATAGATATTGCTCCGTTCATTCTCGGGAATCTTTCCGTGGATTGTATGGGCAAACTCTCTAAAGCAATCCCACACCCTCCGGTATGTATCCTTACCTCGATCGGTGATGGAAAGATAGGTGGCACGCAGATCGTGCTTGGATTTTTCCTGCCGTACCAGTTCCCTTTCGATAAGAGGTCTGACAAGACGAGTAGTGGTGCTTTTTTCAACCATCAGAACGGAATGCAGGTCTGCCATCTTCAAGTTTTCCTGGGTCATAAGAGTGTCAAGAATAAGAAACTGTGAGAAGGTAACACCTTCGCAAAAGACGGAATCCTGCCGGCAGCAACGCGCCGCCTGGCACAGTTCGGTAATCAGGAGAAAAAGATTTCGAGTATTGTCATCTGGTGTTGTAGACATGGTTGTAATATACAACTATTATTCCGTATGTCAAGTCAAAACGGTGATTGGCCTACAGAAATCTTTTCAACCATGTGGACAGCGTTACGTAAAAACCAATGAGGAAAGTATGTCTTTGTTATTCCTCAATAATGCTTAGTGCGAGACGTGTCGCTTCCTCTGTGAAATTCAGACACATCTCTATTTTATTCTGATCCGTAAAGGCCTTTACGCCTTCTTCTGTTCCCAGATCGCATCCTGTCAGTTCACTGCACCGAATGGTGTGGAACTGTTTTTGAAATTCTTCGATGAAATTTTGAATTGCACGATAATTTTCTTCAACCGATTCGGTAGCGTCATTTCGACCCTTTACGAGATTGATGGCCATAATAGCCCCGCTCACGGCACCGCATGTCCCGTTGGTGGTATGGGAGAGACCGCCGCAGAAACCCGTGGCGATCCGGGGGATAAGATCGGATTGAATGTTTCTGTTTTCCGCTACCGCCATGAGGACGCTTTCGGCGCACCGATATCCTGAACTGAATAGTTGTCTGCTTCGCTGAGATGCTGTTTCGATCACAATGAGACTCCGTTTCTCGTATTTATTTTTGAGCGACGACCTGATGGGTGTCACCTTTGGTCCACCGTTGTTTAAAGCTTATCCATATAACATATATAAACATGAAAATGGTGGAAATTGTAGCAGGAAGGGCACTTTCTTTACTGAAAAGGGTGAGCGCAATCCCTGCCGCTAGTCCGCAATTCTTAATGGTACCAAGGAGCATCAGACTCATCGTCGTTTGGGAGTCAATTCTCAATAATTTCCCCGCCCGTTCGATGAGCAGGCCAAGAACAAACATGCTTCCGATGGCGATGGCCGCGACAGGGATCAGTCTCATGGGCTGATGGGTGAAGATATCCTGGTTCAACCCAACGATTGAGTATACGACAACGAAAAAACTCCAGTTCGTGATAGTACCTTTTACGCTTTCCAGATCCTTGTCGATTTTTTTCCAGCGGAGGACCCGTGAGACTATCAGAGGAATAATGATCAGCACGATTGATGCTGTGGATAGCCGCTCGAGGGCAAAACGACTCGATTCTATGAAATAATATAAAACAAGGGGTATGATTATTAAGGCGCCGAGGTATCCTCCCACTGTCCCGGCGAGAGAAAAGGCGTTGTTCCCTTTAAAAAGATTGGTGAAGGGGATTACGGCAACGGCGGGGGGCATAATGGCAAGTAGGATAAAACCGTTCAAGAGGTCCTTGTCCTGTATGAGAAGCACGCTTGCGCTGAGTATAAAGCCGCCGAGTACTCCATAACACATGAAGATGCCAAGAAGCGCCGGAATGACGAGGGACCGTAGGGAAGCGAAGGAATTACGCGAGATACCCATCATTGACATGCTCATCACCAGAGCGAGAGCCGGCAGCGTGAGGTGCCTGGTCCACGTACTGGCCTGGGGAATGACCAAACCCATCAGCATAGCCAGAGAGAAGATGAAATCTCGATTCTGTAGAAGCTTTACTATTTTTTTCATTATATTCATTACGTTACAATAGTGCGTGGGGGTCAGATTCTTATTGAAGAAAGAGGGAATACAACCTCTTTTCTACAGCAAGAAGACGAGTATGGGCAATGTTCTTTTTCAGAATCAGAATGTATCTCTATCTGATATCAATCGATTATGACTGTTCGCAACAAATCCTGTCTTTTCCGGCCTTTTTCCCTTCATACATGAACTGGTCTGCCCGGTGAACGAAGGTCTTCATGTCTTCCTGCGGTCTGTATTGCGTAAGACCGATACTCACCGTCATATGGATGTCCTGACCCTGAACCGGGGAAAAGATCTCCTTTTTGAATTCCGTCCGGATTCTTTCCGCCGTGACGGAACCGTTCACGCTTGTTGTCATTGGCAGGAGGATGGTAAATTCTTCACCACCGTAGCGATACGCAAAATCCGTTTCACGCAGGCATCTTTTGATCACCTGGCCAAGTCTCCATAGTACCTGGTCCCCCTCAATATGGCCGTACGTATCGTTAAACTTCTTGAAATCGTCGAGATCAAGCATGAGAAGGGTCAACGGATGGCCGTAGCGTTTTGCCCGGTCTAATTCGGCTTGAAGCTGAAGGTAGAAATGACGGGAATTGTAAAGCTGGGTGAGTGCGTCGACGGTGCTGAGCTCTCTGTATCTTTTTTCGCTCTCCTTTAGGGCCTCTTCCACTCTTTTACGCTCCTTAATCTCGTTACGGAGACGATCGATTGCGTCGGTGAGATCCCTGGTTGTATCCATCAGTTCGGTGTTCTTCTTGCGCAACCGTACTCTATGTTTCTTCAGAATGCCGGAGGTCAATGAGGAAATGTATGCTATTAAAAACAATAGTCCTATAACCACGGAAAGGTTGGAAAATCTAACGCTCCAAGGGGGATTGAAGGACTGGTAGATAGACTGGTGGGGAAGAAGACCGAAATAATCACCGAGCACTATGAAACTGAACGTTGCTGAACAGAGAAAGGCTATGAAAAAGGTATATCTCCGAGTGGAGATGACGCCCACGTACGTTATGAGGGCGGCATAGATGGGGGTGAGGAATGCGGCCTCGATGCCGCCCAGGAAATAAATGACTGCTGTATACCCTGTGATCTCGAGAAAATTGATAATGATTGAAATGAATTGATATGAGCGCAGGGAAGTAATGCGTTTCAGTAGTACCAAAACAGGCGGATTGATCAAGATGAGATACAGGACCGACAAGGAAACGCCTGTGAAGTGATGAAGCTTGATTAAGTGTGTACAGTAAGCGCTTAAGGCGAATATCCACATGACTATGCTGGCACAAGACCGGACGAGGGCACCTCGAACGTGCTGCTTATAGAGCGTCGTTACGTATTCAGCCGGAAGGTTCTTCGATGAGTGCCTCTTTTTATCTTTCATGTGAACCCCTTGCGCTTGCTTTCGTTCATGAAGGTGGTTTTCTCAGCGGCTTTACATCAATACTTACTGAGATTCATCATATATAGTGGAGAATCCATGTATGACCTATAGTGCCAAAAAAATGTTGCTGTTTAAGATATCTAATGCTTAGGATAGTGATGGTACGAGAGTAATAATAACTATTTTTTACTGAAATGGGCTTTTGTTCTTAGAACGGAAACTATTTTACACCATACAACTAAAAAATATTTTGTCAAGGGATTTTCAATAGTTGAAGATCGGTAGCGATACCTGATGCCGACACTGAATTTTCTCGCATATGGTACAGTGGAAATTGAAAACGATACATACTGAGGGGCTCCGATTTTGCCGGCACATCCGGAACCCCTCAGGTTGAAGATCAAGCCTCTTGCAGGTAGCCGGGAAGATCCTTTTCTTCCATTCCCTGGAAACTGCAGCGAATGGGACAAGTCTTGCAGGGGGGTTTGATACCACGAAGTGGGGGTTCTCCCTTAATATCCTCAATATAATCGACACACTGATTCACTTCGTCATCGTCGCCCTCGACTATGATACTTACGGAGCCTTCAGCGCCGCCGTATCCGCCCGATGCAAAGTGTACCGCTTCGACCTCAAAGAGTTCTTCCAAGGCGTCCAGCTCTGTATATGCGATACCGTCGGCAACACATATCATACCGACAGGGGCTCCTATGCTCCGATCGGTTGCAAAAACTCCTCCCATCCGAGATGCTTCATCCACAGAGGGGACCATTTTTTCGAGACCTACGGGATAGATAATGGTTCCCCCTCTGGCCTTCATGGGCATATAGAACTCACCCATCGTTCCACCCATGGGATTTGCCATGACGATACCGACAGCCCCCGTATGGTCAATGGCATTTGCTCCCTTCAGCAAGATATCTCCCGGTCCCAGCTTGTCGATAACCGTTGAAGGCTCTACATCCAATACCTGATTCTTGTGGAATGTAACCGGTTGCAGGCGAACGCCCTGGAGGAGCGCGCAGTATATCCCCTTTATGATCTGACCGGCAACGTACTTCTCTTTCTCAATCGATTTTCCCAGCAGTTCCTCGACGATATAGGCGTTTGTCGATCCGCGTCCTACGATCAGATATCCCTCTTCCTTGGCCTTTCGTACTTCGGGGATCGAAACGATGGCCTTGGCGATCAGCCGCTTCGATTCAGCCGGTGTCAATGTAAATAATGCTTGCATTTTCTGTCCTCCTTGTGTGCTTTCAACTGATTGAAATGCTGTTGGTTGTTTCCCATAAACGATACCTTTCGATATCATGCCATAAATCAATGGCTGTGAAAAGACCTCTTTTGCATTGTTTCCAATCTACCGTGTGATACCAAACAGTTGCACGATCATTTCATAGGAGTATCGGTAAGAGATTACAGGGAATTTCAGGTACAGTAAGCAAGGTTAATCACGTGTACCGCTAACACCCACACAAGTTATAGAGGCTTGAATGCCTTTCCTGCGGTTTACAACCATCCGGTAATGCCTTAACAGTGTAGCAGTTCACAACCGCGGTCAAAGGCGGTCAGGTTGATTTCAATCTGGTCTTTCCGGAATCGCTGTGAAATTGCTTCTACAAAATCTTCACGCTCCAGAGGAAGCAGATGGGTTCCGTACATTGCCCCCAGTAAAATGATATTGGCAAAAATGGTATTGCCGAGTTTTTGCGCCTCTTCGGTAGCATCTATAAAAATAGTGTGCGAGGCAAGGGAGCGTAATGAAGCTTTAATATCTGCGACAGACGGATACTCCTCATCACCTCTTGTGACCGTCACGGGATAAATGGGCCGGCTGTTGCAGAGTATGTACACATCGGGATTGCCGTATTGTGCCATGACCCTGACGGCCTCGGCCGGTTCGAGAGATGCGATCAAATCTGCACGATGTGCCGGTATCTGAGGGCTCCAGGTCGATTTCCTGGAAATTCTGAGATGGCTCATGACTGATCCGCCCCGTTGCGAGGGACCGAATGTCTCGCCGATTGTTACGTAATATCCCTTGCCGACGAGCATGCTTCCCAGTATGCGCGACGCCATGACGTTTCCCTGTCCGCCCACGCCGGTAATAATTATATTGTATGGATCTCGCTCTAGTGATGACGCGTTCATGGGTTACGCTACCTCCTTCTTCTTGATGGCTCCCGCAGGGCAGATATCGGCGCAGAAACCGCAGCCGACGCAGATCAATTCGTCGATTTTGCTTATCCCTTTTTCCTTGTCCCATACGATTCCGGGACAGCCGAAGATGCGCGTGCAGAGCCGGTTGCACCCGCAGCTTTCACCGAGACATATTTCTTCATCGATTTTCACTTCAAAATTCTTCTTGTTGCGTCGTTCAGGGCTGAGGGCACAGGCCTGTCTCAGGATAAGTACCTTTGCCCCCTCCCCATGCTCGATCAACCGATGAAAGGCCTTTTCTGTTGCCTCGGTGTCAAAGGGATCCTGAACTTCCACCAGTGCACCCATGGCCCGGCAGATGGCTTCGATGTCGAGGGCAGGCATTTCTTCTCCGAGCACGTTGTTCGGTGAACCGGGATGAGGTTGAAATCCGGTCATGGCCGTTCCTCTGTTGTCAAGGATCACCATGGTGAGCGGCGATTTGTGGTGCACGGCGTTGGTCAGGGCGGGCATGGCGGCATGAAAAAAGGTGGAATCGCCGCACACGGAAATAACGGGCTGATCCATGCCGAACTGCTTGAGCTTGGCGAAACCGCTTGCAATTCCCGTTCCCGATCCCATGGAATGGAGGGTCTTCACGATGCTGAAACCGCTGGGGAGGGTTCCGAAGACATAACAGCCGATATCGCCGCAGACAAACCCCTTGCGGCCGTCCAGTTCCAGGGCATTGTGAATGGACCAGTATGATGCCCGGTGAGGACATCCGGGGCAGAAGGTTAGTCCTCGATTCGGGGCTGCCCGTTGCGCCAATGCATTAACGGCATCGCTGAAGGTCTTCGATATAGTTTTATAAGGAATATCGAGTATGGATGAGATTGCGTCGATGACGATATCGGGATTCAGTTCCCCTACCGACGGAATATTTCCCGCATTTTTCCCGAAAAACCGTTTGGCTCCTATTTCGGGAGTCATTTCAGCAGCCAGAATTTTGACCTGTTCTTCAAGAACGGGGAGGACTTCTTCCACGATCAGAATTTTATCCGTCCGTGAGAGGTTGTTTCTGATCAGGTTCGGAGGGAGTGGCCACGTGGTGGCGAGCTTTAAGATTCCCACCCGGTCTTCCGCTTCAAGCAATTTCACCGCTTCGCGACTGTAGAGATTACAGGCGCTGCTCGTAATGATCAGGAGTTCCGGGCTCTTTGGTCCTGTGTAGGTATTGAAGGAACAGTCTTCGAACAGGCGCGCCGCCTTTCGGAGCTTTTCCTGCTGGGGTCCGTGCTGAAGTTCTGCCGCTCCGACGACCATGCTGATTACGGGACCATTATCAGGATCGAACATGGGACCGTTACATTTGAAATCAGCCTGCGTTGTGGTGTCCGGTAACGTGCCATAGGTGACATTGCCGCTGGCATGAGACATGCGCGTAACGCTTCGAACCATCACAAGGTTTCTGAGTTCTTCCGACAGTTCAAAGGCCCGTTTGGTGATATCCTTTGCTTCCTGGAGATCTCCCGGTTCAAGGAGGGGGATTTCGACGAGCCGTGCAAAGATGCGTGACTCGCCTTCATTGACGCTTGAAAGTGCTCCAGGGTCATCGCATGCCACCAGTACCATCCCGCCTCGGGTTCCCGAACTGGCGAGGTGGAGGAGAAAATCAGATGCCACATTGACACCGTTCTGTTTCATGACGCACATGGTGCGGAGCCCTGCGAACGATGCAGCCGACGAGACCTCCACGGCCACCTTTTCATTCGTCGACCATTCGGCGTATATGTTGCGTTCCCGGGCAACCTTCGAAAAGGCTTCAATGATTTCAGACGACGGCGTGCCGGGATAGCCGGCGGCTACACGCATGCCCGCTTCGAGCGCGCCTCGTACGATCGCTTCGTTGCCCATCAGGAGATGGACAGATCCTTCTTGTTTATCATTCAGGTATGACATTTTTGCCTCCCGTCACTTACACACTGTATTGATTAAGGGTTTCACGGTTTATCCTGAGATATGACAGACGGTCTTCCTGTGTCGTGTTGACGATATTCTCTTGCGTCGACTTGAGGAGGGCACGCTCCTTTTTGTTACCGGCCGCCCATATCAGATGCTCCAGATTTTCCTGAGGCATATCGGATATGATCAGGTATCCATCCCGCTGCGCTTCTTCGATAATTCGGCGGCCCCGTTCAGTACGCACGATCAGTGAGTTCATTTCCGGGCGTCCTTCCATGACGCCTACCGATATGTCTGAAAATTCCGAGGTCATGTCGATGCAGTAGGAGCAGCTTTCGGGAACCAGTTTCCGTATTTCATTGAGGGGTATGGATACCTTGTCCCCACCGGTCATATAGATTTCCATTATTTCCGACGGGGGCGGTGGAATGTCGATTTTCTCGATGCCGTCCTTGTCGATCCGGGTCGAAATATATGATTCGAAGGCCCTGTAGTCCAGCGCCCAGGTACAGAAAAGACCGACGACGAGTCCCGTAGGATCGTGGAAGTCCTTTTCATCCATAGGATTGGAACGAATCTGAGCGGTGGCCAGTACCTGGCAGGGTGTTCCCACAATTCCGATTTGTTTAAACCCCTCTTTCATGGCGCCGTGGAACGCCGAGAGTGTGGGAGCCGCCGTGTATTTGGAGGAAGAACAGGTTCGAATCTCTTCCGGTTGCGTAACGAAACGCGGTATCGGCAGTAGTTTCTCTCGGTCGGTGACCACCACGGCGTCACAGTACCCACGGGAAAGGACGTATTCCATAATGGCCGAAACCGTTCCGCCCGCCTGGAACTGTCCGCTGCCGACGGATTCACCCGCACGCGACATGCTCACCGAGATATAATGTCCCAAAGGATTCCCGTCGTAGAGGTGACCGAACAGGCGCTGTGATAGCTTGTCAAGATCCACCTCTATCTTCGGACAATAGGAGAAACACCGTCCCTCCTGCAGAGTACAGGGGAAGAGCATGGAAGTCTTTCCCTTATAGGAACGGAAGTAGGGACAGAGGTCGATACAAGCCCCACATCCAATACAAAGTTGCTTTCCGATAACGTTGGTGCATAGTTCTTGTGAACCATAGACAGTATTCATATGTTAACCTCACATTCTCCAAACGCTTCCTTTTCAAAGGGCGTGTACCATATCAGAAAATGGATTGCATCGCCACTAGTATTGACACTGTGATTTGATATCCCCGTGCAATTAGCCCTTTATTTCATTATGCTGTACAATGGATTGAGTTTTTACTTGACCGCCGCAAAGGGATTGCTTACAGATGGACAATCTGTTGATTGTGATGAAAAATTTCAATCAGGTAGGTCGATCGAGTTGAAATGGCTCCGATTGCATGGAACAAAAATCGGTCGAAATTATCCGGGAAAAAGATAAAGACGCAAAAGAAATCCTTGATATCATTTCTGTCAGGTTTGAGTTGGATCGACGCCCAGTATCCGGCAAGGGGCAAGAAAGAGGACAGTGTCATATTCATCATTATGGTTGTAGCACTTTCATTATGCTGAGGATTTTCCATTGAAACTTATACTCGTACGGCATGGACAGACAGTGTGGAACCGCGAGAAACGGATACAGGGCGTAACGGACATCGAACTCAGCAAGCGGGGGAGGGCCCAGGTGGTAAGTCTCGCGCGATCATTACAGAACGAGAAGATCGATTCGATCATATCGAGTCCACTGAAGCGGGCTATTCAGACGGCAGAGGCCATCAATCATTTTCACCGCCTTCCGATCGAACTTGAGGAAGGCCTGATGGAACTTAACATGGGTGATTTCGAAGGGGTAACCTTTCGAGAGTTACTACAGGATCATGGTGATTTCCTGCAACGATGGATCAATGATCCCGGTTCCGTGGTGATGCCGGGGGTTGGAGGTGAATCACTGGCCGAGCTTCAGAAGCGGGCCTGGGGTGTTGTTGAACGCATTCTCGAAATCCCGGGCACGATTCTCTTTACAGCGCACAATTTCACCATAATGACAATCCTCTGCAAGGTTAAAGAACTCAATCTATCACAAATCAATCAGGTCCATGTGGACGTGGCATCTAGGACGCTTGTGGAATTCCTTCATGGCAGAGGGAATATCATTTCTTTCAATGATATTGAGCATCTTGCTGATTGTAAGAAAATCATCGGTTAATCCCCGGTTCACATTTTTGCTACGGCGATAAGAGCCACTTTACAGGGAGGTCAAATTTGTATATATCTATGCCATAAATGGCATAGATAGGGCACTGTATATCAAATCATATGAGTAGTGACAGTGTGTTGTCTGTTACAGATTCCATTGAGTTAATTGGTGCAACGTCATCCTCCGAAGAAAAGGGAATAATAGTACGCTTCGAGGTAACGTAATGCTTCGCGGGTGAAAAAGTTCGGATTAATAACTGTATTTTTTGGTTTTAATTACACGTTGCTTTCTTTATTGATGCGATAACGGTTCGCGGATGATTATAACTTATTAATATAAAATAGGATTAATTGAATGCACGCCGAACCTCGATATGCTGATTGTAACTATCTGTTTATACAAATATTGTGTATCGTGATGAGTTGAATGCGACTCGGATGGTTTTCGAGGAATTCCTTCGTTATATAATTTACTGATATCACGGTTGCTTTATGAAAGCCTTATCGAGGCATGTTTATTGCTATTGGAATTAATTATGTCAGGTATGACATAGTCAGATTGCTCTTTGTTGTGCCGGAGTTATCTTTTATAACTTACTGTAACTGTTTAATTAATCTCTAGAATGCACAGTGTGCTGAACTGAGTGTTTTGTTCTCGATATCGTAAAGGACTAACGGGAGTTGAAATCTTGCTTCAGAGGCTGAGTTAAGAATATTTCAAAGATAACATTCAAAAGGTCTGGATCATTCCAGGATAATTTATAAAACATTTTACGCAGAGAGCAGGAGGAAAGAAGCATGTTGAAGAGGATGTTGAATGTAAATGGCCTCATTAAAGACGTCATTTGCGAACCGGAAGAAACACTTGCAAACGTTCTGAGAAAACAGCTGGGACTGACCGGAACAAAACTTGCGTGTGGCGAGGGTCACTGTGGGGCCTGTTCAGTTATACTCAACGGAAAAGTTATCAGATCATGCGTCAGAAAAATGAAATCCGTTCCCGACGGAGCCTTCATAACAACAATCGAAGGGGTCGGAACGCCTGACCATCTTGACCCTCTTCAAGTTGCATGGTTGAAACACGGCGGTGCTCAATGCGGTTTCTGCTCCCCTGGCTTCATCGTTTCTGCAAAACAATTACTGAAAGAAAACAACAACCCTAGCAGGCAAGAAGTTCGAGACTGGTTTCAGAAACATCGTAATATGTGTCGCTGTACGGGGTACAGGCCACTGGTAGACGCGGTCATGGAAGCGGCGAAAGTCGTAAGGGGTGAGATAAAGAAAGAGGATCTCGAATTCAAAATGTCTGATCGCGACAGTATCTGGAATACCGACTACCCAAGACCTACCGGGATTTCGAAGGTTACCGGAACCTGTGAATACGGTGCGGATCTCGGTCTGAAGCTTCCGGAAAGCACTCTGAGACTTGCCCTTGTGCAGGCGAAGGTTTCTCACGCAAATATTATATCCATTGATACATCAGAAGCTGAAAAGATGCCCGGTGTCGAGTGTGTTCTTACCCATAAGGATGTCAAAGGAGGTAACCGGATTTTCGGTTTTGTTCTGTATCCCTGGAGCAAAACGGATGGATATGAGCGCCCGATCCTCTGTGATGAAAAGGTGTTTCAATTCGGAGATGCCATAGCGATAGTATGTGCGGATACGGATGCCCATGCCAGAGCCGCCGCGGATAAAGTAAAAGTCGAACTGGAAGAACTGCCGGCATACATGAATGCACTGGATGCGGCGGCGGAAGACGCCATTGAAATTCATCCGGGAACGCCGAATGTCTATTTCGAACAGGCACTTGTGAAGGGCGAAGATACAAAACCGATCATAGCGGGTGCTCCCCATGTAGTGGAAGACAGCTTTTATGTCCAGCGCCAACCCCATCTGGCGATCGAGCCTGATGTCGGTTTTTCGTACCTCGACGAAGACGGAACGCTTGTTATCCAGTCAAAAAGCATCTCTATCTATACCTACAAGATGATGATCGCCGAGGGACTGGGTGTTCCGAACGATAAGATCCGTATTATACAGAATCCGCAGGGAGGTAACTTCGGATATAAACTGAGCCCGACGCTCGAGGCACTGTGCGCTGTTGCCACTCTGGCGACCGGTCGACCCGCCTACCTCGAATATAACTACTACCAGTTTATCACGTATACGGGTAAACGATCACCGGTGTATTCCAATCTGAAACTGGCCTGTGACAACGACGGTAAGATGCTGGCACTGGAATCGGATTTTCATATGGATCACGGTCCCTATTCAGAATTTGGTGATCTTCTCACCATTAAAATCCTGCGTAATATAGCGGCCGGATACCATATCCCCAATATGAATGAATATGGTAGGGCCGTCTTCACGAACCATGCCTTCGGCTCCGCTTTCCGTGCTTACGGTTCGCCTCAGGCGGAATTTGCATCAGAAGTACTGGTCGATGAAATGGCGGAAAAAATCGGTATGGACCGGTGGGAAATCCGCTACAGGAATGTTTACCGTCCCGGATCGACCGCTCCTACCGGTGACGAACTCGACGTTCACCCTCTGCCGACACTGATGGAGATGATGAAACCGAGATACGAAGCCGCTCTTGAGCGAGCCAAAAAGGAAACGACTGCCGATAAAAAACGCGGTGTTGGCCTCTCAGTCGGCGTGTACAATACTGGCCGTGATACGGCGGATGTTGCCAATTCCGATATAGAGCTGAATCCTGACGGGACCGTTACCATTTACAACACGTGGGAAGATGGCGGGCAGGGAGCTGATATCGGATCGATGGCAACGGCTCACGAGGCATTAAAACCGCTGGGACTGAAGCCCGAACAAATCCGTCTGTATCTGAATGACACGGCAAAGTGTCCTAATAGCGGGCCGGCTGCAGCGAGCCGTTGCCAGTATATGGTGGGAAACGCCATCATTGACTCGTGCAACAAACTCATAAAGGCCATGAGCAAACCTGATGGTACATACCGTACCTATGATGAAATGGTGGCCGAGAATATTCTTCTTCGACACAACGGAAGTTTCTCCACCGCCCCCTATTGCGGCAAGATCGAGGAAAAGACGATGCAGTATAAACCCGTCCCGACCTATATGTACGGTGTTTTCCTCTCAGAGGTTGAGGTCGATGTAAAGACTGGAGCTGTTCAGGTTGTCGGGATGACCATGAATGCCGACGTCGGTGTTATTGCAAACAAGCTGGCCGTCGACGGACAGTTGCTCGGCGGACTGGCGCAGGGAATAGGATTGGCCCTGTCAGAGGATTTCGATGATCTGAAGAAACACACAAACATGGTTCGTTGCGGAATCCCCTTTATAAAAGACGTTCCGGATGCGCTGGAAGTAAACTATCTTGAGACTCCTCGTCCGACCGGTCCTTTCGGTGCAGCGGGATGCGGTGAGCTGCCGTTGACAGCGCCCCATCCTTCAATAATCAATGCCATCTACCACGCGTGCGGTGTGCGAATTACCAACCTTCCGGCGCTTCCGGAAAAAGTACTGGCAGGGTTAAAGGTTCAATCAAAGTAACCACGGCTGGTACCCCCTTATCATAGGCTGTGCACGAGTGATCGTGCACAGCCTTACTACCATATGATACGGCGGTAGAAAAATCGAACTCATGCCAAGAATGGACCCTCGAGAGATTCAACAACTTGAACAACAGTGCATCCAAGCACATGCACCGGCATGTACCAGTTCCTGCCCGATGCATGTCGATGTACGCGCCCTAATCGGGGCTGTTGCAAAAGGAGATTTTGATAAAGCGCTGAAAATCTTCTCCCATACAATACCGTTTCCCGGCATTATCGGAAGGATCTGTGATCATCCCTGTCAGAAACAATGTAAAAGAAAGGAAGTTGGAGACGCACTGTCAATATCAGCCCTTGAGCGAGCCTGTCTTGAATACGGATCCATTTCGGAAGAAAGCGGAAAACCAATTCGTGAAAAGACGCAGCGAATCGCGGTAATTGGAGGTGGTTTGAGTGGACTGACGGTTGCATTGGAGCTGAGAAAAAAAGGATATCGAATAACCCTCTATGAAGCAGCGGATGCCCTTGGGGGGCAACTCCGCACCCTTTCGCCAGATATCCTCCCTTCATCAATCCTTCTCAGGGAAACCGACAAGATAGTCAAGGCAGGTATATCCGTTCAACTAAATACCACCGTTACGGTGCAGGATCTCTATCGTGACTTTGATGCCGTCTACTATGGTCCCGGTCACACGAAAGTGATTGACCCGTTGCTGCGCCGCAACGCAACAGGATCCTTTCACATCGACCACGTCTCGTACCATACGGAAATAGAAGGTGTATTTGCCGGAGGAAGCCTTCGATTGTCGCCGGGATGTATTTCACCTATCTCTTCTGTTGCAGACGGTTATAGGACGGCCACCTCTATCGACCGGTATGTAAAAAAGGTATCACTCACGGCGAGTCGCGATCATGAAGCACCGTATGCAACGGAATTGTATACCAATATTGAAGGGATTGAACCGCTTCCGGCCGTCCCCATGCGGATATTCAAAGACCGGTATTCGCGCGATGAGGCCATAGGGGAAGCCGGTCGATGTCTCCAGTGTGAGTGCATGGAGTGCGTGAAACATTGCGGATATCTGGCGTACTTCGATCAATACCCCGGCAAATGTCTTAGATCCATATCTAAAAATCTGATTCTTCATCGGGGATTCGGCATGCGCTTGGCTACAAAATTTATCAATGCCTGTCGCTTGTGCGGATTATGCAGGGAGGTATGTCCCACGGACCTGGATCTCGGTTTCGTTAATCGAGAAGCCCGCAGAATTATGGTTGATAGCGGTAATATGCCTGAGGCTTTTCACTATTTTCCCATACGGGATATGCTCTTCAGTAACAGTGAAAAATGTACCTTAACCCGTCACGCACCCAATATGGAGTCGAGTCGGTTTCTTTTCTTTCCAGGGTGTCAGTTGACAGCATCTAGGCCGGATTACGTGGAAAAAACGTATGACTATCTTCGCAGTAAACTCCACGAGGAGGTAGGACTCATGCTCCGGTGCTGCGGGGTGCCGGCGGAATGGGCGGGCAGGCAGGAGTGTTTTCTGGAAGAAATTCATAAGTTCTCGATGCTCTGGAAGAACATGGGCTGCCCAACTGTTGTTACGGCATGCCCAACCTGTCATCACGTACTCAAAGAGAATCTGTCCGATATTCCGATTGAATCTCTGTGGGAAATATTTGAGCGAACCGGCCTTCCCCCGGATGCCCAAAGGGGGGGAGGGCACGTTCTGGCAATCCATGACTCCTGTTCCGCCCGATATGAGACCTCTATCCAGGATAGCGTCAGACGACTGATTACACAACTCGGGTATGTCATCGAAGAGTTGCCGTTGAATCGCACCAAAACGGAATGCTGCGGTTATGGTGGCCTTCTATATCACATCAACCGGGAGGTAACGCAGCGTGTCATTACCGACCGTATCAGCCTGAGCAGTGCCGACTATGTGTCGTATTGTTCCAATTGCCGTGACTTTTTTGCACGATACGGAAAGCCGAGTCTCCATCTTTTCGATCTCATATTTGGTAAGAATATGCGGGATGAGGCCTTCCATCGGGGACCGGGCTATTCGGTACGCAATGATAACCGTATCCGTTTGAAAGCGTCCTTACTGAAAAGACTGTGGGGAGCCACTGAAACCATGAGAGAGGAATTTGAAACAACCGCCGTATTGATTTCTCCACAGATGGAGAAAAAGATGGAGGATCAATGTATCCTCGTAGAGGATGTTCAACGGGTGATCCATCATGCCGAAAGGACGGGCAATAAGGTCTTTAATCCCGATAACGGGCATTTTATGGCACATCTCAGGCCAGAAATTATCACCTATTGGGTGGAGTACACCTCCGAACCGGAGGGATATCGCATTCACAATGCCTACAGCCACCGGCTGCAGATTATAGAAGACGAGATACCGTCATGACGATTCAATCTACTGAACCACACGTCATCTGTGTGAAATGTCAGGAACCGCTCAAACCCGGGAAGGCAACCTTCAACTACCTCGGCAATACCTTCACCGCTGATCTGCTGAAATGTCCAAAGTGCGGACTCGTGTTTGTTCCGGAAGAACTTGCCAAGGGCAGAATGCTGGAAGTAGAACAAAATCTGGAAGATAAGTAGCAGTACATGGAATCAGTAAATCGATGCCGGCTCTATGAGCAGGAAAAAACCTTTCAGATAACGGGAGAAACAATTCGCCCCGGTGGGTTTGAGCTGACACGAAGGATTGTCGGTTTGTGCCAGTTCCAACCGCAGATGCTCATCCTTGATGTCGGTTGTGGCATGGGCGCGACCGCCCAATATCTCCATACCCGGCATCAACTGAAATCGGTGGGAATCGATGCGTCCCACTTCCTTATATCGCGGGGTAGAGAATCCAATCCCTTACCGCCACTCATGGTCGGTTGCGGTGAATCATTACCCTTCAAGGATGCAACGGCCGATGGCATCCTCATGGAGTGCAGCCTTTCGGTGATGAACGATGCGGATATGGTGCTGTCTGAATGTCGTCGAGTTCTGAAAACAAACGGCTGGCTTGCCATCACGGACCTCTATTGTAAAGAACCGGGTCGTACGCAGTCTCACGAGACATCGTTGATACAATCATGCCTTCAGGGCGCACAGTCGCCGGAAAATATTCTCGGAACAATTGTCCGTCACGGATTTCATGTCACCCTCTGGGAGGATCAGACGGCCCTTTTGAGACAGTTCATCATCGACATCATATGGAACCACGGCTCTCTGAATCATTTCTGGTCGGACAAGATTACGGGAACCTGTAACGGATCCGACCGTAAAGGGATGAAACCGGGATATTTCCTGTGCATAGCTCGGAAACATCCAGCAGAAGAGAATACTCCCAAGGAGGTTACTTTTTGAATTCAAGTTCAGAACACATTATGGAACTCGGCATGGATGGATACTGCTGCAGTCAGATCATGGTCATCCTGGGTCTTGAAATGCAGGGAAAGACCAATCCCGATCTTGTTCAGGCAGTAGCCGGTCTCTGCAACGGCCTCTTTTCGGGTGAAACATGCGGCATTATAAGCGGTGCGGCGTGTATGCTGTCCCTCTTTGACAGAGAGGCTGCAGCAGGATACCTGATCCCCGAACTGGTCGCATGGTTCAAGGATGCATATATGCCCCTGTATGGAAGCATGAGATGTCAGGACATAATTGGTGATAATCTCGGCAACCGGTTAAGCCGCTGTCCCGAAATTATGTCGGCAACGTATGAAAAATCCTTGGAAATACTCGCTGAATACGGATATATCGACAAAGCGTGTGCCCTATGAATGAACCACTGGTCAGATTTCCTGATATGACTGAGAGCCTCTGTCCACAGTGCCTCAAGCGCATACCGGCCGTAAGGATTAGAAAGAACGGCGACATCTATTTGCGAAAAACCTGTCCCGATCACGGCACCTTCGAGACGGTTGTCTGGCGGGGTCGGCCCACATTCGACTCATGGAATTTCATACTCCGCGGTGGCGCGATGCAGACGAAAGGGGAAGGCTGCCCCTTTGAATGTGGTCTTTGTGCCCATCACCTCCGTGAAAGCTGCTGCGTTCTTCTAGAAGTCACTCAGCGATGTGACCGGCACTGTCCCGTCTGTTTTGCCGATGCAGGTAAGACAGATTCCGTGGACCCTTCACTTGACCGTATCCGCCAGTGGTTTCAGATCCTGATGAGCGAGGGAGGTCCTTTCAATATTCAGTTCTCCGGCGGTGAACCCACACTACGTGACGATCTGTCGGATATCATAGCAGTCGGTCGCTCCCTGGGTTTTTCATATTTCCAGGTAAACACCAACGGCCTGCGTATTGCCCGTGACAGTGCATATCTTGCACAAATGAAGGATGCTGGACTGTCATCGGTCTTTCTCCAGTTCGACGGCACTCATGATGATATCTATCGTCAATTGAGAGGAGGACCGCTGCTGGAGGAGAAGGAGCAGGCAATCTCGAATTGCAGGGATCATAACCTGGGCGTTGTTCTGGTTCCGACCATTGTCCCCGGTATTAATTCGAATAATATCGGATCGATTGTTACCTTTGCGCTGGAACGACAGCCCCACGTCAGGGGTGTCCATTTCCAGCCGGTCAGCTATTTCGGGCGTTATCCATCACCCCCAACAGATAATGAACGTATTACACTCCCTGAGATTATTGCTGCAATTGAAGATCAAACAAGGGGGCTCTTTAAAGCAGATCAGTTTGCATCTGGAAACTGCGAACACCCGCTGTGCTCATTTCATGGGGATTTTACCGTCATGCCCGACGGTCGTATCTCGTCATGGACGTCGCAATCCGAAAATACATGCAGTTGTGCGTCCTTCTCTTGCGAAGATGCCGTCTCCAAAAAACGTTCCTTTGTGGCGAGACGATGGGGATTATCCGACGCGGACGGATCATGCTGTGAACAGCATCAATCCGTCAATCTTGACGGCTGGGACGAACTGATCAACAGTATTCGAACCTATAGCTTCAGCATTACCGGTATGGCCTTTCAGGATGTCTGGAATCTCGATCTGGAACGATTACAGTCATGCTGTCTTCATGTTATGAGCCCTGAAGATAAACGGATCCCTTTCTGTGCCTATAACCTGACCGACAACAACGGAAGACCACTGTACAGGAAACAATAGTAAAAAATGAAGATAACTCCGCTTGAAGAATGGATAAGAAGAAAAATAGGGCATACACACGGACCTCTGACCCGTCAGGCAATTCAAGGGTACCAGTTGCATAAACTGATAGAGACCGTTTCAAGAGCCCAAGAAGCCAGCCCTTTTTACCGGCGTCTTCTGGGACACATAAAGACAGATCGCTTATCAGATATCAGCGATATTGCCTGCCTTCCCTTCACAACGACCGATGATCTCAGAGAGAATCCTCAATCCTTTCTCTGCGTTCATCCGGATCGTATCGCCCGCGTAGTTACACTTCCGACTTCAGGTACAGCCGGAAAGCCCAAGAGGGTTTTCTTCACGGAAAAAGACCAGGAACTCACGATCGATTTTTTTCATCACGGGATGGAAGCTGTGGTAGCCTTGGGAGAGAAGGTTCTTATTCTCATGACGGGCGATCGTCCCGGCAGCATTGGAGATCTCCTCAAAAAGGGCTTGGACAGATTGGGCGTCCAGGGAATCCTTCACGGCCCTGTCGAAAATGCGGGCCGGGCGGTTGAAAGAGCTGTTGAGGAAGACGTGCAGTGCATCGTTGGAATTCCTGTTCAGGTATACGCCATGGTACAGTATCAGCAAGCGCATGAAATTTCTCTCACACTACGCAGTGTGCTTCTCAGTACGGATCGTATTCCCCCTGTGATTGCTCACCATCTAAAACAGGTCTGGCAATGCAATGTATTCAATCACTACGGCATGACCGAAATGGGGCTCGGCGGCGGTGTGGAATGCGAAGCCTTGGCCGGGTATCACATCCGTGAAGCTGATCTCTTGATCGAAATCGTTGATCCCGAAACCGGTGAATCACTGCGAGACGGAGAGTCGGGAGAAATCGTCTTCACCACGCTGACCAGAGAGGGAATGCCTCTCATACGGTACCGTACGGGTGACATTAGTCGCTTTATCCCCGCACCCTGTCCGTGCGGTACTGTTTTAAAAAGGCTGGAACCGGTATTCGAACGAATGTCCGGGAAAATAACGCTTTATAGCGGAGATATCCTGACGATCGGTGATCTGGATGATGCCCTGTTTCCCCTATGCGGGATACTCGATTTCACGGCTGCCGTTTCATATGAAAAAGGAAAGGACCGTCTGTATGTGACCTGCAGGATGGCAGGTCCCTGTGAAGATTCTGGCGGTTCGATGCGGATTATTGAAGCCCTCCGGACAATTCCTGCCGTCGGTGCGGCTGAAGACAGCGGGAATTTGAAGGTATGTGCGGATATTATTCATTGTGATGCTCCATGGCCCCATTCGAGGGGGACGGCAAAGCGAACTATCGACAAAATGAGAATGAACGGTTCGTTTTAAAAATCAAGGTCGCCTGCATATCTTTTTACTCATGGCGATAAAAAAGCAGTTTCTCATAATCTCGGAAAGGCGGATAGTTTCGATGTCCGGGCTTATTGCATAAGAAGTTATTCGAGTTAGGATGTTACGGTGATTGAATGAAAAGCATTATCAACAAGGCCCTTACCCTTCTGGAAAACAAGGAAAGTTTTGTTCTTGCAACCATTATCGCTCATGATGGGTCGACCCCGCGATCGGCCGGCGCGCACATGATTGTCCGTCAGGACAAAACCATCACGGGAACCATCGGCGGCGGGCTTCTGGAAGCACGGGTTCTGGAAACGGCCATGACAGTTTTTTCTGAAAGAAAGGCTTGTATAAAGCGGTATGACTTGAGCGGATTGGACTTGGAAACAATCGATATGACCTGCGGAGGCGCCGTTGAAGTGCTGGTTGATTATATCGATGCTGATGATCCGGCTTATCTGCAGATCTACCGGTCCATGTCCCACTATCTCGTACAGGGAAAGCTTTCCCGGCTGGTAACACTCATCCCCGATCGTCCAGGTGAGGAGGCATCTCGGAAACAGCTGCTTATCGAGCAGGACGGTTCTGTCACCGGTATGATACAGTGCGATTATGATCTGTTACAGCAACTTTCTCGGAGAACCAACCGGTACGACATCTTTACGATTCTTGAAAATCGCCGTGTTATCATGGAAACGATCGGGGACAGCGGCACAGCCTTTATCATCGGTGCCGGCCATGTGGCTCAGAAGCTCGTACCCCTTTTGAAACCCGTTAACTTCAGGACTGTTGTTATGGATGATCGCCGGGAATTCGCCAACCGTGACCGGTTTCCTGTAGCAGATGAAATCGTTGTCCTCGATGATTTCGAAGCCGTTTTTAAGCATTTCATGATCGACAGGACGAGCTACATCGTCATTGTGACGCGTGGACACCTTCATGACGGAACCGTTCTTGAACAGGCACTTAATGCACATGCCGGATATATCGGAATGATTGGAAGCCGCATCAAGCGGGACAGAATATATGACATGTTGCACAAGAGAGGATTATCCAATAATGCTATCGCACGGGTCCATTCTCCGATCGGGCTTGACATAAAGGCCGAAACGCCGGAGGAGATAGCCGTCAGCATTGCCGCGGAGCTGATCAAGGAAAGAGCGGAGTTGTTCCGATGAAAAAAGACACGACACTGACAGCCCTCATTCTCTCCGCCGGTTATTCATCGAGAATGAATGAGTTAAAACCATTGCTGTCACTCAACAGGTCACTGGTTGTCGAACATACCATTACTTGCTTCAGGAGGGCCGGTATTAACGATATACGCGTGGTTCTCGGATATCGGGCAGGCGATCTTGTCCCCATTGTAGATCGGCACGGAGTCCGCTATATACTCAATGACCGTTTTAAAGAAGGTATGTATTCATCGATACGAAAAGGGGTCGAAAGTTTTGAAAGGAACATTGAAGCTTTTTTCCTGCTTCCGGTGGACATGCCCATCGTAGATTCGGAAACGATTAAGAAACTCGCCGTAGCCTACTCTAATACAGGGGCACGGATCATATACCCTTGTTTTCAGGGTTTTCGCGGGCATCCGCCTTTGATAGCAACAGAATATATACAGGAAATTCTCACGACGGAACAGCCGGACGGGATGCGAGGGCTTCTGCGGCGGCACGAAAAAGATGCCGTCGATATTGAGGCCGAGGATCTGGGAATACTGATCGATATCAATACTCCCTTTGAATACAGGCATCTGCTGGATCTTGATTCTTCACGGACTGCTCCGACTTTAACCGTGTGTTACAATCTCCTGCGCGACCTGCATGTTTCCGAGAAAATAATCAATCATTCACAGAAGGTTGCCGCCATAGCCAGAAAAATAGCCGCGTACCTCAACCGTCATGGGTTTGGTCTTGACCTTTCTCTGATTGAAGCATCGGCTCTCCTTCACGATATAGCAAAAGGACGGAGGAGGCACGATCAGACGGGTAGTGAAATCATTCTGAAACTTGGATACCCCAAGGTTGCTGCAATAGTCGGTTCGCATGTGAATATAGATTTGGTAACGAGAGATTATCTCGACGAAGCGGAGGTCATTTATCTGGCAGATAAGCTGGTACAAGAAAACCGTATCGTACCGCTACAAAATCGCTTTGCCGGTGCCCGAGAACTGTTCAAGGATAATCCCGAAATTATTGAGGCCGTCGAGCAGCGATTCCAGAATGCGGAGACGATCCTGCAGCGCATCGAAAAGATTAATGGCGAAAAAATCTACAACATTCTCGGGGACAGTCCTTATGAACCATATCACCATTTACATCATACGCCATTGCGAACCACTGTTACCCCGATCGACTGAGAGGATCTTTATCGGTCAGACCGATATCCCCTTGAGCGAAGCGGGCATTCAGCACGCTCGTGCTCTCAGTCTCGCATTCAAGGACATTGTCATAGAGAAAATCTATTCCAGTGATCTTATCCGTTCACGGCATACGGCACAGCTCATCGCTGAACGTCATGGTATCGCTGTCAGGAATAAACCGGGGTTGAATGAAATTAATCTTGGTACGTGGGAAGGATTACACGTCTCTGAAATCATGACAAACTATCCCGGAGAATATGAAAAGCGGGGCGAAGATATCGTCAGGTACCGAACACCGGGAGGGGAAAGTTTTCTTGACTGCAGCCACAGGGTTCTCGAATGTTTCTTTACTATTATCACCAAAGCCACTGGTACCATTCTTATCGTAGGCCATGCCGGCGTCAACCGGATTATACTTTCTCATGTTATGGGAACGGGCCTTGAAAACATCTTTACGATCGAGCAGAGATACGGTTGTATTAATGTTATGCGACGGGATGATACTGGGATCACGATAAGGGCAATTAACAACACAGGTACCGAGCAGGGATTCAATTCTATCAGAAACACTGGGCCTTATCTTCGAAATCTCAATCATGTCAAATGTAAATAAGCCAGTACTGTAAGTACATTATCCGAGAGTAGACTTATCTGAACAATTTTGATACCATTAATAAAATGTTACAGTACTCTTTTATCGAAAAACCCGTCGCCGATGAGATACGAGAAATAACGGACCTCTACCGGCGAGAAGATTGGTGGAAACAGGAAGAAGACAACCCCGAAATGGTTAAACAAATAATCAAAGGGAGCCACTGTTTTCTTGTTGCACGCCATCATAGGACCATCATAGGTATGGGGAGAGCCATCAGTGACCGGGCCAGCGACGCCTATATACAGGATGTTACGGTTATGGATTCTTACCGGGGCAGGGGGATCGGAACCAGGATTATAGAACTATTGATCGATCGACTCGAACAAGACGGAATACACTGGATCGGTCTTATAGCCGAAAGGAGGTCCCATCCTTTTTATGAGCGGATCGGCTTTTCCATCATGGACCAGGCATCCCCTATGTTGAGGTTGAAGAGATGATATTCAAACCGATCGTACCAGCAGATTATACACACCTTACATCGTTTTTCTCAGAACAGAGGTATCAGCTCTGCCCCTATTCTCTCTCATCGATCATCGTTTGGAAAAACGAGGTGTATCAACCCTATGGCGCCATTCACAATGACAGTCTCTTGGTTTACGCAAACTTCACCCGACACAAGGAGAGATCGTACCTGATCCTGCCCATATCCCCTGGCAGGGAAAGCTCGCCAGAGGAGCTTTCTCATATATCCAGTCAAACCGGCTATGGTACGTACTGCTTTGTGCCCGAGGATTACATCGAGAGGCATGGAAAGAGTACCATTGAGAAGTACTTCGTAGTCGAACAGCAGGATGGATACGACGATTACGTGTATCGGACGGAAGATCTGGCCACACTGGCCGGCAACAGGTATTCGAAAAAGAGAAACCTTGTCAAACAGTTTGAACGGAATTATCTCGATCAAGGGGGGGCCGTCACTATTAAGACCATATCGCCGGAAGATGTGCCTGGTTGCCTGGAATTCCTGGAAAGGTGGTGTGAGGAACGGGACTGCGATGTGGACAGGGACGAAGATCTTGCCTGCGAGTGGAACGCTACCAGGAATGCCTTGTATAATATCGATACCCTCGGATTCAGTGGTATTATGCTTTCAATCGATGGAATAACGCAGGCCTTTGGTATCGCTTCGCAACTTACGGAAACGATGAGCGTACTCCACTTCCAGAAAGCTTCGGCTCAGTTTAAGGGCCTCTACCAGTTTTTTGACAGGGAGTGTGCCCGCAGACTGTTTTCGGAACTTCAGTTCATAAACAAAGAAAGCGATATGGGGGTGCCGGGCATGGCTCAGACAAAGCATTCCTACCATCCTGTCATGATGATACGGTCGTACAAACTGAGCCTCAGGGAATGACTATGACATGCAGGGATAGCAATGGGGGAATCTATGTTGTCCTATGAACGCCATGGTATAAGGCGGATGAACCATGACGCTTAAGGGAAGATGTGAAAGGAGGGAACATTCATGTCACTGAGCGAATATTTTGAAAAGAGGGTCGGTACAGGCGTACTTTCCACGGCTGACGGGTCCGGAAAAGTGAACGCCGCCATATACGGCAGGCCGCATTTTATCGATGATCAGACCATTGCTTTTATCATGGCCGATCGCCTGACCCATGCAAACCTCACGGAGAATAGCAGTGCCATCTACCTGTTCCGGGAAGCGGGTGAGGGGTATATGGGTAGGCGTCTCTACCTTACCAGAACCGGGGAGACGGAGGATCTGAAAGTGATAGAGGACATCAGATCACGGCCTCGCCACGGCAATCATACGAAAGGCTCCCATGATAAGAAATATCTTGTGTATTTTCACATCGACCGCATTCTTCCGCTGATAGGCGATACGATCTGATAGATCTGCAGACCCCGCCACTCTTTAAGGAGATCACAGGTCATGACAAAAAAGGATAAAAAGATTATCTTGATCGCCCAGTGCCTCATCAATCCCTACTGCAGGGTCCATCTTTTGGGACAGAATTTTCCTCTTTCCCATGAACTGACCGATTATCTCATGGACCGCCGGGTCGGAATTATTCAATACCCCTGCCCGGAGACAACGGCTATGGGCCTGATGCGTAATCCTCAGGGCCGCCAGCAATATGACAATATCTTCTTCCGTGAACACTGCAAACAGCTGCTGACTATTCCCCTGCTGATGGTCCGTGAGTTTATTGCACAGAACTACCGCCTTACCTGCTTTATCGGTCTCAAAAACAGCCCGACCTGCGGAATCCGCTGGGGACGCCATAAAGTGAATAAATACCAGACGGAATCACCGAACCCGGTGGAACAGCCCGATCCCGATGAACCTGTTCTCATGGGGATCATGGCCGAGATCCTTGATGAAGAGCTGGCAAAGGAAGGGATCAGGGTGCCACTTCTCGAATTTCCCACGCAGGAACCGGTCGGTTCTCCGAAACGAACGGCTTTCTGGAAAGACCTGAAGCAGACAGTAGAACCCTACCTGTATGCCGGTGACGGGCAGGAAACGGCTGAAGGATGAAGGACGGAATGCCATCTCAATGAACGACAGAACCGTCCTTACCGCCAGCCGTGTGGCCGATTTTCGTGAAACGGTCTATGACTATTACAGAAGACACAGTCGGCAGTTTCCCTGGAGAGAAACCACCGATCCCTACCGGATCCTCGTATCGGAAATCATGCTTCAGCAGACGCAGGCACCCCGGGTTTTATTGAAATACGAGGAGTTTCTTCAGCACTTTCCCGATGTCTCTTCCCTTGCCTCGGCACCTCTCCATGATGTGCTGGGCGCATGGCAGGGATTGGGATACAACCGCCGGGCACTCGCCTTGAAACAGTCAGCACAGAAAATTGTCGCATTTCATGGAGGTATTATTCCCCGTGACGAGGGATCACTTGTTTCACTGCCGGGGATCGGTACGGCAACAGCCCGGGCAGTGAGAGCTTTCGCATTCAACGAACCGGTGATCTTCATAGAGACCAATATCAGAGCCGTTTTCATCCACTACTTTTTCTCGCAGGAAGAGACTGTCTCCGATTCCGACCTTCGTCCGCTGGTAGAGAAAACACTCGACCATGACAATCCGCGCCGATGGTACAACGCGCTCATGGATTACGGAACGTTTCTGAAAAAGGCTCACGCCAATCCGGCACGGAAAAGCTCCCATCATCAGAAACAATCGCCCTTCGAAGGCTCAGTTCGCCAGATACGGGGGGCGATCATCCGGCTTTTGCTGGAAAAGACTTCCTTGGCCGAGCCGGACGTGATAAGTGCGTTTCACTGTGAGGCGGATCTCATGCAGGAAATCCTTAAACAGCTCGAGCGGGAGAGAATCATTGTCAAGAGCGGAGGAAACATCTCGATCTCCTAGATGGATAACCTACCGAATCCACCTTGTTTCGGCGATATAACCTTTTCTACCGAAAATCTGCTCGGTCGCATTTCTATATTGAATTTCCCACGTGTTATGTTACCATTGAGATGTTCCGGAAGCTTCTGCATAGGTGATTTGCACAAGCCGTGAAAGGAGAATTTTATGTTACATCATGAAAAATGGAAGGTCTACAATCCTCAGGGCAACAGGCGTGTGATTGTTACCAAGGAATTGCCCGGTGAACGATGGATCGAAATCCTCATGCAGGCCGACTGCAGGGTTGAAGTATGCACTTCGACGGAAATCCTAGGTATAGACGAGATCAGATCCGCCATAGGAGACAGATGTTCGGGAGCCATTGGACAACTGACCGAAGCCTGGGGGGATGAATTATTTTCAGTTCTTAAGAAGGCCGGAGGGATCGCCTACAGTAATTATGCGGTGGGGTACAACAACCTTGATATCGGTGCAGCGACACGACACGGTATCAGTGTGGGAAACACTCCCGGCGTGTTGACGGAAACAACCGCAGAGATGACCGTGGCTTTGACGTTTGCGGCGGCACGCAGGGTGGTCGAGGCAGACAGATTTACACGTGAGGGAAGATATCATGGCTGGCTTCCGAACCTTTTCCTCGGAGAACTTCTCAATAGAAAGACGGTGGGTGTGATAGGCGCGGGACGAATCGGTGCCGCCTATGCACGCATGATGGTTGAGGGCCACAAGATGGATCTCGTCTATTACGATCTGTACCGGAACAACAATCTCGAAGAAGACATAGCCGCCTATGCGGACTTTCTGAGATCACGAGGCGAACAGCCGGTGACCTGCAGGAAAATGGAGAGTATTGAAGGACTGCTTCAAACGGCCGATCTTGTGAGCCTCCACCCGATACTCGACGAGACCACGCACCATCTGATAGATGCCGGACGCCTGGAGCTGATGAAGAAAAACGCTATACTGATTAACGCGAGCAGAGGGCCGCTGATCGATGAAGAGGCCCTTGTCAATCACTGCCGGAATAATCCTGACTTTCGGGCGGGACTCGATGTATTTGAGGATGAGCCGGATCTGAAGCCCGGACTGGTGGAACTTGACAATGTGGTTATTGTGCCCCATCTCGGGTCGGCAACCATCTGGACGAGGCAGAGCATGGCAATTCTTGCGGCGGGAAACGTGGCGGGAATTCTGCGGAGGTACCCGGCATGGAAGGGGGATAGCGTTTCGCCCTTCCTGGAAGATGATCCTCCGGAAGCGGCTCCAAGTATTCTCAATGCGGAAGAGATGGGCATCCCGAAATATTCGGGATAGCCGTACAGATTTCGACTTTTCTTAAATTCGGTGTATGTTTGTGAGGGAAAAGATCATGAGATTAGCGGACAGGATAGAACGCCTGGGAAGTGAAACGGCCTTTACGGTTTCAGCCGAGGCGGCCGCTTTCGCTTCAGAGGGTAACACGGTATATCCATTTCATCTGGGTGATATCAATATCATGACCCCTGCCAACATTATGGATGCGGCAGAACGGGCAATGCGCGAGGGAAAGACAAGGTATTGCCCGAATGCGGGAATACCCCGGTTACGCGAACTGTTGGCAGAAAATGTCAACAGATCCCATGGTATCAACTATACCATGGAAAATGTGTCCATCCAGCCGGGCGGAAAACCGGTTATAAACAAGTTCCTTCTGGCGCTCATGAACACCGGGGATGAGGTTCTGTACCCCAATCCCGGGTTCCCCATTTACGAATCACAAATAGCGTTTCAGGGAGGAAAGGCCCTGCCCTATGGATATGTTGAAGGGAAGGAAACCTTCACGCTGGATATGGATGCTATCGAACGACAGCTGACACCGCGTACAAAGCTGCTCATATTCAACGACTGGCAGAATCCCACGAGTGCGGAATGTTCCCTCCAGGAGCTGGAAAAACTTTCAGAGTTGGCTATCAAGCATGACCTTTACGTGCTCTGCGATGAGGCTTATTACGATGTTCGATACGAGGGAAAGAGTATTTCCCTTGCTTCCCTTCCGGGTATGGCCGAACGATGCGTAATCCTGTACACCTTTTCCAAGAAATTTGCCATGACCGGGTGGAGACTGGGGGCAGCCATCGGACCGCAAGATATCATTGATGTTATAACCAGACTCAATGTCAATGACGAATCGTGCACGAATCATTTCGTACAATACGCCGCCATGGAAGGACTGACCGGAGATCAGGCCCCAGTCCGGAAGATGCTGGATATCTTCAAGGCACGAAGAGATGTGGCAGTGGATATTCTCAATTCCATAGAAGGTGTACGCTGCTTCCGGCCGAATGTGACCTTCTATCTGTATCCCAATATTACCGGAGCGATGAAACGGAAAGGGTTTGACGATCTCGAAGCATTCCGCAAGGCCCTGCTGCATGAAACCGGCGTATCGGTATGCACCCGGCTGCATTTCGGACATCCGCTGGAAGGCGAGAAGGACTGCTATCTGCGACTGGCCTATTCGGGTATCGATATAGAGGACATCAGAGAGGGTCTCGGCAGATTCAAGGCATTTGTCGAAGGATAACCTGCGATCCGGCACTGAGGTTATGAATATGATTGTGTCATGACCAGGAATAATGCGTCACTGCCTTCTGTGTGCCGGAAAGGTAACCAGCATAATACAGGCAAGCACTGCGCCAACTGCCCCGACCGGCCAGAATTCCCCTCCGAATACGTGTTGCTTCATACCGTCCACAGCAATGCCGAGAAGGGGAGCCGTCGCAATGGTTGAGAGAGATTTCGCCTGGCTCTCGACGGAAAGAACCGTTGCCCCATGTGTCTCCGTTGCGTACCCGTCAAACCGGCTGATAAGTATCGGTCTCCACAGGTTCTGAATACCATACAGGGCCACAAATCCCACGATTGCCGCGTAATACCATTGCAGGTACAGAAGGGTCGCCAATACGCAATAGATAATGAGTGCGACCTTCCAGATACGATAGGCGCCTCGTTCCTCTCCGCCCGCATGCTGTGTGATCCTGTGTGACATGCGGCTTCCCCATGCGGATAGCAGGTGTAAGGCGAAATAGACCATCCCCACAATAATCGCGCCTCGGCGTGTATTTTCCATATACACAAACAAAGGGATGGTCAGAGCCATAGCTTTGATCACCGGTTGGAGATAATCCTTCACCGCTTCAAACACTCCCTCGAAGGCCATCGATTCGACAATCAGGCGGCGCAGATGCCGTATCCTCAGGGAATCGCGGAGTGTAGTCCATAAATGTTCGAGAATATCGGATAGAGCGACTCGCTCACGGACGGGTCCTTCTAGCTCTACAGGGTAGTATAAGAAATTTACAAGTCCGAATACATAGGGAACGATGGAAAGATGGAAGACGGAAGAGTAATTCTTCGTAAAAATGACAAACAGGGTGGCGATGATAATTGAAAAGGCTGACCCCAGTTTTGACCACGAGCGGGTGTACCCATAAACGCGGGTCTTTTCATCGAGGCGTCCCTGAAGGCGAAGCCATGTGAAGATCATGGCCTTATGGGTGCCTGTCCGGAATGCCTCTCCAATGGCGAAAAAGAACATGGCGGCGAAGAAGTACGGGTATATGCGTACAGAGCCGAACAGAGTGAATGAGATGATGTAGGCTATAAAGGACACCATCATACATCTGCGGCGCCCGTACATATCGGCCACCACACCGCTGGGAACTTCAAAGACGTTGATGCAGATCTCCCTGAACGCAACAAGCAGGCCGATCTGTGTGAAGCTGAAGCCCCGTTCCAGAAAGAGAAGGATTATGAATGGTTCGTAGTACCGTTGATTTTTCAGGAAACCGTACAATGAGAATCGACCAAGCATCTTCAATTATCCATTCGTCTCTAACCGGAATGAAGCGGGTTATCTGAAAAATTTCTTTACTATTCCCTTGGCGGCAATTATTCCCGAGACGGCCGCTCCGACAATGCCGCGACTTTTACCCGTTCCGTCACCTGCCACAAAGAGACCCTCGATATTTGTTTCGAGATATTGGTCGGTTGGGAAATGGGTGTCAAAAAATTTAATTTCAGGAGCGTACAGCAAGGTAGACGGGTGAAGAATACCCGGAACAATCTTATCGAGTGTTTTCAAAGATTCCCAGAGGTTATCCACGATACGTGCGGGCAGGCCGAGGGTAATGTCTCCGGGTACCGCCTTGTACGTGGCTCTGCAACGATCGAAATGGCGGGTCTTACTGTCAAAAGTTGACTGAGAACTCCTATTCCCTTCCCTGAAGTCTCCGATCCTCTGGACGATCGGCCTGCCGCCACCCAGGAGGAAAAACTGCTGTGCAATCATCCTGCCGAATTCGGTAGTGTCGGAAAAGGGCTGGGTCAGGGAGACCGTATTGAGCAGGGCAAAATTGGTGTTCTCCGTCTTACGGTCGAAGAGGGCATCGCCGTTTACTAGTTTGAAATTGTCGTAGTTTTCGATCCGCACCCTGCCGCCTGGGTTGGTACAAAATGTCCGTACCCTGTCATTATGTCGGCTTGTCCGGAAAATAAACTTGGGATCGTATATGACGTCGGTTATTGAATCGTAAAACTCTCTATTCAGTTCCACGCGGATACCCACATCGATGGGACCAAAATTGTTGTTTACTCCCATTTCCCGGGAGGTGTCTCTGAACCAGTAAGCGCCGCTGCGCCCCGGAGAAGCGAGCATGATCTTACCGGTATACTCTTTCCTTTGCTGATCGGTACCGCAAACAAGGCAGAATTCCCCGTTCCTCTTTTTTACAGAGAGAACCTCGGTGCCGAGGAAGAAGGTGGTATGGCGAAGCTGATCGCGAAGATACGTAACGAACAGTCTGCCATTGTCGGTCCCGTAGTGCCACTGCTCAGGGGCGATAAATTCCACACCCTTTTCTCCGGCAATCTTTTGCCAGGCATCTATTTTTTCATTGTTTTTGATAAAAGTAACCTGCTGGCAACGGGGGAAGGCGATACAGATCCGTTTTACTTCATCCATCAATTCTTGAGCTTCGGATCTTTCAATGCGGAGTTCATCAAGGTCAATCCCGACCCGATAATCGAAATTCAATTTGCCGTCGTTCAGCAGACCGCCTGAAGGGAAGTGATTCCGGTCCAATACCGCGATTTGATCCACCCCCATACGTTCGAGCCAGATAGCCGCAAAGAGGCCGGCAGGGCCGGACCCGATGATCAACACCTTGAAGTTATGCATACCGTTTACCCTGACTATCGAAAGGCAAAAAGAAATGACGGTAATGTTCGCACGAACAATACGTTTTTCTTTGTTCTTTAGATGGAAGTCGTCCCCTTTGTCAACACTTCTCTCGTTCTTTTGATTTTACGAACCAATGCAGAATTGAAGTCTATTTTTATGGATTCGATAAGTCAATCGAATTGAACAATGAACTTGTTCTCTGCAGCATGCAGTGGGATTATTTCATTGACAGGAAATAAGTAGCCTTCAAACCAACAGAAACCTCACCGAAAGACACACCTTTACGGCATGATCGCCCATTAGCCGATTGCCCTTCTCCGGTGTTCGTGTTATACATTATTCGATATGAGAATTGTTATTGTAGATTGAAACTTGTATGGAGTGTCATGGTTGAAACCGTCAAGAGAAAAAGAACGAGACAGGTCTATGTGGGTTCTGTCAAAATAGGAGGCGATGCCCCTGTTGTCGTACAGTCAATGACCTGTACCGATACGCGAGACGTGACGTCAACCGTCGATCAGGTCGCGAGACTTGCCGGGGCTGGCTGCGAGATCGTCAGGGTGGCCGTTCCCGACACCGAGGCGGTACAGGCACTTGCGGACATTAAGCGGAAGATAACGATTCCACTGGTTGCGGACATTCATTTCGACCACCGGCTCGCAATCGGCGCCATCAGAAACGGTGCCGACTGCATACGGATAAATCCCGGGAATATAGGAAAAGACAACATACGAGAGGTTATACATGAAGCAAAAGAGAGGGGCGTTTCGATCCGCATAGGAATCAATGCAGGTTCCCTCGAAAAGGATATCCTCGCCAAACATGGCGCCCCGACAGCACCCGCTCTGGTTGAAAGCACCCTGAGAAACATCGAACTCTTTGAAGAGATGGATTTCCACGCCATCAAACTGTCATTGAAGGCATCCGATGTTCCAGCTATGATAGAGGCGAACCGTGCGATCTCGGCGGCTACCGATTACCCCCTGCATCTCGGGGTCACCGAAGCAGGAAGCCTTCTCAATTCCGCAATCAAGTCGTCAATCGGCATCGGCGTGCTCCTCCATGAAGGCATCGGTGATACGATACGGGTTTCAATATCGGGAGATCCCGTCAATGAAGTTCGGGTCGCTTACGGGATATTACGATCCCTGGGCATCAGAATGGTAGGTCCGGACATTATCTCCTGTCCTACCTGCGGACGCTGTGAGATAGACCTTTTTAAGCTGGTCGAAGAGGTGGAGACCCGGCTTGAAGGGGTAAAGGAATACTTTAAGGTTGCTCTTATGGGCTGTGTTGTTAATGGACCGGGCGAGGCCGCAGAAGCCGATATCGGTATCGCGGGCGGACGTCATCTCGGACTGCTTTTTAAAAAGGGTACGGTCATAAAGAAGATAAAAGAGGAAGAGTTTGTGGATGCCCTGATGGATGAGATTGCTGTCATGATAAAGGAACGAGCCTGTCAAACAAACGCAGAGGATCAGAACTTGTAGGACGAATTCCGAGCGGTGAGAATTAATGAAGGATTAGTAGATACACGATAGATTGAAGACGAATATAATCTGCAGCGTTCTACAAATCCAATTACATTGTTATACGAATTGAGGAGGAATAATGCGTTATTCAGAGATGTTTTTACCAACGACAAAGGAGACTCCTTCTGATGCGGAGATATTGAGCCACCAACTCATGTTGCGTGCCGGATTGATACGGAAACTGGCGGGAGGTATATACACATATCTTCCTCTGGGTTATCGGGTAATCAGAAAGGTGGAAAACATTGTCCGAGAGGAGATGAACAGGGCGGGTGCACAGGAGGTGTTTATGCCTGCCGTTCAGCCGGCCGAACTCTGGATGGAGTCGGGGCGCTGGGAATTCTACGGAAAAGAGCTCTTGCGTTTCAAGGATCGGCACAACAGAGATTACTGTATGGGTCCAACGCACGAAGAGGTGATAACCGCGCTGGTACGCGATGAGATACAGACATACCGCCAACTTCCCATGAATCTCTATCAGATACAGACGAAATTTCGTGACGAGATACGGCCGAGATTCGGTGTTATGAGATCACGGGAATTCGGCATGAAAGATGCCTACAGTTTCGATGCCACAGAGCAGAGTGCTGAAGAAAGCTATCGGAAGATGTTTGACGCCTACACCAGAATATTCACGCGGTGTGGACTCATCTTCAGACCGGTGGAGGCGGACAGCGGCAACATAGGCGGTAAATTTTCCCACGAATTCATGGTTACGGCCGATTCCGGAGAAGACGCGATGATCTATTGCGCCTCGTGCGATTATGCAGCTAATCTTGAGAAAGCGGAGATAGCCAAACCGGGGGAAAAGCAGGTAGGGGATTTATCTCCAATGGAAGAGGTGTATACCCCCAATGTAAGGACAATCGAAGAGGTCTGTGCATTTCTGGATGTCGCTCCGGAACATATTGTAAAAACAATGATATTCACCTGCGATGGTGAACCTGTCGCCGCACTGGTACGGGGTGATCACGAAATAAACGAAACAAAACTCAGAAATTACCTCGGGTGTGACTCGCTCGAACTCGCCATGGACGATACCATTCTGGAGGTTACCGGATCTCCAAGGGGATTCGCCGGACCCATAGGAATCAAATCCAGGATAATAGCGGATTATTCCCTTATAAACATGAAGGACTTTGTGGTCGGAGGAAACAGGGAGGATTATCACATCAAGAACTGCAACAGCGGGAGGGATTTCAAGATACAAGAGTATGCAGACCTGAGAATGATACAGGAAGATGACCTGTGCCCCCGTTGCGGGGGAGAAGTCAGGATGGCCAGGGGCATCGAAGTGGGGCATGTGTTCAAGCTCGGCGTAAAATACAGCAAGGCCATGAATGCCACATTCCTTGACAGCGATGGTAAAGAAAAACACCTGATTATGGGCTGTTACGGTATCGGTATCGGAAGAACGGCCGCGGCATGCGTGGAACAGAGCCATGATGACGATGGGATTATATGGCCCATGGCAATCGCGCCGTTTCAGGTGATTATTACGCCAGTGAACATAAACGATGAGTCGTTATCAAAGACTGCCGAAGAACTGTACGACAGTCTTGTTGCTGAAGGAGTGGAGGTCATACTGGATGACAGAAATGAAAGGGCCGGAGTAAAGTTCAAGGATGCCGACCTGATAGGCATACCCATCAGAATCACCATCGGAGCAAAGGGTCTCGCGGAAGGAAAAGTGGAGGTTCGATTCCGGAAATCCGGAGAAGTCGAGAAGATGTCACTCAATACCGTCAAGGAATTCATAATCGAGACGATACATGCCGGCATGGAATCCGCGTGAAGGTGTGCCAATTCAGGGTAGATAATAATATATGGTACGAATAACCGACATACTGGAAAAGGCCCAAGAGTATCTGGCTCAAAAAGATCTCGAGATGATAGAAAAGGCCTACATCTTTTCCGCATCGGTACATCAGGGACAGCTTCGACTGTCGGGAGAACCCTATCTTATTCATCCCCTGGAGGTGACGGGGATGCTGGTTGCAATGAGGCTTGACACAGCCACACTGATAACCGGCTTGCTCCATGACACGATAGAGGACACACTGGCTACGATTGAACAGGTGGAAGAGGCATTCGGTAAGGAGGTCGCCTTCCTCGTGGACGGATTGACCAAGATAAGCAAGATAACCTTTGGAAACCAGTTGGAGCGCCAGGCGGAGAACTTCAGGAAAATGATACTGGCCATGTCCTCAGATATCAGAATTCTTCTGATAAAATTGACTGACAGACTCCATAACATGCGCACCCTTGAGTTTCACCCACCTGACAGGCAAATGTTCATAGCCCAGGAAACGATCGAAGTATATGCGCCGTTGGCGGCACGTCTGGGTATTAACTGGATCAAGGATGACCTGGAAGACCTGTCGCTCAAATACCTCCATCCGGATGGATATTACGAACTGATGGAGCGGGTAAATAAAAACAAGGAGGAACGCGATCGATACACGGAAGAGGTGAAGGATATCATCAGGCGGCAGATAGAAAACTTTGGCCTGAAGGGGGAAGTCAGGGGAAGAGCCAAGCATTTTTACAGCATCTTCATGAAGATGCACGAACAGCGCATAAATTTTGATGAGGTGTACGATCTCACGGCGTTCAGAATCATTCTTGATTCCGATGAGGAAAGAAAGTGTTACGAGGTTCTGAGTGTCGTCCATGCGCTCTGGAAACCCGTTCCCGGACGGTTCAAGGACTATATAGCGATGCCCAAGGCGAACAATTACCGTTCCCTCCACACGACGGTCATAGGGCCCTACGGAGAACGTGTCGAGATACAGATACGAACGAAAGAGATGGATGAGTGGGCGGACAAGGGTATTGCGGCTCATTGGCGATACAAAGAGGGCAAGGCCTCTTTAGGCGAGGATGAAGAACAGATCGACAAACTCAGGGAATTGCTCGAAGGACAGGCCGAACAGAAAGATGCTCGTGAGTTCATGAAAAATCTGAAACTCGCCCTCTATCCGGACGAGGTGTACGTCTTTACGCCGAAGGGTGACGTCAAAGCCTTCCCCAAGGGCGCCACGCCGATCGATTTTGCCTACAGTGTTCATACCGATGTGGGTAATCAATGCGTTGGGGCGAAGGTGAACAGGAGCATTGTTCCCCTCAAGTATAGACTTCAGAACGGCGATACCGTGGAGGTCATGACTCAGGCGGGACACTATCCCAGTAAAGACTGGTTGAAATATGCGGTGACGCCGAGAGCCTTGTCCAAGATAAAACAGTGGATCAAGACCGAGGAACGCGAGAAGAGTGTCATACTTGGCAGGGAAATCCTCGAAAAAGAATTAAAAAGGCACCTTCTGAAGTTCAGCCAATTAGTCAAAGCTAATGAATTCAGCGCATTACTGGAAGAAAATTCTCTTGCAACGGTCGATGACCTGTTGGCCCTTATCGGTTATGGGAAGATGTCGGCCAAACATGTGGCAAATCAGTTGTTGCATAATGAGGAGGAAGAAAAGAAGCAAGAGAAACAAGGAATTCTGGATAGGGTCAAGAAAAGATTCAAAAAAGCTCCATCAGACGCAGGCATATCCGTTACGGGGATTGATAATATCATGGTAAGGTTCGCCAAATGCTGCAATCCTGTTCCGGGTGATGCCATCATCGGTTGCGTAACGCGGGGGAGGGGAATAACCATTCATGTGTCGGATTGCCCAAGGTTGAAAGACGCGGATACGGAACGGCTCATCGATGCGCGGTGGAACGTGAATGAGAAACAGACCTTTTCTGTCGCTATACGGGCTACCTGCAAAGACAAGAAGGGTCTTCTTTCCGAATTGAGTAATGTGATATATTCCATGGGCATAAATATGACCTATGTTAATATAGATGCGACGCGGGGCGGTTATGCGATCTGTGACTTTCAGTTGGACATCAAAGATCTGAAAGAGCTCAACATGATTATTGCCGAACTCAGAAAAATAAAAAGCGTGTCATCGGTGGAAAGGCTACGGGGATCCTTCCGTACGACAGGCCGAAATAAAAGGCAGGAAACTATTGACACGAGGCATTAAACTGCTGTACTAAACGCGCGGACCGCGAACAGGTAAGATTACGATAGAGGATATCATGATAAGAGAATCAAAACATATAGTACATGCGGCACTTTTACTTATAGTGCTGATTATATTCCTGCCCATGACAGCTGCCGGACACATGCTGGTTGTAGACCCGGGACACGGCGGCAGTGATACAGGGGTAGCCCTGTCCAGAAGTGTCGATGAAAAAGATGTAACCCTTAACATCGCCCGACATATAAAGAAAAAGCTATCCGGAGTTAACGGCATAGACATCAGGCTTACACGATTGGATGACCGGGATGTCTCCATTGAGGATCGAAAGAAGATCGTAGAAAAGTTGAACGCGGATCTCTTCATAAGCCTTCACGTTAACGCCGGTTTCGGGCAGAATGCGGAGGGGTATGAGATCTATTCCTCCAGTCTTATCGTTCCATCCGCCAAAGAGAGCAACTCGAAAGAAATAGTTGAGAATATGGAACAAACCGCCTATCTGAACGATAGCGTCCGATTCGGCCAGATAGTTCAGAAGAATATACGAAAGATTTTTCCCCGAAAGGGAAGGGGATTGAGAGATGCACCGATCTTTATCCTTAAGTCTCTGAAAACGCCGGCTATTCTTATGGAAATAGGGTTCGCTACGAACGTAAATGATAAAAAACTGTTGAGAGATGAGAAAATGCAGGAAGATATTGCCGATGTGTTAACCAAAAGCGTACAAGAGTATTTCTCTACCGGTGGGGCATCGTGATACGAACGGACGGCCGCAAATGGGATGAAATGCGGCAAATAAAGATAACCAGGGACTTTGTACCGAGTGCGAACGGATCGGCACTCATCGAAATGGGTAACACCCGTGTGATATGCACCGCCTCTCTGGAAGACGGGGTGCCTCCCTTTTTGAGGAATTCCGGAAAGGGATGGCTGACGGCGGAATACGCTATGCTCCCCATGTCTACGCCGGGGAGAAACAAACGAGAATCGGCAACCGGCAAGATCAAGGGAAGAACGCACGAGATCCAGAGATTAATTGGAAGATCACTGCGGGCCGTAACGGATCTCAGCGCCTTTGGTGAGAGAACGATCTTTATTGACTGCGATGTGATACAGGCGGATGGTGGCACAAGAACCGCATCCATTACCGGTGGATTTATAGCGCTGGTTGAGGCCCTCCGGAGACTGAAAGAACAGGTCGGAATAGAAATTTTCCCTGTAAAAGACTTTATATCGGCGATCAGCGTCGGGATTGTCGGGGGCACGGTCCTTCTTGACCTTAATTACAGAGAGGATTCAAGTGCCGATGTAGATATGAATTTTGTAATAACCGGAAGCGGAGGAATCGTCGAAGTGCAGGGAACCGCCGAAGCAAAGCCCTTCAGCCGTGATATGCTGAATAAAATGACCGACATTGCGACAACGGGAATCTTCGAACTGATAAAAATTCAGAAAGATATCCTCGGAGACATATAAGGGCGCGTGAGGCTTTATTGGTGAGTAAATCGAAATACAAAGAAATTGTTTTTGCTTCAAAAAACAGAGGGAAAATAAGAGAAGCTAAAGCGCTGCTTGAAGAAACAGGCATTATCCTTTCTTCGCTGTACGACTATCTCGATACACCTGAAATCATTGAAGACGGCCGGACGTTCCTTGAAAACGCATTGAAAAAGGCCCGTGTAATCTCAGAATATACCGGAAAAACAACCATAGCAGATGATTCAGGGCTGGAAGTGGATTATCTGGGGGGAGAGCCCGGTATTCATTCGGCCCGGTATTCGGGAGCGGGGGCGACGGATGAAACGAACATTCAGAAACTTTTGGAGAAATTAAAAGGCGTTCCAGCGGAGCAGAGAGGAGCGGCATTTAAATGTGCGCTGGTTCTATACCGGACAGACGGGACATACGATAGCTTCGAGGGAAAGTTGGAGGGAACGATAACCGCCGAAAAGGCAGGAAACGAAGGTTTTGGGTATGATCCGATTTTTTTCCTCCCCGAATACGATAAAACGGTTGCCCAGATTGATCCCGAATTGAAGAACAGGATCAGCCACCGGGCACAGGCCTTTGCCAAACTTAAAAAAAACTTGCAGGAACAGGCCGAATACAATAAATAGCACCAACTTTTTCACTATTCGGGGCGTAGCGCAGCCTGGTAGCGCGCCTGCTTTGGGAGCAGGATGTCGCAGGTTCAAATCCTGCCGCCCCGACCATTTTAATTCTTGAAATTCAGTACCTTAGCTTTTCCAATCCCCTCGTTATCCGGTATCAGTCTGGTATCAGTTTCAGTATGAGGGGTAGCAGTTTTGTAAATGTCCCTCATGTCATCAGCTTCGATCATGAAATATCGTTCAAACGCCTTATTTGTAGAGTGCATGGTTGCCCGCTTTATCTCTTCCGGTGAGAAATGTTTTCTCAAAGCCCTTGCCGTACTATGCCGTGTCCCTCCATACAGATCAACACCCTCAATGCCCAAATTCGAGCAAGCCTTTTGCCACCATCTATAAAAAACTTTCTGGCCGAAAGGTGTTCCTTCCTGCTGTCCGCTCCCACGAGTATGCCTAAAGAATGAAAGAGAAGGTAGAGCGGTTGGCAATTCAGCTATAAGGGAAGCATCTTCATCCGTTATAGGGACAACCTTATGTGTAAAAGTTAACCACCTTCCCTACAGTTGAGGGATGAAAGTAGTGGCAGTC
>DAISYQ010000016.1:0-62991 GCA_036825195.1 Syntrophales bacterium
CGCTGTACTACTCGGGGCAGTTTCTCCTGGCCTTTTCCGTGGGTTTCCTGGAGCGGTTATAAGACTATCTTCACCGCGGGATGCTTTCTCAAAGTTTCGTATATCCCGGTGCGGCATCCTTCGTCATCAACCAGCACTTCGAGGTTAAGGCTGCAGTATGTGCCCTTCTTGCTGGTATGGGACGGTGCGACGGTGTAGTCACGCCCTCCGACGATTTCTTCTATGACCCGTTCCAGTTCATTGCTGTCGGAGCCTATTACTGTGTAAGTCCACCGGCAGGGATATTCTATGATGGGTTTTGCGCAGTCTGTATCCTGGGTTTCTTCTCTCTTCATATTCCTTCAGCAATGGGGGCGATACTCGTGCCCACACCAGACCTGCGGGAAGAGAGTGCTCCTCCCGCGGTGGGTTTCAATCAATAGCGAAAGATGGCCGCAAGTGCCGAGTCAATCGGGATTTTATCGTAATCCATGGCGTATACCGTTCCGCCGTTCAGTATGGTTTGGATGGTAGCAAGATCCAGCAGGTCCTCATTGCCGGTTCCGGCATCCGTGTCCAGCCTGACGGTGTTGGTGGAGGTGTCAAATGTCCCCCACTGCTGCACACCGACAGAGACGAAAAGGGTGCCCACACGCCCGTGGTGAGCCGCCTGTACGATTTCACTGACATTGTCGGACGTGAGGCCCGTACCGGCGTTCTGCCTGTACTGTGAAAGGGCATCGACCCTCTTTGCTTCGAGGAAGCTTTCCACAATCGGCCGTGCCGTGTCGCGCAGTTTGTCCGCACTCAGTCCTTTCGGATTCCCCGATATTCCCTTTTCGGTGAGGTAGGGATAGGTATTTGCTTCCCGGTATATGGGGAGCAGGTAATCCACTCCCGCGAATATGAGGGGCACCTTCTTATCTTTCAGAAGTTCATGTAATCCTCTGTCGACGTGCTGAAAATACTGCAAGAGGTTTGCCTTCATGTCTTCGGAACCCGTGTGACGCTGGAGGCGTTTCTCGAAATCATCAAGATTCAGCGCGTCATCAAGATTCTCCGGCATACCCGTAATGTCCATTTCTTCGACATGCTGCAGCGAACATCGCAACAGCCGTACGTTCTTCTGGCTGATTGCCAGGATAAAGAATTCCGTGTCAAATCCCAGCGCCGGTATCAGGGGTTTGATATGGAAACGGTCGGTTATCACGACCAGTTCCTCGAATCTTTTCGGCAGCCGGTAGTATTTGAATGTATCGGGAGAGAGGAATACGGCAAGCCCGTCACTCTGATTCTGCCAGAAGGGTATATTCCCTGACATTTCCTGCGCGGGGGCCAGTATGTCCTTTATCTCCGATGGTCGTAAATCGCTTGAGAGCAGACGGTCTTCGGCATCACGGAGCAGGTTTTTGTATCGAATCTGATTCTGCTGAATTTCGGCTCCCTTTCTAATCGCAGGCATATAGATGGAAACACATATTCCCAGTTGTTTCTGCATCAAAGATTTCAATTCGTTTCCAGATAGTATGTCCATACGATTACTCTCCTTTCTTACAAAAAGTATCTTACGGTTTCTTGACGGCAGAGAGCAGCCACCTGTAAACCGGAGTAAGATACCGTGCCACCTGCCCCTTGCGGGGTATCATGAAGATAAAACACTTTTTCTGGTCGGGAACAATCGCTATATGTCTGATAATGCCCGGTTCCGGATTTCGATCGATGAAATCCATCATGCGGGTATGCATATGCGTGGTCTCGTAATACAGATGGAACGTATGTGCTCCCCATGTCACCGTTTCCGTATATAACCGTCCTGCACCGGTGATCCTGGCACCGGCAAAACGGGAATATTGTTCCTCTATGAGGTGACATTCCTCCTCTGGTTTGTTCTTGATATACAATTCTATAAACAATCTGTCATATTTTCTTATGAGTTTTGATATGGGAAAATAAAGCCATGAATGTCGCGGGAGCATTGTAATGGTGGCATCAACACGAGACAGGAGCGCTCCCTTCTTTTTAATGAAGAGATTGGCATGGTACCCAATGGCGCCTCCGATATTGGTGAAGGTCTGGTCATCGGGATGAAACACCTCCATGAGATCGTTAAAGGCACTGAGGAATATTTCTTTGTTGTGTCTTCGACCCCAGAAGTAGCCGAATGTAAGGAGAAATGAGAACGCGACAAAGAGAAAAAAAACGGGCTGAGTCAGTATGTGTTCGTATCTGAACATAGATTCAATAGTTACCAAGAATCGGGAATAATACTTTCACGTATATCATACAGTGCTCCATTCCTTCCGTCAAGGAGAGTCTTTGCCATCCCTATGCGTTCAAGGGTGACATTCTTCGTCATCCCTTTCATCTGTTGGTCTACGTACGTTGCCATTTCCTCGTTATCTGCGGTTACCTTGTTGTTTATAAGGAGACGCAGAGGAAGGCCCAGATCGGCAAGTCCCTCAATCAAACGTTGAGATTCCCTGAGGGAAAGTATGTCGGGGTTGAAGACCAGCACGATATGACAGTCGTTGCCGCACAGCGTCCTGTCGAGGGACTGATAATTATCGCTGAGTTCCCACAGCCGTTTCAGGATATCATCGTCTTCCTCTTTATAATCCAGAACGGTTTCTTCCGAGCTTAACGTGCCCCGTATGCGGTGGATGGTGTACCGCTTTTCCAGAATCTTTCGTCTGATTCCTATCAGTCTGTTGATCCAGGTGATCGTTACCTTGGGCAGGGCGAGAAATCTGAGAGTCAGGCCTGTCGGGGGTGTGTCGAAGATGATATACTCGAAATCCGTTTCATGCCGTATCGTCTTTTCAATGCTCGTAAGGAGCGCATATTCCTCTATGCCGGGAGAGTACTTGAGGATGGAAAAGTATGTATCGAGATTCAGTGTCTTCAAATAGCTGTATGTATTGGAGAGAACGCTGGCTTCCCGTTCAAGATACTCGCGTGACAGTTTCTGGAGGTTAACCTCACTTAAAAAGAGTGTCTCCGAAAACTTCTTTTTTTTGTCTTTGATGGTAACGCCGAAGATATCGCCGAGATTGTGTGCAGGGTCCAGCGAAACGATCAGGACCCGGGCTTTTTGTGAAAGCTGCCATGCCGAGGCTGCTGCTGTAGTGGATTTTCCGACCCCTCCCTTACCGGTAAAAAAGAGTATTTTCATTCAATCGATCCCAATAGTTCCTGCCATCTCAGCCAGCATATCCCCTGCGTCCTGCGCCCTTCTGTTCAATACCTTCAATTCCCGTTCCATGAAGGGCATCAGTTCGACAGCAAGAAAAGAAGGGGGCGCTGGAAGTCCGATGAAGGATCCCAGGAGGAGGAGTGCGAAGATGTTCTCCAGTTCCTTTACCTCGACTCCGGTAAGGGCGCTGACTTGATCCCTGTGGGAGGCGTCGAAGTCGGAGAAGATCCGTTTGATAGATTCGAGAAGTCCCATAGATATGTTACACCGGCCGCACACGGTATTACCGGTGCACGGTCTGAAACCGTGCACCGGCAGCTAGTTCATGCTGTGAAAAGGATTATTTTTCAACCTTGTATGCCTTGGATTTGATGAAATCCCAGAAAAATACGAAGTTCAGGATCAACATCACGATCAGTATGATCATGACGGTCCATCCGGGGACCGGTTTTGCTGCAACGGCGCCCGGCTGCACCACGATGACGAACCAGAGGATAGCGCATGTCACGGTTATCCAGAGGATCCAGGCCGGGATAACGGCCGCGCCGGCAAAGCCGGATTTCAGCTTCTTTGCCGCGAAGGCGGCACCGGTCATCAGGGCGATCGATGCGATCAGCTGGTTCGCTGCTCCGAAGGAACCCCAGATGATCAACCAGTTCCCGCTTGCAGCAAGCCAGATTCCGATTGCCGCGGGGATGACGGAGGCGATCCAGCGGTTGGTCAGGAAGTTATAAAATCCGGAAGCCTTGTCCTTCAAGGGAAGGGCCATTTCGGAGAGACAGTACCGTGCGAGGCGGTTGGTGGTATCAAGGGTGGTCATGGCGAAGGAGGCGACCCACATCCCGGCGATGATCTTAACGATATGGGTCGGGATAAAGCTCAACCACATCGAATTTACCATGTCGGCATAGGACTGGACGAAGAGATTTGCCGCGGAAAGCTTTGCCCCTGCGGATACCTTTGAGAACGCTGCTCCCCAGTTTCCGGGATTCAGCTGTTCGGCCGTTACTCCCGCGTTCTGGAGGGCCGTGTATCCGAATCCGGCGATAGCGACGATGACGATTGTGGAGAGGAAACCCTCGGTAAACATGGCACCGTAGCCGATTAAGAGACCGTCAGTTTCCTTGTTGAGCTGCTTGGATGTTGTCCCCGAGGCGACAAGGGAATGAAATCCGGAGAGGGACCCGCAGGCGATAATCAGCGGGATTGCGGGCCAGAAAGGTGTCGGTTTGCCTCCCAGTAATACCGGGGAGAAGCTCGTGAAGGCTGGGATCTCGAATCCCTTGAAGGCGAAGACGGCGGCGATAAAACCGATCAACAACCCCGCGTAAAGCAGCCATGAATTCAGGTAATCCCTCGGCTGAAGCAAGACATTGACGGGGATTGCGGCGGCGATGACGATGTAAAAAAAGATCGCCCACATCCACGCTGTGTAGCTTATCGTGATCCCCTTCAACGATCCCACCCAGATGGCTGCGAGCAGCATCAAGATCCCGATGATTGTCGCGAGGGAGAAGTTCATTTTCGTCCGATACATGAGAACGCCCAGGATCAGGGCGGCAATGATCATCCAGGCAAATGCGGAGCCAATCTGCGGGGTCTTGACAAACATATTGCCGACGATGGCTCCGAAGGCGGCCACGACGAGGATGAGGAGGAAGAAGACGATCCAGTAGAAGGCTATCCCTGTCCGCTTTCCGATCAGATCGGTTGCGACGAACTGGACCGATTTTCCGTCGTAGCGGACCGATGCCATCAGGGCCAGGTAATCATGGACGGCACCGATGAAGATGTTGCCGAACCATACCCAGAGGAGACCCGGGATCCACCCCCAGCAGATCGCCAGCGCGGGACCGATGATTGGAGCGGCGCCTGCGATCGAGGCAAAATGATGTCCGAAGAGGACCTCTTTTCGTGCAGAGATGTAGTCGACTCCATCATACAGACGCTTCGATGGTGCCTCATTGTTATCGGAGGCCATCACCACATCTCGTTCCAACTTTTTGCCGTATGTGAAGTATAAAATTAAATAGAGTAAAAAACCAATAACGATAATTAGAGTTGTCATTTCCTACCTCCTTCTGTTAATGCTTACATTGTTTAATATTAAATAAACAAAACACCTCTATTTGTAGCATGGTATTGAAAACCACGCCGGCATGAACCAGTTACATGATGAAAGAAAAATCGATTCTACAAAAGATAAACCTGTAATAATGAATTCTTTCTTATATATACATATGTTAATCATTACTACTCCTTCATAAATTTAAAGTCAAATTTTTTTTGGCTGATGTGGGAGCAAAGAATAGAGATAAAAAACCAATAATTCTAATTCAATAAATGAATTTTTCGAGATGCGGAATCGCATGAAGCTGAATACACCGCTGTATTGAGGATAATAAGGTAGTTTGGGTAATACAATGGTTCGAATCATTGCGATATTGATTGTCGGTATCGTCTCCATATCGTTTGCCGCGATATTCATACGATTCTGTGATGATGTTCCGGCTATCATGATAGCCACATACAGGCTCTGCATCGCATCTGTGATCCTCCTGGTACTTTCCTGGGTACAAGGTGTTTCATTCAGGACCGTATCAAGAAGAGATATGGTGCTTTCCCTTGTAGGAGGGGTATTTCTGGGACTGCATTTTATATTCTGGACAACGTCCTTGAAATATACATCGGTTGCAAGCAGTGTGGTACTGGTTACTACAAATCCCGTATTTGTCGGTCTTTTTTCCTATTTTTTGCTGAAAGAGAGACAACATACAGAGATTGTCATAGGGACGATCCTGTGCCTCATGGGCAGTATCGTGATTGCGGCGGGAGACAGCGGACTGCATGCCCTTGTTCTGGTTGATAAAAAAGCACTGACCGGCGATGTTCTTGCCCTGATGGGGGCTGTGATGGGGAGCGCCTATCTGGTAACGGGCAGCAGGGTGAGAGAACGGCTTGATATATTGACATATATTACGATCGTGTTCACAATCAGTGCCCTGTTTCTGGCTGCGACATCGTTTGCCATGGGCATATCCCTTACCGGGTACAGGCCGTCTTCTTATGGGTACATGATCCTGCTGGCTGTTGTCCCGCAACTCATCGGTCACACCTCTATCAACTGGGCGCTCGAGCATCTGAGGGCGGGTATGATCGCCATATCCATTCTCGGAGAGGCAATCGGTGCCACGATCCTGGCGTACCTCTTCTTCCACGAAACAGTGAGCACATTTCAGATCATTGGCATGGTGCTCATATTTGCCGCCATTATCATTGCGTCGAGGAAGGGGAAGAAGACGCAGATACCCACTCCCTGATCTGTCGATAGCGCCTCTGTATGCGGAATTCGACGGAAACCGTCCATCATCCTTTGCCTGTTGCACAATGAACAGGGTATGAGAGAAACGGAATGCTACGAGTCTTCTTCAGCCTGTTTCGGCATTCTCACCATTAATATGGGTAGCTTACCTCCTCGGAGTACCTTTTCGGTGACGCTGCCGAAGGCCCACCGGGAAAAACCATGTCGTCCATGCGTCGACATGGCCACAAGGTCGGCCCCGAGTTCTTCTTCGGCCTTAATAATCTCGTTAGCTGAGGATGTGCCGAACACCGCCTCGCATTTCACAATCACTCCCTTACTCCTCAGACATTCACTGGCCTTAGTGAGGTAATCCATGGCCCTCTTCTTTATCCGGTCCATTTCTTCCTCTGTATAGGGAATCTCGACAGCCGTCTCTCCGGCGACAAAGGTATGGGTCAACGATGTAATAACCTGAAAGAGAATAACTTCCGTGTTTTTTCCCAGCGATTGTTCGGACACCCGTCTCTCAATGTAGTGCAGAGCCTCCTCACCTAACGGAGAACCATCCAGCGGAATCAATATTTTCTCGGACATAACGCACCTCCCTATGCTTTCATACACCCTGTTGAACAGGTCTTCCAGCTCTATGGGCTGATTCTTCCTCTATCCCGAAGAATAAACGGTACTCATGGATATCATCATGGCAGTTGCTTACAACGCCGTTGCTCATACGATTCTTTCGCATAAGACTTTGTTATTGCTGAATTGGCAGTACCTTCTTATGTATAATTAAAGCACATGCTGTGTAATTGTCAATAGCCGATAATTGTATTGCAAAGAAAACGCCTTATCGGTCAAGACGTGCAAGAAAGCACTATTTTTATTTAGTTTTTACGAAAGACGGGGTGTCTCTTATGGATTGATTGGGTGGTGCATATTCCGATCGGAAAGAGGTACAGCTGTTTTTATTTTTTCAGCGCCGCTCCTCCCAGGTATGCCTCCTGAATCTTTTTGTTCGATTTCAGTTCCTGTGATGATCCGCTTATGGATAGCCGACCGTTTTCAAGGACATGGCCCCTGTGAGCGATGTCTATCGCCCTTTTCGCATTCTGTTCAACCAACAGGATTGAAGTGCCCTGTTCGTTGATTTCGTGTATAATCTTGAATATCTGACTAACCAGAATCGGCGCCAGCCCCAGGGATGGTTCGTCAAGCAGCAGGACACGTGGAGAACTCATGAGAGCGCGTCCTATGGCTAGCATCTGCTGTTCTCCACCAGACAATGTGCCCGCCATCTGGCGCCGTCTTTTCAATAGGATGGGGAAGAGAGAGAAAACACGTTCCCGTGCCTCAACCATTGTCCCTTTTTCCTTCCTTTTGGTGTAAGCCCCCAGATTCAGATTTTCTTCTACGGTGAGAGTGGAAAACACCTTACGCCCCTCGGGTGATTGAGAAATACCTCTCTGGACGATCTCAAAAGCCGGGACCGTGTTTAATTCTTCATCCTCAAAGGTAATGGTCCCTTTACTGAGGGGGAGGAGCCCGGAGATTGCATTGAGCAGTGTCGATTTCCCCGCCCCGTTTGCGCCAAGAACGGTTACAATCTCTCCTTCGTCGAGATAGATAGAAATACCCTTCAGGGCTTCTATCGAACCATAAGAGATATGCAGGTTGTCGATTATAAGAAGTGGTTTCACGTCAGTTCTCTCCATCGGCCTGCTGGTCATCATATCCGAGATAGGCCTCTATCACTCTGGGGTTGTGGTAGACCGTCTCCGGACGCCCCTCAGCGATTCCGGCTCCCTCGTCCATCACGATGACCCAATCGGAAATACCCATGACAACATTCATATCGTGCTCAATGATAAATATACTGAGATTTTCTTTTGCCAGGCTTTTGAGAAAAACCATCAGTTCTTCCGTCTCGTGCGGATTCAGTCCGCTGCTCGGTTCGTCCAGCGCCAACAGGCCAGGTTCAGTCGCCAGTGCCCGTGCTATTTCCAGCATACGCTGACTGCCGTATGCTATGTTCTTGGCAAGTTCATTCCGGGATTCCCACAGGCCGACCTGACGAATACGCGACTCCGCCACTTCACGAATATGAAATTCTTCATTTTTCTGATGTGATGTTCTGAAGATCGATCCCCACATCCCTGCCGAACTGCGGCAGTGCTGCCCGGCCATGATGTTTTCCAGACAGGTCATATTGGGAAAGAGGCGTATGTTCTGAAACGTCCGTGCAATTCCACCAGTGACGATCTGATGAGGCTTCTGTCCTGTTATATCGTTGCCATTGAAGACAACGGTACCGCCCTCGGGTTTGTATATCCCGGTGACGACGTTGAATACGGTGGTCTTTCCGGCACCGTTGGGGCCTATGAGGCTGCATATCTCGCCTTCGCGGACCTGCGAGTCAAAGTTATTGACGGCGGTCAGACCTCCAAAGATCTTCGTAAGATTCCGTGTCTCCAGAATAGGCCTGGTTGTGGTGCGAAGATCTGTTTCAGCCATGTTTTCTCCGTATGTTCATGATGGATCTCATGTCCGCTCCCCCTCTCCTGCGAGGCCAGGCCCCTCCCGGTCGGAACATCATCATGAGGATCATAACCGTCCCGAATATGAGCATCCGGTACAAGGCAAAGGGTCGGAAAATTTCGGGAAAAAGGCTTATGACCGCGGCACCTATAAGCACGCCGGGGATTGAACCCATCCCTCCGATAAGAACAATACAGAACATCAAACATGATTCCATGAAGGAAAAACTTTCAGGAGATACGCACATGAGCTTGCTCGCGTAAATATTTCCCGCGATTCCAGCCATAGCAGCACCCAGAACGAAAGCAAGCAGCTTATAATATCGGACGTTGATTCCGTTGGCATTTGCCGCTATTTCATCTTCACGTATACAGTTCCACGCGCGTCCTATGCGTGAGTTCTGGAGTCTTATGAGAGCTATGATACTGAAGCCTACAACGATCCAGATAAAAAAGTAGTATTCGATTGAGGAATCAATAACAAAATGGCTGCCCAGAGAGGGAAAATCTATTCCGAATACACCATTAGGTCCGCCGGTGAGATCGAAGGGGTTGTTGATGAGTGCGAGACGTATGATCTCTCCCATGCCTATGGTGACGATGCACAGATAATCTCCACGGAGATGTATGATGGGTGAGCAGACCACATAGGCAAAAAGCGCAGCGGCTATGGCGCTTACCGGAAGTAATGCCAGTACGGGTATGCCGAGTTTTGTGTTGAGAATGGCGGTAATGTAAGCCCCTATGGCATAAAATCCGGCATGACCGAGGTCGAACAGTCCTACTTCACCGAGAACGACATTGAGGCTCAAACCGAGAAGGGCATAAATACCGAAGAAGAACGCAACATCGGTATAGTAATTATTTGCCACGAAAGGATAGATTATAAAGATGCCTAATACGGCAAACAGCATACCCTGCTGAGGCGAGAAAAAACTGTTGAGTCTTGAAGTCCTGGTGTCTTCCATCTGTCTACACTTTTTCCGCCAATTTTTCACCGAAGAGTCCGTTCGGACGAAAGATCAAAACCAGGATCAGAATCAGAAAGACGAAAACGTCCTTCCATGCCGCCGAGATATAGGCGCCGCCGAACATTTCAAGAAGACCCAGGATCAGTCCGCCGAACATGGCGCCCGGCAGGTTCCCGATGCCTCCCAGTATCGTGGCGGTGAAAGCCTTGAGTCCGTAATTCCACCCCATGGTGAAGCTGATTTGCCGGTAATACATGCCTACCATTACCCCGGTAATCGCGCCGAGGGCGGGTCCCAGCGTGAATATGAATAATATGACCCTGTTGAAATTAATCCCCATCAGAGATGCTGTATCCCGATCGAGGGCTGATGCCCTGATGGCGCTCCCGAAGAGTGTTCTTTGGATGATATAGTACAGTATACCCATGAGGAAAAAGGAAAAGACCAGAATGACGATTTGAAGGATGGTTATATGCAGGCCGCCCAGTTGTATGTGTATGTTGGGTATCAACGATGCGGGATATGCCTGGTAGCGTGGGCCCCAGATGACCATGATCGCGTTTTGCAGAAAGATGGATGCCCCGAGGGCGGAAACAACGGCGGGAAGCCTCCCCGCAGGATAGATAGGACGGTATGCGAGCCGTTCCACCGTTATGCCCGCAAGCGCGACACAGATCGCTGCAATAGCCATGGCCACAACCATTCCACCCCACAGGCCGCAGTGGGCGGTCAGGAACGCGGACCCGAATACCAAAACGGTATATCCGAGATACGATCCTAATGTGAAAAAATCTCCATGAGCGAAATTGATCAGCTTCAGGACACCATAGACCATGGAATACCCAAGGGCTATGAGGGCGTAAAAAGATCCGATGGTGAGGCCGTTGATTATCTGTTCTAATACTAGTTCCACTTTTTTCTTTCTTTACTCCCGCCATGTTGGACGACATGAGGGACCCATTCTTTTAACGTTTAGGACAGGCCTCATGAAAGACTACGGGGTGTAATCCCGGCCTGTCGGGATTACACCACAGGATCATTCACGCGTATCGGAATGGTGGATCGGCTGATCCGACGGGATCAGCAATTACTTGGAGACTACGATCTTTCCGGCCTCATCAACAATATACAGATAAAAGGGGACGCCTTCCCTGTCTCCCTGATCGGTAAACCCTATGGGGCCCGTTATCCCGTTGACACCATTAACATTATTTCTGAGGTAATCCGCAAGGACATCGGATTCGGTGGAGCCGGATTTGTCGATGGCATATGCAATAATACTGAATGCATCGGCGGCATAAATAGGCCACGGACTTGAAGGAATTTCACCGAATTTGGTCTTGTAGGCACTCAGAAATTCTTTTGCTTCCACATAGGGCAGGTCACCCGGCAGCGGTTCGTTGGTCATATAACATCCCTTTGCTATATCAACCCCCGCGATCTTGACAAATTCATCGTTGATAGCCGCGTTTCCTCCAACAAAGGTACAGGTTATCCCTATCTCTCTCGCCTGAGTTATCAGCAGGGCCGCCTCGGCATAATAGCCGGTAAAATACCAGATGTCGGGTTTTGCCTCTCGCAATTGTGTCAGCGGTACATGAAAATCTTTTTCCCCGGGTGTGATGGCATCATAGTATACGATCTCCACCGCACCGGCATCCAGCTGGGCTTTCAGTCCCCTTTTTGTATCCTCGGCCAGTCCTTTCCCGAAGGCTGTATTGTCGTGCATAATGGCTATTTTCTTGGCGCCGAATCGTTCGGATGCGACCTTTGCAAAGAATGCTCCCTGTGAATCATCACGGCCGCAGGTCCGGAAAAAATATTTGAACCCTCTCTGCGTCAGGCGGACAGCTGTTACGCCGTAGCCGATGTTGACCTTCTTGAATTTCTCATAAATGTTGGAGGCCGGTTCGCATATGGATGAGCCATAGGTGGATACCGATGCTATGACATCTTTCTGGCCGACCAGCTTCATTGCAGCAAGCGCGCCTGTCTTGGGCTCGCCCGCGTCATCGACCACTCGAAGTTCGACCATGCGACCTCCGAGAATACCACCTTTTGCGTTGATCAACTGAGCGGCTATCTCACAGGACTGTTTCGCCATCTGTCCCTCGTAGGCCCATGGCCCGGTAATGGGCCCCTGAAGGCCTATAACCACGGGATTTGACGCTGCCGCCACCGGAGCGGCAGAGACAAGGATACACATCAGAACGCTTACAAATACATATTTCATGATCTTCATCGGCTCCTCCTTTTCTTTACTGTAAGTAAAATGCCTGTATTTTCAAGAGTGGCGAGTATAGGAAAGGGATGTTTTCGTGTCAAGAATAAAGTAACGATATGGGGAGGTATAATATAATTTTTATTCAATTGTTGAACCGATTTGGTGGGTCGCCAGATTATAACGGTCCTTTCAGGTGTTAATTCATTGAAGTCTTACCATGAGGATCTTCTATATGTCGAAATATCGTTTACATCCATTCGCACAATCCAGCCTTTCCTTACAGGGATTTTTCACTTGACCATGAAGACAATAAAGGAGAACATTGAACTCGGTTAAGGGGGATTTAATGACTATGAAAATCTGTACTCGTCACGAGTCCGGCAATTCCAAAAGGAGGATCTGCTATGTTTAGAAAGATACTGTATCCAACCGATTTTTCAGATGTGGCGCACAAGGCTCTGGATTTTGTTGAATGCCTGAAAGATGCCGGTGCGCAGGAAGTAATTATTGTTCATATCATCGAAAAGGGGAACTTTGATGCCATAGCCAGATACGCCACAAAAGATATTTTGGAAATAGAAAAAGACTTGGAAAACAGGGCGGCGGCAGAAATAAAACCGGTAGAAGAAAGATTGAAGCAAAAAGGTTTCAAGGTCAAGGTTATTATCAAAAAGGCAGTCCCCTATCTGGGAATACTGGAAGTGGAGAAAAAAGAAAAGGTTTCTCTTATCGTGGTTGGATCTCACGGGACGAGTAATATTGCGGAAATGCTTATTGGATCCGTTGCACAGAGGATTGTAAGAAGGGCAAAGACTCCTGTCCTCGTCATCAGATGACGTTGACTGAATAGCGTGTGTACTCTTCGCCTCCGGTTGTGGGGAGTACACGCGAATAAAAAATAAACATTTTCTTTATCCGGACTTTTCAGTTACGCGCAAATAGTGCAAGCCCACCCGCATACAATACAGTATCTATCCATAGAGAATCGAACCCTGTAACGAAACAGTTTAACAAGTTATAATTAATGATATACTATTTCTCATAATGATCATACGCAGCGGTGAAGGTTTTTTCCCTCCACGACGCCCACTTGGCAAATACAGAAAAGGGGATACGTTGAAAGGGTAATCAACGCCTATCAGACAATTTTTCAATTGACATCCACATCGATACGCGACAATATATCCAATAGATAAGGGATTTCTAATACGTACGCACTTCACTTTTCTCTTCATCTGTATTGTTTCTCACGGCACTTGGGATACACGATGAAAGATACATCCAAGACAAATCAAGAGTTAATCGCGGAGATTTCCGCTTTACAAAAGAGAATCAAAGAACTGGAACACTCAGAAGTCCAGCGCAAGCAGGCAGAGGAGGCACTGGAGAGCGAGCACACTCTCCTGCGGACTCTGATAGATAATGTGCCCGATCGTATCTATGCCAAAGACTCCGAGGGACGATTTATCATTTGCAATGAAGCGATGATTCGCCGCATGGGTATGACCAGTATGGCCGAGCTCGAGGGCAAATCGGATTTTGACTTTCTCCCGTGGGAGATGGCGCAACGATTTCATGCCGATGAGCAGGCGATCATACAGTCTGGCACACCGATGATTAACCGCGAGGAACCGCTAAGGACCGAGAATGGAAAGATCACACGGTGGAACCTGGCGAGTAAGGTACCTCTGCTCGACAGGGACGGCAACAGGATCGGGATTGTGGGTGTGGGCCGGGAAATCACCGACCGCAAGCAGGCTGAAGAGGCTTTACGCTGGAGCGAAATTCAACTCCATGCAATCCTCGAATCCACGGCTGACGGCATCTTGGCCGTGGACGACAAAGGAAAGATGATCAAAACCAACAGGCGATTTATCGATTTGTGGCGGATTCCCCAATCTCTCATGGATGCCGGAGACGACCGTGCCCTGATGGATTTTGTGACGGATCAGCTGTCCGATCCCGAATCTTTTCTCAATAAGGTTCGGTTGCTCCACGACTCGGACATGGCGGACGAGGACACGCTGGCTTTCAAGGACGGTCGTGTTTTTGAACGGTTTTCCTTTCCGATGATAAAGGAGGGCGTTGTCATCGGTCGGGTATGGTCCTTCCGTGACATCACCGAGCGCGAGCGGATGGAGACGGCGCTGAGGGATAGAGAAGAAAAATACCGTGAGCTCAGCATTATCGATGATCTCACCAAGCTTTACAATTCCCGGCATTTTTACGTTCAGCTTAAAATAGAATTGGACCGGGTGAACCGCTATGAACAGCCCTTAACCCTCCTCATGCTCGATCTTGACGATTTCAAGAAATTCAACGACACGTACGGCCATGTCGAGGGAGACCAGGTCTTACGGCGATTTGGTCAAGTGGCCAAGAGATGCCTGCGCGAAACGGATTTCGCGTATCGTTATGGCGGTGAAGAATTCACTATACTCCTGCCCATGACGACCAGTGTGGACGGCGCCGTGATCGCGGAAAGAATCCGGACGGAGTTCAAGAAGGAAATTTTCTCTCCGGTGCCGGGTCAGGCTATCCATGTGACGGTGAGCATCGGTCTTGCGCAATACAAGCAGCAGGAAGACATGAAAACCTTTGTTCACAGAGCCGACCAGTTCATGTACCAGGGGAAAAAGAACGGGAAAGACCGGGTTTGTTCCGAGACATAGTTTCAATCACCGTTCAAAACGTAATCCACATCTTTATGAAAGAAAAAACTTGAGTACCCCGCCCTGTGGGTTGGAATGAAAGGTTTTGATGCAGCAGGCAGGGGCAATTATGTTATTTATAGAGCATGATGGCGAAGAGAACGCCACATGCTGTATATAATGCGAAATATCATTTGGTATGGGCTCCGAAGTATCGGAAATGGATACATCGAGGGTACATTCATGAACGTGAGAGGGATATATTTGAGGAGGTGTCGTAAATCCACGGGTTTGAGATTGACACCATGAAAATTGCTCCAGATCATGTCGATATTTTTTATCGTTTCCACCAAGGTATAGTATCCTCAAAATAGTGGATTTATTGAAGAGCGTGAGTTCAATCGTGATATTTCAGGAGTACCTAGAGATTAAGAGACAACTTTGAGGTGGTGAATTTTGGGAAGACGCGTATTTTGCTCACAGAGTAGACGATAAAGCAACGGCTGGAGTAATCGGAAAATATATTTAGTGTCACCGCGATTAAGAAGAAACCCCCAAGCAAATCGAATTGTTTTGATGTTCCACCCTGTAGGCGGGGTAATTCACGTAAGGGAAAGAGTTTTTTTGATAAACAGGCGTATCTTGAAAAAATAAAGATAATAATCTCACTGAGGTTTATGAATCATGACTATAGCAAATAAATATGTATGGCGTGCCTTTGATGAACTTGAAACAAATGCCATACTCATGGTCGATACAAAGGGATTCATACGGAGGATTAATAAGGGAGTGACAACTCTCTTAGGATATAGTTCAGGTGAAATTATTGGTCAAAAGATCGAGTTGTTGCTTTCTCCGGATATGAGGGAATTGCACAGATCACTTTTTTTAAATTATGTCAGAGCCCGAAGAGAAGGCAAACAGCGTAAGTCGCTTATTATTGGTGCACATCGAGTTTTTCCGGAAAAGGTTACTGTCCGGGCCGATAAACCAAGGCGATTTTCAGCGGTGGGAAAGAATGGACAGGAAATTCCCGCTACAGTAACGATTAACGAGATTTGGTCGGACTCTCATGATCTCCTTGGATTTGTTGCTATTCTTCAGGATAACTCCGAGCAATATAATTTGCAGCAGGAACTGCAGTATCAATCCTTTCATGACAAATTGACCGGTCTTGTCAACTGGCAGGGATTTGAAAGTATTGTTCAAGATGAAAAGGGAAAAGTACTGGACGCGGGCAAGGAATATTACGCCTCGGTTCTGTACGTCGATATAGATTATTTTAAGACAATATCGTACCGATCAAGGTATGAGGGGGATGCGGCCATAAAGAAGATCGCTACCTGGCTGCTGAACAACACACGTCAGAAGAAAACCAGGGCAAAAGATGTGATAGTTTCCCGCTTTATCAGTGATGAGTTTATCATTTATCTGCCCCAAACATCCCTTGATGGCGCCTTGACTCTTGCCGGTCGACTCAAATCGGGTTTTCCAGAATTGAATCTACGGACGAAAGAACAGCCCTTTTTCACGACACTCAGTATCGGTATTGCAAGGGTTTCTCAGTCTACCAATTTGGGTACTGCCGTTTCACAGGCCGCAAATGCCGGCCGTGTTGCCAAGGAAAAAGGCAAAGACAGAATCAAGATGGCTCAGGAAGAAGATACGCATCTTCTGGATATGGAACCGATTATTCGGGATGCTCTCAAGAACAACAGATTATACCTGTATGCTCAGAAAATTATTCCCATAAGCCCGGAAGCACAAGCGTGTGACAATAATCGGGAGCACTATGAGGTGTTGTCGCGACTGGAAGATGATACCGGTACGAGTATTCCCCCGTTTTTATTTGTAGAAGCGGCGGAAAAGATCGGACTGGCGGCAACGCTTGATATGTATGTTATCAAACAAACCCTGTCTTTACTGCAGAACAATCATGATCATGTTGCAAATCTTTCTCTGTGTTCCATCAATCTTTCCGGGATATCGGTCTCGAACGAACAGATGCTTCGGTTTATAGAGGATGAAATAGCAAAGTCCGGGATCGATCCGGGGAAACTGTGTTTTGAGGTTACCGAGACATATGAGATCCAGGATAATGACGTTGCCTTGAACCTTGTCCGCAAACTGAGGAAGGTAGGGTGTTCGTTCGCTTTTGACGACTTTGGCATCGGATACTCAAACTATCAGAGTTTCTCGCGTTTCCCTGTTGATTTTCTCAAGATCGACGGAAGTTATGTAAGCCGTGTGTTAGAGGATAAGCATATAAGAACGGATGTAGAGGGGATGATCAAATCCGCAAAATCCCGGGGTCTCAAGATCGTGGCGGAATATGTTGAGAATGAAGAGATTGTCAAAGAATTGAAACTGCTCGGAGTCGATTACGTTCAAGGATACTATTTCAGCAAACCGATGGTATTGGAGACGTTAATAGCAGATTCACTGTCATCCCGAAATCACGTGGGAAGAGTGTAAACAACAGAAGAGGGGAAACAGAACAGTAGTGATTGAGGGCGTGATGAAATGAATTGAATGTTGTTTGAAGAGGCTGTCGCGGTTTGTTGATCGAAGAGTATGCCGGAAGCAAGGAAAATAAACCTGTAGGAGATGGATGCAGATGGAAACCGAGATTGATGTTATTGAACCATTGGGCTATCCGAATGTGGCTATCGTAAAGAGGCTTCTTGTTATTCAAGACGTTCTTTTTATGATAACCGGGACTATCTCTGTTGTTGTTCTCGCCGGCTGGCTGGTTCCGGCTGTAGGATCGATGCTCCCTTCCAACTGGTCTCTTATGAAGGCGAACACGGCGCTGGTCATTCTGATCACGACAATCAGTATGAAGGTTACGCAGATAAACCAAAGCGGGTCTCGGCTCCTGGCATGCAGGATCGGGGGTTTTCTTGTGCTGATTCTGGCGGGGACCGCACTGCTGGGGCATCTTACCGGACAGACGTTCATGGTGGATACGATGCTTGCCGCAGACAGTGGAGCGGAGATGCCCGGCAGAATGTCGGCACAGACTGCTTCGTTCTTTTTTCTGATGGGGTTGACTTTGGTACTCGATGGTATCTCGGACAGATCAATAAACTATGTTGTGGATCTATCGATTGCCCTGCTCATAGCGATTGTCTTGATGGTGAGTGCCGGCTATGTTTTTGATGCATCTAAGTTTTTCGGCCATTCGATGTACACCCGCACCTCGCCGCACACCCTTACCTGTATGACACTTCTCGCATTTGCTGCCTGTACCCGCAGAACGGATTTTGGCATGTTCCCCCTCTTTATGGGTGTAGGCATCGGGAGTCAGACGGCGAGAATCATGCTCCCGGTTGCGTTGATACTTCCCTTTCTCATTGTTGGCGGGGGCGGCTATCTGGTGTCGGCAAACTTGCTGTCACAGCCGAATGCCGCCGCCTTTACCGCGTCTCTTACATCGTTCCTGCTCATCGGTCTCTCCATGGTTATGGCGCGGAAAATCAATGGCCTCGAGCATGAACTGCGTGACATGTCGCTCATTGACGAGCTTACCCAGATCTATAATCGCAGGGGTTTTTACCTTCTGGGAGAACACATGGTGCGAGAGGGACGACGTGACGGTACCGGTGTGACGGTGCTGTTTTTTGATGTGGACGGGTTGAAACAGGTTAATGACACGTTGGGACACGATGCGGGTTCGAATCTCTTGCTTGATTTTGCCAATCTGCTGAAGACGAACTTCCGTCAAGGCGACGTCGTGGCGAGAGTCGGGGGTGACGAATTCGCCGTCGCAAGTCGACAGAGTAATTTTGCCCCTGCTCTCAAGCGGCTGGATGCCGCAACCATAACCGCAAACAACTCAGGTGGCAAGCCCTATATCCTGAGTTACAGTGTGGGTGAAGCAACCACGGAAGAACCGATGGGTAATGATTCGTTTGACAAGACCGTAGCACGGGCGGATGCCTTGATGTATGAGCATAAACAGCAAAAAAAGGCTTCTCGCGAGGCCGTATATGTTACCCAGTCAGGAGCGTTGCGATAGACCACTATCCTCGGGCTGATACCTACACCCGCCGCATTACCAATGCTAAAGCTGAATTTCTGAAAGAAAAATGATGCCGATTGTTTCGATGGTGTTCCCAAGGGGAGTCGAATCCCGGCTGCCGAAGTGAAAATCCGTGGCCCGCTTTTCACTCGCTCTTAGTTATTGTTTCTGAAACCGTTTGATTATACATATAATATTTCATAGTTGTCCTTCCTTCATGAAACCTTTCTTGCCTCGGTTTCATAACAATGTGCAAGGCTATTCTTTTTGTTGACAATCTATCAAAAATGGCATATGGCACGATTGTTAATTTCGTAACACATATCAGTTTGCTTCACTCGGGCATTTACAGCAATAAGACAATTTGAATAGAACTGAAGAATAATAGGTATCTTGAGTGGTTATATCGTTACCGCATAATCAGGAAGCAGTTGTGCAGGGACAGGGAAATGTCATGCGCAATCGTGACTACTCTTTTCCAATGGTACAGAGGTGTAAGCGAGATCAGAACTTTGTTGAACATTTACAAAATTGAACAATGAAGGAGGAAACGTGGGCACACAAGCAAAAACGTATCAGAAGGGAGAAATTTCAGGCATTGTCGCAATCGATTCAAATGCGTGCAAGGGGTGCGATTCATGTAAACGATACTGCCCCACGGGGGCCATTACGGGGATGTTCGGAGCTACCCATGCCATCGACACAGAACGATGTGTTAGTTGTGGGCAATGTCTGATCAACTGTCCCTTCAGTGCCGTTTATGAAACTGTCGATACAGTCGATACCGTAATCGCAAAGCTGCGGGACAAGAATGTAACGGTCGTCGGGATTCCCGCCCCGGCGGTCCGTGTAGCCATTGGCGAGGAATTCGGAATGACCGACGGATCACTGGTTACACGGGAGATGTACGGGGCCATGAGGAAGGCTGGATTCGAGATACTTGACAACAACTTCACGGCAGACCTTACCATCATGGAGGAGGGTACGGAATTTATCGTCCGGGCGAGACACGCCCTCTTCGGAGAGGAGGGACATGGTCATGTCGGTCCGCTTCCGCAATTCACCTCCTGCTGTCCCGCATGGGTCAGGTATGTTGAGACAAGGTACCCGTCGCTGATTCCGAACCTCTCCTCGGCAAAATCACCCCAGCAGATGGCAGGCCCCCTTGCCAAGACATACGGGGCCATGAAAATCTGGAACAAACCCCCGGAGAGCATCTACACCGTGGGGATCATGCCCTGCACGGCAAAGAAATTCGAGGCATCACGCCCCGAATTCGCCAGTGCCTACCATTTCCTGAAAAAGGAAGGAAAGGCGGGGTCCGATGTTCCCTACCCGGATATCGATACGGTGTTGACGACCCGTGATCTTGCCCGCCTCTTCAGAAGGATGAAGATCGATTTTATAAAGGTCGATAAAACCGACGGCGGACCCCTTGCGGAGTATACGGGCGCGGGGACGATCTTCGGCAATACGGGCGGTGTGATGGAGGCAGCGGTTCGAACGGCTTACAGAGTACTGGCCGGTAGCGAACTGAAACCGCTTGAGTTCAAACCCGTACGGGGGATGAAGGGGATCAAGAGCGCATCCGTTACCCTCATGGACACAAAGTACAACAAGGAAGTAACCGTCAATGTCGCTGTCGTCAACGGAATAAAGGGTAATGTAGAACCGCTTCTCGAGAAGGTGATGGCGGGAACGTCCCCATATCACTTCATCGAGGTCATGAACTGTCCCGGCGGATGTGTCAACGGCGGCGGACAGCCGATCAAGTCCGATGGATCTTCCTGGTTACGTGCCGCACTGCCCTTATTCGGCTGGAAATAAATGAAAGGAGAAAGAGATGAAAGAGGAAAGATATCGATATGAAGAAAATCCTTCGTATGTATCACGGAGAGAGTTCATAACCATCAGCGGCATCGTGATTGCTATCCTTGCCCTTCCCGCCGTCTGGATCCGGTCCGCAGTTGTCAAGCGGAACAGCTACATCCGGGCGCGGATCAATGGGCTGTACAAAGATGATACGAGCTCAAAGATACGGGTCAGTCATGCCAACAGCGGCGTGACCAAACTCTACAAAGAGTTTGCCGGGCATCCTCTGAGCAACCTTTCGGAAGAACTTTTCCACACGGAACACTATATCGACAGAACACGAATATAAAAGAGGAGTACATCTGATGAAAACAAACAACACATGGATACTAAAGCATCCCTGGAGTGTACGATCTTTTCATTACCTTCTGGTATTGAGTTTCATTCCGCTGGCCATTACCGGAGTGATACTCTATTTCAAGCCTTTCGAAGGATCGACGATGAACCTGTACATGCGGATCCACGTGGTGACGGGGGTTATCCTGACATTGGACGCCGTCGCCTATTTCATCATCGGTTTCACCCGCGTAATAACCTTTATCAAGCGGATCTTTTCCTTCTCGATAAACGATATCAAGTGGTTTTCCATACTGGGAGGATATCCGCAGAAATTTCTCCTGAGGAAAAAGGTAGCCGTTCCTCCCATGGGGAAATATAACTCCGGGCAGAAACTGTTCGGCATCTGTGCCCTGATAGGCGGTATCATTCTCATCGCGACCGGATGGGGACTGTGGGGTTTTCCGCATATCCTCCCGCACGCCATGGCTACCCTTTTCGGCACCCTCCATCTCGTCTTCGGCTGGATATTGATCCTCTTTTTCCTGATCCATATCTTCCTTGGGATCTACATGTTCAATGATTTCAAGGCTATGTTTCTGCATGGCAAGATACTCTATGAGGAAGCACATGAAACGGCACCTCTCTGGGTCAAGAATGAGATTGTGAAAATCGAGTAACGGCCGGTCAGTTAACGTAAAAAGCCGAGCCCACAGTGAGGATTCGTGCCGAAATTGCTGTATATGGGACACGGTGTAGGGGATACCAATATAAGATAAAAAATGGGTTATGAAAATCATCATAACCCATTTTAATGTATTAATGGCGTCCCCACGGGGAGTCGAACCCCGGCTGCCGGCGTGAAAAGCCGGTGTCCTAGGCCACTAGACGATGGGGACGCGTTCTGAATTCGCTGAAAATGAACTGCGACTTATATCCTTTTATTTCCCACTCTGTCAACAATAAATTGAAGTATATGTATTAAAATCATAAGACGACAGCTTGAATGCATCAATCGAATACAACCGGTTCTCTCAGGATAGCCCTTCGTGCTTCGGCGGCAAGCGAAGCCGTTTGGGGGTGTGTATCCTTGAGGGATGCTATCTGATGGAGACTGTCAGCCGTTCTCGATATCAGCATGGCGAGGTCGCCTTCCGCGATCTTGGTCCTCTGAACGATACGATCCCATTCCACTCCGGTAGCCCAGCCGTATATGGCCGCTGAGGTCCAGAGAGGGAGGGGCTCCGTATCGAATCCGGCAGCCGCCATCCTTTCCGCAAGGGCCTTGGCTGACGACGAGACCCTGTCAAAGGCCTTTCGCAACCGCTTCGGCAGTGAGGTCCTGCTTACGGTAATGGTATAGGTCCTGTCGTACGCAAACGGAGCGATAACGGCGGCGAGAAGTGCTTCGTTTTCGTACGGAAATGCGTCGTCCCTCAGGCATTGCGCGATAAGCAGGGGCTGGTCCAGTCTGAGCTGCGATGCCCAGACACCGTCTTCCGTGAGGCGGTCTTTATGATCGACAAAGCCTTCCGTCTTGAGAAAATCGAGGTGTCTGTTAAAGTCTTGCCAGAGAGTTGTTCCGCCTTTTTTCTTTCTGTGCTGATAATCCGCGAGCGATCTTTCGAAGATGTTTCTAATCCCTTCGGGGGTATGGGACATGAGAAGATTCAGGACCATGGAGAAATCGCTTCTGATACGGCTCGTTATCTTTTCGGGTTTTGAAAAGTAGAGTCTTCGAATATGGTCGAGATCCATGAATTTACCGGGGAAGACCATCATAAAACCTATGTTGTCCTGCCCCCTCCTCCCGGCTCTTCCGGTCATCTGGTGAAATGCGGTTGCATCCAGGGGAATAAATTCATGTCCGTTGAACTGGTCGGAATTGAACATGACGACGGTCCGGGCGGGAAAGTTTACCCCGGCGGCAACGGTGGATGTGGCAAATACCGCGTCAAGATGCTTCTCCTTCATCATGGTCTCCACAACGGATTTCCATGCGGGAAGCTGCCCCCCGTGATGTGCCCCAACCCTCGAATAACGGAGACTGTGGAGCTGTTTGTGGTTCTTCATGTAGGGATGGTGCTCCAGTATCGCCTGAAGATCTTCTTCAAAGTGGTTACTGTTGCCGCGGTCCGAACGGAGCTTGCAGAGATTGACCGCGGCGTCGCAGTCTCCCCGTGATTTCAGGAAGAAGATCGCCGGGAGAAGGTCAAAGGAGCGCATGGTTTCAATGATGGAGTCAAATGGCGGCAGTTTGCCCCTGAAGGATCGCCGGCTTCTGTTCCTTTCAAGCCACGAGATGGGTGTGTCGTGCAGCCTGTTTCCCTTCAAGAGGGGTGTCACCTTTCCCGGGGGATGGAGGAACAGGGGGTAAAGGGGAACGGGCCGTTCCTTATCCTGTATGACGATACATTCCTTCTTTCGCAGGGCGCCCAACCATCCCGCGATTTCCCGGCTGTTTCCGATGGTTGCTGACAGCATGAGCAGGTGAATCCTGGTTGGGAGGTAGATCATGATCTCTTCCCATACCACACCCCTGTCTTCATCACCCAGAAAATGCGCTTCGTCCAGTATGACAAGATCATAGTCCAGATCTTCATTCCCGTGCATGGCTTCATAGAGCTTGTTTCTCAGGATTTCGGTTGTACCAACGATTATGGGTGCATCCGAGTTCTCCTTTGTGTCACCTGTCAGAATGCCCACCTGTTCATCACCGAAGACGGCTCCGAACTCAGCTCGTTTGGAATTGGTGAGGGCCTTCAGGGGAGAGGCGTACCAGCAGCGCCCCCCCCTTTCATAGATCGATTGAATGGCTTTTTCGGCGATCCATGTCTTCCCTGAACCGGTTGGCGCTGTCACGAGACAGTCGGTTCTCTGTATGGCATCGAGGGCTTCCGATTGAAATGGGTCGGGTTTGAAGGGTACCGGGTCCGGGGTACCGATGCGGGAGAATATCTCCTTCAATGTGGGATCGATCTGGGGACTTTCAACTGCCCTGTTTTCCTGATAAGTTTTCTTGCTTCTTTCTCGAGGATGGTGGTAATGATATCTCGCTTTTCTGGAGGCAGCATAACGCTTCCGGGTCTGTGTCATATAAGGATATATCCTGTCTATTGGTATCGGCTTGGTATTAACCAAGATAGATATCACAAATCAGAGGACTTGTACAAGCGGGGGGGGGTATTTCATGAGGATTGTTGATAAAGGGAAAGACATGTACTGGGGCTGGTTTATTGTCACGGGAGCGTTTCTTATATTGGCCGCAAGCTATGGCACCAGATATAGTTTCGGGGTGTTTGTACGCCCCATGTTTGTGGATAATCAATGGCAGATGTCGGCTATATCTGTCGGATTTTCGATAAATCTTCTGATCTACGCGCTCAGTAGTCTTGTCAGTGGGCGGCTGATCGATAGGATGGCTCCTCGGTGGATCATGACCATAGGGGCATGCATCGCCGCCCTCGGTTTTATCTTGACCGGTTTTGTCCGTACGCCAGGCCAGCTGTATATAACCTATGGGGTGTTATGCGGCATGGGGTCTGCCGGAATCGGTGTTGTGGTAAGCAGCGCCTCTGTTGGGAAATGGTTTGTGCGGAGAAGGGGTATAGCTATAGGTGTGGCATCGATAGGGATCGGTCTTGGCACCATGGCCCTCACACCGGTAGCTGGGTATATCGTCAAAAACTACCACTGGCGTACCGGATTCATATTTCTTGGCATTATTGTTCTGATCGTAGGCGTGCTTGTTTCTCAGGTCCTCATGAGAAAATCGAGGCCGGAGCAATACGGCCTGTTGCCGGACGGTGATCTCCCTGAAACCAGGCCGTTTGTGCAGGGGGAGGGAATTCCTGTATTGACCTATACATCTCCGGCAACCGTTCTCAAGGATCATCATTTCTGGATAATTGTACTCTGCTTCAGTGGTGCGATTATGGCTCAGATGATGGTGTTTGTACACCAGGTTTCCTATGCGGTGGACAACAACATAGGTCGAATAGCAGCCGCTTCCTCTCTGGGTGCCATCGGCGTTGCGAGTATCTTTGGAAGATTTTTTTTCGGATGGTTGAGCGATCAGCTCAACGACCCCAAATATTCGGCCCTGCTGGGATATATTATCATGGCATCTGGGATGTTTATACTGCTGAATATAAAGACTTCCGTAACGTTGTATATATACGCTCTTGTCTTCGGTTTCGGATATGGCTCCCTCGCTCCCATGATGCCGGTGTTGCTCTCCGACAGGTTCGGTAGGGATGTGCTGGGATCGGCATACGGGTTTCTGACATTTTTTTCAACCGGTATCGGAGGGGCCATAGGTCCTGTGCTGGGAGGGATAATCTACGATACGACAGGGTCATACAATCGTGCGTGGTATCTGAATATTTTCATATTGATCTTTATTTCCCTCCTGATGTGTACTTTGAAAACGAAAAGACAGCTGGCGGAAGCGGTGAGTGAAAGACGGGAGTAGGCGAATTAAACAGAAAACGCTGTTCCCCGCGATTTGTTACGGGAAGCTTCAATGATTATAAGACGTAACATGGTCTATATTCTGGACCGTTTTTTGAAGGTGTTCATATCTATTTTGCAACCGGCCGCTAACCGGCTAAAATCAGATCATTAAAGAATAACTATATAATATTATTGCATATAATTGGACTGCTTATTTTGTGGGCAATCTGGTATAAGTAGGATAATCTAAAGCACTTACAGGATTCATCAACAAGGTTATCAACATGCTTGTCAACAGCTCTGTGGATTACATATCTGCCTTTTCTATGGTGACGGATTCAATGAATATTTTGGTCTTGACCTGTGGTATAGGAGAAGGAAGGATGAGATCAGCGACATCGAAGCGGCAGGTAATAAAAAGGGTCAGTCCCGATTGGCTGACCCGGTATGTATCGATGGTGGGCCGTACCGGATTTGAACCGGTGACCAACTGATTAAAAGTCAGCTGCTCTACCAAGCTGAGCTAACGGCCCCTGATTGTGTTAAAGAAAGCGTTGATACCTAACAGGAAGTGTCTCTTATTGCAAGAAGAAAATGACAGTTGTGTTGTCATGACGAAATCATTGTGGTAAAGGATATCACCGCCGGGTTGCTGGTATATATTATTCGAGGATGCTACTGATATGCGCGAAATATTGAAGAAAGTTCAGGTTAATATGCCCTTTAGGATGCTTGTCGATGAGTATCTCGATATTGTTCTCGAAGAGGGGATACATCCGGAGGTCGGCCTGGATTGCTTTGCTCTTGACCGTTTCAGCACAGACGAATTTCATGCTGTGGCGGATCGTCTCCACGACGCCGGACTTCCCATTACGCTGCACGCCCCCTTTTTCGATCTGAGGCCGGGAGCCATAGACCGAAAGGTGAGAGAGGTGACGATAGAACGCTTCAGGCAGGTCTTTGATCTGGCGGTCTTTTTCAGACCGAGATCGGTGGTGTGCCATGCCGCTTTTGATGAAAAATACTATGTGTCCAATGAGGATGTGTGGCTGGAGAACAGTAGGGATACCTGGAGCCGTTTCATAGAAACCGCCGACAAGGTGGGGACAAAGATAGCGATTGAAAATGTCTATGAGGGCAGTCCGAAATATCTCGGTCTCTTGCTGGATGCCTTCAGGGGATCGCAGAACGTCTGCCTCTGTTTTGACACGGGGCATTTCAATGCCTTTTCGGAATCGACGCTTGACGAGTGGATGAACGTGCTCGGGTCCCGGATCGGTCATATACATCTTCACGATAACGACGGCAGGGTCGACGAACACAAACCGGTGGGGGAGGGAACATTCCCCTTTAACCGGTTTTTTGAATTGCTGGAAAAGATGAATGTCCGGCCCACGGTGACGCTGGAGCCGCATAAGGTGGAGAATCTGTGGCGTACGCTGGAAAACATTAAACGGATGGGCCTGCTGGATTATTTGGGTGAATAGCCGTGCTGCGATATGTCATTAAAAGATTGGTGCTCATGGTGCCGCTCCTTATCGGCATTACGATTGTGTGTTTTGTCGTTATCCACCTGGCACCGGGCTCTCCTACCGATATGCAGACGGATTTGAATCCCCGGGTCTCCGCGGAGGCAAAGGAGCGTCTCCAGACCATGTATGACCTTGACAAACCCCTCTACCAGCAGTACCTGCTATGGGTCGGAAAACTTGTAACCCTTGACCTGGGACAATCCTTTTCGCCCGACCACCGGCCGGTCATCGACAAGATACTGGAGCGGATACCGATCACGATCATCATTAACGTTCTTTCCATGATCCTGATCATCCTTGTCGCCATTCCGATCGGCGTTCTTTCCGCTGTACGCCAGAATTCTCTCTTTGATAAGGTGACGGCAGTCATTGTCTTTATCGGATTCGCCGTGCCGACCTTCTGGCTTGCCCTGCTTCTGATGATCCTCTTCGGTGTGCACCTGGGCTGGCTGCCCATATCGGGTATGCGGTCTCTGAACTATGAATATCTTCCGCCGGTTGCAGCCTGTATAGACCAGGTGAAGCATCTGATATTGCCGGTTGTGCTCTCCGCTTTCGGGGGGCTCGCCGGCCTGTCCCGCTATATGCGGTCCAATATGCTGGAGGTCATACGGCAGGACTACATTACCACCGCCAGGGCCAAGGGATTGAGCGAACGAGTCGTTATCTACAAGCACGCCCTCAGGAATGCGCTCCTTCCTGTCATCACGATTCTGGGCCTGTCCATTCCCGGACTGATCGGCGGAAGCGTCATCTTCGAGACCATATTTGCCATACCGGGTATGGGGCAGCTGTTTTACATGTCTGTCATGTCGAGGGATTATCCCGTCGTCATGGGAATACTGTTCATAGGAGCCATCCTGACCCTGATAGGCAACCTGGTAGCGGATCTCTCCTATGCCGTGGCGGATCCGAGGATACGAATTACGTGACATCTATTGGGGAGATTGACATCGGACAATGAAGACGGATTTCTGGTACAGATTTTCAAGGAACAAGGTAGCGGTAGCCGGCGGCATAGTGGTCATACTGTTATTCATTGTTTCCCTGCTCGCACCGTGGATTGCGCCCTATGATCCGAATGAGATAAACCTCAAGGTGGTGCTGTCACCACCTTCCTGGATGCACCTGTTCGGAACGGATCAACTGGGACGTGACGTTTTCAGCCGGATGATATGGGGCGCCGGCATATCGTTGAAGGTGGGATTCGTGGCGACCGGCGTTTCCATCTGTATCGGGGTTATTTTAGGCGCGCTTGCGGGATATTACGGGAGATGGGTCGATACGGTGATCATGCGGTTTGTGGATATCATGCTCTGTTTCCCGGCTTTTTTTCTCATCCTCGCCGTGATTGCCATTCTCGAGCCGTCCATCTGGAACATAATGGTTGTGATCGGCCTCACGAGCTGGATGGGGATTACCCGTCTGGTCAGGGCCGACTTCATTTCACTTAAAGAGAGGGATTTCGTACAGGCGGCCCGTGCCATCGGGGCCAGTGACCTGCGGATAATATTCAGACACATTCTCCCCAATGCCATGGCCTCTATCCTTGTGGCTGCAACCCTTGGCGTGGCGGGTGCCATACTAACGGAGTCCGCTCTCAGCTTCCTGGGGATCGGCGTGCAGCCTCCCACTCCGAGCTGGGGGAACATTCTCACGGCGGGCAAGAATAACATCGATATCGCCTGGTGGCTTTCGCTGTATCCGGGGCTTGCGATCCTGATAACCGTATTAGGGTACAACCTGCTTGGAGAAGGCATACGGGATTCCCTCGACCCGCGTTTGAAATAGGATCCTATTGAAATTGATATATAGAGGAGTACAGGATGTTGATTGACTCTCACGCCCACCTTGAATTGAGTGAGTTTGATGATGACAGGGAAGAGGTTATACAAAGGGCAAAAGAAAACGGTGTCGAGTATATCGTCACGGTCGGTATCAATCCGGAGGACAGCAGGCAGGCGGTTGCTATAGCCGAACACTACGATAATGTGTATGCAGCTGTGGGTGTGCACCCCCATGACACGGAAGGTGTGGATGCAGCGGCATACGATTCTTTGATAAAGTTGTCGGCAAGTGAGAAGGTCGTAGCCTATGGCGAGATAGGGCTCGATTTTTTCAAGAACTATTCGCCGCGGGATATACAGATAAAGGCCTTCGGCGAACAGCTGGAACTGGCCGGTGAACTCGGCCTGCCGATCATTATCCACGACCGCGAGGCTCACAGGGAAATTGTGGAGATGCTGAAAGGATGGAACGGACAGACGGGGGGAGTGATCCACTGCTTCTCCGGCGATTATGATATGGCACGAAAATGTCTCGACATGGGATTCTATATCTCCATACCGGGTACCATAACATACCGAAAATCGGAGACACTGAGAGATGTCGCACGGAGGGTGCCCATGGACAGGATACTGGTGGAAACGGATTGTCCCTTCCTCTCGCCGGAGCCGAAGAGAGGAAAGAGAAACGAGCCGGCGAATGTGGTCTATACCGCACGAAGGATAGCGGAGATAAAAGGACTGCCCTTTGGCGATGTGGCGAAAATAACGTCGGAAAACGCCAGCAATGTGTTTGGACTGAACACGATGTCATAACCTCGGTTCCGATGCATCTCTTTCACAACAGTCGCAGCTGAAACCGGTATCTCTTGCGATATGGTGTTTTTTGCCCGTTATCGGTAAATTGTATTATATATAATTGATACGCAACGTGCATTTCGGATCATTCGTTATTTGCCGGTAGCGTTGTATCTTTTGCCTCTACGCGCAAATTATATCAGAACATATCTGGCACTCATGAGGGAAAGGGGGGGAACATGATGTCATCGCCACTGGTAGCGCCTTTTACCGAAGCACTTCATGCTTACACGAAAGACCTTGCAATACTGTCCGGTCAGGGAACGAAGATCATAGGGTATTTCTGCACATACACACCCGTGGAGATCATTCATGCCGCCGGATTCCTCCCGGTACGGATTCTGGGAGGCACCGGCCAGGTCAATGGTGCATATGCACTTGCCCCCAATTTTATCTGCCCCCCTCTGTTGCTTTCGCTTGAAAAGGCCCTCGAGGGCCGCTTCAATTTTCTCTCGGGGGTAGTTCAGGCATATACCTGCGATGTGGCCTGCGGTATGGTAAATATCTGGGAAGAGAATATAGGCGGGGAGATCCACCATACGATACCGCTTCCCTACAATGACGCTCCCGGAGGAAGGGTCTTTTACCGCTCTGTCCTTGAGGAGTTCACAGAACGGCTCATTCGAATGGGAGGTGATATTACCGAGGAGTCACTGCGTGCATCCATAGCGCTCTACACCGATATCCGCGGCATGATACTCGAATTATACGGTTTGCGACACAGGGGCCATCTGCCGCTGTCAGCCGCTGATGTGCATGCCGTGATTCAGGCCGGATTCGTGATCCCTCCTGAGAAATATCGCAGTATGCTCATGCGCTTACTCAAAGAGATGAAGCAGGTCGGACATGATTATCCGATTGGTGTCCCCCTGTTGGTTTCGGGCAGCCTTGTAGAGGAACCGAAGGTGCTGAGCATACTTGAACAATCCGGGGGCCGTATCGTGGCGGATGACCTGTGTACCGGCTATCGCCATTTCTACCCCCCGGCGGGGGAAGGAGCCGATGCGCTTGATCGCATTCTGGACCGTTACATGAGGCGCTTCCCCTGTCCCGCACGGACGAGGGCGATACAGAGAGTGCCTCTGCTCATGGAACTGATGCGAGACTCGGGTGCGCGGGGGATCGTCTTTCTGTTTCAGAAATTTTGTACGCCCCACCTGTCGGATTATCCAATTATCAGAGAGGAACTCGCACGGGAGGGTGTGCCGAATATGGCGATAGAGCTGGAGGCAACGGGTATCATGGAAGGGCAACTGGAAACACGCTTCCAGGCGTTCATTGAGATGCTGGAGGGGTAACGTGGAAAAGACGGGGAAATCCAGAAAACGGCTGAAGGCGGCGCGCCGATTGAGTCAGGTTATCGGAGAGTACTATCTCGAATGCAACGAGGCAAAGGCACGGGGAAAACCCGTAGGCTGGATGCCGCCTATGAACGGAGCCATCGAGATATTCTATGCCATGGACCTGCAGCCGGTATTTCCCGAAAACTGGTCGCCCGTCTGTGCAGCCTTCGGGCTTGCGCCGGGCAACTTCGAAAGAGCCGGGAACATGGGATATTCGAGAGATCTGTGCGGCTATCTCAGAAATATCACCGGCTATGTATACGGCAGCATGCATGATGACAGCGTTCCGCTGGGAGGTCTTCCAGAACCCGATATTCTCCTGTCGCCCGGTGCCGGATGTATACCGGTCATGAAGATATTTCATATACTCGAACGCAGATTCCCCAAGGCCAGGGTCTTTTGTGCAGATCTGCCCCAGGTTGCGATAGAGCATATCCGTGATCACCACCTGCGGTACGCCGAATATGAAATACACCGTCTCATAGAGTTTCTGACCGAGGTCACGGGGCATACGATGGATTATGACCGGCTGCAGCATGTCGTTGCGTTGTCAGACCGCGCCTGTGCCCTGTGGGACGAAATCATGACCTATAGAAAACATATACCCACGCCATTTTCCGCCGCGGAGATGGGTATCATGTTTGTGATGGTCACGAGGCAGGGTACGCAGGAGGCTGTCGATTTTCTTACCCTGGTGCTCGATGAGGTGAAGGAGAGGGCACATGGGGGCATTGGAGTTGTAGAAGAGGAAAAGGTCAGACTTTTCTGGGACAATATCCCTCTCTGGTACAATATGGGACTCTTTAACTATTTTGAGAAAAAGGGGGGTGTCGTCGTTGCGGAGACCTATTCGGCCGCTTGGTCTCTGAGACTCGACACCCGACACCCTCTTCGGGCTCTGGCGTTGAAAAGCCTCATGTCCTATCCCATGGTTTCATGCGTTTCCATAAACAAACGCAAGGAGATGGTGCTCAAGGCCTGCAGAGAGTACGCCATTGACGGGGCCATTCTCCATCGGAATAAGTCCTGCGTTCCCATAACGCTGGGACAGATGGACATCAAGCGGGCCCTGGAGGACGATCTGGGAGTTCCCTCGGTTATCATCGATGCGGACCATATGGATGATCAGAATTTTTCGATTGCCCAGTTTGAAACACGGGTGGATGCCTTTATGGAGATGCTGCTGGAAAAGAAGGGATTACGGTTGTAGCCAAATAAAAGCAAAAACCCCGTTACTTATACCACATCCAAAACGCTGTTGTAGAAGTCTTTCGATGGCAGCGTGGAACGGATGGGTTAAACTTTGTTCATACAGCAATGTTTGTACTTCTTGCCGCTCCCGCACGGACAGGGATTATTAGGGCCGGTGTCAGGACTTATGCGGGGGGGCTTCGTCATCTGAATCAGTCCTATCGTTACGAGTACGACAAGTAGCGCCAGAAACTGCCTTCCGCCGTTACTGAAAAAGGTATCCATCATAAGTCGAATCTGTCCGGACAGAGAGCTTACGGGAAACCCTTTCTCTATCCTGCAGATGAAAAAGACAGGGATGTCGATGGATGCCGCTGCGATCGTAAGCGGTATGGCTGCCACAAGTCCCCGTCCCCGGTCTCTGATGGACAGTACCGGCCAGGACAGAAGCAGTGAAAAGATGATGATAGGCTGGATATAGAGCGCACTGGCAACCGTTGTCAGTCTTACCGTTGTGCCGTACAGGGGGACGCCGATTTTGTTGACGATTTCTCTTTTGATCTTAATGACATAGTATATGCTCTCTCCTTCGTTCTGGACCTCCTCCATACCGTAGGACAGGATCTCATATTCAGGGTGCACCAGCTCTATCTCGAAGGCGAAGATGGGAAGCAGTATTCTGGCATAAACGGAACCGAACAGGTAAAACAACGCCGATACCAGCACAAAGGCGGATAAGAAGCGTATGATGAATCCCCGAATGCCTTTCATGGCTTTCTTTGCTCTCTTCGTTCATCCGGCTGAGCGAAATGCGTTATCCAGGTAATGAAAAACAGTACCCCTACAACAATAATAAAGGTTTGACCGACATAGACATGGGCCAGATCGAAGATGCCCGGTTTGTATTTCAGTGTGTAGTAGAGAACCACAATTCTGATAAGATTTGCCACGTATATGATGCATGATCCTGCCAGGATGCCCGCAATCTTTTGTTTTATTCCCAGAGGGAAGGCGCATAGCGCCGCCACGATCAGCAGGATCCCCTCGGTTCCCTCACACCCCTGTGCTATCCTGATAGTAAAACCGCTCGAACCTATTATGTTGCCGTTGGAAAAACTTTTTTCTTGAGGGGTGATGATATTAATAATTCTGGAACTGACCTGGGCGTTTAACGTGTGAACCAGCAGAGGAGACGTATATGACCTCACGGAGTAATGTGCGATCTGCAGGGCAAGAAAAAAAAGGATAAAATAGAGAACAAATCGCACCTCTTTTGTGTGAGATTTGAGAAACGTCCTTGCTCTGAGTAGATTTTTCATGAAGATATTTAAAGGTTGCAGAGGTGTTGGAAAACTGCCCCTTTCTCGAGTTGAAGACCGTGAGAGTCCGTTACTTCATTCTATTTCCGCACAAATACTCTCATTAAAAAAGTTTTTCAAATATGCAATAAATTCATTTGCCTGTCAAGGGGAAACGGGTGCTGATCACGGGTATCCCGCTCTTTACAGGGGGCAATAGAATATTCATTTTTAAAAACGATTTTTCCCTTGACTTTCCAAATCGGCGTACCATATAATGCCCACGTTAGTAGTAGGGGGGGCAGAAGTGAGGGGGCTTTTTTTTAGCCATTATATCCATCAAGCGATGGAATGTTCTGATGGAATTATCCTCAATGTTATTACCTATTCATTTTTGGAATGAGATACTGTGCTGATCTGCAAGAAGGATTGTAAGATTCATAAGGAGTATCTATCTCTTTTCAAGGGATAAGTACGTGCTTTACACGGTGCTCATCCGGGGGTGGACAAGGATACATGTTTCCAAGGCTGGAAACCAAACAACAGGAAAGGAGGATTAAGTATGGTAGGTATTACTTCCTACGGAGGGTATATCCCTCGCTACAGGCTCAGCAGGATGGCTATCGTCCAGAATATGGCCTGGTATTTTCCCGTTATCATGGCAGTTGCCGGGGGGGAGAAATCGGTGGCCAACTGGGACGAAGACGCCGTCAGCATGGCCGTTGCGGCAGCCCGTGATTGTATGACGAACAAGGACAGAAAGGCACTTGACGCTCTGTATCTTGCGTCAACAACACTGCCTTTTGCGGACAGGCTTAATGCCGGTATCGTTGCCGCGGCACTGAACATGAGGGAAGAGGGCGTGATAAACGCCGATTTCACCTCCTGTACAAAGGCGGCAACAACGGCTGCTCTTGCGGCTCTGGATGCCATCGAATCGGGGAAAAAGGACAGCGTTCTCGTTGCTGCGGCCGATCAGCGTATAACGAAAATGGCAACCATGTTTGAAATGTTTTACGGTGATGGAGCGGCGGCTCTTCTATTCGGCAAGGATGATGTGATTGCGGAATTCAAGGGCAGCTATTCGATGAACTGTGACTTTGTAGACCACTACAGAGGTCAGGACAAGACCTTCGATTATGGATGGGAAGAGCGATGGATGCGGGATGAGGGATACGGAAAAATTATCCCTCAGGCGATCATCGGGTTCCTGAAAAAGACGGGAATGAAGATCGAGGATTTCAACAAGGTGGTCTATCCCTGTTATTTCGGCGCGACTCATCGTGGTATTGCAAAGACACTGGGGGTTGAAGCAGAAAAAGTGCAGAATAACATGCACAATGTGTGTGGCGATACCGGAACGGCCCATCCCTTCGTCATGCTGGTTGCCGCACTGGAAGAAGCGAAGCCGGGGGATAAGATACTGGTCGCCAGCTTTGGGCAAGGTTGTGATGTCCTGGCATTCGAAGTGACAGAGAAGATTGCTGACTATAAGGCTCCGGTGGGTATTAAAGGCTCGCTCGCAAACAGGGTGGAACTGTCCAACTATCAGAAGTACACAAAATTCAGAGACCTGATCACGGCCGACCTGGGGATCAGAGGCGAGCAGTTTGTGAACACGTCGATGACGGCCCTCTGGAGAAACCGCAAGATGGTACTCGGCATGGTCGGCTCAAAATGCAACAAGTGCGGTACACCTCAATTCCCCACCATGCCCGTATGCGTCAATCCCGACTGCTGGTCTTCCCATGATTTCGATGACTACGAATTCTCCAATGTCGATTGCAAGGTAGCGATGTATACCGGCGACATGCTTGCCGCCTCCGTGGATCCTCCTGCAATATACGGTATGGTCGAGTTCGAGGGCGGAGGGAAGGCTTTTATCGACTTCACCGATTGCAATCTCGATCAGGTAAAGGTGGGTATGCCGGCAAAGCTGTCTTTCAGAAAGAGGCATTACGATAAAGAGAGAGGCTATACGGGATACTTCTGGAAGGCTGTTCCGCAGATTGGAGGAGGTGAATAACATGGCAACAGGAATTCGAGATAAGGTAGCTATTATCGGCATGGGATGTACAAAGTTCGGTGAGCGATGGAATGACGGTCCCGAAGAATTAATGGTGGAAGCCTTCGAAGAGTGTCTTGCTGATGCTGGAATCGAAAGAAAACAGATCGGGGCAGCGTGGCTGGGGTGTTGTTTTGACGAAGTTGATATCGGCAAGAGTGCCCTTCCTGCATCACTTGCGTTACGCCTTCCCAACATAGCGGTGACCCGCGTGGAAAACTTCTGTGCAAGCGGCACGGAGGCCTTTCGAGGTGCGGTGTATGCGGTGGCCTCCGGTGCCTGCGATATCGCACTGGCCATCGGCGTGGAAAAACTCAAGGACATCGGATATGGCGGTCTGCCCGAATTCAGCAGTGCCATGGGACCTCGAAACTATTTATACTTTCCGAATGCCACGGCACCGGGATGTTTCGCCATGCTGGCCACGGGCTATGCGGCAAAATACGGTCTCGACATCAATGATGTCAAAAAGGCCATGGCCCATGTTTCGGTGAAGAGTCATGCCAACGGTGCCTTGAATCCGAAGGCACATCTCAGGAAGCCGGTTACGGAGGAGCAGGTGCTCAATGCCCCTCAGATTGCCTTCCCTCTGGGTCTGTTTGACTGCTGCGGCGTGAGTGACGGATCGGCCGCCGCGATTGTAACAACCCCTGAAATGGCCAAGTCCCTTGGCAAAAAGGATCTTGTCACGGTAAAGGCCCTGCAACTGTCACTGAGCAATGGAACCGAGCAGGGATTTCATGACTGGGATGGCGCTCACTTTGTAACGACGACCAAGGCGAGTATTGCGGCCTACAAAGAGGCGGGCATTACCAACCCACGGGAGGAGATCAGCATGATGGAGGTTCACGACTGTTTCTCCATAACCGAGCTGGTTACCATGGAAGACCTCCATATCTCGGAGAGGGGTCAGGCACCCAAGGATATCATGGACGGTTTTTATGACAGAGACGGTGGCGTCCCCTGCCAGGTTGACGGCGGACTGAAATGTTTCGGTCATCCCATCGGTGCGTCGGGGCTTCGCATGCTCTATGAAATGTACCTGCAGCTTCACGGCAAGGCGGGAGACAGGCAGTTGGAAAATCCGAAATACGGACTGACCCATAACCTCGGTGGATTTCCGATAATGAATGTATGCAGTATCGGCATTGTCGGGAAATATGATGGATAGGATACAGGAACCTAAAAATTAAGGAGGTAACCTATGGCTGATTTATCAAAAGCCGGAGCAGAGTATGCTCCCATGGTATGGGAAGTGGAACGAGGCAAGATACGTGAAATGGCGAAGGCAATAGGGGATCCCAATCCGGTCTATTCCGACAAGGATGCCGCGATCAAGGCGGGGTACAAAGATACTCCGGCGACCCCGACATTTTTAACCGTTCCCATGATGTGGTGCGGTCAGATGCCCGCTATCATTAACGACCTGAAGATCAATTTCATGATGGTTCTTCATGGTGAGGAAGAGTATGAGTACTACCAACTGATGTATCCCGGGGACGTGATTACCGGTACCCCGAAGATAACGAAGATGGAAGAGAAGACGAGCAAATCCGGATCCAAGATGGATCTGGTTTCCATGGAGGTACTCTATACAAATCAGAGAGGCGAGAAGGTGGCGAAAGCCAGGTCGCTCCTCATTGAAAGAAAATAGGGGGTTGATGATGGGAGAGCAAATCTATTTTGAAGATGTCAATGTGGGCGACGCCATGCCCGAACTGGTAAAGGGCCCTCTCCAGAAACTTCAATTCGTCATGTATGCGGGGGCGTCCGGTGACTTTAACCCTCTGCATAACGACGATGAATTTGCCATGGCGGTGGGTATGAAAAACGGCGTCATATCGCACGGCATGCTGGTCATGGGCATTGTCGGCCAGGCCATTACGGCGTGGATTCCTCAGAAATATCTGAAGAAATTCGGTGTCCGATTCGCCGGTATGACACAGAAAAACAGCACGATTACCGTCAGCGGTACCGTGACGGATAAGCGTGTTGAAGGGGGAGAAAATATTGTTTCCTGCGATGTAATCGCAAAGGATGAGAATGGTGACGTCAAGGTATCGGGTCATTTCGAGGCATCCCTCCCGAGCAAATAGGAAACGGGGGTATCTCCAAGTACGGACAATAAACGATAAAGGAGGATCTGAGTATGTCAAAGATTGATTTTACGGGCAGAGTTGCTATCGTGACCGGCGCCGGTGCCGGTCTGGGAAAATGCCACGCCGTTGAATTCGCAAAGAGAGGCGCAAAGGTAGTGGTAAACGATCTGGGTGGTACACGGGACGGAGTCGGATCGAGTGATGCGGCGGCGAATAAGGTTGTTGAAGAGATAAAGGCCCTTGGCGGCGAGGCGGTGCCGAACTATGACAGCGTGGCAACTGTTGAAGGGGGAAAAGGTATCGTCCAGACGGCCATCGACGCATTCGGCAAGGTTGATATCCTTGTGAATAACGCCGGCATTCTGAGGGACAGCGCCTTTCACAAACTGGAAGAAGAGAACTGGGATGCGGTTATGGCCGTTCACCTGAAGGGAGCCTACTGCGTTACGAAGCCTGCCTTTGTTAACATGCGTGAGAACGGATATGGAAGAATCGTTATGACGACTTCGGGGGCCGGACTGTTCGGGAACTTCGGTCAGGCCAATTACGCTTCGGCAAAGGCGGGTGTCGCCGGGCTTACCAATGTGCTGAAGCTTGAGGGAGCCAAGTACAATATCAAGACCAATGTTCTGATCCCCGTTGCCGCTTCACGGCTTACGGAAGATGTCCTGCCGCCCGACCTGTTTGCCAAATTGAAACCGGAATTGATTACCCCTCTCATACTCTACCTGTGTTCCGAACAGTGTGAGGACTCCGGATTTATGATTAATGCGGCGCTCGGGTATTTCAGCAGGACCGCGATCATGACCGGTCCCGGCGCAATACTGTCGGATGGAGTGAAAGTTCCCACTCCGGAAGAGGTTATGGAAAACTGGGAAAAGATCACGAGCCTCGAAAATCCGAAGTTCTTTAATCAGGTATTTGATATGTTCGGAGAATTGGGACCGCTTCTGAGTTGACGTGATATGGATGGAGAATGATCGGGCCGGGCGTATCCGCCCGGCCTCATATTAGAGGCACAATATATTATGGAGACACCGTTGGATAAAGCCCGAAGGGACCCCGAGTCCATGAAGGCACGGATTTTAACTGCAGCACGCAGGATGTTCGGAGAATATGGATTTCACGGGACGACCACCCGAATGATTGCCACGAAGGTCGGAATCGATATTTCCACGCTTCATTACCACTGGGGAGGTAAGAAGGATCTGTATGAAGCCGTCGTTCTGGATATCTATCATGATATCCGGCAGAAGCTCAACCGGGTGGAGAACCAGATACACGGCCGCCCTCTCGGAGAGAGAATTACCATATCCATCGAACAGATCGTGGATTATCTGTTGGGCCATCCCGAGATACCGAATCTGATCATGCATCGCTACTTCGGCCGTACGCGAGATAAGGAGGGTCTCGATTTTATCGTCCCGGAGTTCATTTCCGATATCGTACGCTCCATGGGGCTCAGCAAGGACGGGGAAGCGGCCACGTCCCGTTCCATGCTGGAAGTCTTGACTATTATGAACTCGATCTATGGCTTTATCTCAGGAGCGAACTTTTTCATGCCAATGGTCAATCTCCGCAAGAAAGAATATGTCGCCATGGTTAAAGAGACACTGAAGTTCATGTACGTCCCCGCTTTCACCCAGAATGAGGGGAAATCCAGATAGCGGAATAGGAAAAAAGGGGGAGGGGAGACAATTAATGGAAATCATCCGATATTCTGAGGAGCACAGGATATTCAGGGAGAGCGTAAAAAAATATCTCGAGAAGGAAGTCATTCCCTATGTAGAGGAATGGGAGGAAGCCGGAATCGTGCCCAGGAGTGCTTGGAAGAAACTGGGGGATCAGGGTTTCTTGTGTATGGGTGTGCCTGAGGAATACGGTGGATTAGGGGCCGATTTTCTCTATTCCGTTATCATGACCGAAGAAATGATGCGGACGAATCACGGGGGATTCTGCACGTTTCTCCATAGTGACATTGTGGTGCCCTATATTACCGCCTACGGATCTGAAGAACTCAAAAAGAAATATCTTCCGGGATGTATATCAGGTGACATTATCACCGCCGTCGCCATGACGGAACCGAATACGGGAAGTGACCTGGCCGCGATAAAAACCACGGCGGTGGAAGATGGGAATGATGTCATTGTCAACGGACAGAAGACATTCATCAGCAACGGCATCAACTGCGGGCTGTGCATCGTGGCCGTCAAGGACCCGAAGATAGATAATCCCTATGCGGCCATGGATCTGTACCTGGTTGAAGAGGGCACCCCCGGCTTCGAAAAGGGGAAAAAGATTCCGAAGGTTGGATTGCACAGCCAGGACACGGCGGAACTCTACTTCACCGACTGCCGGATTCCCATCACAAACCGTCTCGGCGAGAAGGGGAGCGGCTTCGTACATCTTATGGAAAAACTGCAGCAGGAGCGTCTCATGTGCGCCATAGCGGCCGTTGCCATGGCGGAGTACATGCTCGAGATCACTATCGATTACTGCAAGGAGCGCACCGTCTTCGGAAAACCCATCTCCAAGTTTCAGCACAGCCAGTTCGAGATCGTGGAGATGGCGACGGAAATAAAGCTGGGGAGGACCTTTCTGGACAAACTGATCATGGACCATATGGAAGGCAAGAACGTGGTTGTGGAGGTTTCCATGGCGAAGTACTGGACCTCGGAGATGGCCAATCGGGTTGCCGATCGATGCCTCCAGCTCTACGGGGGGTATGGCTACTGCGAAGAGTATCCCATCGCCCGTGCCTGGCGCGATATACGGGTTATGCGGATATTCGCGGGCAGCAACGAAGTCATGAAGGGAATCGCGGCAAAGTTCATGGGTCTGTAGGGTCGACGGTCGTGTTCCGTCCATCAAACGAACCGAAGGGGGAATCGGATAACAGGATAAAAGGGGAGGGAAATACATGGAGATCATCAAATATTCTGAAGAGCATAAAATGTTCAGAGAGAGTGTGCGGAAATATCTCGAGAAAGAGGTGGTTCCCCATATAGAAGAATGGGAGGAGGCGGGCATTACCCCCAGGAGTGCTTGGAAGAAACTGGGGGATCAGGGTTTCTTGTGTATGGGCGTTCCGGAAGAGTATGGTGGTCTCGGCGCCGATTTTCTCTACTCCGTCATCATGACAGAAGAGTTGTCCCGGACGAATCATTCGGGGCTCTGCGCCGCCCTTCACAGCGATGTTGTCGTTCCCTATATCACGAGCTTCGGGTCAGAAGATCTGAAGAAAAAATATCTCCCGGGCTGTGTTTCGGGCGACATTATTGCTGCCGTTGCTATGACTGAACCGAATACGGGAAGCGACCTTGCGTCGATCAAAACGACGGCGGTGGAAGACGGAGATGATGTCATTATCAACGGACAGAAGACATTCATCAGCAACGGTATCAACTGCGGAATCTGTATCGTTGCCGCCCGTGACCCGAATATCGAAAATTCCTATAACGCCATTGACCTCTATGTCGTTGAGGAGGGAACGCCCGGCTTCGAAAAGGGGAAGCAGATCGAAAAGATAGGATGGCACAGTCAGGATACGGCTGAACTCTACTTCACCGACTGCCGGATTCCCGTCGCAAACCGTCTCGGTGCGAAGGGATCGGGTTTTCTCCACCTCATGTCGAAACTGCAGCAGGAGCGTTTGATGGTGGCCATCGGCGCCGTTGCCTCGGCGGAATACATGCTCGAGATCACCATCGACTACTGCAAGGAGAGAACTGTCTTCGGCAAGCCCATCTCCAAGTTTCAGCACAGCCAGTTCGAGATCGTAGAGATGGCGACGGAGATAAAGCTGGGCCGGGCCTTTCTCGACAAGCTGATCATGGAACATATGGGAGGTGAGAACGTGGTGGTGGAGGTATCCATGGCCAAGTACTGGACCACGGAGATGGCTAATCGGGTTGCCGACCGTTGCCTCCAACTCTACGGGGGGTATGGTTACTGCGAGGAGTATCCCATCGCCCGTGCCTGGCGTGATATCAGGGTAACCCGCATCTTTGCCGGTACCAATGAGATTATGAGGCAGATTGCCGCCCGCTTTATGGGACTATAGGCGAGAGACACCGGCTGAGCGGTGCGTTTACCGACAACAAAAGGAGGGATCATTGCATGGCAGGACCGCTCAAGAGGTTGAAGATATTAGATTTTTCTACGTTGTTGCCGGGACCCTACGCCACGATGTTCTTGAGTGACATGGGGGCCGAGGTGCTGAAGATCGCCTCAGGCTCGCGTCCCGATCTGGCGACATTCTTTCCACCCATGATTCCGGGGACCGATAATCTGTCCTTTGCGACGGCTTTTCTGGGTCGCGGCAAACGCTGTATAACCCTCGATCTGAAGAAGCCGGAAGCGGTTGCGATCGTCCATCGGCTCCTGGCGGAATACGATATCCTTGTCGAACAGTTCCGACCCGGCGTCATGGAACGGTTTAGTCTCGATTATGAACGTCTGAAACAGGTAAATCCGGGACTCATTTACTGTTCCCTCACGGGGTATGGTCAGACAGGCCCGTACACCCGCAAGGCTGGTCATGATATCAATTATCTGTCCCGGTCGGGGTTGATGTCCTATTCGGGAAGGAGGGATTCCGGTCCGGCCCTCATGGGGATGCAGATTGCCGATGTCGCTTCGGGAGCCTACAATACCGTCATCGGTCTCCTTGCGGCGGTGGTTCATCGGAATGCCACCGGTGAAGGGCAGTATATCGATGTTTCCATGACCGACGGTTGTGTCGCCTTTAACGCCCTCGTCGGCTGCAGCTATCTGGCCGGCGATTCCGCCCCGGAACGGGAAGGATTCATGCTGAACGGCGGAGCCCTCTATGACTTTTACGAGACAAAGGATGGAAAGTATCTGAGTTTCGGTGGTCTCGAGCCTCAATTCTTTCAGGCCTTCTGCGAGGCCATCGGCCGTCCCGATCTGATCGCAGGCGGTTGTGCCCCTTCGGATATTGAAACGGTAAAAGGGGAAGTTCGCGACATCGTCCGGACAAAAACTCGGGACGAATGGACCGAAATATTCAATCAAACCGATGCCTGCGTTGAACCGGTGCTTTCCCTTCGAGAGGCCCTCGACGATCCTCATGTTGCGGCAAGAGAACTCGTGGTGGAGTTGGATGTCCCGGGGGGTGGAAAGGTCCGGCAGCTCGCGAATCCCATCAAGTTTTCCGCAACGCCCCCCGAATATGGGAGTGTGGGGGTGCAGGCGGGAACTCACACGCGAGAAGTGCTCCTGGAACTCGGATACAGCACCAGCGAAATCGATCAATTCGAAGAGAGGGGGGTATTTAATTAACATTTTTGCATGAAAAACAGTCCTTTTGCGCGGCGCTCGTTTAATATTAGGAGGGATATTAATCATGATAGTTGCTTCTCAGAAACAGATACGTGAATGGACAGAAAAAGGGGCATGGGGGACAAAGACCTTTATAGATTTTTTCAGAGAAAGGGTGTCACAGGGACCGGATAAGGTCTGTCTCGTCGATCCTCTCAATAAGAAGGATCTCGTCGGGCTGGAACCGGAACGGCTTACCTACACCGAACTGGCCCACGCGGTGGATGCCACCGCGGAGGGGCTTATTGCCAAGGGAATTCACAAGGACGACATCGTTATGGTACAGCTGCCCAACTGCTGGGAGCTGGCCATGCTTTATCTCGCCATTACCAGGACCGGCGCCTGTATATCGCCCCTGCCCATGCAGTGGCGGTTTTCGGAACTTGAGTACATCGCCGGGCTGAGCGAAGCAAGAGCCATTATTACCGTAGAAGAGTTTCACGGCTTCAATCACCGGGAGATGGCCGAGAAGATTCAGTCTCAAAATTCTTCGTTACACCATATTATCATGCTCGATGAGATTCGGAAAATGAGCAGAGGACCCGTATCGGGTATCCTCGACGATATCGAAATCGATGCGAATGATGTTCTGACTCTCTGCTGGTCGTCGGGTACGGAGGCGCAGCCGAAGGGCTGTCCGCTGAGTCACAACAACTGGTACAATCAGTCGATGGCCCAGATCGATTCGGCGGGTATCGAGCCGGATGATAATTTCATCACTGCCGGTCCGCTGGTCAATATGGCCTCCATCGGGACGGTCTATTTCCCCTGGCTGATCGTCGGTGGCAAACTGGTACTGCACCATCCCTTTGACGGTCCCGGATTTGTCCTGCAGCTGATGATGGAGGAGATCAACTATACGCTCCTTGTTCCTGCCGTTATCAACGCCTTATTGAAGCACCCCAGGGTTGATGAATTCGATCTGTCCAAGATGAGGGCGATCACCCTCGGCTCGGCACCCCCGTCACTCTGGTCGGTGCAGGAACTCAAGAGGCGCTGGGGTATAGAGTTCGGGAACATATGGGGACAGAACGAGGGTACCGGTTTTGTTTCCGGACGATTCGATATCCCTGACATGGAAACGCGGGTCGATCATTTCCCCCAGTATGGCAAGGTCGGCACGAAATGGAATGCTTCCGTGACGGATTTTGTTCATTCCAAGATCATAGACCCCGCAACAAGAGAAGAATTGACCGAAGTCGGCAATGTGGGCGAGCTGTGGTATCGGGGACCAAACGTCATTCCCTGCTACTTCAAACGACCCGATATTACGGAAAAGGCCTTCGATAGCGAAGGGTTTTTCAATACCGGCGATCTCTTCCAGATAAAGAAGGGGGACTGTGTGGGATTCTTCGACAGGACCAAGGATATCATCATCAGGGGCGGATTTAATATCAGCGCCCAGGAGGTGGAGAACATGCTCTTGGGACATCCGAAGGTGGCCGATATTGCGGCTGTCTCAATGCCGGATGAAGCTATGGGAGAAAAACTGTGCGTCTACGCCGTACCCAGGGAGGGAGAGACACTGATTCTGGAAGATCTGACATCGTTTATGAAAGACAAGGGCGTTGCGGTTTATAAGCTTCCCGAGCGTCTGGAGGTGGTGAGCACAATCCCCAGAAACCCTGTTGGCAAAGTACTCAAAACAGACCTCAGGGCGGATATCGTACAGAAGCTGAAATCGGGAACCTAGTCATAATGGTGCGTGTATGTCCCCTTACGGGTGATGAAAGAGACGATGTAGTCTGCTTCCGGCCGTGGGACCGGTGCGACGGACACAGCGATAACTGATAACAAAAGTGGAGGGAGAGTTGTTATGGCGAATGTGATTATTGATTCGAGGGATCAGAGGTTTGTACTTTATGAAATGCTGGGGATCGAGAATCTGTGCGAATATCCCCGCTATGCCGATTGCTCCAGAGATGTTTTCGATATGATTCTGAACGAGGCGGAGAAGTTCGCAACCGAGGAAATGTTCCCGGTGTACGTAGAGTCCGACAGAGAAGGATGCCGACTCGAGAACGGTGAGATACGCGTGCCCACAGCCTATCACCGCCTCTACAAGCTCTTTTGCGAGGGGGGATGGGGTTCCATGACCAAATCTCCGGATATAGGTGGGCAGGGACTTCCCTTCGTAATGTCAACGGCGGCGAATGAATGGTTTATCCATAACCTGAGTTTTCTTGTCCTCGGGTTCCTCGGTCAGGGGGCGGCGCACCTCATCGAGACCTACGGATCGGAGGAACAGAAGGCCAAATATCTGCCGAAGATGGTCTCCGGTGAGTGGAACGGCACCATGTGTCTCACAGAGCCGAATGCGGGCTCCGATCTGAGCAACATCAGCACCAAGGCTTTCCGACAGCCGGACGGTACCTTCAGGATACAGGGGACGAAGTCGTTTATCACCGGTCTGGATCAGGATCTGACGGACAACATCATTCATCCCGTTCTGGCACGTATCGAGGGGGACCCCCCGGGCATTAAGGGTATCTCCATATTCCTCGTCCCCAAATACATCGTAAACGAGGATGGTACGCTGGGGAAACGCAACGACTATGACATTGCCAAGATAGAAGAAAAGATGGGTTTCCACGGCGCCCCCACGGGAACGATGAATTTCGGAGACAACGGCGGGTGCTATGCGGAACTCCTCGGTGGAGAGCGTGAGGGCATGAAAATCATGTTCCAGATGATGAACGAGGCCCGGATCGGAACGGGAATGCAGGGGGTCGGAACGGCATCCATCGCATATCTGCACGCGCTCCAGTACGCAAAAGAGAGAATCCAGGGATCGGCCCTTGAAAACCTGAAAGACCCTGATGCACCAAAGGTCCCCATTATCAAACATCCGGACATTCGACGCATGCTTCTCTGGATGAAATCGAACGTCGACAGCATGAGGGCGCTGCTCTACTTCGCATCATACGTGGTGGACAGGGAGGCGGTTGCGCAGGACGAGGCCGAGAAGGACAAGTGGCAAGGATTTCTGGAGATACTCACGCCTATTATCAAGGCGTACTGTTCCGATGTGGGGTTCAAGGTAACGGAACAGGCGATACAGGTCTATGGCGGATACGGCTACTGTTCGGAATACCCCGTGGAACAGTTCATGCGAGATGTGAAGATCGCGTCGATCTATGAGGGTGCCAACGGCATCCAGGCCCTCGATCTGGTCGGTCGAAAGCTGGGCATGAAGAAAGGTGCCTATTTTATGAATTTATTGATGGAGATGGGCGGAACGGTGACCAAGTACAAAGAAGTCGCCGGTCTTTCGGAACTGGCCAAGGGTGTCGAGGCCGGTATAACCCTGCTGGGAGAGATGGGAATGTTCTTTGCTAATTGCGGTAAGACGGGCAAATTCATGGTTCCCGTAGGGTATGCCTACCCATTCCTGACCATGATGGGAAAGATCGTATCGAGCTGGTTGATGCTGTGGCAGGCGGGTGTCGCGAAAGAAAAGCTTGATGAATTGGCGAAGGAGAAGGGTGTCGATCCGTCCGACAGGGATGGCTGGGTCTCCTTTATTCGCGATAACAGGGATGCAGCGTTTTACGATGGCAAGGTATTGAGCGCCCGGTATCTGATACACAATGTGATCCCCGAGGCAACGGCCGCTGCTCAGACGATTAAGAGCGAAGATCTGTCCATGGTGGAAATTGCCGACGAAAGCTTTGCATCATAAAAATAAAAACAGAAACAGAGAGGTGTGCTATGAGTCGAGAGGATGTGTTCAAGATAGAAAAGGAAGGGGCCATTGCATGGCTGACCTTTAATCGGCCGAAGGAACGCAATACGATGACCTTTGAATTTTTCGATGAATTGCCGAAGATCATGGAGGAATTCGATAAGGATCCCGAAGTACGGGTCGTTGTCATCAAGGCCGAGGGGAAGAGCTTTACGGCCGGACTCGATCTCATGGCGGCGCAGGAGCTGTTGGGTGACGGTTCGGCACGCTGGCGCGAGTGGCTGAGAAGACGGGTGTCCTCGCTTCAGGACAGCATGAGTTCCATCGAAAAATGCCTCAAACCGGTGATAGCGGCTATTCACGGACACTGTATCGGCGGCGGAATCGATCTGACCTGTGCCTGCGACATTCGCTATGCCGCGAAAGATGCTATCTTCTCGATTCGTGAAACAAGAATCGGCATCATAGCCGATATCGGCACACTGCAGCGTATGCCCCACATCACCGGTCACGGCTGGTTCAGGGAACTCGCCCTCACGGGCCGTGATTTCGGAGGTGAAGAAGCCCTGAAGATGGGATTTATTACGAAACTCTTTGATGATCAGGAGAGCCTCTATGCCGGAGTAAGGGAGTTGGCTGAAGAACTTGCCAAGCTGCCGCCGCTGACCGTCCAGGGGGTGAAGGAGGTCATTAATTACAGCCGTGACAACGGAGTGTATGCGGGGCTTGACTATATTGCACAGAAGAATGCCGCCGCCGTACCGAGTGAAGATCTGATGGAAGCGGTGACGGCAATGTGGGAAAAACGGGAGCCGATATTCAAGGGGAATTAGTCGTATCAGCAGTTGGGGGCTGCGGATATAGACTGAAAACGCCCAGACGGGACTTTGCTCAGCGTGACAGGGGGTTAAAACCATTAGGAGGGAAACATGAAAGAGCGGGCAACCGGCAGCTTTGTAATGGGAAATTATCCCAAGGTTGCAGCGGCACGGTATGGAGACCGTGAGGCGTTCTACTGTATTACCACCGGAAAGCATCGTACCTATCGGGAATTTAATCTGCGCTGTAATGCCCTCGGCAACGGTCTCCTCTCGTTGGATGTCAAAAAGGGGGATGCTGTCGCCTTTATGTCATACAACCGTGTGGAAATTGCCGAGACCTACTTTGCGCTGGCCAAGATCGGTATTCTGGGCATCCCCTTGAACTATCGCCTCTCGGCGGGTGAAATCGTCGAGCTTATCAATTTCAGTGAGGCCGAAACCTTTATCTTCGACCCCTCTTTTTCAGACCTTGTCCGGGGAATGAAGGAAAAGATGCCCCGGGTCAAGCGGTTTATCTGCATGGGCGAAGCGATTCCCGATTTCGCCCTTTCCTATGAGAATCTCATGGCCGGTTCCCCGCGGAACGAACCGGATGTGGAGGTTTCGGAAGAGGATAACCAGTATCTCAATCTTACCTCCGGCACCACGGGGATTCCCAAGTCCTATCTCCTCACCCATTACAACAGTGCCGTTGCCGGGCCGGTGATGGCCGCAATGCACGACGTTACCTCAGACGATACCATCCTTACCGTTTTCCCCATATTCGGAAGGGTGGGGTTTGCCTGGACCGGTATCGGTCTCTTTGCCGGGGCGCGGAATGTGATCCTCCAGTTCGATCTTGTCAAGATACTGGAGGTGATCGAGCAGGAACGGATAACCATATCCAACTGGGTCCCCACCATGGCCAGCTTTATTCTCACCGTCCCCGATCTCGAAAAATATGATCTGAGTTCGCTCAGGGCCCTTGTCTTTGCCGCGTCACCCTTCCCCGTCAGTCTTCAGGAGCAGGTCAGGGAGCGCCTCTGTCCCAATATCTACGAATTCTACGGGCTTCAGGAAACGGGACTCCTCGTCAATATGGGACCGGAAGAGAAGATGCGCAAGCCCGAATCGGTGGGCACCCTCTATTTCGGTTCCGATATCCGTATCGTCGATGCCTCGGGAAAGGACGTTCCCGTCGGTGAAGTTGGAGAGGTGATCGGCCGCGGCGTGTCCACGACGACGGGGTACTACAGGAACGAAGAGAAGACAAAGGAGGCGTTCAAAGACGGATGGTTCCACACGGGGGATCTGGGGCGGTTCGATGAGGAGGGGTTTCTCTATCTTTCGGGCCGGGTGAAAGACATGATCATCAGCGGCGGTCAGAATGTGTTTGCCGTCGACGTGGAGGATATGCTCATGACCCATCCGGCGGTCGGTCAGTGTGCCGTTATCGGACTGCCCGACGAGACGTGGGGAGAGATGGTTGCCGCCGTGATCGTGAAGTCCTTCGGGAGCGAGGTTACCGAAGAGGAGATTATCGCTTACAGCCGCGACCATATCGCTCACTTTAAGGCACCGAAAAAGGTCTTTTTTGCCGACAGCCTCCCCATGACGCCGACGGGCAAGGTAACGAAGTTCGTGTTGGTAGAGAAATATTCGAAGGGTTAAGTTTTTACCACTCCAATGAAAGGAAGTAGAGAAGATGTCTGCAGAAAGATTATGGCATAAGTCGTATCCACCAGGGGTTCCCGCCGAGATCGATATCGAAAAGGTAACCATGGCCGAAGCTCTGACAAGAACGGCAAAGAAATATCCCAATCGTGTCGGACTGATCTACATGGGAACGAAGATTACCTTCCGGGACCTGGAAAAGATGGTAAACCGCTTCACCAGAGCCCTTATCGATCTTGGCGTAAAGTCCGGCGACAAGGTGGGAATGCTCCTTCCCAACATACCACAGATCGTCATCGCCGACCACGCCACGTACCGGGCGGGGGCAGTGACGGCCATGAACAACCCGCTCTATACGGAAACAGAGCTGGAGCATCAGCTGAATGATTCCGATGCCACCATTCTGGTGACCCTCGATCTTCTGCTTCCCCGTGCCCTGAAACTGAAGGCTAAAACGAAGATAAAGACCATTATTACCTGCCACATCAGCGATTACATGCCCTTTCCGATAAAACAGCTATTCCCCTTCGTTAAAAAAGATATGTACCGGAAGGTGGAGCCGCAGGAGGGCGTCTATCAGTTTACGGATCTGATCAAGCGATATTCCGACGCCCCGGTGGAGAATCTGGCGCGGTGGGACGATGTGGCGGCCCTGATCTATACGGGTGGTACGACGGGGGTCAGCAAGGGGGCCATGCTGACTCATGCGAATATATCAGGCGTCATACAGCAATTTACCGCATTCTTTCCCGATCTGAAAGATTCGGAGGAGCGCCTGATGGGGATCTATCCCATCTTTCACTCGGCGGGATATTCGGTGAGCCAGAACATGCCGATACTGAACGGGTGGTCGTGTGTTCTCGTCCCGAAACCGGAGCCGGATCAGATCGTCGACATGCTTCAGAAATTCAAGCCAACCTTTCTTCCCGGTGTCCCGACGATCTTCTCGGGACTCCTGAGAAACAAGAAGTTCAGGGAGATGGACCTTTCCTTCGTCAAGGGATACTTCGGCGGCGCCGCTCCCCTTCCCGAGGATACGCTCAATCAGCTGAACAAACTGCATGGCGCGCTCATATATGATGTCTTCGGGGCAACGGAGAATACCGCCTTCGGGACGATGACGCCCTGGGGTGGAACGATCAAGAGGGGAACGGTGGGTATCCCCTTGCCGAATACGGATCTGAAGATCGTTGACGTTGAAACGGGGACGGAGGAACTTCCCGTGGGAGAGGCCGGAGAGATATGCCTAAAAGGACCCCAGATTATGAAGGGGTATTACAAGAAGCCGAAAGAGACCGAGGCGACGATACGGGACGGTTGGTTCTATATGGGTGATATCGGATACCTCGACGAGGACGGCTATCTGACCATTTCGGACAGGAAAAAGGATCTGATCGTGGCAAGCGGATTCAATATCTATCCGAATGAGATAGATGATATCCTCTTCTCCCATCCAAAGATCATCGAGGCGTGCTGTATCGGTGTCCCCGATGAGTACAGGGGAGAAACCGTCAAGGCCTACATTGTGGTTCAGCCGGGAGAAACCTTGACCGAGAAAGAGGTCGTCTCCTATTGCAGGGAACATCTGACGGCCTACAAGATCCCCAAGGAAATAGAATTTATCGACGAACTCCCCAAGAGCGCCATCGGCAAGATCCTGAGAAGAGAACTCAGAGAGATCGACAAAAAGAAGAGGGAACAGATGATATGAAAAAATTCCAGACATTTACCTTTGAAGAGGTGGAGCCGTCCATCGGTCTTGCAACGATGAACCGCCCTGATCAGCTCAACGCCATCAATATCGACATGCTCGAAGAGTTCGATGAACTGTTCAGGATGTTGTCGCGCTTCGATGCGACGATCAAAGTCCTCATTATTACGGGGGCGGGACGTTCCTATTCTTCTGGAGCCGACCTCAACGACGCCGTGGCCCACAAGGACACCGATGCCTTTGCGGATCCGGAGCTGTTCCTCAAGATCGTTCAGGAACGGTACGCCCACCTTATCCTCGGTATGCGGAGGATTCCCCAGCCTGTCATATCGGCCGTCAACGGTCCGGCGGCCGGCGGCGGTTTCTCCATGACACTGGCGAGCGATATCCGATTTGCTTCTCCCGGAGCCTGCTTTATCGCTTCATTTATCAATATCGGACTCTCGGGAGGCGAGCTGGGGTGTTCTTATTATCTGCCACGCCTCGTAGGCCACGCGCGGGCCAGCGAAATTCTCCTGACCGGGAGAAAGGTATGGGCGGAAGAGGCCGAAAAGATCGGTCTCGTCCACAAAGTGGTCCCGCGGGAACAGTTGATCGGCGAGGCCCTGTCCCACGCACGTTTGATGACGGCCAAGAGCTTCGGGGCATTGAAACTGACCAAGCGGGCTCTCGACCAGAATATCGATGCACCGTCCCTTGAGGCGGCCGTTAACGTCGAAAACCGGAACCAGGCGATAATGGTTTTTTCCGGCGAGTTTTTTAAACTGATTCAGGCCTTTTCGAAGCAATAGAAACGGTCGGGTATGAATCCGAAAATTATTAACGTGGTGCGATTCACAGCGGTGTGTTGCGGTACAGAGTAGGCGGTCCTGAAAGAAGAAAAAGGAGGAGAGTACATGATAAAAACTGAGATTACGGAGATGTTCGGTGTCAAGTATCCCATTATATGCGGCGCGATGATGTGGCTGTGCAAACCTCCTTTCTGCGCTGCCATTTCCAACGCAGGCGCCATAGGTGATATTACCGCGGCCAACTATGAGACCGAAGAAACTTTCAGGGCCGCAATCCACGAAACGCGCAGTCTTACGGACAAGGCCTTTACCGTTAGTGTCACCATCCTGCCGTCACTTCGCATCACCGGAGAGCATTACAAGATGTATCTTCGCGTCTGTGCGGAAGAACAGGTCAAGGCCGTGGTGGTGTCGGGTGCACCGATCGACAGGGCCTGCGGCATCGAATATGTCGAGATGCTCAACAAGGCCGGTGTCAAGTTGTTTCACAAGGTGGGGTCCGTCCGCCACGCCCGTCATGCCGAAAGTGTCGGGTATGACGGAATATTCGCGGCAGGTATTGAAGAGGGAGGACATCCTCTGAACGACGATGTTACGACCATGGTGCTCACGCCGAGAATCGTGGAAGAGATAAACCTTCCGGTGGTTACCGTGGGCGGGATTGCGAATGGAAAGACTATGGCGGCGGCCCTGATGCTCGGGGCACAGGGAGTCATGATGGCGACCCGCTTCCTGACGGTAAAGGAATGCAACATACATGACAACTTGAAGAAAAAACTCATCGACAGCCAGGAGAATGACACGACGCTCATCTGCAAGTCCATAGGTCTCCAGGCGCGGGCACTGAAGAACCGGAACGTGCTCGAAGTCCTGGATCTCGAAGCGAAAGGGGCAAGTCTCGAAGAGATCATCCCCAAGATTGCCGGTGAACGGATATCTCAGGCATGGGAAACGGGCGATGTCGATCTGGCTCCCCTCATGGTAGGACAGTCGGTGGGCTTAATCCACGAGGTCATGACCTGTAAGGAACTCGTGGAGGGGATGATGAAGGAAGCGGAGGAGCAGATAGCACTCGTGTCAGGGAAAATTTCGAATCAGTAGAATCGTTCGCGAAGGAGCCTGCCCGGGATCATTGCGCGCGTCGTCCCGTCGCACAATCTCTCCAGTGGAATCCACTAACCCTCTCCCCGGGGGCTCCTTCAAAAAACGCGTCGGCACGTCCAATCCATGAGAAGTATGCTCGGTACACCGTAACATATTTAAAAAAGGGAGGGACCGATGGGATACACCACTATTACCTTTGAACGGGAAGGTCCGGTTGGAGTCATTACCTTGAACCGTCCCGACTCACTCAACGCCATCAATTTCACCATGCGGGATGAGTTCCGCCGCTGCCTGAAAGAACGTATGGATGATCTGGATACGAGGGTGCTCGTGATCACGGGCGCGGGACGGGGATTCTGCGCGGGTCTGGATATCGGGGACCCGGAGATCATAAGTCCCGCGGATGGATACACGCCGAAATCTGCCTATGAGAACCAGCGTCTTTACTCGGATTTCATTCTGTTCATGCGGCAGATCCCTCAGCCGATCATCGGGGCGATCAACGGCGTGTCTGTGGGGGCGGGATTTTCCATTGCCATGGCCTGCGACGTACGGCTCGGGGTGCCGAAGACGCGATTCCAGGGAGCATATATCAACCTGGGCTTCGGTGGTGCCGATATGGGATCGTCATGGCTCCTGCCGCGGGCCATCGGAACGGCGAATGCGGCCCGCTATCTCCTGACGGGTGATTTTATGGGTGCCTCGGAGGCCCTCAGGATGGGATTTCTCCAGGCGATTGTGGAACCGGAAAAGCTCATGGATGAGGCGATGGTCATGGCGCGGAATATGGCGAGCAAATCGCCCTTGGGGCTCCGGGTTACGAAAGAGGCGCTTGACCGGAACACGGGAGGAATGAGCCTTGAAGATGCTATCCGTCTGGAAGACAGAAATCAGGCCCTGACCATCATGCAGGTTTTTCTGGGAAAATAGGTTTTACGTCGGCCTGCCGCCATATCGACACGTAAGAAAAGGAGGACTTACTCATGGCACAAACCTTTATCAGCATGAGAAATCTGAAGTTCATGCTCTATGAACTGTTTGACGTGGAATCACTGACCGCCTACCCCTTCTTTGCCGATCACAGCAGAGAAGTCTTCGATATGGTCCTGGACACGGGGATGAGGATGGGGAAAGAGATCCTTTTCCCCGTCTTGGCCGAAATGGATAAGCAACAGCCCGAATTCACGGGAACCACCGTGAAGGTCCATCCCGTTGTCGAAACGGTCATGAAGGCCTGCGGAGAAGGGGGATGGATCGGGGCGCACGCTCCTTATGACCTGGGTGGACAGCAGATACCGATGAGTGTCATGACGGCCTTCCGGGGGATCTTTTCGGCAGCCAACTATTCCGCCTGTGTCTATCCTTTTCTCACCACCGGGGCGGCCCACCTGGTCGTATCCTTCGGCTCACATGACCTGATCGAAACCTACGTGCCGAAGATGTTTGCGGGCCGGTGGCAGGGGACCATGGCCCTCACGGAGCCACATGCCGGCTCTTCGCTGACGGATGTTTCCACCACCGCCACCCCTACCGATACAGGATACTATACGATCAAAGGGCAGAAGATATTCATCTCCTGCGCCGAATACGACTCCGTCGAGAATGTGGTCAATCTCATGCTCGCCCGTATCGAGGGCGCGCCGCCGGGCATCAGGGGCATATCGCTCTTTATCGTACCGAACAAGAGGTTGAACGGAGAGGGAGAACTGGTATCCAATGACGTGGCCTGCGCCGGAATATACCACAAACTGGGCTACCGCGGCGCACCCATCACGCAGCTCAGTCTCGGAGAGAACAACGACTGTCGGGGTTGGCTCGTGGGTGAACCCCATAAGGGTATCAGGTATATGTTCCAGATGATGAATGAGGCACGGATCGACGTGGGGATGGGGGCGGCGGCGATAGCCTCAGCCGCCTATTACGCGGCACTGGAATATACCAAGGAAAGACCCCAGGGAAGAAAGATCACGTCAAAGGACCCGGCCGAGCCTCAGATACCGATCATCGAACACGCCGACATCAAGCGGATGCTCCTCTTCCAGAAAGCCGTCATTGAGGGCTCCTTTTCTCTGATCTTCCAGTGCTCCAAATATACCGATATGATTACCGTGCTTGAAGCGGGAGAAGAGAGGGAGAAGTATGAACTGCTCATGGAGATCCTCACGCCCATCGCCAAGAGCTATCCCTCGGAGATGGGTATCCTCTCCTGCAGCCAGGGGCTCCAGTGTCTGGGCGGCTATGGGTACTGCGATGAATTTCCCCTGGAACAGTACTACCGAGACGTTCGCATTCATCCCATTCACGAGGGGACCACGGGAATCCAGGGGATGGATCTTCTGGGCCGCAAAATGGTGATGAAGAACGGGAAGGCGCTCTTTCTTTATCTTGAAGAGGTGGGCAGCACCATTGCCGCGGCGAAGGAAGTCACGGAATTGGCGATGTATGCGGAGCAACTGAACGAGGCCCTGGAGCTACTGAAAGAGGTCGCCCAGAGCCTGACGGGGCTTGCCCTCAAGGGAGAGATTGAACTCTTCCTGGCGGATGCGACGCTGTTCCTTGAATTCTTCGGTATCATCGCCATCGCCTGGCAATGGCTTTTTCAGGCCGTCACGGCACAGGGGGCGCTTGCCGGAGCTTCCGAGGAGAACGAAAGAGATTTCTACCTCGGGAAACTCCATGCCTTTCGTTACTTTTTCGAATACGAACTGCCGAAGATTCAGGGACTTGCCGTGCGGCTGAAAAACAGCGGCGACGGACTTACCGTTTCCATGAAACCGGAGTATTTCAGCGAATAGTCTCAGGGAAGAGCACTCAGTCTGAAGGGATCGAGCATCAGGATGCGCTTTTAGCCGCGGCATCTTTTCTTCTCGGTTGCTGGTCGGCAGCGCCTCCCTTTCCGCTCCTGTGGCGACGGTAGGGTCTTCTTCGTTTCTTGGTGCTGCCCCCCTGCGGTGCTTTGCTTTCCTGAAAGGGGCTCTCCCCGATCCAGTGGGGGGTAATCTTTTTCTTCCGGATAATTTCACGGAGATAGGGAAGATCGCTCTTGGTCACGAGGGTGAAGGCACGGCCTTTTCTCCCCATTCGTCCGGAACGACCGGTACGATGGGTGTACTGTGTTCCGTCCCTCGGTGAATCCCAGTTTATCACATGCGACACGTGGGTAAAGTCCAGTCCCCTCCCGGCGACATCCGTGGCAATGAGGTACCGGAGCTTATTGGTCTTGAATTGTCTGAAGATGGAAGAACGCTTGTTCTGGTTGATCCCGGCATGTATGTACTCGATGTCTTTATAGCGCTTGCGCATGTTGCGGAACAGCTTGTCGACCTTGTGGCGGGCGTTGCAGAAGATGATCGCCTGGCTGACATCTTCCCCTTCAAGGTATTTCGCAAGCCCTTCCTCCTTTCGGTTCGGATGGAGGTAGGTGAAATAGTGCTCGATACTCACCGGAACCGCCTGCTGTTTGATGAGAGAGATGTACTGGGGGTCGTACAGGTAATCATGAGAGAGCTTCATGATATCATCATCCATCGTGGCTGCGAAGAGGAGCGTCTGATGTTTATTGATGATGCATGACATGATGAACTCGATGTCCTCGAGGAATCCTTCGTGAAGAAGTTCGTCCGCCTCGTCGAGGACGACGCATTTCACGTTCGACAGGCTGAGAATCCCCTCGTACAGCAGGTCGATGAGCCGTCCCGGTGTCGCGACGAGGACATGAACCTTGTGTTTTATCTTGGCGATCTGTATCTCCTTGCTGAATCCGCCGAAAACGGCGAAGGAGACCACCCCGGAGCCGGTGCCCACCTTTTCGATCTCGTCCACATACTGGAGGCACAATTCGCGGGTCGGGACGATCACCAGCCCCTGGACGGCGTTGAGGGAGGTGTCGATCTTCTGGATGAGGGGAATGGAACAGGCGGCCGTCTTTCCCGATCCCGTTTCCGCGAGGGCGCACAGATCCTGTCCCGAGGTGATGATGGAATAGGTCGCCTCCTGGATCGGGGTCATTTCGGTGTACCCGATGTCCTCGATCGAAGCGAGAAGTTCCGGAGGAAGACCGAGTTCGCTGAAACGCACAGGCCTCTTCGTTCCCTCTGTCTGATCCTTTGGCTCTCTGTGTGTTGCTGTTTCTCTTTGTGTCTCTGCCGGGGAGATGCGCTCCGTTTCCGGTGTTCTTTGCCGTTCTTTCTTTCCTGAAAAGAAAGCCGTAATAGATTTCAAGATCTTGAATAGATCAAATTGCATGCATATATCCTTCTCTGTGTGACGGATTTTTCCTCTGTCAGAGTTCACACGGAGGGGACTATACCACAACTTGTTTCTTTTAGCATTACCGTTAAGGCACGATAGACAGGGATTCGGACGGTTTTTTTGTCTTTATTCCGGGAAATTGAAGATGAAATCGCCCGAACAGTGCCCGTCTGCGAGCATCAGGCACCGGTCAATCTTCGGGGAGATCTCATAGGAGATGCCCAGACAGTCCATCCAGCACTGGACCCGGAAGATAACCCCGCAGTCGTAACCTTCGATGGCCCCCAGCCTCTTTATGCCCTTGTACGCAAAACACTCGTTCTTTTTAAACTCCCAGTGCATGACGTTGTGACGGGGGGTGGTGAAGGTGGCATTCATGAAATCGGGGATCATGAGAGACGATGCCTCCCCAAAATAATCCTTCAGCTTCCGGAAGGTGTCGATTCTGTCGGCTTCGATTCCCAGGATATTCTTTATTCTCTGTGTCTCGATGGGCGCGAGCCACTGGATCGCCGACTTGTTCAGTCTGTTTGCTGTTTCGATTCCCATGTCCATGTAACAGCTTAAAAACCATGTCCCGTCATGGGTCATCCAGCACTTGTTCAAAAATTCGACCAGCTCCTTTTTCGTCAGCTTCTCATATAACGCCATGGGCCCCCTCCTTATGCATAGCATTTCTTTAAGCGGTCGTGCGATGCCGACCGTGCCGGTTGGAAAGCTACCAGTTGCCGTTGATCTTTGTCAGCAATTCGATGAGCACGTCCTGTTCATCTTCCGAAAGCGTCTGATAGACCTTCGCGATGAGATTCTGTGAGATCTCTATCAGATCGTCCTTTAAGTCGCTGCCCTCTTTGGTGAGCGATATGATGGTCACCCGGCTGTCGGCGATATCCTGTTGTTTCTGAACATATCCCAGAGAGATCAGTTTATTGATCAGAGCGGTTACCGTGGATTTGTCTCTGTCGATCAGTTTCGCAAGCGCCTTCATGGAGAGCGCTCCCTGGGTAAAGAGGACCCACAGAATATCACCGTGGGATGGCGCCAGCCCGGTCATGTCGTGCCGCTTCAGTTCGCCGATGAGAAACCGGTTCGCCTTTTCCCGGATCTGTGAAATCAATGTGATGGGGAGATTTTTATCAGGCTCCATGGCGACAATATAGTTTTATGTCAAACTAATGTCAAGCCTTTTCCATGGCCGGAACCCGGAAACATCGTTAATTGCCTTCCTTGACAGAGTGATTATCTTAATATCCATAAGGAGGTAATTAAGATGAAATTGAATATATCTGAAATAACGAGCGGACCGGTTCTTTCATTGATCGGGCTGGTGGTGTGCGTTGGCCTGCTCATAGGACCGCTGAAAGGGTATGATGCCATGGCTAAAAGACAGATCGAGAAGGCTACCGTTGCGGGCGGCTGTTTCTGGTGTGTTGAATCCGCCTTTGAGGGGAAAGAGGGGGTGATCGACGTTACATCGGGATATACGGGGGGTCATAAAGAGAATCCAACCTATGAAGAGGTGTCGTCTGGTACCACGGGACACGCAGAAGCCGTTCAGATTACCTTCGATCCCGAGAAAATATCCTATGAGGAGCTTCTCGATATATTCTGGCGGCAGATCGATCCTACCGACGACGGCGGGCAGTTTGCGGACAGGGGAAGCCAGTATCGAACGGCCATCTTTTATCACAACGACGAACAGCGGCGAATCGCCGAGAAATCGAAGGAGGAACTCCGGAAGCTGGGTGTCTATGACAAACCGATTATGACGGAGATCGTAGAGGCGACAACCTTTTACCCGGCCGAGGAATACCATCAGAATTACTATTGCAAGAATCCGCTCCGGTATAATTCCTATCGGACCTATTCGGGAAGAGAAGCCTATATTGAGAAGACATGGGGCAACAGGCCCGCGCCGTCAGCAGGAGAGGCAGCGGACGAACAATACCGGAAACCGTCCGATGAAGAGCTGAAAAAGAAGCTCACCCCCCTGCAGTACGAGGTTACCCAGGAAGACGGCACGGAGCGCGCTTTCAATAATCCGTACTGGGACAACAAGAAAGAGGGCATCTATGTCGATATCGTATCGGGTGAACCCCTCTTCAGTTCCACCGACAAGTATGATTCGGGAACCGGATGGCCCTCCTTCACGAGGCCCATCGAAAAGGAAAGCGTTGTCGAGAAGGCGGACAACAAACTGTTCATGGAACGGACCGAGGTACGGAGCAGGAACGCCGATTCGCATCTCGGCCATGTTTTCGATGACGGTCCGGCTCCGACGGGTCTTCGCTACTGCATGAATTCGGCGGCCCTTCGTTTCATCCCGAAGGAAGATCTGGAGAAGGAAGGATACGGAGAATATCTGAAGCTCTTCAAAAAGTAGGAGCGGAATTTACGATGGGAAACGCCCACTGATCGGTTCATCGGGCAGGACATTGTAATCTCTTGTAAGCGGAAATCTGTGCGGGTAAAAAGAACGCATCTATGATACAGTACGGGCCCGATGATACCGATTCGTGATACCATACAATCCCGAAACTATCCCGTCGTCAATATGACGCTCATTGCGATCAATGTGGCGGTCTTTTTTCTGCAGCCGACTCACGGGACGGAAGCGCAGAACTTCATCATCACCTACGGCCTCATCCCGGCCCGTTTCACCGTGGATGCTATCGCCCAGCATTTTACCTTCGGCCAGCAGATCTTTTCCCTCGTTTCCTTCATGTTTCTCCACGGGGGATTCCTGCACCTGCTCGGCAATATGTGGTTTCTCTATATCTTCGGCGACAATGTGGAAGACACACTGGGACCGGTTCGCTACCTCGCCTTCTACCTCATATGCGGATGGGCGTCGGCCCTGATACACGTCCTGTTCAACATCCAGTCCCAGGTACCGGTCATCGGGGCGAGCGGCGCCATCGCCGGGGTGATGGGGGCCTATCTGATTCTGTACCCCCGTTCGCGGGTCCTCACGCTCATCCCGATCATCATTATCCCGTATTTCATCGAGATTCCCGCCGCCTTTTTCCTCGTCATCTGGTTTCTGATACAGTTCATCAGCGCCACCATGAGCGGACCGGCGGGCGGGGCCGGCATTGCGTGGTGGGCCCACGTGGGGGGCTTCGTTTCGGGTATCGGCCTCGTTTTCCTGTTCAGGTATCTCCCCCGTATCGGTGTCTCAGACATCCTGAATCGCACCACGGTTAAACAGAGATCGCCGCGGCTGCATGTTGTGAAGCCCGCCCCGAGAACGGACGGATATGACCTGTACGGGAACATCGAAATAACGAGCCGTGAGGCCGAAAGGGGAACGCAGAAGATCGTCAACCTTCCCCTCGGTTTTCAAAAGAGGATGTTTCGTGTGACCATACCGCCGGGAACCAGGGACGGCGTCACGCTCCGGCTGGCCGGCCTGGGTGCGAAGATCAGCGAGCAGGAGAGGGGTGACGCCTATCTCAGGGTCGCGGTACGGGGAGAGTAAATTTTAGTATCACGACAAATCACGGACGGGACGAGGGTACGATGCAAGGGGAACGTGTTTTCTTTCAGAGCGGAGAGGTAACAATCGAGGGGATCTATACCCCGGGAGACGGGTCAAAGGGCGCGGTCATCACCCATCCCCATTCACAGATGGGCGGGAACATGATGAACAATGTGGTGGATGCCCTTGTCTCAGCCTTTCATGACCACGGCTACGCGACCCTGAAGTTTAATTTCAGAGGAGTAGGGAGGAGCGGGGGCAGCTTTGACAACGGTATCGGCGAGCAGGACGACGTCAAGGGGGCCATTGCCTTTCTGAAGGAGAAGGGACTGAACGATATCGCCCTGGCAGGCTATTCCTTCGGGGCATGGGTCAATTCGAAGGTCCTGCCCGGGTATGACGGCCTTTCCCCTGTCGTCATGGTTTCGCCTCCTGTAGATTTTCTGGAGTTTGATTTCTCTCATCTCAAGGAGAAATGCAATCTTATCATCTGCGGCGACAGGGATCAGTTCTGCCCCCTGCGCTCCCTAGAAAAGATAGCCGGCGAACTGGGATGCAGACTCGATATCGTGCGCGGAGCCGATCATTTCTACTTCGGGAAAGAACAGGTGATAATCGATTACCTCGGCGACTACCTGGGCTGAGAAATCCGATCGCATGCTGTGCCACGGTAGCGATGCCGCCGGTCCTGTCTGGGTGCGGCAGGTGGAGATGACATGAAAAAAGCGATAACCGCCTCCATGCTCTACAATCTTGTCCAGTGCCCCCACCGCGTCGTCATGGATCTCTTCGGAGACCCGACAAAACGAGACCCTGTCAATGCATTCGTCCAGCTCCTCTGGGACAGGGGGAATCTCTTCGAGCGCGAGGTGATCGAGGGCCTCGACATACCCTTTACAAACCTCCGCCCCGCTTCCGAGAGGGAACGGGAGCGTCTCACCCTGGAGGCCATGAGACGGGGCGATTCACTCATCTACGCCGGGAGGATAGCTGCTGACGATCTTCTGGGAGAACCCGATCTCCTTCGACGCCGGGGGAGCGGATACGTCGCCGGCGATATCAAAAGCGGTGCCGGTGAAGAGGGCTCGGAAGGAGGGGAGGGAGGCAAACCGAAGAAGCATTACGCCGTCCAACTCGCCCTCTACACGGATATCCTCGAAAGGCTCGGCCTTTCGGCGGGAAGAGTCCCCTTCATCTGGGATGTCCATGGCAATGAAGTAATCTATGATCTGAACGCGCAGCAGGGTGTCAGAAATACCGCGAGCCTCTGGGATCTTTATCTGGACGTTCTCGATCTGACCCGGAAGATGGTCGGGAAGATCGAAACGACGAGGCCCGCCCTCGCCGCTCAGTGCAAGCTCTGCCACTGGCGAAGCGCCTGCATAAAGTGTCTTGAAGAGCTGGACGATCTGACGCTCATTCCCGAGCTGGGGCGCACCAAACGTGACGCGATGCTGGCGCACATCCAAAGCGTGAAGGACCTTTCGGAATCGAAGATCGAAGGATTGATTCAGGGCAGAAAGACGGTGATTCCCGGTATCGGGAGCGGCAAACTCCTCCAGTTTCACGAGCGGGCGTTGCTTCAGAAGACGCCGGGGGCACGACCCTACCTGAGAGAGTCTGTAGCGCTCCCATCGGTGGAAAGGGAACTCTTCTTCGATATCGAAACAGACCCCATGAGGGATATCTGCTACCTCCACGGCTTTGTGGAGCGGATCGGGGGTGACAGACGGTCCGAACGGTATGTCGCCTTCTTCGCCGATAATCCCACGCCCGAAGAAGAGGAGCAGGCCTTTGCCGCCGCCTGGGAATACATCAAGGCATCGATGCCCTGCGCGATATACTACTATTCGCCCTATGAGAGGACGATCTGGAGAAAGCTGCAGAGGCTCTATCCCCATGTCGCGAGCGGCGAGGAGATAAATGCGATGTTCGGTGCTCCTGAAACGGTGGATCTCTTTGCCGATATCGTACGGCCAAAATCCGAGTGGCCCACCCGCGACCATTCGATAAAGACTCTGGCCTATTACCTCGGTTTCAAGTGGCGAGATACGGACCCGTCAGGTGCGGGGTCGATCGAGTGGTATCACCGCTGGGTGGAAACAAAGGATGAAGAGGTAAAGAAGAGGATTCTCGAATACAACGAGGACGACTGCATCGCCATGCGCGTACTGCGCGATGCAATCGGACGACTGGAGATCAAGGCTTGAACTTGCTCGGGCAAGAAAGAGTTTCTGATCGGAAATTTTACCTATATATTCCTTGACATACTTTTATGATGGAGTTAGTAACTTATCGTATTTCGTTGATTAAAATAATTCGTATGTGCTTTTGAACAGATATAACCGGAGTCGATTATGGTCTGATCATCTAAAAGCCCTGTTTCTCAAACTGAGAGATGGGGCTTTTTTGTGAACTGATGAAATTTATTAAAAGGGGTTGTTGTACTAGCTCAATAATTCGGTAACCTTTTGGAGCTTATCAAAAGGTGTTTCATA